>JACQXB010000001.1 GCA_016208965.1 Nitrospirota bacterium
AGATGCCTTCCTTCCATGATTCCGTAAAATGTAAGACGCATAACAACGAACATAACCTGTCAGTGCCACAATTTCATTAAGTATAATTCCTTTTAGTTTCTTCTTTGCTTTCTGATACCTTGATGCAGTTTCTTTGACTACTGACTTCTTCTCTTTCATCATTAACCCCATTTCTGCCTCCTGTTTTATATTTTTTTTCAGGAGACAATTATCTAATTTTTCGTATAGATTTTTAAATGAGGCAACGATTCAGTTTCATGTAGATTTTTGATGAGGCAATTCGAAGACTTGACTTTTTTGTTTAAGGGCTCTATTCTATGTTAAATCCATTTACATTTAAATTCGTAATTGTCAACATTGCTAAATAAATCCTAATAACCAAGGAAAATGAAAAAATTACTATCTATAGTAATTGTGTCACTTTCTTTAATTTCATCCATTCAAAATTTTATCATAATTTAAACGGCTGGCCACTTTCTGGCGTGATGCAGGACTCTTAATATTTCAACGGCAGGCACTTTAATACGATAAACTACAATAAAAGGCGTTCCTGATACAACAAGTTCTCTTGTCTCTGACACTCGTCCGGGTCTGCCCATATTAGGGAATTCCGTCAGATACTCTACTGCTTCCTTCACTCTTTCGGCCATTCGTTCTGCAGCTTGTGGACTGTCTAAAGCTATAAACTCTCCAGCATCTTTGAGGTCATTAATGGCTGGGCGCGCCCACTTAAGATGCACGCTTACTCCATCTTTTCAGTTCAGCAATCGCTTCCTTGTGACTAACAAAATCTCCCTTGTCTGCTGCTACAATCCCTTCTTTTATTGCATGAATATGCCATTCCTGAACAGTTAAAAATTCCTCAATAGCTTGAGATACCAAAGAAGATTTTGACTGGCGGGTAGTTTTTGCTAAAGTTTCAAGCCTTTTAGCTAAATCATTTTTTACTGTTAAAGTGGTTCCCATATTTTTACCCCCTCCTCACATATTTTTCACATTATACCACAAAAATTAATGCCATAATAAGGGTTGAATTGCCTCATCAAAAATCTACATACAGGGGGGTAAACCTTTAAACTTTAATTGAAATATCAGTTGCCCCCTTCAATCTTTCCCCTGTCCTCTTAATTTCCCCTCTACTCTACGAGTCGTAGACGAGTCATTGACAAGCAAAGCCTCTAACTCTGCACCTCAAAAATCTTCCGAGGAATAACCTAAAAGACCTTTTATTACTTCCAGTATAGCGAAAGTTGACACATGCTTTACCCCTACGTAATAATTAGAGAGGAAAATGGAAGACCTTTCACTACACATCCTTGACATCGCAGAAAACTCAATAGCAGGAGGTGCCACCAAGATTCAGATAAAGATTATTGAAGATACCCGAGAAAATCTCCTTCTCATAGAAATAGCTGATAACGGAAAGGGTATGGATGAAAATACAATAAAAATGGCATATGACCCTTTCTTTACTACCAAAACTACACGACGGGTAGGACTTGGGATTCCATTGCTCGCCCAGGCTGCCAGAGAAAGCAGTGGCAGTATATCTGTAGTATCAAAAAAAGATGGAGGCACTATTATTACTGCCAATTTTCAGCATAACCATATAGACAGGAAACCCCTTGGCGATATTGTAAAGACCATAACTGTCCTGATTGCTGCCCATCCTGATATTGATTTCCTTTTTGAACATGGAAGAAACGACAGATTTTATTCTCTGGATACAGCAGATATTAAAAATGACATTGGCAATATCCCTATAAATGCCCCGGAGGTAATAAAATTTATTAAAGATGATATAAGTCAATGGCTAAATGATACAAAAAGTAGTATTTTATAGTGTCAAAATAATATAATGCTTCCATACCTTAGAAACGCTTAACAAAAAGGGGAAGAGAGATGGTAAAAGAAAAAGGGAAAATCTTAGTGCTGGACGATGATCCAGTTGTAAACTTAAGTTGTAGAAGAATATTAGGGGCAGAGGGTTACAATATCACATCAGTTGAAAGAGGAGAGGACGCACTCAAGAAACTTGCAAAAGAAGATTTTGACCTGTTAATTTCTGACATAAGGCTTCCTGATATAAGCGGTATGGTCGTGCTAAAAGAGGCACGGGTCATTAAACCCCAGACCGATGTCGTTATAATCACAGGGTATCCCACACTTGAAGACGCAAAAGAATCGATAAGGCTCGGCGCTGCGGAGTACATAGAGAAACCCTTCACCCCTGATTTTATGCTCAATGTCGCCAAAAAGGCATTTGATAAAAGGGGATGGATACTCAGACAGGAATTTATTGATGAATTCAGAGATTATGTTGTCCCTTTAAGAGATAAAGAAAATCCTGTTATCTTCTACAAAGAGGGAACATGGGCGAGACCAATTAAAGAGGGATTATGGGAAATAGGCTGTGACCTTAGATACTGGCTTTTGACAGGAAATCTTATATATGTTGATTTCATAAAGGATATAGAAACACTTAAAGCAGGTGAGCCGTTTGCAAGGATTTACGCAAGCGGAGGTCAGAGCAATGACCTTCTGTCACCAATGAATGGAGAGATCAGAGAGGTTAATACAAAGGCAAATGATGTTATGGTAGCCTTATTAAAGGACCAACTTTCAGAGGGCTGGTTATTGTGGCTTGCAAGGGCGTTTCCTCTGGTATGAACCAGACGGTTCATACCTCTGGGTAGTGATTAAAAAACTAAGAAATAAGAACTATATATTTCTCAGTTCGTAGTTCCCAGTTTTTTTAGTAAAAAGAGGAAGGAGATATGGCAGATAATACCAAAATTTTAGTAGTTGATGATGAGCCTGTAGTTGTCCGCAGTTGTGAAAGAATCCTGAAAGCTGAAGGCTATGATATTGAAGGTGCTTTAAGCGGAAGAGAGGCAATACTTAAGATAGAAGAGAATAATTATAACCTTGTCCTGACCGACCTTAAAATGCCTGAGATGGACGGCATAACACTGATTAGATGGATAAGGAAATCCCGCCCGTCAATAGGCATTGTGGTCATCACAGGCTATCCATCACAGGAGACGATTAAAGACGCCCTTGATTTAGGCATTATTGATTATGTACCAAAACCATTCACCCCTGCAGTATTAACAGATGTAACGCGCAGGGCATTTGAATGGATAAAGGGTAAAGCCTTAGAGAAAAAGATAGAAGAAGAATTCCCGCCATCTATGCTTAATGAATTAGACAGGGTTGTCAATCAATACAAAAAGAAACCCGGTAGCTCAATCCCTGTGCTACAGCGCTCACAGGAGGTAGTGGGGTATCTGCCACCTGTAATACAAAAGCGTATTGCAAAAGGGCTGAACATATCACCTGCAGAGATACACAGCATTGTTTCATTCTATTCCTTTTTCACAATGAAGCCGCGCGGAGACCATACCATAAGGATATGTCTTGGTACTGCATGTTATGTAAAGGGAATTGAAACAATCATAAACAAGATTAAAGAAACATTGGGTGTAGAGGTTGGAGAAACTACCAAAGACAGGAAATTCTCCCTTGAAACTGTTCGCTGTCTTGGTGCATGCGGTCTTGCCCCTGTTATGGTTATAGACCATGATACATATGGTGCACTGTCCCGGAAAAAAGCAATAGATGCCATTAACCAATACGCACCTGTAGGTATAAATGAAACACCTGCAGAGGAAATAGAAGCTGTAGAGGGGGAATAACATGCCAAGGCTAACAATAGAAGACTTGCAGAAGATTAAGGAAAAACATAGGGCAACCTTTACCTTAAGGGAAGGCGGTTACAGAGCGAAGATTACAGTGCATATGGGTACATGTGGAATCGCAGCAGGCGCAAGGGATGTTATGACAGCTTTGATGGATGAGATTGCTAATGCTAAGGTAGAAGATGTTATAGTTGCAACTTCAGGTTGTGCAGGGCTTTGTGCACGTGAGCCAATGGCTACTGTAGAGATAATCAATCATCCGCCTGTTAAGTATGGTGACCTCAAGGCTGATAAAATCAGAGAAATATTTAAAGAGCACATCATAGGTGGAAATCCTGTTGAAAAATATGCACTGGTAGTGGGCAGTGAAACAACTTACTGAAGTTAAAAGTGAAAAGTTAAAAGTTAAAAATATTTTCTAAAAACTTTTCACTTTTAACTTTTAACTTTTTTATAGGAGACAGTATGGAGAGATTTCGTGCCAATTTGATGCTCTGTGCTGGGACAGGATGTGTTGCCAGCGGAGCTACGAAGGTCAGGGCTGCACTTGAGAAAGAGCTAAAAAAGCGTGGACTTAAAGAAGAGATAACGGTAGTCCTTACAGGCTGCAATGGCTATTGTGCACAGGGTCCTGTTATGTCAGTTCTTCCAGATGAAATATTCTATCAGTCCCTAACCGTAGAAGAGGTTCCCAAATTAGTTGAAGAACATTTCCTCAAAGGCAGACCTTATGAGAAATTGATGTTTAAAGAACCTGAGAAGAAACTGGCCATTCCGTTAATGAAGGATATTCCATTTTTTAAACATCAGGTCTTAAGGGTTTTAAGGAACAAGGGACTTATCGACCCTGAAAAGATTGAGGAGTATATTGCCAGGGACGGTTATCAGGCAGCTGCAAAGGCACTCACTCAAATGACATCCGAAGAGGTAATAAAGGTTATAAAAGATTCAGGCTTAAGAGGACGTGGCGGTGCAGGCTTCCCCACAGGTTTGAAATGGGAGTTTGCCTCTAAGGTTCAGTCAAAAGTGAAATACATGCTGTGTAATGGTGATGAAGGAGACCCCGGGGCATTCATGGACAGGTCTGTTATGGAGGCAGACCCGCATGCTGTCATTGAGGGTATGATTATAGGTGCAAAGGCTATAGAGGCACATAATGGCTATATTTATGTGAGAGCTGAGTACCCCTTAGCCGTAAAAAGACTTCAGATGGCAATAGAACAGTGTTATGATGCAGGGCTTCTTGGTAAAAACATCCTTGACAGTGGTTTTGATTTTGACCTTGAGATATATCAAGGGGCAGGTGCATTTGTGTGTGGTGAGGAAACTGCCCTTATGCGTTCTATAGAGGGAAAACGAGGTATGCCAAGGCCGAGACCTCCTTTCCCTGCTCACAAAGGGCTTTGGGATAAACCATCCGTCCTGAATAATGTGGAAACACTGGCGCAGATACCGCTGATAATCTTAAATGGTTCAGGGTGGTACAGGAGTCTTGGAACTGAAAAGAGCTCTGGGACAAAGGTATTTGCACTCACGGGTGCAGTAAATAATATAGGACTTATTGAGGTGCCAATGGGCACTCCACTGAGGACAATAATATACGATATAGGCGGAGGAATAAAGAAGGGCAGAAAATTTAAGGCTGTCCAGATGGGCGGACCATCAGGCGGTTGTATCCCTGAAAGCCTTCTTGACCTTCCAGTTACTTATGAGGATATTGTCAAGACAGGCGCCATAATGGGCTCAGGCGGTATGGTTGTGATGGATGACAATAACTGTATGGTAAGCATTGCAAAGTTTTTCCTTGAATTTACTGCGGATGAATCGTGCGGAAAGTGTGTTCCTTGCAGGGTGGGGACAAGGATACTGCTTGATATGCTCGCTGATATTACCGAAGGTCGCGGGAAAGAAGATGATATTGAAACATTACAGGACCTAAGCCGCGATATTATTACCTCCTCCCTATGCGGACTCGGGCAGACCGCCCCTAATCCGATTCTTACAACAATAAGATACTTCATGGATGAGTATGAATCTCATATAAGTCAGAAGTGGTGCAAAGCAGGTGTATGCCGTGACCTCTGTACATTCTTTATAGACGAGGAACTCTGTAAAGGGTGCGGCGCATGTCTGAGGGCATGCCCGTCAAAAGCTATTATTGGTGAAAAGAAAAAACCACATAAAATTATTCAAGAGGTCTGTGTGTACTGTAGGACATGCTATGAAACCTGTAAGTTTAATTCTATAAAGATACTACCTGCAGGGGCACATGAGCCCAAACATATGTTAGTTGAGACTAAAACATAAATGTAAAAATCAAAAATAAAAATGTAAAATTGAGGAATTTATTTTAAAAAATTTTCCATAATTTTGTCCCGACTATTCGGGATGATATTTAATTTTTGAATTTTTCGCTGGGGATTACATGATAGAACTTACTATAAATGACAAAAAAATCACTGTAGAAAAAGGCACTACAATCCTTCAGGCAGCACTTAAGAATGGTATAAAAATTCCAAATCTCTGCTATGACAAACGACTCAGTCCTTACGGCGCTTGCAGGTTATGTGTGGTTGAGGTAGAAGGACAGACCAGGCTTTTTGCTTCATGTTCAAGCCTTGCTGAAAACGGGATGGTGGTGAAAACAGACACTCCAAAGCTACGGAAGATTCGCCAGACTGTGCTTGAACTCATGTTAGTTCACCATCCGTTAGATTGCCCTGTATGTGATAAGGCAGGAGAGTGTAACCTTCAGGATTTGACATATGAATATGGAAAGACCGAGACAAGATTCATAAGACATAGGAAAGAGTCACCACCCGATGTGAGAGGCCCATTAGTAGAACTAAGTTCAAACAGATGCATCCTGTGTGGTAAATGTGTAAGAATCTGCGATGAACATCAAGGCAGAGGGGCGTTAGGATTGATAGGCAGGGGATTCCCAACAGTGGTTCAGCCTGCATTTGGAGAGATACTTGAGTGTGATTACTGCGGTCAGTGTATAGACATCTGCCCTACAGGAGCGCTTTTAGGCAAACCCTCTAAATTTAAGGCGCGTGCATGGTTTCTCGAAGAAAAGGATACAATATGTCCCTTCTGCGGCTGTGGCTGCACCCTTACTTTAGGGATAAGAGAAGGCGAGATACTGAGGTCAAGGGGTAAAGAAGATAACGGGATAAGTGAAGGGAATCTCTGCGGCAGAGGTAGATTCGGCTTTGATTATATATATAGTGAAAATCGGCTTAAGACACCCCTCATAAGAAAAAATGGCGAACTTGTGCCTGCTTCATGGGATGAGGCACTGGTTTATATAAGCGACAACCTGAGATATATAATGACAGCACATGGTTCATCATCCATAAGTGCCATTGGCTCTCATAGATGCACAAATGAAGATAATTACATGCTGCAAAAATTTATGAGAGACGTCATCGGCTCTGATAACATTGATTCCTCCGCTGTATTTGGGTATGCCTTAGTAGAGAAGGCATGGGAGATGGCATTCGGAGAAAACAGACATAAAATAAAGCTGAAATCTCCATTTGGTAAAGAAGTCATATTTATCCTCGAATCCGATTTAAGCATAACACACCCTGTCTTTGCCCTCAATATCCTCCGTGCAAAAAAAGAAGGCTCACACCTTATTGTTGCAGACAGCAGAGAGACAAAGTTGACAAGACATGGCTCTCAATGGCTCAGGATAAAACCGGGCACAGGTGCAGCGCTCCTGAACGGTATAATGAAGATTATAATAGACAAAGGTCTTTTTGACAGGCAGATGGTTTCATCCCGATACTTCAGGAACCTTGAGGCTGTATTAAAAGATTACACACCTCAGGCAGTTTGCAGAATCACAGGTTTAAATGAGGAAGAACTTATAACTGCTGCAGAGGCATATGTTAGGGCTAAAAGCAGGATGCTTTCTCTTTCAATAAGTGTCTCCGAGAATACAAAGGGGCTTGACACCATTTTAGCTGCAACAAATCTGGTTAATCTCTTAAATGATAGCCCTGATACCCTTCAGATACCGGCAGAATATTGTAATACTCAGGGGGCTTATCAAATGGGTGTAAGACCTATCAGCCATCAGCTATCAGCTATCAGCTATCAGCCAGAAGGAAAAGACACCTTAGAGATGCTTTATAACGAAGACTCAGCAATCCATGCCTTATATATCATGGGAGATGACCCTGTTATCACCTTCCCTGATAGCACAAAGATAATCAACAGGCTGAGGGCGTTAGACTTCTTGGTTGTGCAGGATATAGCTCTCACAGAAACAGCAAAACTTGCACATGTAGTCTTGCCAGCATCCAGTTGGGCAGAAAAGGATGGCACATTTACCAATGCCGAGGGGATTACACAGAAGGTTTGCAAAGTAGTTGCTCCAACAGGGCAGTCAATGCCCGACTGGCAGATTATCAGAAACCTTGCTTTGAGGATGGGCAAAGACATCGGTGTGAGAAATCTTGAGAATATCCAAAAAGAGATAAATTCATCATTTAGCTATCAGCTATCAGCTATCAGCTATCAGCCATGTTTTAACCCTGTTAACTACACATCTGCTGAAGAACCAGATAAGGAATATCCACTGACCATGGTTATCAGGGATGTTCTTCAACACTCAGGAAGCATGTCAACCAGGTCTAAAGCACTTGATCTGGTTGTCTCAGAAGCACTACTTGAAATAAATGAGGAGGACGCTAAGAGACAAGGTATCTTAGACAATAGTCATGTTAAGGTAAGTTCAAGGCATGGCACAGTATATTTAAAAGCAAGAATATCAGATGAAGTGCATGAGGGTAATGTGTTTGTATCTACACATTTTCCTCATGCAAGGATAAACAACCTTCTCTATCCGCCTTCAAATGGCTTGTCTGCACTCTGCACAGTAAAAGTAGAGGCAGTAAAACACCCGTGACCTTAATATAAGTGATAAAGATTATTTAGCCTTTTCTCATAATGAGAGTGCCTCAAGGGATTTCTCGTCAATCTTTATTTTACTCTTCTTCTTTGAATTCTCAATTAATGAATCAAAAATATTCTTTTGCTTTTCCCCCATTAGACGCCCTTTTATAGCATCCTTTACTTGTTCAAACTCAAGCTTTTTGCCTTCTTTTCTCTCTGTGACCTTTATAATATGATACCCAAAACTACTTCCAACTGGATCGCTTATCTCTCCTATCTTAAGTCTGAAAGCTACCTGTTCAAACTCTGGAACCATTGCCCCTCGCTTGAAGAACCCTAAGTCGCCACCCTTTACTGCAGAGCCCTTATCTTTAGAGAATGCCTTTGCAAGCTTGGAAAAATCTCCACCCTTTTTAAGTTTTTCAAGGATATCCTTTGCCTCAGCCTCTGTGGCTACAAGGATATGACTTGCCTTTACCTCAGCACCTGCAACAAATTCATTTGGGTTTTTATCATAGAATCCCTTAATTTCCTTATCATCTATTGCCTTTGCCTTTTCCTCAACCTCTTTCTTAAGCAGGTTTGTTATAAGCCACATCTTTCTAAACTCCTCAATCCTTTCCTTAAGTTCTTTGTCTCTGTGCAGCCCCATCTTCTCTGCTTCCTTATAGAGGAGTTCTTTTTTTATCAATTCATTAAGAAACTCTGCTTTCCCTTCCTTGCCCTGAAACCTATCCCTTGCCCATTCAGGCAGACGGTTGAATTCATCAAGAAATCCTTTCTTTGTTATTTTTGTTCCATCAATCGTTGCAATAACTGAACTTGATGAATCCTCTTTTTTAGCACATCCAAAAACAAAGATTGTCATACATACTATTAATACAAAAAACTTTTTCATAGTCCTCCTCCTTAATGTTAATGGCTACTTTTATAACATATAACAGATATTTTTACAACCTGAATCATGAGTTTCCATTTTCTGTTATAAGTTCTGTCATAACACCATTTAATTCACTAAAAATCTCCTGCCACGGTTTACTCCTTAAATCTAATTCAATTCCTCCTTCCGGCAGAAACTTAATGTATTCCTTCCTGTTTTTATAAAGTCTAAATATTTTTTGAGTTGGTATCCGTGTCTCGCAGGCAAAAATAATTCTTATCCTTCCGCCAATATTTTGTATCTTGATTATTGAAAGTTTTCTGGCAATAAGTTTAAGTTCCATCACATCAATTAGCTTCAATGTTTCTTCCGGAGGGTGTCCGAATCTGTCTTTTAATTCATCAAGAAAATTCCTTAGCTGAGGTTTTAGGCTTATGACTAATTATGATTTTAACATAAGTTACACCTATATTAGAAAGCTTATGAGAATAAAAGCGAACCTCCCGAAAACTTGACAATTTTTTTAAAAAGTTATACAGTTTAGATAAATTGTATAACTTTATTTGTGGAGGTTAGAAATTATGGCTATTGTTAAGACCCTGTCAAAAGGTCAGATTGTCATTCCTGCTGAGATAAGAAAGAGGTATCACATAAAACCCGGCACAAAAATCCAGATTATGGAGTACGGAGGTATTATCCACCTTATTCCACCTGTGGAAGACCCGGTCAATGCAGCGTGTGGGATTCTACCCTCTAAACCTTCTCTCTCAGAGAAACTTTTAAAAGAACGAAAGGCTGAATTCCGGTAATGCCCAAAGGACCATTTATCTTTGATAGTCATGCCCTGCTAATGTTCTTTCAAAAAGAAAAGGGATATGAGAAGGTTATTCATATCCTTGAAGACATAAAGAAAACAGGAAGCACAAAATATATAAATGCAATTAATCTCGGAGAAATTATCTATTCAACAAAGAGGGAATTTGGAGACCAGAAAAAATTGGAAGTGCTTGCAAATATAAAAAGATTAAATTTTACTATACTGCCAGTTCCAAACAGCTTAATATTCCAGGCAGCAGAATATAAAGCTCAATACAGCATTTCTTATGCTGACTGTTTTGTCCTCGCATCAGCCTTAGAGCATAAGGCTGCTATAGTAACCGGCGACCCTGAATTTAAAAAAGTTGAACATTTGGTGAAGATAGTTTGGGTGTAGGGAAAATGCCTATTAAGTAATTAGCCTATTGCCTTTAGCCTTCAAGACCATGACTCTGATTTGTATAGATTTATTGCTGATGAGATAAAGAAAAAAGGGCATAAAAAACCTTTTTCCTCTGTGGTTAAAAAATCGCTCAATTTAGGTTAAAGATAATTTATGCTATCGGTTATTAATGCAAAACCACCATTCTGGTTTCTCTTAGTTTTACTTTCTTTCTTCCTTTTAATTTCTGGGGGATGTGCACAGGAGGAAATACCAAAAAAGGTAAGCCTTAATAAAAGAACATCTGAGAGTGTTAGGGAGGTGATAAAAGATACCGAAAAAGGTGCATTAGGATTTGGATTTGACCTCAGGCTTGGTCCTAAAGAAGATGTGAGGATTTATACCCCTTTTCTTAAATATCTTGAGGAAACCACAGGCAGGCGCTTTCGTATAAAATTTACAGAAAGATATGAAGATACAGTTGAGAATCTCGGGAAGGGGATTACAAGTTTTGCCGCAGTCGGTACTCTTAGTTATATTTTAGGTAAAGAAAAATACGGTATTAAATACCTTGCAAGCGGATTGAATGATGAAGGTAAATCCACCTACCGTGCGGTTATATTTACAAGACTCAGCGGTGATATTCAGGATGTAAAGGATCTTAAGGGAAGGTCATTTGCATTTGGTTCAAAAATGTCCACACAGGGGCATTTAATACCCAGAAAGATGCTTGAAGACTCAGGGATTTTACTTAAAGACCTGAGTTTCTATGTATATACAGGCTCACATATCAATACAGTGAGGGCAGTACTTAACGGAGAGTGCGATGCTGGCGGTGTTCAGGACAACCTTGCGGAATTCCTGGCAAAAGAAGGAAAGATAAAAATTTTAAAGTTCTCAAGGACATATCCAAGCAGTGTTATTGCGTATAATCCCTCTCTGGACAGTAAGACAATTGGGGCAGTGAGGTCTGCATTGCTTGTAATGGAGCCAAGGGGGAAACATAAAGGGATACTCATTGACTGGGACAGGACTGAAATGCCTAATGGTTTTATGATGGTTAGAGAATCTGATTTTGAAGAGATAAAAATCCTGGCAAAGAAATACGGACTAATGCAAAGATGAAATTAAGAACCAAGACAGTTATCCTTACAACGGTTATTGTTATCACTACAGGGCTACTCGTTGCTATCTTCATAAGGGGGATTGTTATTAGTGCCTTAAGGGCTGAGATTGAAAAAAAAGCGGACTCCATTGCAGGCAGTCTTTCAGGAAGGATTGCCAACCTCATCCTTCTTGGAGACTATTTCCAGACAGTAGAGGCTCTAAATGAGGTTTTGGAGAGAGAGAAAGATGTGGAATACATCTTTGTTACAGATGAAAATGGAGAGGTATTTGCACATACCTTTAGCATGGGATTTCCACCTGATATCCTCTCATGGAATCCTCTCAACAACAAGGAAAAAAGTGTTCAACTTCTTGATACGGAAAAGGGTCATATACGGGATGTTGGAATAATGGTCATGGGTGGCACAGCCTCCGAGCTACATCTTGGCATAAGAGAGGAAAGTTTAAAAAATACATTAAGCAGACTCAAATATATTTCATTCATTCTTATATCCTTCGCGATATTTATAAACATAATCGCTGCAATTTTTCTAAGCCGCTTGATTACAGAGCCTCTTAGAAGGTTTGTAGGGTTTACAAAGACGCTTGGCAGGGGTGAATATGGAGAGTTGATAGAGGTTAAATCAAAAGATGAAATAGGCGAACTTGCTCAGAGCTTTAATGCCCTCTCTGTAAGACTAAAGTCTACACGGGAGAAGATGGAAGAGGCTTACACATATACACACATGCTTCAGGCTGAAAAACTCTCATCTGTCGGACAGATATCAGCAGGGCTTGCCCATGAGCTTAAAAACCCGGTGACTACGTTAAAGATGCTTTTACAGTCTTTCAGAGTGGATCCTGATATGACAAAGGAGGATGCAGAGGTTATTTATAATGAGGTAGAAAATATAGAGGGTGTCCTTGCAAAATTCCTCAGTTTCATAGAGCAGAAAGATTTTAATATTACAGATGTTGACTTGAGCTCGCTCATACAACGGGTGCTGTCTTTTTCTACATTTGACATTCGGACTCATGGTATAACAGTATTAAAAAACATTCCCGAGAAGTTTCCTGTGATAAGGGGAGACAGGGCGCTTCTTGATCAGGTATTTCTGAATCTAATCCTCAATGCCATACAGGCAATGCCAAATGGCGGGGAAATCATGCTGTCTGGAAAAATAAATGGCAATTTTGTGGAAATTAATGTAGCTGATAAAGGAAAGGGCATTCCTTATAATATTAAACCAAAGATATTCAATCCCTTCTTTACTACAAAAAAGGGCGGCACAGGGCTTGGGCTTTCAATAGCCTATAATATAGTAAGCGCTCATGGTGGTAAACTATCCTTTGAAAGCCATGAAGGGGTAGGAACTGTATTTATTGTAAGATTGCCGATAAGGGTATAGACAATGGAAAAAATCCTCGTAGTAGATGATGAAAAAGGTGTATGTCATTCTTTTAAAAAAGTTCTGAGCAAACAAGGCTATGATGTTATTACAGCCTTAAGCGGCGAGGAGGCTCTTAAGAAATTAGAGAATGAGATGCCGGCGATTGTTATTATGGATGTTATGATGCCGGGTATTGACGGGCTTGAGACACTCCTTAGATTAAAGGCAATGCATCCTAATTTGCCTGTAATAATGATGACTGCTTACAGTACATCAGACAGGGCTATAACAGCAACAAAATACGGAGCCTATGACTATATCAGCAAGCCATTTCATAACAATCAGATGATATCACTTGTTGAGAAGGCTATCATGGCAGGAAAGATGTCCATGCCTGTAACCTTTGAAAATCCCCCCTTACCACCCTTTGTTAAAGGGGGGCTGGGGGGAATTATAGGCGAGAGGATTGTTGGGAAAAGCCTGCGGATGCTTGAAATATACAAAAAAATAGGCCAGGTTTCAGTAACTGATGTGACAGTGCTGCTAAGGGGAGAGACAGGCACAGGCAAAGAACTAATAGCGAGGGCAATTTATCATCATAGCAGAAGAGTTGACAAACCATTCCTTCCCGTTAACTGCGCGTCTATCCCTGAAACTCTTCTTGAAAGCGAGCTATTCGGGCACGAAAAAGGATCCTTCACAGGTGCAGAAAGCAGAAAGATTGGCAAATTTGAACAGTGTAATAACGGGACAATGTTTTTAGATGAGATTGGAGACATGCCATTAACTCTTCAGGCAAAGTTGTTAAGGGTGCTTGAGGATGGTAGTTTCCAGAGACTCGGTGGGAATGAATTTATAAATACGGATGTAAGAATAATAGCAGCTACAAATAAAAACCTTGATAACATGGTAAAAAAGGGGGATCTCAGGGAAGACCTTTACTGGAGGCTAAATGTTGTAACAATACATATACCTCCTTTAAGGGAGAGAAAAGAAGACATCAAAGATTTAGTGCGGTATTTTATACAGAAATTTAACAGAGAACTTGGTAAGGATATAAAAGGCATTTCCCCTGAGTTGCTTAATGCCTTTGAAAAATATAACTGGCCCGGAAATATAAGAGAACTCCAAAATACTATTCAACGTGCCATGGTATTATGCCAGAAGGATTTCATATCTGTTGATGGTTGCGAATGGCTTTCAGCAGTAAGTGTTTCTGGCAAGGCAATTGATATTGAAGATATGTTTTATAGTATTGCTGACGCATTTCTAAAGAGCGGAGATTCTGACATATACAAAAAGGCATTGTCCTCATTTGAGCATTTGCTAATTAAGAAAACGCTTGAGTTAACAAAAAACAATCAGGCACTGGCAGCAAGGCTTCTTGGGATATCAAGAAATACCCTCCGGGAGAAAATGAATAAGGTCAAAAGCTGAGCATATGCTCAACTTTTGACCAATCCTTATTATCAAACCCAATAGCAGTTTATTTATTTTTCAATTGGTTCCGGATAGCATAAATTTTGCATATCAAATCAGCATTGTCGGACAGCCTGCTCTGCCGCGGGATGGTTCATTTATGAATAATATGGCTTTTAAAATAGTCTTGTATGAGACTAAAAATCTTAGAAGGGAGGCTTAAAGTACAGTGAAAAAGATTAGTGTTGTAGCGATACTGCTAATGTTATTGACGTTGTCTCTTGTTATTGTTCCCACAATAGCATCTGCCAGTATACTTGAAGACGTTAAGAAAAACGGGGTTGTGCGCATAGGCACAGGAAACAAGACCCCACCTATGAATTATATTGATGAAAAAGGCAACTGGGTTGGTTTTGACATTGACCTTGGAGATGAGATTGCTAAAAGACTCAGCGTGAAGATTGAGTGGGTGTTGGTTGATAATAAAACAAGGATTGCCTTTCTGGCTAACCGGGCAATTGACCTCTCCATGGCAAACATCAGTCAGACCAGAAGCAGGGAGGAACAGATTGACTATGCAGAGCCGCCTTATTTCTGGACAGGTAAGATATTTTATGCAAAGAAGGGGAGATTTAAATCAGTGAAAGACCTTGCAGGGAAGAAGATAGGTGTTGACCAGGGCTCAAATGCCTTCATTGCAGCGCCTCAGGAGATTGCCAAATATTCAAACAAACCGCCTGTAATGCTCTCTTTCCAGAACAGTGCTGAGGGTTTCATGGCATTA
>JACQXB010000002.1 GCA_016208965.1 Nitrospirota bacterium
AGGATGAAGCCCGCCCTGAATCAGTATCTGCGTGCCGCCCAAGGCAATAGTCTCTTTTATTTTTTTTCAAAGCTCTCTTTTGCTTAACACATACGCCTCAGGGTCCTCTTCATTTCTGTAAAATGCGCAGAATTTGCATTTGTTTATGCAGACGTTTGTGTAATTGATATTGCGGTCAATGATGAACGTGACAATACCGTCCGGGTGGAGTTTTTTTCTCATCCTTTCAGCCATCATGCCGAGACCGAGCAGGTCCGCGGATTTGAGAAATGTTAAGGCGTCTTTTTTGGTGAGTCTGGTCAATTATTAATGCTCCTTCTAAGTTTCGCATTGTTATTATATACTATTATTCTATGCCGTTTGAAAGACTGCTGAAAATCAAGGATTTATGGATTGATTTCCCTGAACGATTAAATTTAGAAATTTTTGAGCTTCACTATGCCTGGGGTTTATTTGCAGGACTTTTTTAAATTCCTCACGAGCTTCTTTTATATCTTTTTTTGCAAAATAGTAGATTTGTCCGAGTTTAAAATGCGGCATTTCCCATTCAGGATTAAGTCTTATAGCAGTCCACTACTGTCCCAACGTTTAGATTATGAAAGATTATAACACATTGAAAAAATTAGCGTTTAAAGCAAAAATGATTTTTACCGATTTGAAATTGAGTTTTTCAAAAAGCCATACTTCCGTACCAAAATGGAAGGAGATGGCTTATTATGAATTCAGGCAAAAGTATTTTTGCTCAACTAATGGAGTTTATCCCGCATAAGATCAGGAGTTTTACTTGCTGGGAACAGTTTCTCTGTATGGCGTTTGCTCAACTCACTTACAGGGAAAGTTTACGAGATATTGAAGCATGTCTTCGGGCAACACATAAAAAACTGTATCATATGGGCATCCACAGCAAAATATCCCGTAATACATTGGCAAATGCAAATCAAGTCCGTGATTGGCGCATATACGCAGACTTTGCGCAGGTGCTTATCGGCATTGCAAGAAAACTTTATATCAACGAAGATTTCGGCGTTGAGTTGCAACAAACAGCATATGCGCTGGATGCCACGACCATTGATTTATGTCTGTCTTTGTTTCCATGGGCAAAATTTCGCAATCGCAAAGGAGCTATCAAGTTGCATACGCTCATAGATTTACGCGGAAGCATTCCTACTTTTGTAAATATCACTCATGGAAAAGTTCATGAGGTTACGGTTTTGGATGACTTAATTATAGAGGCAGGCGCAATTTATATTATGGATAGAGGATATCTTGATTTCCATCGTCTTCATAGAATCCAGCAGTCATCGGCATTTTTTGTGACCCGAGCAAAGAGCAATTTCAAGTTCAAACGTCTTTATTCAAACAGGGTTGATAAGAACACTGGTGTTCAGTGTGACCAAATTATTATGCTCACAGGTTTTTATTCAAATAAAGATTATCCTGATAAACTTCGCCGCATTCGTTATCATGATGCAGAGAATAATAAGACATTGGTATTTTTAACAAACAACTTCACGTTGCCAGCACTGACAATTGCAAAGCTGTACCGTTGTCGCTGGCAAGTGGAACTGTTCTTTAAATGGATAAAACAGCATTTGCGTATCAAGGCGTTTTATGGTACAACAGAAAACGCGGTAAAGACTCAAGTCTGGATTGCAATCTCTGTTTATGTTCTCGTTGCTATCGTTAAGAAGCGGTTAAATTTGAACCACAGTCTATATACAATTCTACAGATTTTAAGTGTAACGCTTTTGGAGAAAATACAGTTG
>JACQXB010000014.1 GCA_016208965.1 Nitrospirota bacterium
CAAGTAGTAATTCTGAAAAAAGTAAGGCTAACATAGTTATATCATCTATTAAGCAAGCTCCGCCAGTGGGATGTGTTGTAAACCTTAAGGTACAACCTGTAGACTACTCTGGAGGGCATAGCCATGATGGTAGTAGGCCAAGGGGCACAGTAACTCCAAGTAGTATTTCCTTTTCTGAAGGAGAAACAGGCAAATCAGCAAAATACATAAGTTCAGAGGTTTCTGGAAAGGAAAAGATTGTAACAGAGGTTAAGGGAAAAGTTAAGTCTTGTGTGGGGAGGGTTGTTTGACATTGGACCACCTATTGGTTCTTTTTGGTCTCCACCCCACAAATCTCACAGAAAAGGAACAAGTGTAGATATTGATAGATGTGCAAAGAGTGCAGTTTCAGAGAATCCGAATCCACAAGGAATATGTCCTGAAGGGTGGATAAAGGTAGATAAAACACGCATAAAAAACCTTTGTGAGAAATATGGAGGGCACCTTGTTGATGAACCTCCAATACATTGTGAATTTCCAAACTAGGAGGGATTAGAATGAATCATAAAAAATTCGTTTTCATTATGGTGATATTGGTGACTGTTTGTGCTTCTGCACTTTTTGCCGAACCTCCATATCTGAAAGATGTCAAGATTTCATCTGCTGTAGAATTTGACAGCATAACTGGTATCTATTCGTATAGATATTCGGTTTTTAATTCGCCTATGAATAACGGGCTAATTAGTGATTTTCAGATTGATATTTCCAAACCTTTGCAAAGTGCGGAATTAAGCGACAAAGATTTTATTATCCAGAAAGGGATAGATTATCAGGGTGTTATGATGACCAGAAGCTTTGCGGCTGAAGTTGAGGGAAAAGATTTCTTGCTGAAGAAAAAGGTGATACCTGTAGGAGTGCGAGTACCTTCAAGGTGGTCTGGAGATATTACAGTTAAGGGCACTGTTATGTGGGGAGGCAGCGAAAAAAATCTTATTATACCAGGACAATCGTTAAATAGATTTGTGATTATAACTCATGGGTTGCCCGGAATTCGAGAGGCTTATGCGCAACCTGATTATATTGCGACAGAAGAAGAAATACTTAAGAGTGGTATTTCGGAAAAAGAATACATAGAAAATACATGGGAAGTCCTTGATAAGTTCTATAAAAGCCTCACCTTTAAAACCAAAACCATTGGCCCTACGGCTCCGCCTAAGGACTTTAATCCATTGAATTTTCTAAACTATATTATTGACTTGAAAAATCAAGCAGTTTCTCTTGGCTGGATCAAGAATAAGAATGTAGAACAGAGTTTTAATGCGAAGTTAGATGATGGACAAAAGAAACTCAAACAAGGTAACATCTCAGCAGTAAAAGAAGTCTTAAATGGATTTATAAAAGAAGTGGAATCACAAGGATGCATGAGTTATGATACCTGTCCAGCGGATAAACTGCTCACTCCCGAAGCATATGCTCTGTTGAAATATAATGTGCAATATCTTATAGAACGCCTTTAGAACATTTCCTAAAGAATCACATTCTATGAGATTGAACCTCCATAATTTGTTTTATAGTAAAGCACCTGTAATGACAATGACCCAACAGTTTATCCTGGTGCTCTTGAGATATGCGACAACAAGGATAACAATTGCGATGGACAGGTAGATGAAGGATTAAGCACTGATGCAGATGGAGATGGGCATTATACCCCGGGGTCCTGTAAGAGACCGAATGATGACTGTAATGACAATGACCCGAAGATTTATCCTGGATCACCTGAGCTTTGCGATGGCAAAGACAACAACTACAATGGGCAGGTTGATGAGGGATACCCTGTTGGTGCAATTTGTACTGTTGGTATAGGGGCATGTGAACGGCAAGGTCTACTCATCTGCGCTGGTGATGGAACTGGGGTTGTCTGTAACGCAAACCCTGGCGAGCCATCCCCTGAGATATGTGATGGTATAGATAATAACTGTGATGGGCAGGTTGATGAGGGGTGTGAGGTATGTGAAGATAAAGATAATGACGGCTACTATGCAATTAGTGCAAGTTGTCCGCAGGGCGATGATTGTGATGACAACGCCCCAGATGTTTATCCAGGGGCAGAAGAGAAATGTGACGGAAAGGATAATGATTGTAACGGGAAAGTTGATGACCTCTGTCCAGGACTCTCGGTGCCACTATATAAACAATGTGCTTCTCCATGGGGAGCAGATATTTATGACCATACCACATCAACTATATGTAAAAAAGGCTGTGCTTTGACATCAGCAGTGATGGTTTTGCAATATTATGGGGTAACAACAGGTATTGATGGGAAAGAGGTAAATCAGGGGAATCTGAATGATTGGCTTATTACTCAGCCCGACGGATATTATAAAGGCAATATCAGTTGGGGTGCGATCACCAGATATTCAGGAAACAGAGTGATTTTCGACACAATGAGTGGACGAAATGATACGATATTGAGTGACGATCTCTGTAATGGAAATCCTGTAATTGTTAATGTACCTAATCACTTTGTAGTTGCGACAGGCAGCATGTGTGCAGGTAATGAAACTACATGGACTATTAATGATCCAGGTAGGAATATAACAACCTTGCAAGGTTATGGCAATACATATCTTGGTTTGAGGAGAACTCGTTTTCAATAAAATGATTTTAAAAAGTTTAAAAGGAGATAAACCTATGAAAAAGATTATTTTGATTTTGTCAGTTATTGTCTTATTAGTTACAGAATCTTATGCACAAAACTTTGAGAAGCGAGGAGGACTTCTTATATCAGTAGGGCCTTCACCCACTGGAGGAGTGAAAGCAATTGCTGAACTACTTATAACAGACCCCATGGGTCGCTGTGCCGGCTTAGATGTTTCAAAAGGAGTGGTTGTGCAAGGCATACCAAATGCATCTTACTACAAAGAAAGGATTGATGACCTTGAAACAGGAGAGCCAGGTGAAGAAAGCAACACATTTGAGGCGGGTGCTCCGATTGATGGTCTATATAAAATAGCGGTGATAGGAACGAGCTCGGGGAAATATGGTTTGGACATCTTTGCATATGATATAAATTTTAAAGGGACTGTGCAAAAATTAGACAGTAGCACTTATCCTGGCAAAATAGACAGCTACGAAGTCACTTATTCCTCTGCTCCTGGCTCGCAGGTAAAAGTTACTTTTGTAGGAAGTTCAGAGATTCCTGTTTTTGATGGAAAAGGGCAGAGACCTACGGATGTGAATAAATTTCTTCAATATTTCAACCCTATTCAAGCAAGAACTGAATTGCCTGCTGGAACCCAGAATTTTAATCTAAGTATTATATATGGCAACACCATAAAGCGTGAGACATTTAGTGCTATGCTCGAAGGAAAGGCTATAACAAAGCAGTTTTACCCTATTCCCGGCAAGCATGAGATAGTGAAGATTCCTCTTATTCAAGGAAGTAATACTTTGGTTCTTTCGATAAAGGGCGTGAAGACTGATGGAAAAATTGCGGAGGATACCGACAGGCTTGTATTTATTGTTCCATAGGCTATAACTCTATCAGTCTCATTCTAATTGTCAACTGAATGTAAAAGTTTCGCCTTTGGATGTATTGCCACAAAACGCTGGAAGTAATAAAACGACTTCGGCAGTTACTATCTCGCTGTCCAAACCCGCACCACCTGAAGGATGCACTGTGAGCCTTAAAATAGAGCCGGTGGCATATTCAGGAGGGCATAATCACAATGGTAACAGGCCAAAAGGAATTGTAAATCCTGATATGATTACAATCCCAGGGTGCACAATGGGAGTTGCATCAGCTACCTATAATAGTTCAGGAGTTGCAGGAGAGGAGAAAATAATAGCTGAGATTGATGGAAGTATTAAAAATCAATGGTAAATACGAGTCTCATAGGAGAGGATTATTATAAGGATTTTAATGCAACCTTAGGGATAAATGATATGAGTCTTGTGTGGGGAGGGTTGTTTGACATTGGACCACCTATTGGTTTTTTTTGGTCTCCACCCCACAAATCTCACAGAAAAGGAACAAGTGTAGATATTGATAGATGTGCAAAGAGCGCAGTTTCAGAGAATCCGAATCCACAAGGAATATGTCCTGAAGGGTGGATAAAGGTGAACAAAAGATATATAGGTGAGAAGTGTTGGGAACATGGCAAGGGCTGGCTTGTTCCTGAAGCAACGATACATTGTGAATTTCCATATTAGATTTAGGAGGGGGTTGATGAAAAAATACATAAGTTTAATAAGTTTATTATTTTCAATTTTATTTACTTTTGCATCATTTGTTTATGGCACTGAGGTTCCCAAGTATGAGGAATATATCGTTCATGCCGAGGTTAACATAGATAAAGCAAGTGGAATATATAAGTATAGCTATACACTAATAAATCCTATAGGTAATAGAAATCTTTTATGGAATTTAAGCATTTATATTTCTAAAAGTCCTGAAACGCAAGAATTAAGCTGGGAAAATCTCACATATGGAAAATGGTATGCCCGCCATTCTTCTGAGGCAAATAAAGACAAAGTGGTTCCTGTGGGCATAACCGGACCTCAAGGATGGACATATGGTATAGGTGAGGATGAAAAAGGTAAAGGTTTTGTGAGCTTTGGGAATCTGGATGAAAATGAAATCCGTCAGGGGAGTTCAATTAGAGGATTAATTTTAACGTCTCATGGTCTGCCGGGCATCAGAGAAACTATTCTTCAACCAGCGATTGACTATGACAACTTACCCGAGGAATACTGGGAGAATGTAGAATTATCCAAACAGCTTAGAGATAGTCTCATTTATCATACCAAAACCATCGGCCCTACTGCTCCGCCTGCTGATTTTAAGCCGATAAAATTTCTCAACTACATAATTAACCTGAAAAACGAAGCCTATAAACTCGGATGGATAAAAAATAAGGTAATAGAAAAGAGCCTTGATACAAAACTTAATAATGCAAAAAAGAAATCTTTTGAAATATAATGTGCAATATCTGATTGATAATCTTCAAAAGTGATAAAACAATCGCTACTTTTAGTTATACTTCTTGTTTTATTTTGCTCTGAAGTATATGCTGAAAGCGACTGCAAACTTCTGGGTCGAATTAATAATGAGTTATGGATTATAGATAGCGGTGGGAAGCCCGCTCAGCGTCTAACATTTGATGAGGCAGTTAAGACTTCTAAGACTACTGCAACATGGTCACCTGATGGAAAATTTATCGCTTATAGTCCAGATATCCCATATGGCGAAGAAAAGGCTATTTTTATAATGGATAATACAGGCCGAGAGATTAATAAAATTATTATAGATCAAATCAGATATATAGACAGATTAGTCTGGAGAACCCCTAATTTTCTGTGGTCAGACTCAAATGTGGGAAAGAACGGTGGATATATTGATATCTGGAAACTTGCCCCGACCTTAAGTCGCCCTGTTAAACATGAAAAACGTATAATGGTATTTAACGTCAATTGCGAACTCTCCCCGAATAATAAATATATGGCTTGTAATTCCTCTATCGATGACGCGATGTCTTTAGAGATTTTTGATACTGATAAAAAGGAATATCCTGACGCCGACAATTATTACGATAGAGACCCCCGCACAATAAAACTCAAACAAATTGAGCGGGTAGATAAGATTCGCTTTACTTCTGATAATGCCAATGTAATAATTATAAGTGGTGATAAGAAGTATAAATTTAATATGCTTGATAATAAATTATCTGAAATTAAAGAGCTGCCGTCTGATGTAACGATAAAATCAATCCCTAAAGCGGTAAAAATAAAAAAAGATGAGAAGGAATTATCGACTGAGGTTTTTGACATGTACTGTAATCAACGTAGTAGCATTCCGAAATGACAATTTGCCAGTCATCTTCCGCCGTCTATTCTCTGTTAAAAATGTAATGTGCAGTATTTAATAGATCACCTATAAATTTTTCAGCAAGTTGTCGACGCAGCCGATTCTGAATGTTAGGTAAGCTCGCTCAAAATAAAGTTTTATGAAAAATCTTAAGTCAATATTTTTGACTACAGTCTATATTTTTCTTTTTTTTCGACTCACATGAGCCAGATTATATTTATCTTTGTCTTGCCATTCCTGTTAACTATACTATTCTTTATCCACCCTGCGCATGCAGACGACATCATTTCAAAAACAAACAACAATAAAAGCTGTGACTATCAAATAGTATCAAGGGTAATCGATGGTGATACAATTGAGCTTTCAGATGGCAGAGTCGTAAGGCTCATAGGGGTGGATACACCTGAGACGGTTGACCCACGAGAAGGGGTGCAGTGGTTTGCAAGAGAAGCTGCTAAAAAACTAAGAGAATGGATTCTGGATAAAAAAGTATGCCTGAAAAAAGACAGAGAACAGGTTCAGGATATAGATAAATATGGTAGACTTCTTAGGTATGTCTGGAGAGATGATTTTTTTGTAAATGCGGAGCTTATCAATCAAGGTTATGGTTTTGCTTTAACTATACACCCATTTCAATATTTAGAAGATTTCCGAAGACACGAAAGAAAAGCCAGGGAAGGCAATCTTGGATTATGGGATAAAGAAAGACAGAAGGAATGGGAGAAAGATGTTGAAAAGAGCAAGTCTCTTGCCGCAACATGTGGTAAGGGAAAGATCATCTGTCCTCAGGAAGCGGTTAACTACATAGGTAAGTATAAAACTGTAAGATTTTTTGTAGCAAAATCCTATGACAGTGGTGAGGCAATATTTTTAAATAGTAAGAATGACTTCAGGGACCATGATAATTTTACCGCAATAATTTTTAAAAAAGATAGAAATAAATTTTCTGCAGACCCTGCTGATTATTATAGGGGGAAAACTATAGATGTAGTTGGCAGGATAAAAGAATATGAAGGGCGCGCCGAGATAATTTTAGAAGAACCATCCCAGATCAAGATACTTAAGTGATTAATATTGTTAGCATCACTCTTAGCTTGACAAATGTAGAAATTCTATTTTATGATTAAATCAATCTTTAATTCTAATTCTTCTTTTGTTAATTTAATCCCTATTATTAGTGAAAGGTTAAACCTCCGAAAAATATTTTCTGTAAATATATGTTTCCCCGCATGGAAATTACAAATCTAAGATTAGTTACAAACTAATCTTAATACCAAAATATTAATATCAAGGAGTAGTGTATATGAACATTACGGAACTTAAAGAAAAAACAATTGATGAGCTTACAAAGATAGCGCGTGAATACCATGTTAATGGTGCAAGGGGGCTCAGGAAACAAGACCTGATCTTTGCCATACTTCAGGCACACACAGAGAAAACAGGACTTATCTTTGGAGAGGGTGTGCTTGAGATACTGCCTGACGGTTTTGGCTTTCTCCGTTCCCTTGACTATAGCTATCTCCCAAGTCCTGACGACATATATGTCTCACCCTCGCAGATAAGAAGGTTTAACCTGAGAACTGGCGACCTTGTTACAGGACAGATAAGGCCGCCAAAGGAAGGTGAACGATATTTTGCCCTTCTAAAAGTTGAGGCAATAAATCATGAATCACCTGATGAAAATATTGAAAGGCCTTTTTTTGATAACCTTACCCCATATTATCCAACCAGACGAATAAAACTTGAATATGACAAAGATGATTATTCTACAAGGGTAATGGAATTGATTACTCCATTAGGTATGGGGCAGAGGGGTATGATTGTCGCTGCCCCGAGGACAGGGAAGACAATGCTGCTTCAATCTATAGCGAAGGCAATTAAAAAGAACCATCCTGACATACATCTCATAATCCTCTTGATAGATGAGAGACCTGAAGAGGTTACAGACTGGAAGAGACAGATCTCTGCCGAGATAATAAGCTCAACCTTTGATGAGCCTCCCCAGAGACATTGCCAGGTCTCAGAGATGGTTATTGATAGGGCAAAGAGACTTGTAGAGATAAAAAGGGATGTTGTTATCCTTCTTGACTCAATGACCCGTCTTGCAAGGGCTTATAATGCAGTAATCCCAGCGAGCGGGAAGGTGCTGTCTGGGGGCCTTGATTCAAATGCCCTTCAGAGACCAAAGAGATTTTTTGGGACGGCAAGAAACATAGAAGAGGGCGGGAGCCTAACAATCCTTGCAACAGCACTTGTTGACACAGGCAGCAGGATGGATGATGTTATATTTGAAGAGTTCAAAGGCACAGGCAATATGGAACTTCATCTTGACAGAAAACTTGTGGATAAGAGGATATTCCCGAGCATAGATATAAATGCCTCAGGCACAAGGAAAGAGGAACTCCTTGTGGATAAGGATATCCTTAATAAGATGTGGATTTTAAGAAAGGTGCTTAATCCTCTCAGTAATGTTGAGAGCATGGAGTTTCTGCTTAGTAAACTTTACGGCACAAAGGGCAATAAAGAATTTCTCGAGATGATGAATAAGTAAAAATCAATCCCGACGCTTCGGGACAAAATGCAAAATTAAGGAATGATTTTAATTTTAAAAATTTTCTTCCTCAATTTTAAATTTTTATTTTTGAATTTTAAATTTTTTTAAGTTGGGCAGGTTATTTTACTGAGTGTCTCTGAAAGTTTAAGATTTTCCGAATAATCAACAGGACAATCAATTATTACAGGTGCTTTTTGTGACAGGGCATCCCTGAGAATCGGGCTAAGCTCATCTTCAGCATTCACCCTGTAACCTATAGCACCAAACGATTCTGCAAATTTGATGAAATCAGGATTTCCAAAACGACATCCAAAGTCTTTTCCAAATTTCATCCTCTGTTTCCACACTATAAGTCCATGACTGCTGTCATTGAATATAAGACATACAATTGGTAAATTAAGCCTTACAGCTGTCTCAATCTCCCCTGCACTCATCAGGAAGCCTCCATCTCCACAAACCGCTATTACATTTCTTTCAGGATAAATCATCTTGGCTACAATTCCTGCAGGGATGGCAAACCCCATAGATGAGAAACCATTAGAGATAATAGCTGTGTTTGGTTCATAGACAGGATAGAACCTCGCAATCCAGAGCTTGTGCGCCCCGACATCACTTATCAGGATATCGTTTCTTTTCAGGTTATTTCTTATTTCCTGTATAATTCTTAGAGGTTTTAGCGGAAATCCATTCAATGAAAAATTAAAAGAAGATTTGATTAGCTCCCTTAGTTTTGTGTCGTATATATAGTCTTTCTGGAAATCCACTCGTTCGGCAAGCATTCTGAGTGTAGTGGCTATGTCACCTACAAGCTCAATTGACTCGTAATGAGCATCTATCTCTGCAGGCGTGAAATCTATGTGTATTATTTTTTTATCTTTATTTGGATTAAAGTACTTTGCACTGCATTCTACAGGGTCATAACCAACTGCGATAATGAGGTCGGCCCTATCAAAGCCACATGAGATGTAATCCCTCGGTTGCAAGCCATATGTTGAAAGGAAAAACTCGCTGTCAGATGGCACAGCACCTAATCCCATGAAAGAGGTTGTAACGCTTATGCGGGCTTTCTCTACAAACTCCCTTAATGCAGAGGATGCCTTCCCACGTAAAACGCTGTTCCCTGCTAAGACCAGTGGTTTTTTTGCCTCTTTTATTGCCCTCAGGGCGCCATGTATTAAATGGGGTTCTGGTTTGGGGTAGGCTATTTCTGAGGGGGGTAGTGGATGCCCACTCACATCTTCTCCTGCAACATCTTCTGGAAGTTCTATATGGGTTGGCCCTGGTTTTTCTATTGCTGATAATCTGAACGACTTTCTTACAACCTCAGGTATAATAAAAGCCTTCTCAACTCTGGCATTCCATTTCGTTATTGGCTTGAATATGGAGATTATATCTACATACTGATGGGATTCTTTGTGAAGCCTCATTAAGTCTACCTGTCCGGTGATAGCTACCAGTGGGGAACGGTCAAGGAGCGCATCCGCGACTCCAGTGATGAGATTTGTTGCACCTGGACCGAGGGTTGCAAGGCATACACCGGGGTGGCTTTTTAGCCTTCCCCATGCATTAGCCATGAAGGCAGCGCCTTGTTCATGTCTTGTAAGAACAAAACTTATACTTGAATTACTTAATGCCTCAAGAAAATCAAGATTCTCTTCCCCGGGAATACCAAATATATGAGTAACTCCCTCAGCTTCAAAACACCTTACAAGTAATTCAGATGCCTTCATACCTCAGTTCTCTAAAATCATTTATTGTGATGAATTTATTTGATTTTTTAGGCTCTAATTTTGAATTTGCCCTTGCTTTAAATAGTAGATATCTAATTCCGTATTCTTTTGCTGTTCTCAGAACATCTTCTGTATCATCAATAAAAAGGGTTTTTTCTTTGTCGAATCTTAAAAGTTTCTCAGCTTTATACCAGAACTCAACAAATTCCTTTGGATAACCTACATCAAAAGAACAGAGCACGGAATCAAAATATTTTCCTATCTGTATTTTCTTGAATTTTATGTTGACGGTTTTATAATGGGCATTAGTAACAAGAAAAATCTTTTTCTTATGTCTTTTCAGCATCCTTAAAAAATCTATAACATGCGGATGTACTTCAATAAGGTGTCTTATTTGTTCCTTAAGGGCAGGGATATCGAGATTAAGCTCTTTTGACCAGAAATCAATATCGCACCAGTTAAGTGTCCTTTCATGAGATTTGTAGGTTTCATAGAGAAACTCTTTTGCTGCACCAAATGTTATATTGTGTTTTTCAGCATATTTTTCAGGTACAAGATGTCCCCAGAAATAGTCATCAAAATAAAGGTCCAGAAGTGTTCCATCCATGTCAAGGAGGACGAACTTTATGTCTTTTAGTGGTATATTTATTGGCATTTATAAATATTGTAACATTTTTCGGTTTTTCATGAGATTTTTTTGTATTGCTGTATTGTATAGTTGTAAATCTGAGCGGAAATGTGTTTTAATAAAATTGTTATGAAAAGGATATATCTTATAGATGTAACAAACAGGGACGGGGTGCAGACCTCTCGTATACTTTTAAGCAAGCTTGCCAAGACCATGTTGAATATCTATCTTGATGAGATGGGAGTGTTTCAGAGTGAGATAGGTTTTCCTACCTTGAGACATGAAATAAATTATATAAATGCAAATCTTGAACTTGCACAGATGGGTGCGATAAAGAGGATGCACCTTGAGGGCTGGTGCAGGGCTGTAAAGGAAGACATAGAGCAGACATTTAAAAACTGCCCAAAGATAAAGCATCTTAACATCTCTATCTCTACATCAGAGATAATGATTCAGGGTAAATTTCAGGGAAGAAAGACATGGAAAGATATACTTAACTCAATGGTTGAGGCTTTAAAACTGGCAAAGCAGATGGGTGCAGAGACAGTAGGGGTTAATGCAGAGGATGCCTCAAGGACAGATATTGAGAGGCTTATAGAGTTTGCTCAGGCAGGCAAGGAAAACGGTGCAGACAGATTCCGTTACTGCGATACCCTTGGTGCAGACGACCCCATAACTATTTACCAGAGGATAAAGCGTATTGCAGAGGCAACAAAATTTCCAATAGAGATGCACTGCCATAATGACCTTGGCATGGCTGAGGCAGTCTCCCTTACAGGAGCGCAGGGTGCAATAGAGGCAGGAGTTGATGCATACATAAACACCACAATAAACGGTTATGGCGAGAGGGCTGGAAACTGTGACCTTGTCTCAACAATATTGGCGCTTAGATACTCTCATGGCTTTGCTGATAAGATTCATCTTGATGGTAATGTAGACCTGAAAAAGGCGTGGAAAATAGCCCGTTATGCATCTCATGCCTTTGGCATTCCTATCCCGATAAATCAGGTTGGAGTCGGCGCTAATGCATTTGCACATGAGTCAGGCATTCATGCTGACGGTGCACTAAAAGACAGACGCAACTATGAGCTATACGACCCTGAAGATGTGGGAAGGGGCGAGCCTGAACTGCTTGAGACAGGTCGTATAATAACAACAGGAGAATACGGCGGTATTAAAGGCTTCAGGCATGTATATGATAAATTTGGCATTCACTTCCATGATGATAAAGAGGCAAGAAGGATACTGGAGCTTGCTCAGTATGCAAATCTCCATACGCAAAAGCCTCTTATAGATGATGAGTTAAGATTTATAGCAAACAATCCTGATGTAGTATGCAAAATCCTCACACTTACACCTCAGAGCAATGTATAAAGTAACTCTTATCCCGGGCGACGGCATAGGCCCTGAAATATCAGAAGCAACAAAAAGAGTCCTTGAGGCAACAGGCATATCTTTTCAATGGGATATTCAGAACGCAGGAGAGGACGTATATAAAGAAGAAGGCTCTCCTCTACCTAACAGGGTAATAGAATCCATAAAGAAAAACAAGGTGGCAATAAAAGGACCTATTACAACACCGGTTGGCACAGGTTTTAGAAGTGTCAATGTTGCTCTCAGGCAGACGCTTGACCTTTATTGCTGTTTAAGACCGTGCAAAAGCTACCAGGGAGCAAGGACAAGATATGAAAACATAGACCTTATCATTGTAAGGGAAAATACAGAAGACCTTTATGCCGGCATTGAATACCAAAAGAACTCAAGTGGGGCAAAGTCAGTTATAAAACTTGTAGAGGACACCTTAGGCAAGAAGATACGCGAGGATTCAGGCATAAGCATAAAACCTATCTCTGTTTACGGCACAGAGAGGATTGTCCGCTTTGCATTTGAGTATGCAAGGAGAAACCAGAGGTGTAAAGTAACTGCAGTGCATAAGGCAAATATCATGAAATACTCTGACGGCCTGTTTCTTGAGGTATCGCGTGAGGTTGCCAAAAATTACCCTGATATTGAATTTGAAGACAGGATAATAGATAATATGTGCATGCAGCTTGTGCAAAAGCCCGAGCTTTATGATGTGATTGTCCTTCCAAATCTTTATGGAGATATTGTCTCTGACCTTGTCGCAGGTTTAATCGGGGGGCTTGGACTTGCCCCGGGAGCAAATCTTGGAGATGAATTTGCAGTATTTGAGCCTACGCATGGAAGCGCTCCGAAGTATAAAGGGCTTAATAAAACAAACCCTATGGCAATGATGCTTAGCGGTGTCATGATGCTAAGGCATATTGGCGAGGTGTCTACTGCAGAAAGGCTTGATTCTGTAATTGCAGAGGTAATAAAAGAGGGTAAGTCCGTAACCTATGACATGAAGCCTGTGTCTGATGACCCTACAGCCGCAACCACATCAGATGTTGCAGATGCAATTATTGCAAGACTTCGCTGATTTAATATATGGAATCTAATCTCTTAGGTCTGTTAGTTATTGTCTTTTGTCTTATCTTTATTGCCATACTCTCAAGCTCAGAGGCAGCATTTATTGCTGTAAACAGGATAAGATTAAGACATTTGATTGAGAAAGGCGACAGCAAGGCAAAGACCGCCCAGAGCATCCGAGAGCAGTATGACAAACTTTTCAGTGCCGTAATCCTTTCAGGCAATCTATTTACTATTTTTGCAACATCAGTCGGCACAGCCATTGCACTAAGGTTTTTTGGAGAAGACGGCGGTATTATAATTGCAACTGTTGTTATGACATTCCTTACAGTGGTGTTTGGGGAGCTTGCGCCAAAGACATTTGCTGTTACACACTCTGAAAGTGTTTCATTGGCTCTTGCAAAGCCGCTTGAACTGTATATCAAATTAATTACACCGTTTGTCTGGGTATTTAATAAGTCATCAAATTTCATCATACATCTCTTTGGCGGAGAGATAAAGCCAATACCCCATCTTCTGACAGAAGAGGAAATGAAGACCATGATAAGCATGGGAGAGGAAGAAGGTGCGATCAAAGAAGAAGAGAAAGAGATGCTTCATAAAATATTTGAGTTTGGAGACAAGCGGGTGTCTGAGGCAATGGTGCCAAGGACAGAGATAGTCGCTGTTACTGAAGACGCAACAGTATCCGATGTGCTTGAGCTTGTATCAAAAGAGGGATATTCGCGTTATCCTGTGATAAAAGAGACAGTTGATAATGTAACAGGCATATTGTATGTAAAAGATATCTTAAGGAAGATGACAGGGGAAGGGATATCTCAGCAAATGCCTATTACCAAATTTATACGCGAGGCATACTATATCCCTGAAAGCAAGATGGTGACAGCGCTTTTAGACGAGATGCAGAAAAACAAGTTTCAGATAGCAATTGTAGCTGATGAACATGGAGGCACTGCCGGTTTAATAACCCTTGAAGACATTATGGAAGAGATAGTCGGAGGGCTTCAGGATGAATTTGAGGCGATAGGGGCTGAAAAAGAAGTTGAGATTATTGATGAGGGCACATTCATTGTATCAGGCTATACAGGGCTTGATGAGGTGAATGACCTTGTAGGCGCAGACCTGAAAAGCGAGGACTTCCATACAATCGGTGGTTTTTTATTTGGCTTATTCGGGCGACTTCCAAAGGTAGGAGAACAGCTTCGCTATCACAACCTTAGATTTCTAATACTCGAGATGGAAGGTAAAAAGGTAGATAAGATGAAGATAACAAAATTATAGTCTCCGCTCAAAGGCAACCCATAACGTATCAATTTGTGACATAGCTTTTTTTGTTACTTAGGTTACTTAGGAGATTTAAAATAACTATGGGACAAGTTGTTGCTACTAACAGAAAAGCATATCATGATTATTTCGTAGAGGAGACCTGCGAGGCCGGGATAGTCCTTTTGGGCACAGAGGTAAAGTCTTTAAGAGAAGGTAAGGCTAACCTTAAAGAGAGTTATGCCTTAATAAAAAACAGTGAAGCATATCTCCTTAACTGCCATATCAGCCCATACAGCCACGGTAATATTCAAAATCATGACCCTCTAAGGACAAGGAAACTTCTTCTTCACAAAAAAGAAATAGAAAAGCTTTGGGGAAAATTAAACCAGAAGGGATTTACACTTATCCCACTTAAAATATATTTCAAAAATGGCAAGGCAAAGGTTGAGATTGGTCTCTGTAAGGGTAAAAGGCAATACGAAAAGAGAGAAACTATAAAGGCAAAAGAGGCACAAAGGGAGATAGAGCGGCATATGAAAAGAGGTAAGCATTAATAATTAGACGAACTGAGGTGATTGTGTTATACTGGTTTTCAATTTTATGGGCAACCTACATATAAATGGAAGCACTTCCTGTTAGAAGTGCTCCATAAAAGGAGATAAAATTATGCAAGTAAAAAACGGAGACAAGGTAAAAGTGCATTACTCCTTGAAGCTTGATAATGGCGAGGTTATTGAATCATCTGTAGACACAATACCATTGGAATTTACACTCGGAGGAGGCAAGATGATTCCTGGTTTTGAAAATGGGATAATAGGCATGAACGTTGGCGAGAAGAAAGCAATTAATATTCCATATAAAGAGGCATATGGACCGCGCAATGAAGAGATGGTGTTTGATTTCCCGAAGAGCAGATGCCCGCAGGGTTTTGACTCTCAGGTTGGACAGCAAGTTCAGATGTTCAGGCCGGATGGAAGCGCATTTAAAGTGACTGTAATAAACATAACTGAAGAAAATTTCACAATGGACGCAAACCATCCGCTGGCAGGGAGAGACCTTGTATTTGATCTGGAGCTTATTGAAATAGCAGTATAAAGCATTTATTTATTAAGGGTCTCAAAATTGAATGAACATTGACCTGAAAATCTCCCCTCGCCCCTCTTTGCCAAAGAGGGGAAATCCCTCCCTTTAGCAAAGGGAGGTTAAGAGGGATTTTATAAATTAATGTACTCACTATTATTAGACTGTTTATAAGGGTTCAAGGTGAGAGGTGAAAGAGTTTGATTGGTTTAATTCCCCCAAATCTTTGAATCCTGCATATTAAGGATTATGACTAAGTTTACAATTCAGGACTTTCTGAAAAAAAAGACAGAGCGCAAAAAAATTACCATGATAACTGCCTACGACTATCCATTTGCACGGATAGTTGATGAAGTAGGGGTGGACGCTATACTTGTAGGCGACTCTCTTGGTATGGTTGTACAGGGGCTGGAGAATACCCTTCCTGTTACTATGGACGAGATGATTTACCATACAAAAATGGTCACAAGGGCAGTACAAAATGCAATGGTAATAGGCGACATGCCTTTTATGTCCTATCAGGCAGGCATTGAAGACGCCGTGAGGAATGCCGGAAGATTTTTGAAAGAGGCAGGAGCCTCTGCTGTAAAACTTGAGGGCGGGATGGAAGTTGCTGAACATATCAGGGCGATGACGAGGTCAGACATTCCTGTAATGGCACACATAGGGCTGACCCCCCAGTCAATCCATAGAATGGGTGGATACAAGGTTCAGGGGAAAACAGATGAGTCTGCAAAGAGGCTGATAGAGGAGGCATCCATTGTTGAAGATGCAGGGGCTTTTTCGGTTTTACTTGAGGCAATTCCAATGGAGCTCGCAAAAAAAATTACAGAGACTCTTACAATCCCCACAATAGGCATTGGGGCTGGGCCTTACTGTGATGGACAGGTCCTTGTGCTTCATGATGTGATAGGACTCTTTGAAAGGTTTGTTCCAAAGTTTGTAAAAAAATATGCAAATCTAAAAGAAGAGGCATTAAAAGCAATCAAGAAATATAAGGATGAAGTTGAAAACGGAATGTTTCCCTCAGAGGAACACAGTTTTAAATAAATGCCAGAGACAAAACTTAAAGTAATCCTTCTACGCTATACTCCGAATCCCGAAGAAACAGTGGCAATGGCTGCAAAACTTTGTTACAGCCCTTCAGATGTTTCATCCCTCAGAGAAAAAATAGAGGCAAAGGACCAGAAGGCATTTGTTGAAAAACTTGTAAAAATGGGTCATATGACGCCGATTGAGCATACATCTTTTACTTTTGCAATAGAGGGGATTTCGCGGGCTTGTTCTCATCAACTTGTAAGACATAGACTTGCCTCTTATAGTCAGCAGTCACAGAGATATGTGGGGGAAAGCACTCAGCACTCAGCACTCAGCACTCAGACAACTTTTGATTATGTAATTCCGCCGACTATAGCTCAGGATACTGAAGCAAAAGAGATATTTGAGAAGTTTATGTTTGAGGCACAAAATACATACGACCTGCTTATTGAGAAGCTAAGCGAAAGAAGTATCAAAGGCGAGTCAGCCAATCAGGATGCCCGTTTTGTCCTGCCAAATGCGGCAGAGACAAAGATAATGGTTACAATGAATGCAAGAGAACTTCTGCATTTCTTCAGGCAGCGATGTTGCCTGAGGGCGCAGTGGGAAATAAGACAGATGGCAGAAGAGATGCTAAAACTCGTGAAAGAAGTTGCTCCAATCATTTTTCATAAGGCAGGACCTGGATGCCTCTATGCTCCATGCCCCGAGGGTGAATATGCTTGCGGGAAGATAGAGGAAGTGAGACAGAGATATGGGGTTAAAAAAGCAAAAGGAGACGGTTAAAACAGGATAGCTTCCAGAACCCTTTTGAAAAAAGCCGTTTTATTTACTTCACAAAAAATCTTCTTAACTCAATAGATGAATTAAAAGCCTTTCAGTCTCGATAGAGGTGTAATGGTTACTACACGGCTTCAGCCCCTTCAGGTCTGGAGTTTGTCCTGTATTTGATTATACGGGACACCGCCCGGCACCTGCCCCGTATTTCCGACAAAGTCGGAATATTACGGGGTGTGCCTGCTCCCCCTTATTTAGCGGTAGATATTTGGTTTTGAAAAAAATGCTTAAACCCGGAAAATGCATTTGAAAATGGCAGGGATGACTGAAAAAGCTCTATACGCAACACCTTAGCATGTCATTATATAATCAGTAAGTGCATAAATTTATGCAAGAACTTTTATAAAGATTATATAATGACACACAACAAATCTTGTTGCTTTATAGAGGTTTTGAAGGCATCCATGCCTTCTCATTTCTTCCATAACTGCATTTTCTGGGTAAACTTGTATACTTGACTTTTTTTATACACTATGATACAGTTTGTATTAATTATGAAGACACAACTCAGTCAAAAACAGGCAGATGCAGTTCGCTGTATACGAAACTGGCTTATGCATAAGGGCAAAACCCCATCTGTGCGTGAGTTGATGACAGCGCTTGGATATAAATCCCCCCGTTCTGCTTCTTTAATTATTGAAGAATTAATCCAGAAAGGTATTCTAAGAAAGCGGTCAAATGGAGATTTGCAGTTAATTAAAGTTCTTGACGTAGATTCAGTTCATGCCCGCACAGTCGATATTCCTTTGGTTGGTATGGTTACTTGTGGGGTGCCTATTTTGGCTCAGGAAAATATTGAGGGGTTTATTCCTGTATCTGTTTCCCTTGCAAAGCCCGGATTTAAATACTTCTTGCTGAGGGCTAAAGGTGATTCTATGAACAAAGCTGGAATCAATGATGGAGATTTAATACTGGTCCGCCAGCAGTCAGCAGCAAAAAATGGCGATATAGTTGTAGCGCTGATTGATGAAGAAGCAACTGTAAAAGAGTTTCAACGTAGTAAAACTTGTGTTGTTCTAATGCCAAGGTCGAATAATAAAAAACATAAGCCGATTATCCTGACTGAAAATTTTCAGGTTCAAGGAGTGGCTGTAACAACAATTCCAAATTTGGAGGTTTGAAAATGGCTAAGAATGCACCGTATGGAGATAATCATAGACATGGCGCAGTTAAAAATCGCACACAGGTTTATAACCCTCACAATCAGCGCTGGACAAAAATAGACGCAGACACTAATCTATTTATTGATCAGAAAGCAGATAAAGAGCTATTTAAAGGAGTGAGGAAGTGGAATTAACATCAGAACAGATAAAAAGACAGGATTTTGTTGATAATGCAATTTTTGATCTTATTAAAACTGTTAAAAAAAAAAAAAAAAGATATTAATTGGGATATTGAAATGATTGGCGAAGTCAGAGATGTCATTGAAGATTGCTTAGTTGAGAGATTGAAGATTACAAATGAGCAAAATTTTTATCCTTATCTTGAAGAGAATTACTAAAGGGGAAAAACATGCTTAAAACAGATACGTTATTTTCCATAAAAGAAGCCAGCGAATGGGCGACACAGTATTTAAGCAAGACTGTGACAACCGCTAATATTTCATACCTTATTCAATATGGCCGTGTCAAAAAAAATGGTGACAATGGCATGTCGCAGGTTTCAAAGCAAGAATTAATGACTTACTATAAAACTTATAATGGTAAGCGCGAAGTTTTGTGGAAAAACCAACTCGGAGACGATTTAAACTGGGCCCTTTCGTTTGACCAATATAAAGAAGCTGAAACAACTAAGCACGTGCACAGACTTCATCCATACAAAGGAAAGTTTATTCCACAACTGGTAGAGTATTTTCTTGACAGTCACACTGACGAATTTAAGAAACAAGTATACTTTAAAAAAGGTGACATAGTTATAGACCCTTTTGCTGGCAGCGGAACAACAATGGTGCAAGCTTGCGAACTTGGAATGCATGCCATTGGTATAGATGTTTCTGCCTTCAATGCACTCATAGGGAATTGTAAGGTTACGAAATATAACTTGGCTGATGTACAAACGCAAATCAACCGAATAACAAAAGCACTTAAGGAATTTCTATCGAATTCTCATACAATTGAATTTGAAGAAAAACTTTTGCAAGCACTTTACGAATTTAACAATAAATATTTCCCAGTTCCCGAATACAAATACAAAGTCAAACGCAATCAAATTAACGAGGATAAGTATGGCACAGAGAAGGAAAAAGAGTTTTTGCCTACCTTCAACAAGCTTGTTAAAACATACAATATCAAATTGAAGCAAGACAAAGCCGATACATTTTTAGACAAATGGTATTCTCAGCATATTAGAGATGAAATCCGATTTGTGTTTGATGAAATCAGAAAAATAAAAGATACCGACACTAAAAATATCATCAGTATTATTTTAAGCAGAACTATTCGTTCATGCCGTGCCACAACCCACGCAGACCTTGCGACACTTATTGAACCAATCACAGCAACCTACTACTGTGCAAAACACGGCAAGGTTTGTAAACCACTTTTTTCGATTCTCAAATGGTGGGAGACCTACACGAAAGACACTGTCAATCGTCTTTCACAATTTGATAGATTAAGAACAAAAACTTATCAAGTTTGTTTAACCAGAGATAGCCGAACAATTGACATCTTCGGAGAACTTGAAAAGAAAAATCCTGCCTTTACAGGGTTAGCAAGAAAACAAAAAATCAAAGGAATATTTTCAAGTCCACCATATGTTGGACTAATTGATTACCATGAACAACATGCTTACGCTTATGATCTTTTTGGCTTTAAACGCAAGGATGATTTAGAAATCGGCCCGCTCCATAAAGGACAAAGCAGAGAAGCGAAACAGAATTATATCCATGGAATAACTGACGTGTTAAATAACTGTAAAAAGTTTTTGGTTGCTGATTATGACATTTTCCTTGTAGCAAATGATAAATACGGCATATATCCGACAATTGCAGAAAATTCTGGCATGCAAATCGTAAAGCAATACAAAAGACCCGTATTAAACCGCACAGAGAAAGATAAAGGGGCTTATTCGGAAATAATATTTCATTTTAAAGCAAAATAAAAATATGGATGAAAATAAAATTCTTTATGCTATATCAGTTGAAGATGCGATGAATGTTTCAGAAGAAGTGAATATTCCATTTGATGAAAAAGATTTGCCGTTTATTGAAGACAAAATCGGAGATTTTATGGGAAGTAAATGGAGTGAAGCAATAGAATATGCCTTGCAAGAATTAAAAGGGGAAAAATAATTTTCATGGCTTTAATGGAAGAATATAAAAACCATATTACAGAAACAATAAAAAGTTGTTTGCGGAGCAAGTTCCAGAACTACAAGCCAGAAACAGATAATATGCCGTTTCATTATCGTTTGCTTGGCAAAGATAGAATGGCTTTATTTTCTTTTTTGCAATCATTAAATACAACTTTCGGAACCTCAATCTATGAGCCGGTTGCAAAAGAACTTGCAAAAACTACTTTTAAAGAAATTCACACTCAATACAAACTTGGTAATATTATTACGCAGGATGCACAGAATGAAATTCAAAGAATGATGAATGACCTCTCTGTTGGCGGCGATGTAAACAAGGTTGGGGAAACAGAAAGAATTAGAAAGGCTGCTCAATCAGGTAAATTGAATAAGCTTAAATCGGTAAAAGTAGATTTGTTTCTTATCTCTAAAGAAGACGAAGTGTTTATGTTTGACTTGAAAACTGTCAAACCAAACAAAGGCGACTTCATTTCCTATAAACGAAATATGTTGGAGTGGTTGGCTGTTTATTTTTACCAGCACCCAATGGCAAAAGTCAGCACGCTTATTTCAATTCCTTACAATCCATACGAACCAGAGCCATATAAACGCTGGACAATGAAAGGAATGTTGGATTTAAAAGAGGAAGTAAAAGTTGCGGAAGAATTTTGGGACTTCCTTGCTGGCAAAGGCACTTATATTGACCTACTTGACTGCTTTGAAAAAGCAGGTATGGAGTTACGCCCGGAAATTGATGAATACTTTGCACGTTACAACAGGTAGTAAAAAAAATAGGGATGCGTGTCAATAGGAGACGCTACGCTATGAATACCTCAAGAATTATTTACTCAATTAATATTGAAGATGTTCAAAATGTTGCAGAGGAAGAACTCGGAAGAAGGCTTACTAAAAAACATTGAAGATAAAATTGGCGATTATATAGACTGGTACAGCGCTATTGATATGGCTATGCAAAATGAAATTTTGTATTGACAGCAGAAAGAGGCAAGAAGACTTATTAACCAAAAGGCGGATAAGGAGCCGTTTAAAGGGGTGAGGAAGGAAAGATAAGTTTGACTTTTAAAATAGTAATACCTAAAATAAAGGTAATACTATTTTGGAGGTAAGAAAATGTCAACAATAACCAAAAAAGGGCAAGTGACAATACCGAAGCCTTTTAGAGAAACCCTGCACATAAAAGAAGGCGATAGACTTCTATTTGAAATGAAAGGCGACATGCTGATTTTAAAGAAAAAGGAAAGGAAATCCATACTTAGTCTCGGGGGAATTGCAAAAGGCAGAAAGGTTGGATTTGGAGACGAGAGAGAGTTCACTAAAAAAGTTGTTGCTAAGAGGATTGCAAAGGAGGGATTAAAGGGTGGATGACCCTGTTTTTGTTGACACCAATGTGTTCCTGAGATTTTTTGTCAGGGATATTGAATCTTTCTACTATAAGGCGAAAGAACTCTTTGAAAAAGCTGAAAACGGACAACTTAAGCTCGAAACAAGCGACATGGTGATTGCTGAGATTGTCTGGGTGCTTGAGTCATATTACGGATTTTCAAAACCAGAGATAAAAGAGGTAGTTGATGCAATCTTCGAAACAAAAAACCTTAAAGTAGCTAACCATTCAAGAGTCAAAGAAGCGGTTGATCTTTATTCGACTGAGAAAAAGGACTTTATTGATGCGTACAATATCGCGTATATGAAATCAAAAGATTTTAAAAAAGTGGCTACATTTGATGTTAAGCATTTTAAAAATATAGAGGGCGTTTCAAATATTTGGTAAAAATTTTTAGATGCATTGTTCAGAAGGCGGATAAAGAGCCGTTTAAAGGGGTGAGGAATATATCTCAAAAGGAATTAATAGATATTGATGATTCTGGCAGAAAAGCTTTAAAGAACACTGTTTATGCCGGAAGACAAATATCTTAGGGGTTAAGTCTTTTAATTGATGATTTAAACAATAAAGTCAGTCTAATAGATGGAAATGGAAATCTATTGGCTACATGGGATGTTTTCGTCATGGTTGGGAAATTGATGTCAAAGCTTAGCAGGGTTCTATTTGTTATTGCAGAGAGACGATTCGCTGAGAGTAGCGAGGAAGAATTTTTATACAATGAGGCATATATACTTACCGACCCCATACCACGAAATTTTATAAATGCCTTTAAGTCCGGCAAGGTTGGTATTGATTTGAGAATGCATCTGAAAGAAAATGGCACCGTAAGAAACCGAGGAACAGCCTTTAGAATTAAAGAAATAGATTTATGGGATTTATACTCTAATATCAGAAATCTTGGAATTTAGTAACGGGAGGAGGATAAATGGTAAGCAAAAGATTTACTGATAAAGAAACAGGCATTATTCATTATGAATTACCTACCTTAAAAAACAGAAACCAGGGCCAAGACCGAAAAAGACCGAGAATTAAGTATGGTGTCCCCAGAATTCAGAATTTACCAGGCTTTTCTTTCTGGATTCCCGCCTTTGCGGGAATGACGAAAAGGCAGACATTACTTATGCAGTTTTCAATAACTTTAAAAAAAAATTTATACCTTTATAACCCCTACTTGACAACTCCCTTTTATTTGATAAAATGAAATTATAATCTTTCATCTTTTAACCGTAAAAATGTAATCAATTAGAAAGTTTCATCTAAGGAGGTGTAACATGGCAGAAAAAAAGAAAAAAGTGAAAAAAGAGGAAAAAGCCGTAGAGCCTTACCGTCCTTCAGAATGGCTTACTCCTTTCAGAAGGATGGAGGAGATGTTTGAAGACTTCTTCCGCAGACCTCTCGGCCGCCCGTGGTGGCCCAGCCTGCCGCAGTTGTTTAAAGGGATGGAGCCCACGCCGTCCGTTGATATTTTTGAAGAAGGAGACGATGTTGTTGTGAAAACAGAACTGCCCGGCATGGAAAAAGACGATGTTGATGTCAACCTGACCGAAAACGCTATCACCATTTCCGGCGAGAAAAAAAAAGAAGAAAAGGTGGAAAAAAAAGACTATTACCATTTTGAGCGTTCTTACGGTTCATTCTCAAGAACATTCACCCTGCCTGCAGAGGTACAGACTGACAAGGCAAAGGCTTCATTCAAAAAAGGTGTGCTTGAGGTAAGGATACCGAAAACAGAAGAGGCAAAGAAAAAAACGCAGAAAGTTAAGATAGAATAAAAGATGTTATGCAGATAGGTTATTGCCTCGGGAAAAATTAGTAGTAAAAAATTAGGGACACATCCCACATTTTTATTCACCTTCTTTATCTTTACCAAGAAATGCAGGATGTATCCCTAACTAAATCCTAATTAAAAATCACTCATATTTTCTCAAATCCCTCTCTGAAAGTCCAAAATAATGGCCGACCTCATGGATAAGGGTTTCCTGAATCTGTTCAATAAGCTCCTTTTCCGTAGAACATATATTTTCTATGTTTTTCTGAAAGAGGATTATCTTATCGGGCAGGGGATAGGGGATATCAAAAAACCCTCCTTTCTTAGGATAGGGCACACCACTGAAAAGCCCAAGTAAGAGTTCGTTTTTTGAGTTTAATCGTCTTGCATCTTCGCTGCATGGATAATCTTCTATGATAATTGTGATGTTTGTAAAATATCTTCTGTATTTTTCAGGCAATGTTTCCAATGCCTTTTCAACAAGCCTTTCAAAATGCTCTCTGCTTGCCCTGAAGGTCATACTCTTATTTTACAAGAAACATCTGCAGAAGACATTAGAGGATACTTCCCTGTTTTGAAATCTAAAAAAGGCAGATAGGGTTTACCTGACTACTGTCAGGCAGGCAGGATTCTGCGTCAAAGATATAAACGGGAGGAGTAAATCACGACTTCTTTGATGTTACTGCATGAAATGGGCTATATATCCTCTGAACATTGGTGTTGCCACATTTAGGACACTTTGGTGTTTCCTGGTCTTTTTCTTTCAAAGATAGGAAAAGAGTAAAAGTTTCATTACATTTAAGACACTTGTATTCATATGCTGGCATGAGTCCCCCTTCCACACAGATTAGCACAGAGCTTTGAAACCAAACTAATTTATGTTACCATAAAAACATGGCGTATGTAATAGCTGTTGCTGGCAAAGGTGGTACGGGAAAGACGACAATCGCTGCCCTTACGATTCGTTACCTTATTGAAAAAAGACATAAGCCTGTGCTTGCTGTTGATGCTGACAGCAACTCCTGCCTTAATGAGGCACTTGGTGTTCCCATACATGCCACAATAGGAGGGTTGCGCGAAGAATCCCTTGCCACAGTCCGTAGCGGTGCTGAAAGACCGGGAGGTATGAGCATGGATCAACTCTTTGATTATCAGGTTCAGCAGGTAATCGTTGAGGCAAAAGGGTTTGACCTGCTGGTGATGGGAAGACCTGAAGGACCAGGCTGTTACTGCGCTGCCAATAATATAATCAGAAAATATACTGATAAGCTTTCAGAGAAATATCCCTATGTGGTTATTGACAACGAGGCAGGCATGGAGCACCTCAGCAGGAGGACAACCCATAAGGTTAACCTTATGGTCGTTACGTCCGACCCAACATACAAGGGTGCGATGACAGCCCGAAGAATAAATAACTTAATAGATGAGCTATCTCTTGAAATAGACAGGAGAATCCTTATCATTAACAGGGCTAAGGATACAGAATTAGCCGAACTTAGAGATATCCTCAAGGGGAATACTTTTGAAACTATTAGCCCTGTCCCTGAAGATGAAAATATATCCAAATTTGATATAGAAGGCAAACCAATATTTAATCTTCCGCCTGACTCTGGAGCCGTAATTTCAGTCTTCAGGTTACTGGACTCTCTTAATATCCTGTAGGCTTTAATCTACTCAAACTTGCTTGTCAAGAATCCTAAAACTAAGGAAAGATTCCGAACAAGTCGGAATGACAAAAAAAGAATCGCTCAATTTAGGTATTATTTAAAATTTTTATTTTAAAATTAACTCTTTACCATTAAATTTTTCTATGGTAAAATTTAAAACTTACTTTCTCAAAAAGAGACCTTTGGTGTAAAGGTCTGCTTTGGGTTAATTTAAAGGAGAATGGAGTTATGATTATCATCGGCGAAAAAATAAGCATAATAGCAAAAAAAGTAAGAGAGGCTATGCTGAGTCGCGCCCCAGAGCCTATTCAGGAGCTTGCAGAGTCGCAGCGACGTGCAGGTGCGCACTTTATTGATGTAAACATCGGTCCTGCTGAGGATAAAGGCGACGATTTAATGAGGTGGATGGTCGAGAGCATCCAAGAAAAAGTTCAAGCACCATTATGTCTTGACACTACAAACCCGGTTGCGCTTGAGGCAGGGCTTAAAGCACATAATAACCAGTGGGGAAGGGCGCTTATTAATTCAACTTCAAATGAGCCCGAGAGATTCGTGATGCTTGAGCTTGCAGCAAAATATAATGCACAGGTTATAGGACTTACACTTGGCAAAGGCGGAATCCCTGCAGATGCAGAAGAAAGATGTGAAATAGCAGCAGAGATAATGGCAAGGGCTGCAGAATATGGAGTGCCATTGGAAGATATTTATCTTGACCCGCTTGTTTTGCAGATAGCAACCTCTCAGGACCATGCGGCTAAGGTGATTGATGCTGTAAAGATGTTTCAAGAGATAAATGACCCGCCGATGAAGACCGTGGTTGGTTTAAGCAATATATCCAATGGATGTCCGAAGGCGATAAGGCCAATTTTAAACAAGTATTATTTTATATTGTTAATGAACGTTGGGCTGACTGCTGCAATTGCTGACCCTCGTGAGATGGCGGAAGCCATGCAGGAAAGGCAATTGGTTGAGGATGTTATGGCAGGCAAAGAGATTGATGACGTCAAAAAAATGATGGAGATAAAAAAGACGCTTGATGTTATCATGAACAAAACCCTTTATGCACATTCGTATCTGGAAATGTAAATAAAGTGACAGTGTCAGTTAACAGTGTCAGAAAAAAAATTTAAACTGACACTGACACTAATCACTGACACTAATTTACGGAGGTAAAGCATGTCTTATGTAATACCTAAAGAAACTTATAGCGGGAATGTACTATCTCTGGAATTTGGAAAGGCTCCAAAGTCAGTTAAAATAGGCGGTGAAAATACCCTTCCGTTTCTTTCTTTTGAGGGAAGCATTCCTAACAAACCTGTAATAGCTTATGAGATACAGGACATCACCCCGGATGACTGGCCTGATACAGTAAAGGCTCAATATGCTTTTTGCAGTGATAATCCCGTTAAATGGGCACAGCACTGCCAGAACAAACTAAAGGCTCAGGCAATATCCCTTAGACTAATAGGTACGCATCCTGATAGAGGCGACCGCTCTGCTGGGGATGTTGCAAAGATAGTTAAGGATGTTTTATCTGCAGTTGATGTTCCTCTTATAATACTTGGCTCAAACCACATTGAAAAAGACGCCTCTGTTTTGGTTGCAGCAGCAGAGGCTGCAAGTGGATATAATTGCATAATCGGCAAGGCTCAGGAAGGCAACTATAAAACCGTTGTTGCTGCTGCGCTTGCACACAAACATAAATTAATAGCCATGTCTGAGCTGGATATAAACCTTGCAAAACAGCTAAACATCCTTATAACCCAAATGGGTTTTGATAAAGAAAGACTGCTCACTGACCCCATGTGTTCAGCACTTGGTTACGGGCTTGAATATACATATTCAGTTATGGAGAGGATAAGGCTTGCTGCCATTATGCAGAATGATGTAACCATGCAGCCGCCGATTGTAGGAGACGTAGGCATGTATGTATGGAAAGTGAAAGAGACCTTTGCGTCTGAGTCTGACGTATCTCAGTGGGGTTCTATTGAAGAAAGAGGAGTTGCATGGGAGGCAGTTACTGCAATTGCGATGCTTATTGCAGGTACAAACCTACTGATTATGAGACATCCTAAGGCAGTTGAGACGGTTCGAAAGACTATAGAGGAACTTGTTTAAGGAACTAACTAATTCAAGTTAAATTTATCATTGCAAATTGCAAAATGTAAAATGATAAATGTCAATTGATAAATTTGAAATGAGTTCTCACGGAGGTTAAGAAATGGCTTTATCAGGTGTTGAAATATTTAAGCTTTTGCCAAAAACAAACTGCAAAAAATGCGGTTTTCCAACATGTCTTGCCTTTGCAATGGCGCTTGCACAAGGTAAGACAGAGCTTGCAAAATGTCCTGATGTATCAGAGGAATCAAAGAGGGTTTTAGGCGAGGCGTCAGCACCGCCTATAAGGACATTCTTTCTTGGCACTAGTGAAAAGGCAGTCAAGCTCGGCGGGGAAACTGTTTTATTCAGGCATGATAAAAAGTTCTTTAATCCATGCGTCTATGCTGTAAACGTTAAAGATACCTTGAGCAATGATGAACTGAATGAAAAAATTGAAGAGGTTTTAACATCAGAGATAGACAGGGTAGGTCAGAAGTTAAGGGTAGATGCCATTTCAATAGAGTTTGCATCAGGCAATAGCAGCCAGTATGAGTCAGCAGTTAAACTCATTTCCCAAAAAGCGCCTGATACAGCAATAATACTTAACTGCAAAGATCCTTCCGCAGCAGAAGTAGCAGTAAGGACAATTGCTGATAAGAAACCTCTGCTTTACTGCGCTAACGAAGGAAACACAGGGGCAATGACTAACATTGCAAAGACACATAAGATACCGCTTGGCGTTTATGCTAAGGGGCTTTCTGAATTAAGCGTCCTTACTGAAAAGATAAAGGGCATGGGAGTTGAAGACCTTGTCATTGATTCCGGAGCAGAGAAGGCTAAAGACATGTTAGAACTTAACACACAGATAAGACGTTCTGCATTAAAGAAAAATTTTAAACCACTTGGTTATCCAATAATAAATTTTGTTCTGAGAGAAGACCCGATTTTTGAGACGTGTGTTGCAGGCATTGCAGCTGCCAAATATGCCTCCATAATTGTGCTTAGCAGTATTGAGAAGTGGAAAAACCTCGCGCTCTTTACCCTGAGACAGAACATCTACACAGACCCTCAGGTTCCAATGCAGGTTGAACAGAAGATTTATAAGATAGGTGAACCGACCGTTAATTCCCCTCTGCTTATAACAACTAATTTCTCTCTTACATACTTTATGGTTTCTGGCGAAGTTGAAAACAGCAAGGTACCTGCATATCTCGCTGTTATGGACTGCGAAGGATTGTCAGTTCTTACTGCCTGGGCCGCAGGTAAATTTACAGCAGGAAAGATTGTACAATTTATAAAAGACAGCGGAGTAGAAAATCAGATCAGCCATAGAGAACTTATAATCCCTGGACAGGTTGCTATCCTCAGCGGTGCTATTGAGGACAAGCTCGAGGGATGGAAAATAACAGTTGGCCCAAGAGAGGCTAATGGTATCCCCACTTTTCTTAAAAGCAGGCCAGCATGATAGTGTCAAAGTGTCATAGAGTCAAAGCGTCAAAGTCTTTTACTCTGATACTCTGATACTCTGATACTTTGATACTTATAAATTTAGGAGGTACAGATGTCCAAGATAATAGCCTCAGCAGCTATAAGAGGCGCCCACAAACTTGTAAAAAACACTGAAGATACGATTGAAAAGGCTATAGGGGAAAAGGGTAAAGACTTTGTATTTGAATTTCCTGATACTGCATTTTATCTTCCCATGATTTATGCCATGACGGGTTTTGCAGTTAAAACCCTTGCTGACATGAAAGTCGCGATTGGAATGGCAAAGGAGATGCTTCACCCTGAGCCCGAGGAACATCTCTGGAAACCATATCTTGGAGAAGCGCTTGATTCGGGAATGGCAATGCTTTTTGCAGAGGAGATTATCCTGGCACTGAGGTACATTAACGGACTTGAGCCTGCAGTTGACCCTGAAACAGGTTATATCTATAACGGTTTTATAACAGATACCATTCAGAGAAATCTTGGCATACAGCTTGTTGACGGAAGGATGCCCGGCTTTGCTGCCATAATAGGTGCTGCACCTGATGATGACACTGCTGTAAAGATTGTCAGAGAAATTCAGGAAAAAAACATACTCACCTTTCTCTCCGGACAGGCAAGGGATAAAAACGGTAATCTTACAAACGTTACACAACAGCTTCTGAGGAAAAAGGTTGAGCTTGGATGGGACACATATATTGTTCCGCTTGGTCCTGACACAGAGCATACCCTTTACGCCCTTGACTGGTCAGTAAGGGCGTCTCTGATTTTCGGCGGGAAAAAACCCGGAGACTTCAAAACACATCTTAAATACACAAAAGACAGGGTCTTTGCATTTGCTTTAGTTTTAGGCGAGCTTGATGACATAAAATGGTCAACAGGTGCAGGGGCAATTAATATGGGCTATCCTGCTGTATGTGATACAGACGTGCCTGTTATTCATCCTACTGGTGTATGTATTTATGAGGAAGTTGACAAGGAGTTTGACCATAATAGAATCGTTCAGAAGGCAATAGAGGTAAGAGGGCTTAAGGTAACAGTTGAAAAACCGCCTATCCCTGTATCTTATGGTCCTGCATTTGAGGGCGAGAGGATTAGAAAAGAGGATATGTTTATTGAATTCGGCGGCCAGCGCTCGCCTGCATTTGAATTGGTAAGAACTAAGGAGCTTGACGAGATAGAGGACGGAAAAGTAATTATTATCGGGACCGATGTGGAAGAAAGATACAAAAAAGGCGGTCTTATGCCTCTTGGTGTTGTGGTTGATGTCGCTGGCAGAAAGATGCAAAAGGATTTTGAATCCATTATTGAAAGAAAACTTCATCACAACGCAAATGAAGCACAAGGGCTATGGCACATGGGTCAACGTGATATTGTATGGATGCGTATCAGCAATCAGGCGTTTAAAGACGGAATTACATTGGAGCACATCGGCGTAATACACAATACCATGACTCATAATAGATTCAAGAGCATAGTTGATAAGGTTCAGGTTACCATTTATGTAGATGAAAAAGATGTCCTTGCCTTACAAGAAGAGGCAAAAAAGGCATATAAAGAAAGAGATAAGAGGCTGGGCGGTATGACAGATGAATCAGTAGATACCTTTTACTCTTGTCTCTTGTGTCAATCATTTGCTCCATCGCACGTCTGTGTTATAAGCCCTGAGAGACTCGGTCTTTGCGGTGCGTATAACTGGCTTGATACAAAAGCAGCTTTCGAAATAGACCCGACAGGTGGCAATCAGCCTATTTTAAAAGGTGAGGCAATAGACTCTGTGAAGGGCAGGTGGACCGGGGTTGATGATTATTTAAAAGCAAACTCTGCTGGAAAGGTAGAAACCTTAAATTTATATACTATCATGGATAACCCTATGACGTCCTGCGGGTGTTTTGAATGTATTATTTCAATAATCCCTGAGGCAAATGGTGTAATGATAGTAAACCGCGGATTTACAGGCATGACGCCTGCGGGCATGAAGTTCTCTACATTAGCAGGCAGTGTTGGCGGAGGCACCCAGAACCCAGGATTTATGGGAATAGGCGTAAACTTTATCACGAGCAAAAAATTCCTTTTTGCAGACGGCGGCATTAAGAGAATAGTCTGGATGACAAAAGCCCTGAAAGAAAGGATTGCTGAGGATTTTAAGAAGAGGGCTGAAGAGGAGGGTGTGCCGGACCTGCTTGATAAGATAGCTGATGAGACTATTTGCGAGGATTCAGAGAAATTACTTGAGTTTCTCACAGGCGTCGGACATCCGGCACTTGAGATGGAACCGATGTTTTAAATAGCTATCAGTTTTCAGCAATAAGCTATCAGCCAAAAATTTTTGAAAAGCTGACCGCTGAAAGCTGACAGCTTTCTTAGGGAGGTTATATGGATGATAAAGTAATAAAGAGCGCAAATAAAGAAGCAGAGCAAATAATAGAATGGGGCAGAGCCCATAATTTAGAGACATGCTTTGAGCGGGCTGAGAGATTAAAGCCCTGCCCTATCGGGGCATCAGGTGCATGTTGCAAAGTCTGTTACATAGGTCCTTGCAGACTGGTAGGAAAGAATGCTGAGGAAGAAGCAAGGGGTGTTTGCGGGGCATCGCTTCCGACAGTTGCAGCAAGAAACCTTGTAAGGATGATTGCAGCAGGGACAGCAGCGCACTCAGACCATGCGAGGGACATGGCTTTTACTTTACTTGCAGTTGCCAGTGGAGAGACAAAGGACTTTCAGATAAAGGATGTAAGGAAGCTTTATAGAGTTGCAGAAATACTCGGTATAGAGTTTGGTAATGGAAGGGCTGTGAATGATGTAGCGAAAGATGTTGCCCTTAAGCTTTTAGAAGACTTTACACGGCAGAAGGGTGAGTTGAACTATGTCAAAAGGGCACCTAAGAAGACACAGGAAAGATGGAGAAAATGGGGTGGTACACCTCGTGGGATAGACAGAGAGGTTGTTGAGGCAATGCACAGGACATCTGTTGGTGTTGACCATGAGCCTGACCATCTCCTGACACACGGATTAAGAACTGCCCTTGCTGATGGCTGGGGTGGATGTATGGTATCAACAGATATTACGGATATTCTCTTTGGAACTCCAAAACCTTTAAAGGCAGAGGCAAGCTTCGGGATATTTAAAGAAGATGAGGTAAATTTAGTTGTTCACGGGCATGAGCCTACTCTTGCAGAAATTATAGTAGATGTTGTTTCAGAGCCTGAGATGATTGCATATGCAAAGTCAAAGGGTGCAAAGGGTATAAACCTTGGTGGCATGTGCTGTACAGCCAACGAAGTCCTTATGAGACATGGTATCCCAACTGCAGGAGGGTTTACTAATCAGGAATTAGGCATTATGACAGGGCTTGTAGATGCCCTCACAGTTGATGTGCAGTGTATCATGCCTGCTATTGCTGAGCTTTCAAAGAAATTCCATACAAAGGTTATAACGACTTCTGAGAAGGCAAAAATCCCCGGTGCAATGCATGTCCAATATGACGAGCATAAGGCAAGAGAAGTTGCACGAGCGATAGTAAAGATTGCCTGTGATAATTATCCGAATAGGAAGAAGGAAGGGAGCCACATTACAGATAAATATCCTGTTATTGCAGGCTTTTCACACGAATACATTGAATATATGCAGGGAGGAAGATGGAGGGAGTCGTTTAGACCGCTTAACGATGCAATTATGGCAGGAAGGATTCGTGGTGTTGTTGGGCTTGCAGGATGTGATAATCCGAGAGTTCCGTCAACAGGGCTCCATAGATTCCTCGCTGTAGAGCTGATAAAAAATGATGTCCTTATTCTTTCAACAGGCTGCGGTTCTGCTGCGTGCGGGACCGCTGGTTACCTGACACCGGAAATGGCATTAGAAAACGCAGGCCCTGGTTTAAGAGAGGTATGTGAGGCAATTGGAATTCCGCCAATACTCCATATTGGTGCATGTGTTGATAATTCAAGGATACTGACTATTGCAAGTGCAATGGCAGAAGAGGGTGGACTTTCTGATGAGATTGGAGGAATGCCTGCTGTAGGTATTGCACCGGAATGGATGTCTGAGAAGGCAATTGCTATCGGATGTTATTTTGCTGCGTCAGGCGTCCCAGTAATATTTGGTGGTGAATCTCCTGTTGGAGCAAGTAAAGAAATCACAAAGATTATGACAGAAGTGTGGTTTGAACGTTTTATGGGAGCTATGCACTTTGAGCCTGACCCTGAAAAAATACTCGCGCTCGCTTTGGACTATATTGACAAGGCAAGAGAGAAACTTAAGCTCAGGAAGTACGAACCGGGTAAATTCGGCGCAGAAAGAGTGCTTATGGATATGGCTGCACGAAGGGAATTGGAAAAGAAATCAGCGGTGCCTCATGCAGGCGTTGGAGGATAATAACAATAGGTCAAGGCTAAGGTTAAGGCTGAGAAAAATCTTAACCTCAACCTCAACCTGATTTTGGAGTCATAGATGGAAATAAAGCCAGACGAAATTATAGGGCATATTGGTGAAGTGCTGACTGAATCACAGAAAAAAAGAGGGATATTAATCCATGTATTTCATAAGATTCAGGCAGAGTATAACTATCTTCCTGAAGATGTATTGAAGACATTGTCCGAGAAACTTAACGTTCCTCTTTCTGATGTTTACAGCACAGCGTCTTTTTACAAGCAGTTCTATTTCACGCCACGCGGGAAGAACATAGTCAGGGTTTGCACAGGAACTGCCTGCCATGTAAGAGGCGCAGCGAAAGTTCTTAATGCCTTGGAGAATGAGTTTGATATAAAAGAAGGGGAAACAACACCTGACCTTTCCATGACCCTTGAGACAGTTGGTTGTATAGGATGCTGTGGACTTGCACCAGTTGCAACAATAAATGCAGACATCATCGGCGAGATAGACATGAAAAAAGTTGAAGAGGTTATTGAAAGTATAAAAGAACACAGATTGTCTGCGTTATAAATGAAAGATATGAAAAAACTCAACAGCATAGATGAACTAAGAGAACTCCGGGAGAGATTGAAGAAGGAGACTTTTAAACCTGACTCTTTAAATGCAAAGATATGCTGCGGTACAGCTTGTGCTGCTACAGGCTCACATGAGGTTATAGAGGCATTTGAAAAGGAGACGCAGGGCCGTGGGGTAAGGCTTGAAATAACAAAAACCGGTTGTCAGGGACTATGCCAGAAAGGACCTGTTTTAAAGATAGAGCCTGCAAATATTTTTTATCAAAGGACAAAGCCTGAAAATGTTCCATGGATTACAAGCTACACGTTGATAGGCGGTATACCTTACAGGAGCAATTTATACAGGGATAACTTCCTGAGTGAGCCTGTCCCGATAATGACAGATGTCCCATTTTACAAAAAACAGCTTAGAATTGCCCTTCGTAATAACGGAAAGATTGACCCATGCAAGATAGAACATTATATAGCCGTGGGTGGTTATAAGGCATTGGAGAAGGCTCTCTCTTCAATGACTCCCGATGATGTTTTAAATGAAATTGATAAGGCTAACCTGCGCGGACGCGGCGGTGCAGGATTTCCAGCGGGCAAAAAATGGAAACACACAAAGAGTGCCCCCGGAAATATAAAATTCGTAATAGCTAATGGTGACGAAGGAGACCCCGGGGCATTTATGGACAGGTCTATCATGGAAGGGGACCCGCACAGCCTTCTTGAGGGCATGATACTATGTGCCTATACAATAGGCGCACAGTATGGATTTATCTATGTCAGACATGAATATCCCCTTGCAGTAAAAAACCTTAATATTGCAATAAAGCAGGCAGATGAATTAGGGCTTCTTGGCAAAAACATACTTGGCACGAATTTCAGTTTTACTATAGACATCAGAGAAGGTGCGGGCGCATTTGTATGCGGAGAGTCCACTGCGCTCGTAGCATCTATTGAAGGAGAAAGAGGCTTTCCACGGGTAAGACCGCCAAGGCTTTCAGAGCCCGGAGGAGGCCCATGGGGTTTTCCAAGCAACCTTAATAATATAGAAACCTATGTCTGTGTCCCTGTAATAATTGAAAAGGGCGCTGATTATTTTCTATCAATCGGAACTAAAAATTCTCCCGGAACAAAGGTCTTTGCACTTACAGGTAAGGTTAAAAATACAGGGCTTGTTGAAGTCCCAATGGGAATTACACTAAGGGAGATAATCTTTGAGATAGGCGGCGGTATACTTGAGGACAAGAATTTTAAGGCAGTGCAGACAGGGGGGCCTTCAGGAGGATGTATTCCCGAGCAATACCTTGATCTACCAGTGGATTTTGATTCTCTTATATCCGTAGGCTCCATGATGGGCTCAGGCGGTATGGTTGTAATGGATGAAGATACATGTATTGTTGATGTTGCAAAATATTTTCTCTCATTCTGTCAGTCAGAATCCTGCGGCAAATGCCCGCCATGCAGAATCGGAACATATCAGATGCTGGAAATCCTTAAGAAGATTACCTCCGGGTGGGGCGAAGAAGGTGATATTGAAAAACTTGAAGACCTTGGCAAAAAGGTTGTCGAAGGCTCTCTCTGTGGTCTTGGAAGTAGTGCTCCTAACCCTATTCTTACAACAATTAAATACTTTAGGGAAGAATATGAGGAACACATTTATGATAAATACTGTAGGTCAAAGGTATGCAGCGGTCTCGGCGTATATTCAATTGATAATGAACAATGCTTCCTGTGCGGATTATGCAAACAGGCATGCGCCTTTGATGCTGTAAAGGAATTGAGGAATAAGTTCTTTGTTGACCAGGACTACTGCACAAAGTGCAAGGCATGTTATGTTGCATGCCCGATTGGGGCTGTGAAGATAGAAAAGCAGAAACGGCAGTCGTTAGTCGCCAGTGAATAGTAAATAGTTTTTGTTTTTAACTAAATACTATTCACTAACGACTATTCACTTTTTGAGAGGGTAGCAATGACTGAGCAAAAAGAAAAAAAACTTGAAGACATAAAGAAAGAGGCAGAGCAATACAAGTGTCCTGTCCAAAAGTCCCTTTATTTCATAGCAGAATTTCTTTCAGGTCCTATGTGCGGTAGGTGCTTTCCCTGCTCATTTGGCAGTTATGAGGCAAGGATAAGGCTCAGAAACATTACTGAGGGCAAAGGAACTGAAGATGATATAAATAAGCTTAAGAGGATTGTTGAGAACATGCTTGAAAACTCAATGTGCAAAAAGGGCAAGGACACCGCTGTATATATGAGTGAGAGCATAGAATTAGACTCATACAGCGAACATATCTCAGACGTTTGCAGAGATAAGGAATGTCTTAGTCTTATTGAATATATTATTATTCCTGAGCAGTGCATCATATGCGGCGACTGTCAGGATGTATGCAAAGACAATGCAATAATAGGAGAAAAGAAAAAATCCTATCTCTCAGGCTATATGCCATTTGAGATAGTTCAGAAAAGATGCACAAAATGTGGCGAGTGCATAAAAGTATGTCCAACCAATGCTATAGAGATTGTATCAGCAAAAGAAGCCCGAGAGAAAGAACCAGTAGCTATATAGGGAAAATTAAAAATCAAAAATAAAAATGCAAAATGACAAATCAAAATTCAAAGATTGAGTTAAGGCAAAAGATAATTTTTACATTTTAATATGTAATTTTGATTTTTTATCTTTAATCTTTGATTTTCAAGGGAGGTTACATGTCAAAACCAGTTTCGCTGAAAATAGATGGAAGAGACGTCAAGGTTCTTGAAGGTACCAATCTCATAGACGCTGCCGAGTCATCAGGTATTCACATCCCAAACCTCTGTTACTTAAAAGGTGTGAGAGGAATTGGTGCATGCAGGCTGTGCCTTGTTGAGATTGAAGGCATGAAGGCGCCTGTAATTGCATGCACTACAAAAGTTAAGGAAGGGATGAATGTAACGACAGACACCGAAAAGATTCGTGAGATGAGAAAGTTTGTTATAGACCTTATTCTTTCCATGCATCCCCTTGACTGCATGACCTGCACAAAGGCAGGTGTGTGTAATCTCCAGCAGTATGCCTATGACTTTGAGCTTAAGGAATCAACCTTTACAAGAAAGAAATTCGGCTTTTCAATTGATGAGGCAAATCCATTTATTAAAAGGGAGCCTGACTATTGCATTCTTTGCGGAAGATGTGTAAGGGTTTGTAAGGAACAGGGGACCAATGTTCTTGACTTTATGGGAAGGGGTGTTGGTGCAAGGGTTATTACCGCAATGGATAAACCCCTTCAGGAATCAGAGTGTACTTTCTGCGGCAGTTGTGTGGATGCATGTCCTGTAAACGCCCTTCTTGAGGCAGACAGGTGGAGAAAAGGCAGGGAATGGGAATATACAAAGATAAACTCAGTATGTCTTTCATGTGGAAATGGGTGCGATATAACTGTCAGCACAAAAGATGGAAGCATAGTCAAGATAAACGTCGGCACAGAAGACAGCTCTGTTGAAAGATATATCTGCGCAATAGGCAGGTTTGGATTTGATTCAATTACAGCAGACAGCAGAATTACCGCTCCTCTAAAAAGAATTGGTAATGAGCTTAAAGAAACGACTTGGGATGATGCCCTTAAGATTGCCGCTGAGAAACTAAAAGAGGCAGGCAAGGGCGCAGGCATTGTAAGCACAGGAAACATTCTTAATCAGGACGCTTTCGTGCTTGGTAAGCTTGCATCTCAGGCAGTAAAGACAAAGAATGTTGATACAACAGTAAGCCTCTATGCAGATGAGGACTCCATGAAATACTCCGACTCAGTGGATATAGACAGCGCTGATTTAATCGTTGCAGTTGGCATTAATCCATCTCAGTGGGAAAGGGTTCTTCCTGCCCTTGATGCAGGAATAAGAAAGAGAGTCGCAAGGGGGGCAAAACTCATTGTCATAAATAATCCCTCTGAATCCCCCTATACCCCCCTTTGGAAAAGGGGGGCTGAGGGGGATTTTAAGGGGGGCGAGGGGGGATTTGCCTCTATAGCTAATATAAACATCAGGGGCGACGAGGCTTCAGCACTTGCGCAGGTTGCAAAGGCATTAAAAGAGTTAGCAGTCAGCGGTCAGCAGTCAGGAAGTCAAGAAATAAAAACCTCAGAAACTTCACCAATTGAACAGGTTGTTGCGCTTTTTGTAAAGGCACAAAACCCTGTTATCTTTACAGCACCTTCTCTGTTTAATGCATCAGTCAATATTAAACTCGTCACTCGTCACTTGTCACTTGTCACTCCAAAGGTAGTTGCCGTACCTCTTGAGGCTAATGCAAGGGGCGTAGTTTCAATGGGCTTGATTGCAGAAGGCAAGTCATATAAGGATATGGTTAGTGGAGGAGCAAAGGTTCTTTATGTAATTGGCGAAATACCAGTTAACCAGAGACCAAAAGGAGTTGACTTCCTGATTGTTCAGGGCTCACACATGACAGAGATTGCAAAGCAGGCAGACATTGTGCTTCCTGCCTCAGCCTTGCTTGAGTCTGAAGGCACTATAATCAACTATCTTGGGAGAGTAAAGGATATTATAAAAGCCATTGAGCCTGCTGGCTCCGCTAAACAGCACAAAGATATATTTATTGCACTTTCAAAGGCGATGGGAAATCCTATCAGGGAATCCAAAATTAAGACCGTCCTTGAGGTAAAGGCAAAGGCAAAATTCAGCCCGTTTGAGAAAAGAGAGGGGCTTGATATTAATCCAAATGAATTTATTGAGTCCATTAATAAACACGTGATTAACCATTCAAGGCTTCTGTGGCTTAAAGAGACAGAAAAAGTGGCGGTTTAAGAAATTTTCAAATCTCAAAATTTACTTAGACGTTCTAAATGCCTGATTCATTTAATTTCTGATATTTCAAGACCCGAACTTCCCTTGATATTTAAAATAATTAAAACGTTTAAATGGTAAATGTATTTACAAGACAGGAAAAAAGGGTGATACCTACAAGGGTGGAGAAATAGCGAGGGGAAAGAGTAAAATAAATTAAGGTGGATAACATATGGATTTTTTAGAAGTGGTATTTCTAATCTCAGGAGTTAAGACTTATATATTCATTCCTCCGCTTGTTGCGTTAGTCATTTCTTTTTTTACTTCCATGGGCGGCATTTCGGGCGCCTTTCTTCTTCTGCCTTTTCAAATGAGTGTTTTTAATTATACTGCTCCATCTGTGAGTGGTACAAACCATGTTTTCAATGTTGTTGCAATACCAAGCGGTGTCTACCGCTATATAAAAGAAGGACGTATGGCATGGCCGCTGACGTGGGTAGTTATTGCTGGAACGCTGCCAGGCGTATTTATTGGATATTATCTGAGGGTAGTTTATCTCCCCAATCCAGAGTCATTCAAGCTATTTGTAGGCTGTGTTTTGTTTTACATAGGCATCAGACTGCTTAAGGATACTTTAAAGAAGGCAGAACATAAGTCATTAGGAGCCAGAGCACTTGAAGAAAAATTTAAGCTCAGGGCAGATGAGATAAAAAAATCGCAGAGCTTAAAGCTGTCGGCAGGTCTCCCTGCAGAGACAGTAATTAAGACAATATCTGTATCACTCAAAAGAATAGAATATGAATTCTGGGAGGAGAAATTTTCTTTTAAGCCTGTAGTCATATTTATTCTTGCCTTAACTGTGGGCATAATAGGCGGAGCATATGGCATAGGTGGCGGTGCTATTATCGCACCTTTTTGTATTACTGTTTTGCATTTGCCTGTTTATACCGTTGCAGGCGCAACATTAATGGGAACATTTATAACATCTGTTGCCGGGGCAATTTTCTTCAGTTTTATTGATATACCAAAAGGCGTTTCAGCTATACCTGACTGGCCGTTGGGGATTCTATTCGGCATAGGTGGTTTTGTTGGCATGTATTTAGGGGCAAGATTTCAAAAATTTGTTCCTCAGAAATTTATAAAATTAATGCTCGGTTTAATCATCGTTTTTCTGGCGATAAGGTATATTTCTCAGTTCTTCATCGGAAGAACATAAATTTAATTTTTTGGAGGCCCAATTGAAATTGTGTAGAATTCCCCTGTTTGTTTTATTACTCCTGTCTACGATGGCTGCATCAACAGTATACGCTGAAACAAGAATCCGTTGTGCATCAACCACAAGCACACAGAATTCAGGCTTGTTTGATTATATCCTTCCAGTATTTGAGAAAAAGACCGGCATCAAGGTTGATGTGATTGGTGTTGGCACAGGTGCTGCCATTGAAATTGGCAAAAGAGGCGATGCAGACGTGGTTTTTGTTCACGCAAAAGAACAGGAGATAAAGGCAGTTGAGGGAGGATGGTTTGTTAATCGGCATGATGTCATGTATAACGATTTTATTATTATCGGTCCTTCAGATGACCCAATTCAGATAAAAGGGACAAGATTTGCTGTTGAGGCATTCCGTAAGATTGCTGAAAGTGCGTCCCTTTTTGTATCAAGGGGAGATAAGTCAGGTACTCACACAAAAGAACTATCAATATGGCAGAAAACAGGGATAGACCCAAAGGACAAAAAGTGGTATCTTGAGATTGGACAGGGCATGGAAAAGGCACAGAGAATTGCTAATGAAAAGAGAGCATACACGCTTACGGACAGGGGCACATGGCTTGCTACAAAAGATAAGGACAAACTCGAAATGGCGATTGTTCTTGAAGGCGACCCCTTGTTGTTCAATCAATACGGTGTTATGGCGGTAAATCCTGAGAAGCATTCGCATGTTAAATACAAAGAGGCAATGGAATTTGTAAACTGGCTTGTATCAAAAGAAGGGCAAGAGGCTATTGCATCATTTAAGGATAAAAACGGGAACCAGCTGTTTATACCGTTAAATAATTAAGTCTTGCCACATTACTTTGTTCTTTACCCTTTTTTTATTCTATGTTTCCAGTAAAAGGGTTCTCTACTGCAATGTATCACTGCTTCGCTGAATTCAATTAATGCTTCGGGATGGAATACATATTTCATCGGGCGATCAGTTTTCGCACTTGCTTTAAAGCTTCATCACCTGCTATTGGTTTAACACGCCCGCATCTAATTTCATCACGACGTTTTTTAGCTTCAACTATCCAGAGTTTCTTAATTGTATCGTTCTCAAGACTCTCTACTAAGCGCTCAGCAAGTTGTGCTCTATCTTTACTCGGTAAAGACAATGCCTGATCTGCCAGTTTATCAATTTTGGTTTTCATACCATTTCCCTCTTACTATATATTAATCATTTTTTAAGCTTTTTGCAAAAAATAATACATAGAATTTCCCAAATGCTGGTGTTTTTTCTGTACGCCGGAATTAACGGGCGGCTACTCGCCGTCCCGTTGAATGACTCGTTAGATGCTTCTTTGATTCAAATTTCAGGGGATATTTTTCGGGATTTTCGAGGTTGTCAATTTCCAAGTCAACATCCAATTCAGGCCAATATAAATGATAGCCATGAAGCAATTGAACGTTTTGTATGGAACTCAATGTCTGGTCTTTAAAATGCGGATATTCTTTATAGCTTAGAAAATATTCTTTTTCTTTTACAAAAATCCAAATTCCGAAAGGCGTTATATTTTCAACGCTTACTGAAATGTCTTTGCCATGCTTTAATGATTTCATTTTTATGCTCCTCAACTATTTTTTGAATTTCGTTCAGCTTTCTTGGATTCAACCCATGAGATATGGCCAATGATATTATAGGTTCTATCCAAAATTTAGCCTCTCCATCTTCGCATGTTACATGGATATGGATTCTGTCCTCTTCATTTGAGAGGAAATAAAATCTATATCCCTTTTCCCTGAAAATTGAAGGACTCATATAGCCTTATTTTACCATCAAAAGGTTGAGACAAGCCAGATGTTAAATATCTTTGTGCCTTGTAATCACCAGATGCCCCACGCCTTTACTCTGTTTCGGTGACGAAGTTTTTTCAATAGTAACGCGATAGATTTGTTTATCATTTGGGATTATGGGCGATAATATCCTAAGCTTCTTTGAACCGCCTGCCCGACCCTGTAAAGCATCCATAATGTCTTTTAGTCTGTTGTCCACGTCGTGAAAAGAAATCGCTGTGCTGTTCATGTAGAGCTTTACTTTGAGTTCAAGCTTGTCTGAAGGATTATAAGATATACCCACCTTGCTTGCTGCTGACAATATGATAGCATGCAATGTCTGCCGCCAAGAATTTCTCGGAGATTGATATTCGGGTATTCGAACTGATAATTTGAATTTGCGTTTTGCCATTTTTGAGCATCTAACGCCCGTCCTTTGGAGCGAGTCGTCAGAAGATTTCATTTGGTTTTATTTCTATCCATTTATTTCGTTTGAGTATATATAATTGTAGCTTCTTTCTTGGTTTCCATTCCGAGAGGAGTATTGCTTTCGCATGGCAATATTTAGATACTTCTTTCAGTCGAACAACATCTTTTGTCTTTGGGAATGGGGTGTTTCCTCCTTTAACTTGAATCAAAATTATTTCAAATAAATCGCCTCGTTTAATTTTGTCATCGTGGGTTTGATGGTCTTTTCGTATGGCAAGTAAATCGACAATCCCTCGCGATTCTGAATTGTGGGAACCGACGAAGTTTACAACATGCCATTTTGCTCCTCTGTTATGATTTCTGGAGATGAGCCATTTTGTCATCGTCTTTGCCCATCGAGCAGTGCGATGTGCCTTTTGTGAGGCTTCTTGCCATCTCTTTGTATTTTTATTCATCTATTGACATCTAACGACCTAAATCAGCGGTAGCTATCAGCCATCCGCTGGATTGAATTGTTAGGCATTTCTCTTATTATCCTTAACCATCTCAATTTTTCCTTCATAAAATTTGTTTTCTTTATAAAACTGTGACCATTGTCCTTCCATTGTTTTTGCACTTGTACCTTCTCTTCGTATAAGCACAACACCGACAAAATCCTTAGCATCACCTTTCCCACGAAAAGAAAATGACACACCCAATGGAGTGGCAAATCCTTTAATTTCATAAGGATGTCCCCAAGAATTTAAACTCTCTCCATCAAAAGTTCCTTTTCTTAAAGTAAGAATACGTATTTGATCAGTAATTACCCTTGGTTCATAATCATTGGGGGTCTCTATTTCCCACTTACATCTCCAGTTACCTACTAAAAAGTCTTTTTCTATTTTAAATATTCTTTTATGGAAAAAGTCTCTGATATCTTCACGAAATATTATAACCACTGATGATAAAAGAGCAGTAAAGATACCAACAGCAACTAATGGATTAGCAACTATGTACTTAATCACGGCATCCATGTTTTATTTCCTTTTTTTTCACTTGAATCCAAAGTACCATGTAGAAAAGGCAACGGCTAATCCAGCTATAATAGAAAGAATAAGTTTAATGGGCGCAGTGTAAATAATCTCTTTAATTTTTCCATGCAATGAAATTTTCTTTGCTTTTTCATCATTTATTGTTCTAATTATTGAAGGAACCTTTTCTGCTTCTTCAGGGTAATCACATTTAATCCTCCATTCTTCTCTATCACCAGTTTTACAATGATTAATTTTCATCATTGGACTACTCATGATTGACTCCTCCTTTCTATAGATGCCTAACGCCTGAGCTAACCCGTGCGAATGAAGCGGAGCGTAATGAGCATCGGTATTGAGCAATTTGTTACACGTTTTCTTATTATATTTAGGGGAAATCGCCCTCTTTTTCTGTTTAATTTTTAAAAGGCTGATAATCGTGCAATTTTTTGCCGTTTATCAAAACTTCAAATTTATTAACAATGGATTCTTTTGCTAATAATTTCAAAAGGTCAATTTTTGAAGATGAAAGATTATTTGCAGAAAAACTCGTATCACTTGTAAGTTTAAGGATTGGTAAAGGGGTGTATTCTTTATTGCTGATTTTTACTTCTTTGAGATTGCAAAATAATATCATTTTAATTAGTCCGTCTTTAATGTCTTCTGTAGAAGGAATAATGCTTCCTTTTGAATGTTTGCCTTCAATAAGGCAAATTGAATTTTTAATCAGTTTAGCTTCATCACATGTGAAGTAGTAATATCCGCCGAGATAATTCTTGATAGTCAGTGATGCTTTTGTGCCGTCCAATTGTTCTTTGGGCTGAACGGTTGTTTTTTCTCGTGCCTGTGCTTTTTGAGCAAGATTCCTTGAGAGGTTCATAAAGTTTTCTTTGCCTTTCAGCAACTCTTGTATACGGCTCTGTGCTGTGGTCAACGAGTGCATATCAATTTTTAATTTCTGTGAGATAGTTTTGTATGCAGCTAACGCTTTTTCGCCAACTGTGCCGACATTCTCAATCTGAGATAAGTTCCAATGTAACGCATCTGATTGATAGTTATAACGATGTTTGTAATACCAGAAAATAGCCATTGAAATGATGCTTGACTTTAAAGATGCTGAATTGTTTTAATTCTGTTTTGCTAAAAATTGATTCTGCTTTTCTAATTATTTCTTTTTCTTCATTTTCATTATGACAAGGTAAAACAAAATTTAGCGTATTATCTTTTATCTCTGGATATTTCTTTAGATTTAAAATATTTCCTTCTGCTTTAACTTCTGTCATTACACGAAATCTTAACTTTACAGAGGATTTATTTACATCACGGACTTTGCTGAAACTCTGTTGTTCAGACAAAATCGTCAGAAGCTTTCTCTTTACGTCTTCATCAAAACTTTCTCCCCTATCCTTTAGTCTTTCTTCCAGAACCTGTAAAAACGATTGACTGATTAAATCTTCAATGCGAATAGTCTCAAAAAAACTACCATGAACAAGACAAATTTTTATATCCCCTTTGTTTTTGCCTCTGACAAGATAAAAAACATCCCTGACTGGCAAAGAGTAAATATCATTACCGTTTTCTTGCATCTGTTGTTTGATCCCACTATTTTCTCCTGTGATAATCTTAGCTATTTCTTTTCTGCCAGTAGGTATGGTTGAATTAAACGATGACACCGTATAAGTATTGCTATCTTTTAATTCAATTAATTCTCCACCGGAAAAAACTTCTCTATTCGTATTTAGTCTTATCGCCATATCTGGAAAAGTCCCCTTATTTCTGCATGAAAGCAAGTTTTCATTAAACGGAAAGTCTTCAAGTTTATTTTCTGTCAAAAAGTGTCTTTTGCTTTCTACAAGCGATTTAAAAAAGTGATATATGGAATACATCATCTCTCCTCACCAAGCATTGAAAGCTGTTTAACTCTATACTTTTTAGAGCTATCACTAATTTCATATCCCCAAATTTTTTCAATATCATCAGTATAAACATAATCATTATAATATCTTTGAATATTATCAGACTCTTTGCTATTCGTCAGCCTTTTTTCTATACAACGTATATTTTCTTTATCTTTTTCTATGCCTATAGAATTCCTTCTTAACTGTTCCGCAACTACCAATGTTGTTCCTGTTCCTGCAAAAGGGTCTAAAACTGTATCGTTCGGATTTGACGAGGATAAAACTATTCTTAAAAGCAGTTGGATAGGGGCTTGTTGTTTATGGAAACGGTTACCATCAGGTTTACGAATAGCCTCATCTCCGGCAAAATAGCCTGCTGTAAGCTCTCTGATATCGTCCCATACATCAGTAACATACATGCCGTCTTCTCGTCTAAATTTGTAGTTAGACGGTAATGGTGGATTAATCCTTAATCTATTAAAAATATTCGCCTTTTTCCCCTTGGTTACATAAGCTATTATCTGGTAATGTTTTCCAAATTTGTTACTGCACGGCACTGCAGAGGTTTTCTTCTTCCAGATTATTAAATTTTGTAAATTCCATCCTGATTTTCTGAGACAGCTTAAAATATGCTCTGTATTCTTTTCCCTTTGCATGAAATAGATTGCCCCGCCTTGCGAAGTTAACTCATAGATTTTGCTGCATACCTCCCGCATCCACTGCCAGTAAACATCATCAGGCATATTATCATCATGTTCAGCATATTCTTTACCCTGATTAAAAGGCGGGTCAAGGAATGCCAAATTAATCGTTGTTGTTAATCTCTCTAATTCTTTTATGCAGTCACCCATGATTATTTTATATGCCATTGATTATTCCTCTCCGTACTCTTTTATTTTCCATTTTCTGTAACGATATTCTCCCACTCGCCTTTTCCTCTGTCATCATCAAGTTTGTTTTCAAGATAGTTTATAAACCTCGAATCTACAAGAAAGTCTTTCGCTATTTTTGCAAATCTTTTAGCTTTTTCCCCTAAGGTGATCCATGTTGAGTCATAGTATTGAGGATAAGAATCATACTTCTCAGCTTCATGTCCTATAAGAAGTTCAGATAATACCCCATTGAGATTATTGATACAGGCAGTTCTTTTGGTTATTTTGCATATTGCTCTAGTATAAAACGTAAAATATTTTTCGTCAATTTTATCGCAAACGACTTGAAAATCGTATCTCTTGCCAACTATATTTTCAGTCATTTATTATCTTTTCCATTGGTAATTTTTTTAAACAACCCTTTGTAGTCAAAAGGGGCATTAAAATAAGGCGGGGAAGTAACAATCAAATGAACTTCTTCATCTGATATTTCTTTCATACTCATACAATTGCCGATTATCAGCCTGTGGTGTGTATTCATTTACTGTTTTTCCTTTGAAAAAACGATGTTAATTTACAGGTTTAAATTAACAGATAACCATAAAAAAACAAGGATTAAAGAGGACAATTTCTGTAACTTGATTTTTAATGCCGTCATATGCCGTTATTATTATTTTGACGTGTAACGACAAAGCTAACCTGCCACGAGAAAAAAAGCTGATACAACCTTTGATAAAAAATAAAAACTTTGATAGCAGAACAACTAACCGAAAAATGCCATGTTTCTCGTGGTCAGGTTGAGCGTCTTGTTAGGCATCTAAAATCTCTTTAACCTTTTTCACCAGAATCGGCAAATGATTTTCAACCGCCTTCCAAACAATCATCTCATCTATAATATCATACCCGTGTATTAAAATATTTCTGAACCCTATGATACGATGATACTCTGAAACTTTTTCTATCAATTCTGCATCAATTTGTCTAATCCTGTTAAGGGCTTCTCCAATAATTTCAAAATCCCGCTCAACCGCTCGTTGTGTAATCGGACTGTTTTGATATGCCTTGAAGTCCATCCCATGAGTAAAATTTTGTATCTCTTCTGCTGCCTGAAGAATATCAATAAGGCTTTTTCTTATCTCATCGTTCATAAACAATAGTCCTTGTCTTCTCAACTCTTTCCCTGAAAACAGGGTTTCTGAATGGTCTATCTACAACAAGATCAACTTCCCGTCCAAATACCTTCTCCAATTGCTCTTTTAGTTCAAAGTATTTCTCAAAAAGGTCAACGTTTTCATCCGAATCAAAAACTACCAGTATGTCAACATCACTACTTGGTGAAAAACTTTGAGTCAAAGCCGATCCGTAAAGACCAAGACGTTTTACTGGTAATAATCGACAAATACGTTCAATTTCCGGTTTAAGTTTTACCAAATCAATCATAGCAATATTATTACTTATTGTTGAGAATTATTCAATTTATTTCTGCTTAACGACAGAAATCAGCGGTGGCTATCAGCCATCCGCTGCAGCGGATTGTTATGCGTATCTCAGTTGTTTCAATATCTTATTGTATTCCGAATGCGTACCGATCCAGAACCAGATTATATCTTCACCTTGAATGATACCGACAGATCTATAGTCTTTTGTAATTCTTACTGAAAATACGGGACGTGTAGAATGGACTTGCTTGAAGTGTAAACTTGGATAGTATGGATCTTCCCGAAACTGTTTGTAAGCCACTTTTGCCTGCTTTCTGATTGTTACCGGCAACTCGGCATAGCACTTCCAAAAACGCTCCGTTGTTCTTGAGTTCATAGACGATCAATGTCCAACGGCTTTGTTTTACCTTTCTTGTGTGCTGCAAGTGCTTCATCAGCGAGTTTGTCAAGGACATCTTCTGATTTGGCAAACATTTGCTCCCATTTCTTTTCTGCCTCTAATTCTTCAAGCACCCATTTCGCAAAAGCGTTTTGATCAACAACCGGCAATCTTGATGCTTCCTTAAAGGCTTTCTCAAGCAATTTTGTCATTATTCACCTCTTTCCCCTTTTTGTCTATATTATCACGGCTTATTGTTTGTCGTAAAGCAATAAAATAGCTCTTTGTTCCATTATGCGCTCATACCTATGGTACAAATGTTTAAGCTACCCTTTTTTGAAGACCAACTCCCCTATAATCTTGCCTGCAGCTGCGGCTGCCCCATATCTGGTCATCTCCTCCCCGTCTTTGTACAACACTCTGTTAACCCCGCCTTGGCTGTTCAGGAGTACCGCAGCCCAACGATCCGCACAGTGATGGCAGCGATAACTCTGAGTACGCTTGCTAATCTCTGATTGGAGCAACATTGGCTCTTCGCATTGGTCACACTTTATAAAATGTGTTCTGGCCATGAATACATCCTCCCTTTCTTATTGGAATATCATCAGCATAACGTAGAATTGAGCGACGAGTGCCACCGGAGAATGTTAAAGAGCATGAAGACGATTTGGAAATCTTAATGCACTGCTCATCTGAAAAAGTGACCTGTGGCACTCGTTCACTCCACATACTATTAGACGAAAGCTTCTCCTCCAATTAAAGATGTACAATATGATCTTTGCAGATTCATAAACCGGTACTATCTTAAAACCGAAAGGAGAAGCTTATATGAAGA
>JACQXB010000009.1 GCA_016208965.1 Nitrospirota bacterium
TACAGATTTAAACCTTTTACAAATAGTAATGAATCTCATAGAAATGGTAAAGCTCCTTTAGAGCTTGCTAAAGTTAATATCAATAATAGAGATTGGTTGAGTTTTTCACAACTAACCGGACACACTTAAATTCACAGTGCCGAATTTCATTTATTAAATTTTTTGATTAATTTTCTCTTCCACAATTTTGTCCCGACTATTCGGGATGATTTTTAAATTTTGAATTTTCTTTTAAAGTGTTCATATCCCTCTGGTTTAAGGGGTTTTTCTCTACCGTTTGTATCAACAATAAACCTGCCTTTTGGTATTATTTCTCCTATCTTAAACGCAGTCGTCTTAATGTCTGGTTTTGCTGTAAAGAGCAAGGCATAATCTTCACCGCCTTTTAGTGCAAAGTTCATCGGGTCCATACCAAGTTTCTTTGTGGTTTCAACAAGCCCTCTGGAGAGAGGTATCTTGTCCATGTAAATCCTTGCGCCAACATTGCTTTCGTCACATATATGGCTTAAGTCTATAAGAAGACCGTCACTTATATCTATCATAGAGGTTATCTTATTGGTCTGTTTTTTGGTTACAAAGTGATTTAAAGGCTGTGGCTCAGGCATGAGATGTTGCCTGATAAGTAACGAGTAACGAGTAACGAGTAACGAGTTTTTTTGTTTTCTTTTTTCAAAGTATATTTTTCTTTTGAGTTTTTTTAAAAGCCTAAGTCCCATAGCCGAGTCACCAAGTGTATTGGTTATAAATATACCATTACCTGGTCTTGCACCTGAACGACTGATAATTTTATCAGTTTCTCCGATTAATGTGCCGCTAATCACGAGTCCCTTCTTTGAGGCACATGTATCTCCGCCGATAACATTTATCCCAAATTTTTTGGATAGGTCATTTATCCCTGAATATAATTCACCGATATTTTCAGAGCTATAATTTTTTGGAATTCCCAATCCGATAAGAAAATATTTTGGCTTTCCACCCATCGCAAATATGTCACTAATGTTTACTGCCAAAACTTTATGTCCTAACTGATAAAATGTTGTAAAGGAAAGACTGAAATGCACCCCTTCAAGAAGCATGTCAGTGGTGAAAAGTGTTATCTTCTCTGATGTCTTTATTGCAGCTGCGTCATCACCAATACCTTTTATAATCTTTGGTGATGCGCTTACAAAAGATGACCTTATTGTCTCTATCAGTCCAAACTCACCAAGTTTTGAGAGCTGCATTATTGTTATTTTCCCCGATGCCTTTAACCCGGAAAATGCATTTGAAAATGGCATGGATGCCTTCTCATTTCTTCCATAACTGCATTTTCTGGGTTAATCAAGGTCTAAGTTTTTCCTTTCTTTCTTTTTTATATCTATATGAGATGGCCTTGAATAAGTTTGCGGGGCTGTTCCTTCCTTAAAAAATTCCACCATCTTCTCTGTTTTATCTGTAGATAGAAGGCCTGTGTTAGGGTCTATTTCCGTGGTTGTTATCCCTTCTGGCATCCGAAAACCCTCAAACCCGAACATAGTATCCTGTGAGGCAGATGAGACCTCTTTCATAAAGGATACCCATATAGGAGACGCTGCCCTTGCCCCTGTTTCGCCATGGCCCAATGAACGCATATTGTCAAAGCCTACCCAAACCCCTGCAGTTAGCTCAGGTGTATAGCCAACAAACCATGCGTCTTTGTACTCATTGGTTGTCCCTGTCTTTCCTGCCACGGGACCGCCAATTGCCTTTGCCCTCCAGCCTGTTCCATACTTTACAACATCCTCAAGCAGGGATGTTGTAAGGAATGCTGTTTGAGGGCTTATAGCCTCCACTCCCTCAGGTTCAATTTGTTCAATTACCTCCCCCCGGGAATCTGTTATATATTTTATTGCGATTGGTTTCATTTTTACGCCTTCATTTGCAAAGGCAGAGAACGCAGAGGTCATTTCAAGGGGGCTAACACTAAGGGAACCAAGAGCCAATGTTAGATCCTGTGGGAAAGGTCCTTCAAAACCAAGTCGTTTTGCGAATTCCATAACGTTCTCTACCCCTACCTTCTCAAGCAATTTTACCGTTACTATGTTTCTTGAGTAGGCAAGGGCTTCTCTTAATCGGGTAGGTCCCCAGTATTCATGGTCATAATTTTCAGGTTTCCAGTCACCTATTAAACCTGCAGAATAACTTACAGGCTCGTCTATTATTATACTCGCAGGGGTAAAGCCGTGGTCCATGGCAGAGCCGTATATCATTGGCTTAAAAGCAGAACCTGCCTGCCTTCTTGCGAATACCGCCCTGTTAAATTCGCTTCTCTGAAAGTCATAGCCGCCAACCATTGCCCGTATATAGCCTGTTGACGGCTCTATCGCAGCAACCGCACCCTCAACAAGAGGCTCTTGTTCAAGCAAAAACAAGGTTTCCTTTAACTTTGGAAGCTTAAGGCGAACTTTTATAATATCTCCTGATTTTAGAATATCTGTGAGCTTAAACTCTTTGAATTCCTTGATAATATTGCCTCTTTGGTCTATAAGCCTGCTCGCCCATAAGGAGTCTGAAAGAAGAATTTTCCCTACAATACCTCCTGCTTTAACTACTGCCTCTCCGGGTAACACCTTAATTACAATTCCTGTTAGAAGTTCGTCAGGCTTCATAATAACCTTAGGGAAGGCTTCCTTCTCTGTAGGTTTTTCCAAGTCAATGTCCATGTCTTTATGACCGATAGGTCCCCTGAAACCTTGTCTTTTGTCTGTGTCTCTTAAGCCTGTTTGAAGTGTATTAACGGCTGCAGTCTGCATACCTCTATGGAGAGTTGTATAAACCCTGAGCGCTCCCTTGTAGACGGTCTCAACACCATATTTTTCTTCAAGATATTTTCTAATGTATTCAAGGAAATAATTTGGGCTCTCATAGCCATATTTCAGGCTTGAAAGGTAAAGAGGTCTTGCGTATAATTCTTTTACATCTTTTTCGGTTATATAACCTTCCTCCTGCATTCGTTTTAGTACAACATACTGTCTCTCTTTAGCCTTTACAAGGTTGTTATATGGAGAATAACTACTTGGAGCCTTTATAATTCCTGCTAAAAGTGCTGACTCGGAGAGGTTTATATCTGATACGGATTTCCCAAAATATGTTCTTGCTGCCATTTCAACGCCATATGCCCCGTGTCCGAGATATATGCGGTTAAGGTAGAGTTCGAGTATTTCTTCTTTTGTTAAGTTTTTCTCAAGGCGGTAAGCGAGTATTACTTCTCTAAGCTTTCTTTGGACAGTTTTTTTAGGGGTTAGAAATAGCACCTTTGTAAGCTGTTGTGTTATAGTGCTTCCGCCTTCTTTTATTCGGAGTGCTAAGGTGTCTTTAAGGAGCGCCCTTGTGATAGCAATGTAGTCTACCCCTTTATGAGTCCAGAACCTTGAGTCCTCAGTAGCAATAACAGCATTTATCAGATGCGCAGGGATTTTTTTTAACGGGGTATATATGCCCTTTTCAACTTTAAATTCCCCTATAAAAATATCGTCATCAGCGTATACTTTTGTCCCTGTGGTGGGCTTATAATCTTTTATTTCCTCTATTTGTGGGATTCCTTTTGCAAGTGCAAAATAACTGCCAACAGCTACTCCTGCTAATGATGCAAGGACAATGATAATAAAGATAATTAATATTTTTTTCATTACGTGGTTATTAGAATCTGGTTTTTGTAAATCAGTCTTCTAATGTTATAGCCTCAACAGGACAGTTCTCTTCTGCTGCCTCACAGCAGTGGGCGTAATCACAGCCATCAGGGTCAATAACCCGTGATTTATCATCAATTAGTTGAAATACACTGGGGCATATCTCAGCGCAGTTGCCACAGCCTATACATTTCTCCTCATCAACAATTGGTCTCATTTAATATAGTTTTGAAATTTGTAAATTTACTATTTAAAACTTTAACATTTTAACATAATAGAAAACCTAATGCATTTTTTAATACGCAGATTTGTTGACCTATAGACTTTTAATTACTATAATGTTCATATAAAATTTGCTTAACATGGCAAAACAAAAGAAAAATTTAAATAAAAAGAAATCCAATGGCGGGAATCTTGGGTTTGAAGAAAAGCTCTGGCAGGCTGCTGATAAGATGCGAGGGCATATGGACCCTGCCGAATACAAGCATGTCGTTCTTGGTTTGATTTTCCTTAAATATATTTCAGATGCTTTTAAAGAACGTCATACATGGCTTGTGGGGCAAGTTTCTGAGCCAAAGAGCGAATATTATGTCAAAAAACCTAATGAGCAAGAGGCGGTTTTGGAAGACAGAGACGAGTATACCGCTGAGAATATTTTCTGGGTGCCTAAAAAAGCCCGCTGGCATTATCTTCGGAACAGTGCAAAACAGCCCGTCATTGGCAAGCTCGTTGATGATGCAATGGTTGCCATTGAAAAAGAAAACCCATCTCTCAAAGGTGTTCTTCCCAAGGACTATGCCCGCCCGACACTTGATAAACATACTCTCGAGGACGATGACGAACCATTTAATGAGAAGATGAATCGGCTTACGGCAAAGCTTCAAGAACAGTTTGCAGAGAGTGAAAAACTTGAGACTGTGATAAAAAGAAATTTGAAAGGACTCGGGTTTAAATAAAGGGCTTGCTTTTTTCCACCACAAAACTGATAATATGAGCATGAAAGTGGTGGAAAAAGACAGGATAATCAGCGGCATGCTTCAGGATGAACTGCGGCGATGCCTTGAAATGCTCGACAGTCTGAGGAAGGCTGTATCCAAACTTCCTAAAGGTGTCCTTAGTTCGAGAAAAAAGCGGTATAAGAAAAAGGTCTATTCCTATTATTATCTGAAGTACCGCGACGGTGAGAATGTCGTAAACAAACATATCTCTAACGAGAAGGTGCAAGAGATAACAGAAAAACTCCAACAGAGAGAAAAATATATGAAGGAAATTAAATCCTATGAAAAAAAAATAGCCTATCTAAAAAAGATACTGAAAGCTGGCAGAAAAGGGGGACATGGAAATAGAAGTCAGGAATAAGCAGATATTCCCACTTGAAGTAATAGAACTTTTAAAGGCTTTCTATTCAGTTGGCTTTTTTGAAGAATCCATGCTTATCGGAAGCTGGGTAATGCCCCTCTATCATGACGTGTTCGGCATACGTTATGTCCTTCGTACTCTGGACATTGATTTTGCCGTTAAATTCGTATCCCATTTCAAGGCCCAAAAAGTAGATATTGAAAAAATAATCACTGCTCTTGGATATCTGCCGGTTATCTCACAATCAGGAATCTGTAAATTTACGCGCGAAAATCTGACAGTTGAATTTGTTGCCCACCGGAAAGGCGGAAGGGATGATAAGGTCGTGTCTATCAAGGAATGGAACATCACCGCAGCGCCGCTTCCTTTTGTTGATCTTATTTTAAGTTTTCCTTTTATTGCAGACTTTGGAAATTTCAAGATAAGGGCTCCTCTTCCAGAAGCTTTCTTCGTCCATAAATTAATTACATCCCAGAGAAGATTCGGCGGAAATAAAAAAGATAAAGATCTTGAACAATGCTCTGTCATTGCCGGACATCTTGATTTTGACCGGCTGAATACTATTGTCAAATCAGCAAAGTTCAGCAAAAAGACACAAAAATCACTGCGAGCTTCATGTGAGATAATTGATTTTCCACCACAAAGGCTGGGGTTAAAAAGGTAGTGTGGTGGAAATTATGAAAAGGAGAACCTGCATACCGCAGGCAGGTTTGAAGAGGTTGGGGAATGGGAGATAAGTGGAAAGAATACAAAATTGACGATATCGCCGAAGTAGTTGGTGGAGGGACGCCCTCTACTAAAGAAGCAGATAATTTTGGAGGGACTATTCCGTGGCTAACTCCCAAAGATTTATCAGGGTATTCTTATCGTTATATTTCTCACGGGGAACGAAATATCACAGAAAATGGTTTAGCAAATAGTAGTGCAAAAATTTTACCGGTTCATACTGTGCTTTTGACAACGCGGGCACCTGTTGGTTATGTAGCCATAGCGAAAAATCCTGTTACCACAAATCAGGGTTTTAGAAGTCTTGTTTTACGTGAAGGCTTTAACCCTGAGTTTGTTTTTTATTTGTTAAAAATCAATACTGAATTTTTAAAGAATCATGCATCGGGGACAACTTTTGGCGAACTATCAGGTAGCACATTAAAAAGCCTGAAATTTTTATTCCCTCCTCTCCCTGAACAAAAAGCCATTGCCTCTATTCTCGGCGCACTGGATGATAAGATTGAACTGAACAGGAAAATGAACGAGACCCTTGAGGCTATGGCAAGGGCGATATTCAAATCATGGTTTGTGGACTTTGACCCCATCCCCGGCATAGGTCCTCACAAATAATGGCAGGATTCCCCGCTTGGCAAGATTCCAAAGGGGTGGAGGGTAAGCACAATAGAGGAGCTGGCAGAACGTGTTGCAATGGGACCGTTTGGATCATCGATAAAAGTTTCAACTTTTGTTTCCCACGGAGTTCCAGTAATAAGTGGACAACATTTGCATGATACTATGCTTCATGATGAAGCATATAATTTTATCAGCTTCGAACATGCCAAAAAGCTGAAAAACGCAAATGTCTTTCGTGGAGATGTCATCTTTACTCATGCTGGACACATTGAGCAAGTGGCTTACATTCCGTCGAATTCACAATATGACCGCTATGTTCTGTCGCAACGACAGTTTTATATGAGATGTAATCCTTCTAATGTTACACTAAGCTTTATTGTCTATTATTTTAAATCTACGGAGGGACAATACAAGCTTTTGGCAAATACCTCAACAACAGGGGTTCCCTCCATATCGAGACCAGTAACTTACTTAAGATCAATTCAAATTCCAGTACCGCCGAAAGTCGTGATGGATGAGTTCGAGAAGTTTGTGCAGCCGATGCACCTACAAATCCGAAGCAATATTATTCAGTCGAATACTCTCGCAACCATGCGTGACGCCTTGCTGCCGAAGCTATTGTCGGGAGAGATAAGGGTAAAGGATGCGGAGAGGTTTGTGGAGGCAAGCACATGAGAAACTTAAATCAGCTTGGGAATCAATTTAGTATTTCTATTTCCCCCGATGAAAAAGGGTTTACTGGCCGAGAATGCCCTAATGATGAATGTTTAGGTTACTTTAAGATTAAGTTTGGAACTGGCTTGCAAGGTGACAGCCTCCCTTGTCATTGTCCATACTGCGGATATGTTGAGAGCCACGATAAGTTTTTCACAAAAGAGCAAATTGAATATGCAAAGTCAGTTGCGCTGAATCGTATCACAGGAGCTTTAATCAAAGACCTTAAAAAGCTGGAGTTTGAACATCGTCCGCAAAGAGGCTTTGGCATCGGTATGAGCTTAAAGGTTGAGGGACGACCACATCCTATTCATTATTATAGGGAAAAGAAACTCGAAACTGAGGTGGTTTGTGAAAAATGCACTCTTGAGTATACGATTTATGGAGTCTTTGGATTCTGTCCTGATTGCGGTGTTCATAATTCACTTCAAATATTCAATAAAAACTTAGACCTCGCTCAGAAAATGATTACCCTTGCCTCAAATCAGGAGCATGCAATTGCAGAACAGTTAATTATAAATGCACTTGAAGATTGTGTCTCATCATTCGATGGTTTCGGCCGCGAAATCTGTAAAACTTATATCAGTAAGGCCATGTCCCCTGAAAGAGTAGAGACTTTGTCTTTTCAAAATATCGAACGAGCAAGAGACCGCGTAAAAGAACTTTTTAACTTCGACTTTTCACAGGGATTAAATTCTAATGAGTGGGCGTTTGTTATTCGTTGTTTCCATAAAAGGCATTTATATGCTCACAAAATGGGGGTTGCTGATCAGTCCTATATTGATTCAGCAGGAGACACTTCTGTATCATTGGGACGAAAGGTTCAAGTTCAAACAGACGAGGTAACACATTTTATAGGTATATTAAGGAAAATCGCAAACAATCTAAGCGAGAAATTAAATGAGGTTAAACAATGGCAGAAATAAATCTTACACAACTGAAGGCATAAAATGAATCAAATCTTTAACGTATATTGCGATGAAAGTTGCCATCTGGAAAATGATCACCAGCCAGTAATGGTCTTGGGGGCGGTATGGTGTCCTTTGGAAAAAACCCGGGAAATATTAGTCCGTATCAGAGAAATAAAATCAAAACATAAAATAAAAGCAGATTTTGAGATTAAGTGGACAAAGGTTTCGCCTGCTCAAAAAGAATTTTATCTTGACCTGATAGATTATTTCTTTGACGATGATGACCTGCACTTTCGCGCCCTGATAGTGCCGGATAAAACCAGGCTTCAACATGAGAAATTTGGTCATGATCATGACACATGGTATTACAAAATGTATTTTGATATGCTCAAAGTCATTCTTAGCCCGGATGCCTGCTATCGTATATATCTTGACATCAAAGACACCAAAAGTGCTTCTAAGGTGGCAAAATTGCATGAGGTGCTTTGCAATAACATGTATGATTTTGAGAGGAAAATTATTGAGCGTGTTCAAACAGTGCATTCTCGTGAGGTTTCTGTCCTCCAACTCGCAGATCTTTTAACAGGGGCGATTTCTTATCTAAACAGAGGGCTTTCGAGCAGTCCGGTAAAACTTGAATTAATAGAACGTATGAAAAAGAGATCGCATTACGAGCTTACTAAAACCACACTGCTTTTAGAAAAAAAGGTCAATCTTTTCCGCTGGCACGCCTCGGAGGTTATTTAGTGGACGAACTCCCTGATTGGTTGCCTCCGCTGGTTCTGTTTTCAGATTATGATGGAAACTGGGAACGCTATCTTGATGCTATATACAATTACTTCAAGCAGGACTTCATTAATAACAGACCTTCTTTCAGAGGCCGTCGGCTTGGCTTAAAAAAACATCCGCTTGAGAAGGGAAAAGAAGCCACGTTTTGGCACTTTATACAGGAGGGACCAAATGAAGATGATAGAATACCTGACATTAGAAGGTGTGAGCGTATACGCTGGCCAAGACCAGTAATAGAGAATGAAGACAAACCAGTTATTAAGGTCTGGGAGAACAAAAGGAAAAATGACAAGAGGATATTGCTTTGGTTAGAGAGACAAGAATACCTTGTTGTTTTGGCTGAACGTAAGGGATATCTTCTTCCTTGGACAGCATACCTTGTTACAGAGGAACACAGAAAAAAGAAATTGCAGAGGGAATATGAGACCTTTAAAAATGCGAATGCCGCTTTTTAGGCGGCATCTTTACTCCTTCTACACATGGCAGATGAGCTAATTAAATAATAACAGAAAAAACATAAAAATCAAAAATAAAAAATTAATATGATTATAAAATATATTTATGGATACCATATTAAGCTTGATAATTATTTAGACGCTATTGAGATTTTATTGTTTATAATCGTGTAATATGTTGAAATTACTGATAAATTTTATTTAGACGCAAAATGCCTTTTACTGAATCCATAATCGAACAAACCATACTTTGGAATGGTTCAGGGGGTTGTGGCGAGGAAATGAAACGGATAAAACTGATAATCCTTACAAGAAACTAAAATGAACAATAAACCCCAAAAACCAAAACCTTCCCTAATCCCTCCTCACGGCGGATACCACAATCTGAAATCCTATCAGACTGCGGAAATCGTCTATGATGCCACAGTGATATTTTGTGACCGCTTTATTGATAAGAGGTCTCGCACACATGACCAGATGGTGCAGGCTGCTCGCAGCGGTGTGCAAAATATCGCCGAGGGGAGTATGGCATCAGCAACCTCAAAAAAGACTGAACTCAAACTGACCGGCGTTGCGCGGGCAAGTCTGGAAGAGCTGTTACTTGACTTTCAGGCTTTTCTACGTCAGAAGGGCTTGCGCATCTGGGCTAAGGATTCACCGGAGGCTCTTGCGGTGAGAAGAAAGTATTTGTCGGACAAGTCGGATAAATCGGACATGTCGGACACGTCTGACCTGTCGGACCCTTACAAAATTGTGACAGCTTCGCCTCAGGTTGCAGCAAACACGCTTATTTGTCTGATAAACCAAGCCAGTTATCTTCTTGGGCGGCAACTCCAGAGACTTGAGCAACAATTTCTCACTGAAGGCGGATTCACTGAAAAGCTTTATCAGGCGCGGCAGCAGGCAAGGAAGAAACTTTGAACATCACTGAATCCATCATTGAACAAGCCACTCTTGATTGGTTCAAGGAATTAGATTATTCCATTCTCTATGGCCCTGATATAGCGCCGGCCGAATTATTTTCAGAAAGAGCAAGTTACAGCGATGTAATATTAAGTGAACGACTCCATAACGCACTAACCACCATAAATCCTGAAATTCCTCCTGAAGCAATAGAAGATGCCTATCGTAAATTAACAAGGGTAATTTATGAGGCGCCAAATTTATATACAAATAACCATCATTTTTACAGAATATTGACAGAGGGATTAGACATTGAGTACCGGAACTCTGAGGGCAGAATTGTTGGGGACAAGGTATGGCTGATAGATTTTGAGAATATTGATAACAATGACTGGCTCGTCGTTAATCAATTCACTGTAGTTGAAGGGCAGAATAACAGGCGACCGGATGTAGTGGTCTTTATCAATGGTCTGCCGTTAGGAGTGATTGAATTAAAAAATCCGGGAGATGAAGAGGCTACTGTAAAAACTGCTTTTAATCAGTTTCAGACATACAAGGCTGAGATATCTTCTCTTTTTCCCTATAACCAAATCCTCGTTGCTTCAGACGGGATAGAGGCACGGGCTGGTGCGCTCACAGCAGACTGGGAGTGGTTTCTGCCATGGAGGACAATTGAAGGGGAAGATGTTGCCCCAAAAGGACTACCGGAACTTGAGGTATTAATTAATGGTATTTTTGAAAAAAAGAGATTCCTTGACATGCTGAGATACTTTATTGTCTTTGAAATAGATGGTTCTGAAATTACCAAGAAGATGGCTGCGTATCATCAGTTTCATGCTGTGAATAAGGCGGTTGATTGCACTGTCAAGGCATCTTCTCAAGAGGGAGATAAGCGTGTCGGCGTTGTCTGGCATACGCAGGGCAGCGGTAAAAGCCTTACAATGGCTTTTTATGCCGGGAAAATTATTCAGCACCCTGAAATGGAAAATCCGACACTTGTTCTCTTAACAGACCGTAATGACCTTGATGACCAGTTATTTGGAACATTTTCACGGTGCAAGGACTTGCTCAGGCAAAAGCCTGTGCAGGCTGGAAGCAGAGAGCATTTAAAAGAACTCCTTCAGGTTGCATCAGGCGGTGTAGTATTTACAACTATTCAGAAATTTTTTCCTGAAAAAAATACTGATTTCCCAAAATTATCGGACAGGCGGAATATTGTTGTCATTGCTGATGAAGCACACCGCAGTCAATATGATTTCATAGACGGTTTTGCAAGACATATGAGAAATGCGCTACCCAATGCATCATTTATTGGATTTACTGGCACACCTTTAGAACTGGCGGACAAAAGCACACCTGCTGTATTCGGGAATTACATAAGCATCTATGATATTCAGCGCGCTGTAGAGGATGGGGCAACAGTCCGCATTTTTTATGAGGCACGGCTTGCGAAGATTGAACTGAAGGAAGAAGAGCGACCAAAGATTGACCCTGAATTTGAAGAAGTAACAGAAGGGGAGGAAGTTACAACAAAAGAAAAACTCAAGAGGAAATGGGCACAGCTTGAGGCAATGGTGGGGACAGAGAAACGAGTCGGGCTGGTGGCAAAGGATATTGTGGAACATTTTGATAACAGACTTGAGGCTATGGATGGAAAAGGTATGATTGTATGTATGAGTCGGCGCATCTGTGTTGATTTATATGACGCTATTATAAAGCTCAGGACTGAATGGCGCAATGAAGATGATGAAAAGGGTTTCTTAAAAATAGTTATGACAGGCTCTGCTTCTGACCCGCCAGAGTGGCAAAAACATATCAGAAATAAATTAAGAAGAGAAAAGCTCGCAAATAATTTCAGAAAAAAACCTGAACATCCCTTTAAACTTGTTATTGTTCGGGACATGTGGTTAACAGGGTTTGATGCTCCATGTCTGCATACCATGTATATTGATAAGCCTATGCGCAGACACGGGCTCATGCAGGCAATAGCCCGCGTGAACAGGGTGTTTAAGGATAAACCTGGTGGATTAGTTGTTGACTATCTCGGAATAGCTGATGAGCTTAAGAAGGCACTTTCGGATTATACTGAGAGAGACCGTGACATGACCGGCATACCGCAGGAAGAGGCAGTAGCCGTGATGCTTGAAAAATATGAAATTGTATCGTCTATGCTGCATGGATTTGATTACTCAAAGTTTTTTAGCAGGATTCCTTCTGAGAAAATAACTATTATAAAAGAGGCTATGGAGCATATTCTTTCTCTTGAGGATGGAAGAAACCGATTTTTACAGGGGGTTACCGAGCTTTCAAGGGCGTTTGCCCTCTCAGTGCCTCATGATAAGGCAATAGAAATCAGGGATGATGTTGGTTTCTTTCAGACCGTTCGTTCTGCACTTGCAAAAAATACCACGGATGGAGATGGCAAAAGCCCGGATATGCTTGATTCTGCTGTAAGGCAGATTGTTTCAAAAGCTGTTGCATCAGATGAGGTTATTGACATATTCGGTTCAGCCGGACTTAAGAAACCAGATATCTCTATACTTTCCGATGAATTTTTAGAGGAAATCCGACATATGCCGCAGCGTAATCTTGCGCTTGAGGTTTTAAAGAAACTGCTTAATGATGAAATTAAAACCAGAACCAGAAGAAACCTTATGCAGTCAAAGTCTTTTGCTGAGATGCTTGAACAGACGATAAGAAAATATCAGAGTCGCACAATAACTGCTGCTCAGGTAATTTTAGAACTCATTGAACTTGCAAAAGAGATGCGGGAGGCTGATAAAAGAGGGGAGAAGCTTAATCTTACCGAGGAGGAAATGGCTTTTTATGATGCACTTGAAACGAATGACAGCGCTGTCAAAGTGCTTGGAGATAAGGTGCTGAGAGCCATTGCACAGGAGCTTGTCCAGACCGTTAAGAAGAATGTTACTATTGACTGGACGGTAAAAGAAAGTGTAAGAGCTAAATTGAGAACACTTGTTAAACGCATTCTCCGTAAATATGGATACCCGCCAGATAAACAAGAGAAGGCTACGCAGACAGTTTTAAGCCAGGCTGAATTGTTGTGTGCTGAGTGGGCGTAGTAAATTATATTTTCTCCATTACCGCCGCAGCTAAGAGTGGAAACATAATCTCATGATGCCCTGTTAACGCATAGGATTTTCCACCTTTAAGGATGGGTCTTCTTAAGATATTTTCCCTGCATCTATAATGCTGTATAAAATCCATGTTTACAGTAGTGAAGTCTTTAACATCATGTCCGATGTTTCTTGCCAAATTCAATGCCTTTAAAAAAACCTCCGGCATTATTACTGCTGAGCCAAGGTTGATATACACGGCATTTTTAAGGTCTGATACAATAGAGGTAAACAATCTAAAATCCCTCATTGTTCCTTCCCCAATTAATGAACCATTTGCCTCGGGGTGCATATGAATTATATCAGCGCCTATGGCAACATGCACTGTCAGGGGGATATTGAGTCTTGATGCGGCAGCTAAAACGCTCAGTTTTTTATATGGGAATTTATTTTTTAGTATATAGTCTCCTACTGCCTTTCCAATCCCTTTGCCATCTCTTACCCCATTGTTAACTGCCTGATTGAGCTCCTTTCCTGTTTCTTTTGCCATGCCAAATGTCCCTTTGCATAACTCTATGTCAACATCCTCTGATGTGCGCCCTATGAGGCTAAGCTCAAAGTCATGGACAATGCATGCGCCATTCATAGCTACAGCAGTTATTATTTCATTCTCCATGAGGTTGATAATGATAGGAGATAATCCTACCTTTATTGGATGGGCGCCCATGCCAAGGACAACAGGTTTATCTGCCTTTCTTGCCTTTATGACAGCATCTGCTATCTCTCTCAGGTTTCTTGCAGCAAGAGTGTTAGGAAGGCTGCTAAGGAATTTTTTGAAATCCCCGCCTGCAAATGGCGCGCCAAGGTCGTTAAGCCTGACCTTGCTTTTTCTATGCTTCAGTTTGACAGTCTTTATATCCTTTAAGGATGTAGGAGCATATTTTTTGGACACAGGAAAAATATAACTTTAAGACAGGGAATAGTCAAGAGGGGGTATGTTATTCGCTATAATTTTATTAGCGTTAAAAACTTTTCATAAGAGATTATCTTAACTCCAAGGTTCTTCGCCTTCTCAAGTTTTGACCCCGCTTCTTCTCCTACAACAAGATAATCTGTACTTTTTGATACAGACGATGAGGCATGACCTCCATATCTCTCTATCATCTCCTCAACATCCTTTCTGGATTTTGGCAGTGCCCCTGTGATTACAAATGTAAGCCCTTCAAGTGGTTCTTTCTCCTTTTTCTCTCCTTCAAAATCAGGGTTTGTTACCTCTACGTCAAGAGACTTCAGTGTCTCGAGGGTTTCGGTATTTTGAGGGTCACTAAAGAATCTTGATACTGAGTTGGCAATCTTCTCTCCAATCTGCGATATATTCATCAACCTTTCAGATTTAACGTTATATATATCCTCTAATGACTTGAAGTTTTTTGCAAGAAGGTTAGATGCATACTCCCCGACATGAAGTATGCCAAGGGCGTAAAGAAATCTTGCGAGGGTGGTGTGCTTGCTTTTATTAATTGCATCTATAAGGTTCTGTGCTGATTTGTTCGCAAATCGCGGTAAGTTTATGATATCTTCTTTTTTTAATTTATAGACATCTATAAAATGTTTTATAAGTCCCTTTGAGTAAAGCAGTTCAACATTTTTCTCACCAAGCCCTTCAATGTCCAATGCACCGCGGGAGGCAAAATGTCTTATTCTTTCCCGGACCTGGGCAGGACAGTTAAGGCCAATACATCTTGCCGCTACCTCGCCTTTTTCTTTGACTACCCTTGAGCCGCAGACAGGACATTTATCAGGTATAGGAAATGTCTTTTCCTTTCTTGTCCTCTTATCTTTTATCACCATTACAACATGCGGAATAACATCACCCGCCCTTTCAACAACCACCGTATCCCCCACCATTATGTCTTTTCTCTCTATCTCGTCCCAGTTGTGCAAAGTAGAGCGAGAGACTGTAACCCCGCCAATCTTTACAGGCTCAAGCATGGCAACAGGGGTTATTACGCCTGTCCTGCCAACACTGGGTATTATATCCTTTATCTTTGTAGTGCCCTGATGTGCGGGGAATTTGTATGCAACTGCCCAGCGCGGCTCTCTTGTTTTTACTCCTAATGAACTTTGCAGATTAAAATCGTTTACCTTTATAACTACGCCGTCAGTTTCAAAAGGAAACTCTGCCCTTTTTTTTGCTATTTCATTTATAACATCTATTACCTTATCAATTCCGCTTACTTCTTTTACAAGGACAGGCACAGGAAATCTTGCCGTTTCAAGCCATCTAATGAATTCCCACTGAGTCTTAAATTCTTTACCTTTGAGTGTGCCAATCCCATAACATGCAAGGTGTAACTTTCGTGAGGCAGTGATTGAAGGGTCAAGCTGTCTCACTGACCCAGCAGCTGCATTTCGTGGATTCGCAAATAATGGTTCCCCTCTTTTTCCCCTCTCTTTATTTAATAACGCAAAGTCCTTAATATCCATATAGACTTCACCGCGTACGTCAATCTCTTGAGGAACACCCTCGGCATCTTCTATTCTTAACGGCACTGATTTTATTGTCCTTATATTTTGTGTAACATCCTCTCCTTCATAACCATTCCCCCGTGTAGATGCCTTATGCAGAATCCCCTTTCTATATATAAGCTCTATAGCAAGCCCGTCATATTTAGGCTCTACCGTGTAATCTATCTCTGTATGAGACTTGCCGAAGGCTTGTGTAGAGAGGTGCCTTTTTATCCTGCTGTCAAATTCCCGAACATCCTTGTATGAGAAGGCATTCTCCAGTGACAGCATCGGCTCCCTGTGTTTTACCTTCTCAAACTTCTCAAGTGGTGGTAACCCTACCCGTTGTGTTGGAGAGTCAGGGAGGGTATAGTGATATTTGTCTTCTAATTCTTTAAGCCTGAGGTAAAGTTTGTCGTATTCTTCATCTGATATAACAGGTGAGTCAAGCACATAATAGCGATAGCAATGATAATTAAGCCCTTTGACAAGCCCCTCTATTTCTTTTTTTATTTTTTCGGGAGGATTTTTTGTCATCTAATCTTTTCCACAACCTCTATCAAAAACTTTAATGCCTCAATAGAGGCGGTTTCTTTATTCTTTTCTCTGCTGTTTTTAAGAATTAATTTTTTACATAAAGCCTGCTTTTTACTGCCTACTGCGATATATACTAATCCTTTTGCTTTACCTTCAAGGATATCAGGACCGAGATTGCCTGTGGTAGATATGGTATAATCTGTTCGGGTTAGCAGCCGCATCTTCTGTGCCATTTCTTTTGCTGTCTCTTTACTTACAGCTCCATGTAATGAAATTGTCTTTGGAGATATCTTGAGGATTTTTTTCTTAGAGGCTATAGAATAAGTTACAACTCCTGCTTCAAAGAAACCACTTGCACCTGGGGGTGTTGTGATATAATGACTTATAAGTCCACCTGTGCATGATTCGGCAACTGAGAGTTTAAGATTCTTCTTCTTAAAGATTTTGTGGACCTTCTGGCTGATTTTCAGGATTTCTTTATTCATAGTTTAGTGCATTAACCCAAAAATGCGGTTGATAATGCTTTGGTTCTAAAATTGTAATTGCATCTTTCGGGTTAAGCTTCTCATTGAAATATTATAATTAACTTGATATAGTCATTTCCATGAAAATCGCACTTACAATCGCAGGCTCTGACCCCACTGGTGGCGCAGGGCTGCAGGTAGACTTAAAGGTGTTTAAATCGTTTGACGTTTATGGCTTGAGTGTCCCTTCTGTGCTTACCGCACAAAATACAGATGGGGTCTATGATATCTATGAATTACCTCCCTTATTTTTTTCTCAGCAGATTAAGAATCTTCTTAGCGATATATCTCCTGATGCAGTTAAAACCGGTATGCTTTACAGTCCTGAGATTATCAAGATTACCGCTCAGAAGGTTAAAGAATATTCATTAGGAAATCTTGTAGTTGACCCTGTAACAGTTTCTTCTACTGGTGTGTCTCTTATTAAGAATGATGCATTGGATACAATGAAGGATTATTTGTTTCCTTTAGCAAAGGTAATAACACCAAATATCTATGAGGCGACCATATTTACAGGTATAAACATTGACGGAACTGAAGACATGAAAGTTGCAGCGATGAAATTAAAAGACCTTGGCCCTGAGGCGGTGATTATTACAGGAGGGCATTTAGAAGAAGTAGCAATTGACCTTTTGTGGGACGGAAAAGAGTTTCTTGCATTGGAAACTGAGAGGATAGGGGGGGAATATCACGGGACAGGATGTGTTTTTTCCTCTTCTATTACCGCATGCCTTGCTTTAGGGTATGATGTAAGGGAGTCATTTGTAAAGGCAAAGGATTTTGTCTCAGGCGCTATAAAAACAGCGATTTCAATAGGGAAGGGCATGAAGATATTGAATATTTGATTGCAAATCTCAAATTAACAATTATCATTTTAAATTTGAAATGGTAATTTTGCATTGATAATTTTTAAATTCATTATGTGGTTACTTTAACTACTGTTTTCACATTTCCTCTTGGATTGAAGTCCCCTATTACCTCAAGATGTCGTGGTTTGAGGAGCTTTTTCAGGTCATTAAAAATCTGATTGGTTACAGCTTCATGGGATATGTATTGATTTCTGAATTTATTAAGATAGAGCTTTAGCGACCTCAATTCAACAATGTATTTATCAGGCACATAGTTAATCTTTATGGTTGCGTAATCAGGATAACCAGAACGTGGGCAAAGGCAGGAAAATTCAGGGAAACCTATTTCTATGTTATATTCCCTGTCTGGGCATGGATTCTCCCATTTTTCAAGTTTTATCTTTAAGATTGCCTTCTCTCCATATTTCATGTCTCTGTTTAATTATACTCTCAAACTCAATGTGCCCCATGTATAAGAATAGGGAGGCACTTTACACAAACAAAGAGTTCCTGCCCTTTGTGCTCACATGATAGAAGCACTGCATCATTGCTTGTAGCGCTGCAGTTTAAACATTTATGCTCCATTGTTTCCCTCCGTAAGCTTTCTGAGTTCATTTACTATTATCTCAGGGTCTATGTTATGCATTGTGGCGCCAAATGCTATTGTTTCCATATTTATGCCCCGGCATGTAAAACATCCTGAGCCAAAATATTTCTGAATAACATCCTTTCCGCCAGAGATATTTTTTATAACATCTCCTATTATTGTGTTTTTTGATATTTCCATTTTTATTTCCTCCTGAGTCTTATTTGCTTTCTATGGGTTTTATTGTCTTAAGAATATTAAAGGCAAAAAGAGCCACCGCCAGAAGAGAGAGCAGAGCCGAGATTACCAATGTTAATCTAAAGAAAGGGTTAGAATCAAGAGGCCAGCTTATTGCCATACCTATCAGCCCGGCATTGCCAAGCCAGAATTGGATTTTAACGATTTTTGGACTATACACAGGCACGCCGCTGAATTTTGGTAATATATGATACCCTATACCATAAATCATCATGGACATAAATCCCAACAAATTCAGGTGAGCGTGCACGCGTATGAAATATCCTGAAGTCTCAGGCCATACAAGCATATGCACACCAATCATAGCAGATACAACAAAATAGAAAAGCCCCATTCTCAGATACCAAACGATTATGGATTCCATGTTCTATCCTTTATCTATAAGCCATTAGACCTGCTCTACTGATTTAACTTCAGGCACTTCTTCTTTGAGAGTGGCTTCAATAGCGTTTTTAAGTGTTACTGTGGACATAGGGCATGTACCACATGCACCTACTAACCTTACCTTTACCACACCGTTGGGTTCAACATCAACAAGCTCTACATCTCCACCATCTCTCTGAAGCATTGGCCTTATCCTGCTTAACACATCTTCTACTTTTTCTTTAAGCATTTCCCCTCCTAAATATTGTTTATATTTTCTCTAATTACTATTATAGAGTTTGCTGTTTTTTAGTCTATGACATTTATCATATCATTGTAAATCCTTAAATCACCTTGAACAATTTTAAAATAAAAATATATTATATAACAATGAAAAGTATTTCTCTCGGTCTGGTGGAGACACCTACTGCCCTAACTGTAGCAGTGCTGTGATAAACAGGAAAGGGTTTGATGTGGTAAAGATAAACCTGAAATCAGGCAGATGCAATTTCTGCGGAAAGGAGGTGACAGGAAGATTTCTGGTATAATTGGTGCAATGTTATCTAATCTTAGTTGTTGAGTGGAAATTTACTCTACAAAATTTAAGGAGGAAGATATGAAAAAATTAGTATATTTATTAATAGTTGTCTGCTGCTTGTTTCTGACGGCAGTGACTGTAAGTGCTGACATTGAAGATAAGTATGACGAGCTTTATGACGGAGAAAGATTTGAGGCTACGGACACTAACAAGGATGGGGTTCTGGATAAGAATGAGTTACGCGCTGCACAAAAGGATTTTGAATATTATAGTGATAATGAAAGATTCAGACATGCAGACACCAACAATGATGGTGTAATAAGTCTTGAAGAGGCAAAGCAAGAAAAACAGTGGGAAAAGAAACATCATGATAAATTAGAAGGACAGGCAATTAAAGACCTGAAGAAAAAGTATCCGGATGCAAACATTGCAGATGCAGAATGGCTTAAGAACCATCCTGATGTTGCGAAAGACTTATACAGGAATAGGGCATGGCTTAAGGAACACCCTGAAATTGCAAAAAACCTCGCAAAAAATAGGGAGTGGCTTGCTAAACATCCTGAGGTTGCAAAGGAGATTTATGGAAATAGGCGGTGGCTTGCAACTCATCCTGAAATGGCAAAGAGACTCTACGAAAATAAAGAATTTCTTAATAAACATCCTGAAATTGCAAAGGAAGCTAACAGGAACAGGGAGTGGATTAAAAACCATCGTGACAGACTTGAAGATATTAAAGACCGTAGAGAAGATGTAAGAGACAGACGTGAGGATATTCGTGACAGAAGAGAGGATGTCAAGGACAGACGTGAGAATATTAGAGACAGACGGGAGGATGTTAGGGATAGAGGGGAGGACATTAGGGACAGAAGAGAGGATATAATAGACAGAAAAACCTTTACAGGTCCTGGAGATATCAAGGAAGATATTAAAGACCGTAGAGAAGATGTGCGCGACAGGCAAGAAGATATTCGCGATAAGAGAGAGGATGTGAAAGATAGAAAGGAGGACATTCGCGACAGAAGAGAAAATGCAAGAGACAGGAGAGAAGGCATTCGTGACCGTAGAGAAGACAGACATGATAGACCTTTACATAGACCACAATCCCCAAGACGTAAACCGAATGTCAAATAAATCAAGAGACGCGGAGAATCGGGGACATGGGGAAAGGAGATTAAGTACCAAATCACCATGTCCCTTTTCAGAACCTCATCCGCCGGGATCCGTGGTCATCCTGATACCTTGGAATTCTCGGTGATAACAGCAAGAAATACATGAAAACGTTATCTCTCGGTTACTCGCCCTGCCCTAATGATACTTTTATCTTCTATGCACTCACCCATGGGAAAGTAGATACCGAAAATCTGAAATTTAAAGAAGTCCTGCTTGATGTTGAAACCCTGAATCAAAAAGCCCTGAATACAGAATTAGATTTGACTAAAATCTCCTATCATGCATTCGGACATCTGCGGGAAAAATACTGTCTCTTAAAAGCAGGGGGGGCGATTGGCAGAGGCTGTGGTCCACTTGTAGTAGCAAAAAACGAATATACCATAGAGGAATTACGGGGCAAAAAAATCGCTATTCCCGGCAGACTGACTACCGCATATCTTTTGTTACAGCTTTTTAATAGAGCCATGAGCCATGAGCCATCAGCTGTGTTAGTAATGCCTTTTAACAAGATCATGGAGGCAATTGTAAAGGAAGAAGTTGATGCGGGATTAATAATCCATGAAAGCAGGTTTACATACAGTTCATATGGATTAAAAAAGGTTATAGACCTTGGCGATTGGTGGGAACAGGAGACAGGTTTACCAATACCTCTTGGATGTATCATTGCAAGGCGCTCTCTGGGTGGAGGTCTAATTCATAAAATTAATAAGATACTGAGAAAAAGTGTTGAATATGCCTTGGACAACAAAGATGAGCCCATGACATATGTAAAACAGTATGCACAGGAACTCTCAGGGGATGTTATCAAACAACATATAGACCTTTATGTAAACGATTATTCAATTGATGTAGGACAGGAAGGCGAAAAGGCAGTAACTGAACTCATCCTAAGGGCAGAAGACGCAGGAATTATTCCAAAGATAAATGAAGCGTTATAAATAATTACGCATTCATCTGTGTAATCGTTTTATAAAATCTGTGTAATCAATAAAACGCAAGTATTTAAGTCGTTTTATATAAAACAAGAGATTTTTGTATAAATCTTGACGATACAAAGAGGTTTGTCAATAATTAAATCGCACAAATCTTTTTTCCCCCCAAGGGGTTACCATTTATGTCTACGACGCTTAGAGGGGTAGTAACAGATTCAAGGGAATTATTGGGGCAAAAGAACAGCAAAACCACCGAGATTTACCCCGCCGTTATATACATCGGGGTTTATACCCATGTCAGTACAAGGAGTTTGGGGAAAATACGAAGTCCATTGGACTAAAGGAGGGAAATAACACATGACAAAGTTGATAAGGGGGCATAGGGCCTTCAGGCAAATTAAAAATAAACGCACCAGAGTGCAATTATCCCACTAAAATCAGGATTATAATTGCACCACAGGTGCAGTTATGAACGAGTTAGGCAAAATTCACGGTCAATTTTGTATAATTAAAATATAAAGGGGGCAAAAATGCAGACAACCAAGCAAGAGGTAAGCGATCTCCTCAATCGTTTGCCGGATGATTGCACATTAGAGGATGTTCAATATTATCTTTATGTTCTTCAAAAAATTGAACGAGGGCTGAAAGACGTAGAGGAAGGACGAATTTATACACAAGAAGAAGTAGAGAAAAAGATGTCAAAATGGCTCGAAAAATAATTTGGTCTTTTGAAGCCACCGCTGACCTTGAAGCGATTGCTGACTATATTGCGAGAGATTCTTCTTTTTATGCTGCATCATTTGTTATAGAAGTTCGTGAAGCAAGCCGTCTGTCCGTGAACTTTTCATTAAAGATTATCGTCTTATTTATCGCATTGAAGAATCTCGTGTTGATATTTTGGGTCTTATTCATGGGAGAAGAGACTTAAAGACATTATGGAAAAAAGAACAAAGGGAAAATTGACCGTGAACTATCGCCATTATTGTTTTAATCTATGGTTTCAATTTTTTGAAGAGTTCAATCTATGGCTAAACGAACTGACGAACTTGCTTCACATTCTACGTAGCGGTTGGACTAACCATCAGCGCCACGTGGTGCAGTTCTACGAAAAATTGGGAAATCAGAAAGCAGTAGCAGAAGTACTTCGTATAACACAGCAGGCGGTATCTGATGCACTTCGACAAGCTCATTGGAAAGAATTGAAACGAGTTGAGACTATGATTGATGGAGTTCTAAAGAAGTATGGTTCTAACAAGTGAGAACAGGCTGAGGGACACTTCCCAGATTTTTAAAAATAACCGTCCCATTTTTATATCATTTAGTGATGCAAATCATAGATGTTTCATTTGACATCTATTTGAATTAACTCAAATTACTTTTTGCAATGAAGAGGAGGTAGATATGGAGCAAAAGATGTTTTGTTATCAGTGCGAGCAAACAGCAAAAGGCGGCTGTAAGGTTAGCGGAGTCTGTGGGAAATCTCCTGATGTAGCGGCGCTTCAGGACATCCTTACCTATGCCTTAAAAGGTCTTTCTCTTTATGCGGTTGAGGGAAGAAAGGCAAGAGTTAATGACAGTGATGTCAATGTATTTACCATTAAGGCCCTATTTTCAACACTTACCAATGTGGATTTTGATCCCGACAGGTTTGCAGCGCTTATCAATAGGTGCATAGAACTCAGGGAGAAACTCAAAGGAAATGTTAAGAGCAAGGGCGGAAGGGTTGATTTTCAGGAGGAGTGCGCTGCATTTAAACCAGAAGCAACTCTCAAAGGGCTGGTAAAACAGGGAGAGGCGGTAATGGAAAAGGTGCCTGCTCCGGGCATAGACCCCGATATACAATCCCTGCAGGATATACTTTTATTCGGACTCAGAGGCGTTGCGGCATATGCCGACCATGCGCAGATTTTAGGAAAGGAAGACGATGCTGTCTATGCTTTTATTCATGAGGCATTGGCTTCTATGACAAGAAATGACCTTAGCCTTAATGATTGGCTTGGGCTTGTACTGAAATGTGGAGAGATAAATCTGAAGACAATGGAGCTGATTGATGCGGCAAATACAGGCGCTTACGGCCATCCGGTTCCCGCGAAAGTGCCTTTAGGTCATAAAAAAGGCAAGGCTATTCTTGTTTCCGGACATGACCTTAAGGATCTGGAAGACATACTCAAACAGAGCGAAGGCAAGGGAATTTATGTTTATACTCACGGAGAGATGCTGCCATGTCACGGCTATCCTGCTCTTAAAAAATATCCCCACTTCTACGGGCATTACGGAACAGCCTGGCAGAACCAGCAGAAGGAATTTGCCGAATTTCCCGGTGCAATAGTTATGACCACCAATTGTCTCCAGAAACCGAAAGATGCTTACAAGGACAACATCTTTACATGCGGTCTCGTCGGATGGCCGAACGTGAAGCATATATCCGGCGGAAACTTTAAGCCTGTAATAGACAGGGCGATTGAACTGCCGGGATTTGCAGAAGATTATGAAGGTAAATATGTAATGACAGGTTTTGCCAGAAATGCGGTTCTGGGAGTTGCGGATAAGGTCATAGAAGCGGTAAAGAATAAAAATATACGGCATTTCTTTTTAGTCGGAGGCTGCGACGGGGCAAAGCCCGGAAGGAGCTATTACACCGAATTCGTAGAGAAGGTTCCAGAAGACTGCGTGGTTCTGACGCTTGCCTGCGGCAAGTTCCGATTTTTTGATAAAGACCTCGGCGACATCGGAGGCATTCCGAGACTCCTTGATATAGGGCAGTGCAACGATGCATACTCGGCTATTCAGATAGCAGTATCGCTTTCCAATGCATTTAATGTCGACGTGAACGACCTGCCCCTTTCTATGGTGCTTTCGTGGTATGAACAGAAGGCCGTGGCTATATTGCTGACGCTCTTATATCTCGGGATTAAGGGCATAAGGCTTGGCCCTTCGCTCCCTGCATTTGTAACGTCTAATGTGCTGGATGTTCTGGTGAAAAACTTCGGTATTAAGCCTATAACAACGCCTGACGAAGACCTGAAGGCTATTCTTGGCTGATAAATGGATAGAATTAATAAAATTAGGGATACATTTCGTTAGTAAAAACCTCCCTTTTTTAGTTATAATTCCTTTGTGAAAACTAAACCACTTGCATCTATTGATATAGGAACAAATACATTCAGACTACTGATTGCAGAGGTAAAACCTGATCCTAAGAGAAACAATTACAGTATCAAAGAAATCCACTCTGAACGGATAATAACAAGACTTGGTGAAGGAATTCCTGAGGATGGTCTAATCAAGAAAGAAGCTATAAATAGGGGGATAGCTGTTCTAAAAAAATTCAGTAATATTATCTCTCATCACTATGTCTATAAAACATCAGCAATAGCAACAAGCGCCCTTAGAGATGCTAAGAATAGTAGTGAATTTTTAAAGAAGGTAAAAGACGCAACAGGGCTTGAGATAGAAATAATCAGTGGTGAAGAAGAGGCAAGAAAAACTGCTTTAGGTATGCTAATAGATATTTCACCTCCAAAGACTGCACTTCTAATTGATATAGGCGGCGGAAGCACAGAGCTTATATTTATCAGAGAAAAAGAACCCGTATTGGTTCAGAGCCTAAATCTCGGCGTTGTGTATCTGGCAGAGAGGTATATGAGGCATGACCCCCCAACAAGAGAAGATATTAAGTTGATGGAGGATGAAATCTTTAGGAAACTTGCTTCCGTGTTTAAAACCGTTACAGAATATTTTACAGGTGAGCAGGTGTTTATAGGCACTGCAGGCACGATCACAACGCTTGCTGCTATGGTGCAGGGGCTTGGAGGTTTTGAGCGCGAGAAGATTCACAACTACAGGATGTCAATTGATTCCATCAAAGAGATATTTTCTGATATATCTACTGCCTCTGCAAAAGAGAAGGCAAAATATCCTGCACTTGAACCTGCAAGGTTTGATATTATAGTGCCAGGGACTTTAATACTTATAAAAATAATGGAGATATTAGGGTTTAAAGAGATTACAGTAAGTGATTATGGGTTGAGAGAGGGTATTCTTTTAGAACTTTACAATAAAAGCAACAAGGCATGATGAAAAAACTATCCAAGATGCCTGAGAGTTTAAAGCCTGTTCATTTTCGTTTCTGCCCTGGTTGCGGGCATGGGATACTGCATAGGATAATTGGTGAAATAATTGATGAGCTTTGGGTTAGGGAGAAGACAATTGGCTTCGCCCCTGTTGGATGTGCGGTCTTTGCTTATGATTATTTTAATTTTGATGTTATTGAGACAGCTCACGGAAGATCCCCTGCAGTGGCTACTGCCATGAAAAGATTACTGCCTGACCGACTGATTTTTACTTATCAGGGAGACGGAGACCTTGCTGCCATAGGTATTGCAGAGATAATCCATGCTGCAAATAGAGGAGAGAATTTCAGCGTGATTTTTGTTAATAATGCCACATATGGTATGACAGGAGGGCAGATGGCTCCTACAACACTTATAGGGCAAAAAACAACAACCACCACACAAGGCAGAGATGAAAAAGCGACAGGCTATCCACTTAAGGTTTCAGAAATGCTGGCGACTATTGATGGAGTAAGTCTTATATGGAGGACATCTTTAGATTTACCTAAGAATGTTATAAGCACTAAAGAGGCAATTAGAAAGGCTTTCCAGTACCAGCTTGATGGTAAAGGCTTTAGCCTGATAGAGGTGCTTTCTCCATGTCCAACAGACTGGTGGATGAGCCCTCAGGAGGCATTATCGTGGATGCGGAAAAATATGATTCCTGTTTTTCCACTTGGGGTGATAAAAGACAAATACAGTGAACGGTGAATAGTGAACAGTAATTTATTACAATTAATCATTGCGGGTTTTGGAGGGCAGGGAGTTTTGTTTACTGGTAGGCTCCTTGCATATTCAGCAATGCTTGAAGGCAAAGAGGTGTCATGGTTTCCGTCTTACGGAGCCGAAATGAGAGGCGGGGCTGCTAACTGTACAGTGATAATATCTGATGAGATGATAGGTTCTCCAGTTGTTAATAATCCAAATATTTTACTGGTTATGAATGAGACGTCAATGCAGCGGTTTGGTCGGACATTAAAAGCAGGTGGTATTTTAATAATGAATGCCTCTTTGTTAAAAGGCTTTAACGGACGTCCCGATGTAGAAACAGTTCAAATAAAGGCAACGGATATAGCAGAAAGGCTTGGCAATAATCAGGTAGCGAATATGGTGATGCTGGGCGCACTTATCGGGAAAACAGGTGTTGTAAGTCTTGATAGTGCCTTAAATGCCTTGAGGGAAATGGTCCCAAAGCATAAGAAAGATATTATCATAATTAATGAGACTGCCTTAAGAAGGGGAATAAAAGAGATTGTATATTAGGAAAGCAAAAATAAAGGATGTAAAGACGATATATTCTCTTATCAATAAATTTGCAAAGAGAGATGAGATGCTACCCCGCTCCCTAAACGACATTTATGAGAACATACGCGACTTCTTTGTATATGCTTATAAAGGTAAAATCGCTGGGGCTGCGGCACTTCATATATTATGGGAAGACCTTGCTGAGATAAGGTCTGTTGCAGTAGCAAAGGAATATCACAGAAAAGGCATAGGCAAGAAACTAATTGAACAATGCATAAAGGAGGCAAAGACACTCGGGATAAAGAAGGTTTTTGCACTTACTTATAATCCTGAGTTTTTCAAGAAATCAGGCTTTGAAGACATAGATAAAAATTCCCTTCCACAGAAGATATGGGGAGACTGCATTAAATGCCCCAAGTTCCCGGAGTGTGAGGAAGTGGCAGTGATGAAAGAATTAGGAACTAAGAAGTAAGAAGTTAAAAGTGAGAAGTAAGAAATAATATTAATAATTCCCAGTTCTCACTTCCTACTTTTTACTTTTCTAACTGTATCCTTATATAAGCCTTTTCTCTTAACTCTTGTATATAGTTGAGTAGCCTTTTGTTTAGTTCTTTTTCTGTTAGATAAATCTCTATCTCATCACTTGCATCATAGAAGTCTTTTTTGTCAAATGACTTTTTGTTCTTTTCATAAAACAACTCAATATCTTCAGGTGGTATTCTGATAAATGCCTTTAGTCTTTTTTCTATGTATTCATTAATAAGCACATTTTCCTTGTCCTCTCCGAGGATGGTTTCCGTTCTGAATTTTTTTGCTTCCTTGAGAAGCAAAATCCTGTTTATCATACCATTGAGGACTTCCTCTTCTGTAATCTCTTTACCAGAATCTGACATCTTCTGAAATGTCTCCTTGAACTCGCTGAGTAATATTATCTCATCATCTATAATTGCAACTACACGCTCTAAAACCTCAGCATAAACGGCAGTTGCAAGTAACAAGTAACAAGTGACAAGTATTACAACAAGTAATAAGCAGCTCGTTACTCGTAACTCGTTACTGTCTTTAAAACGCATGTCCAAGGCTGAAATGCAGTTCGCCTGCACTTTCTCCTCCTTCTTTGTTTAACTTATGTCCATAGTCAATCCTGAGTGGACCAACAGGGGTATCGTATCTTAATCCTGCACCGGTAGTATATTTTAGTGTTAAGTTTATATCATTAGTGTCCTTCCATACATTTCCACCATCCAGAAAAGTGACCACACCAAATCCTTTCCAGAGAGAAAGCCTTAATTCTGCATTTGTAAGGGCAAAGGCATTACCGCCTGTTGGGATATTATCAGCGCTTTTAGGCCCAAGCGTATCCTGATTATATCCCCTTACAGTGGTTCTGCCACCAAGGAAAAACCTTTCAATAAGGGGCAATTCAGTTGTCTCACCTGTGCCGTAGGATGCGCCTCCTCTTAAGGAGAAGGCAAAGATAATGCCTTTTTGTATCTTAAAAAACCAAGCTCCGTGGACGATCATTTTGATAAATTCTGTATCGGATAGGAATGCCTTTGAAGCAAGCTTTAAGGTTAATCCCTTGATTGAGCCTGTAGTTGGGTTAAATGGATTGTCCCGAGTGTCATAGAATATAGATGGAGATATACTGCCTATGACGAGGCTTCCTGTGTCCTCTTTACTTAGGATTACCCCGGGCTTTACATCCTCTGTGTCAACAATTGAGTATTCATAACTTAGATTTGCCCTTAACCTATGGGTTAGTTCCTTATCAATACCTGCAAGTAAAGAAGTTCTGTCAATTTTATATATGGTCTCCCTTGTATCTATATTTATTGATTTTTTGTCTTCCCTTGTAAAGTAGAGACTTAATGGTAACATTGGTTTATTCAGAAACCACGGTTCTTTAAAACTCAATATGTGCCTTTTTTCTATTGAGCTTAATTCTGTCCTTAGCCCGATTTGCCTGTTATAACCGCCAATGTTGCGATAGGTTATGTCAAAAAATCCCCTTAACCTTTCATAATCACCATAGCCAATACCAATCTCTATTGCCCCTGCATTTCCTTCATTCAGAGAAACAAGTATATCCTTTACATGGAACTTGTCAATTTCTGTTTCTGTTGTTCTAATAGGTTCAATAGAGACCTCTGTAAAAAGCCCGAGCCTATAAAGTCGCTGTTTGGTTTTTAGAATCTTCTCCTGGTTATATAACTCTCCTTCTTTGAATTCAAATTCTCTCCTGATAATTTTTTCCTTTGTTTTTCTGTTGCCGCGGATAATGATTTTTCCTATGTAAGAAGGGCTGCCCTCTGTTATATTAAAGGTTATAAAGGCGCTGCTGTCTTTAATCAAACTATCCATCTCAACATGTGTATCAGCATATCCGAGGCGATTATAGAGAGATAAGACCCTATACCTCGCATCTCCTATGTCAATGGCATTGTATGGGGTTGATTCATTTAGCATAATAGCCTTTCTTATCTCGTCTTCACTGACAGAGTGATTCCCTATAATGTTAATCTCTTCAATTCTTATCTGAGGACCTTCATGAATTGTGAAGATAAGGTTTAATTCTCTTCCATCTTTTATGAAATCTTTCTTTATATCCTTAACCTCTGCCGAAAGATAACCGAGTCCATTGTAAAAACCAACTATGGATTCCTTACTGCCCTCCATGAGACCTTCGTCAAATGGCTTATGTTTTTTAAATGGTATTATTGACTCCATGGTTTGTGGAGAGATGGTAATTCCACTGAATTCTATTCCCCTGAGAATAACTCTTTTCCCCTCAAATATAAAAAAATCTACCGTTGTAATGGTATCTTCTGTTTCAATGCCGCCAGCTATCTGGACATGATTGTATCCTTCTTGATAGTAAAGTCTCTTAATTCGGTTTATAGTATCTTCTATTAACTCATCTGTAATCTCTTCATCTTTTATAAAGGCTATTTCTTTTAAAAGTCTTTTTGAACTGAATACTGTATTTCCTTTAAAATTTACCTCAAGTCTTTGCCCTGCCATAACAGGTATTTTAAGTTCCCCCTCTGTGAATTCATACGGGCCTATCAGAGGTTTGATATATCCATGCCCTTTGTAATATTCCTTTATCCTGTTAATCTCTTTATCTATCTCTTCTATGTCAAAGATGTCTCCCTCGCGAATTTTAATTAAATCCTTAACTTTCTCAGGTACAGTTAAAGCCTTAATAATTAATGGACTGCCTTCCTCTATTTTGATATAAAAATTGACTTTATATGGAGATTTGTCCTTGTCTACATCAATCTTAACATTTATGTCTGGAAAGCCTTTTTTGACATAAAAACCGATAATGGCAGACTTGGCATTCTCAAGAAATTCCTCTCTAAAGTCTTCTCCTGCCTTGAATATAAGGATACCCTTTATTTTTCTTTCACTTATGAACTTATTCCCTTTAATGTGTATGCGATTAACCAGCGGTATTTCTTTTACGATATATTTTAATTTCACACCATCTCGGGTCGAGTCGCTTCCGACCTGAAACGGTTCTGCTACAGCCTTTATATCAATGAATAAGTCCTTCTTAAATGCCCTTTTTATGCCATTTTTTAAGGTATCCTTATCTATGGCATCTCCGACACTTAAACCGACTATATCTATTAGTTCTTCAGGTTTTATCCGCATAGCACCCTCAACATCAATTGCCTTGATTATCCACTCGGAATTTGAGGCATAAGCTGCAATGAGCAATGAGCAATGAGAAATGAGAAATAGAAAAAGCATAAGAATAAAAATGTCATTGCGAGTGAAACGAAGCAATCTCTTATATATAAAAAAAGATTGCCACGCCCTTTGGGCTCGCAATGACAATATAGAGACATTAAATATATTCGTATTAGTTTCGTTTTTCATCTGTGCTCATCTGTGCTATTTAAACTCAAACCTGAACTTTATATCCGCTCCAACACTACCTATCTCATCCCTTGAACCTATGAGAGAAGTGTTCTTACTCAGGATATATTCAAGTTTTATAATATGTTCTTCTGTTGTGCCTATTGAGGTAGAGTAAGTCACAAAAACCTTTTCTCCAAGTAGCCGCTTACCAACCGTAATCTTAGGAGTGATTGCACCTCCTGCTGTTGTTTGTGGGTCAATCTCAATACGTTCAAAACCTGTAATATATTTAAATCTCTCTTCCATCACATCCTGTAGTTTTCCGGTAAGGAAGGCTGTTGCTTCCCCTGCACCGATACCACTTTCAAGTCCTCTTGTACCTCGGGAAATCTGGCCCGCGGTAAGTAAGGTGAATATATCTGTATCAGATAAAGGTGGATCAGATGACAGCGAGAGGCCGAATCTATCCACAGGGCCATCCAGATCAAGCCTTACGCGGTATCCTTTTGTAAATGTCTTCGCCTGAATATGAAAGAAGGGGTTAACTCTGTTAGGTTCTGTAAAGTCTACACTTGCATTGATGATATTAAATTCGTTACCTCTGAAGAATATGCTCCCCTCTTTTGTTTCCACCCTTCCAAGAAGTCCATATTGTGCTATTATCCCGCTAAGCGTAAGGTCTATTTTCAATGGTGTTTTTGCAATATTATTATCTATGAATATGTTCTCATACCCCATGATACGAACATTTAATTTGGTATCTCCCAGCAATGAAGGTTGTTTTATCTCTACCTTCTTTGTCTCCTTAATGGCAAGCAATCCACTTTTCCATTCAATCCTCTTTTCGTATTTTGCCTTCTTGATATATACATCGCCTGTAAGGTTCCCTCCCTTTTGAGAGAAGTCATAGAAGAGCATCCCATCAAGTGCAACATCTATTCCTTCTATATGTCTGATTTTTATACCGTGTAGATTGGATGTGAGAGATAATCTATTTATGGTAAATCCCTTTGTATACCCGATACCAGAGACAGTGACCTTACCACTGGCAAAATAAGCAGTAAGTGAGTCAAGTATTAATTTATCCTTAATTAAAGAAATATCTCCGTTTATAGACCTTATCTTGTAAGGAAATCCTGTTAGCATTACATTGCTATCTCTTATGTTTATTTTTCCTATAAACTCGGGCTTTTTCCATCGACCTGAGATTCCCATAACAAAATATCCATGTCCTTCTATATATTCAATAGCCTTACTCATTGCCTTAAGTGGAGATATATCAAGATTTCCTCTAATGGCTAAGTTGTAATTTTGTCCGATTTTCATGCCGCCTGATAGAGATATGTCAGTATCCTTCCCAACAAGCGAGAATGAGTTTATCTTAAATTCTTTATCAATCAACCCAAAGACGATATCTCCATTATTTTTGAGGCTTTGTCCATATAGGTTAAGACTCATAAACCCAAACCTTGAATCCATGGATATATTCTCTCCATTACCTTGCATCCTTGTTATGCCCTCTAAGGATACAGAGAGGTCTTTTGGCACATCCTTTAGAAATCCTGACAGGAGGAAGTCGTAATTCCCCTTTTTTAGGTTTACATTCATGTTCCATGATACAGGATGTGTAATAGCGCCAGCGGCATTTAGTGTTACCAATCCATCAATTAGTTCTCCGTTTAAAGAGAATCTTTTTTCTTTTAGTTCTCCACTTATAGTCCCTTTGCCTATTTTTGCTCCCTTCAGATTGCTTTCAAGAACATTTAAAGAAAATTTTACAACAGGCTTTTTAAGTGTTCCTATACCTTTAATGTCTGCACCAAACCGCGCATCAAAAGGAGAATCTTTAAATGTGGTTATGTCTTTTAATTTGATGTTACTGGATGAGATTAATACATTAAATCTTTCATCAAAGTATAAATAACCTTTTCCCTGAAGTCCTGATTCACCGTTAAATACCTCTATTGATGGAAAATCTATTTTTTGTGGTGAAAGGTCTGCCTTGATTATGGCACGTTCTATGTTTTGCCCATAAACCATGCCGTCCTTAAGTGTAATTTCTCCATTTCCACTGAATTCCTTTGCATCACCTTTAAAGGATAATCTGCCATCAATATAGCCCGTTATAGGAGGTTTGGTTGGAGAAGGATATACAGCGGTTACTATTGACTTGACATCTCCATTTTTAATTACTGCAGAGGCATCATAATAAGGGTTGTCAAAGGAAAAGAGCCTATCAGCCTTTCTGAATTTGATACTGCCTGATGCATCATACTGAGATTCGCCTTGCTTTACTCTTAATAATCCAACCGAAAGGGACTTTATACCATAATTTAAATCACCTGATGCAGATGTGAATGGCACACTATTAATACTGCCAGGCCCTATATCTATATTTCCTGCGATTTGGGGGTCAAGAGAAGAACCAGCGGCCCTGCCCGTGAATCTAACAGGTGCCCTTATGCCATTGTAATAAGGTCGGGTTAAATCCAGAACATCTTGGCTCTGCATGTCTAAATCAAGACTAAGTTTTTTCTCTTTGAGGTTTATATCCCCATTTAAGAGAAGGGTTGACTGGGAGGTGGAAAGTTGAGATTCATTGATTGTAAGAATTCCTTCTTTTAAGTTAATTTCTCCTTTTATACTATTTAACCTATCATTTAACTCCTCACCTTTTTTTGAGGTATTTATATAACTTATCTCTGCCTTCACATCAAAATCTTTATCATACATTTTATTAAGCTCAAAGTTTCCATTGATTTTACCTTTTGGAAACGGTGGTTCCCAATTAATAAATTTAAGAAATTCTGAGCTATTGATATTTACTACATCAGCGATTACAGAATAATCACCATGGGGGATAAAGAGGTACGCCTTGCCCTTAAGCTCTCCACTATAGGTATGTGCAATAAAATTCTCAAGGCCAAATCTTTTATTTTCGTATTTTATGATTCCTGATACATCATCAACAGGTAGGGTATCCAGCATGCCTTTTTTAAGTGTTACCTTGCCTTCTCCAAATAAGTTAGGATATGTCCCTTGAATCTCTCCATCTATGGATATATGACCCGAGATGTTACCTTTTACCTTGAGCAATTCCATTAATGTCTCTAAATAAAACCATCCTTTTGCTTTTAGGTTGAGACGTGCTCTTAAATCTCCATCGTGGGATATCTGTTGTGGGTTGATTAAGTCCACTGTTCCAGTGAGGGATAACTCACCATTCCTTTCTTTTTTTAGGTTGAAAAATTTTCTCATCGTTGATACAAGTATGTTAGCCTTTCCTGAAAAACTGCCAAACTCAACCCTATCTTTGGCGAAAGGATTTATCTCCCCTTTTGTTACTATGTTAGAGCCTTCTGAATAAACCTTGACCCGTAGGAACTTAAAACTTTTTCCGTCTGTCTTTATTGTCCCTTCAAGGTCTCCCTTAATTTCTGGGAGGTTGTGTAGTTTTAATCTGAGACCATTAAGTGACAGCCCAGCAACGACGGCATCTTTTACTATTATCTCTGAATTTACTTTATCACTTGTAATACTTGTATGTGTTTCTGGGAATGATAATGCAAACTTTCCATCTGTTATGCTTGCAGTCCTTAAAGTGAGGGTAATGTTTTTTGCCTTCTTCTCTGATAAGTAATCTTCAATATGATTTATAATCCTATCCAGTCCTTGCTTATCTACAGTAAGATTGGGTTCCTTCAGCGTCAGCCTTCTTATCCTTATTTCTTTCAGAAACAAGCCTGAGAAATCCATGTATGCACGAGTCTTTGTTATCCACAAGAGCCTGTTACCCTCTTTATCAAATACTTTAAATCCCTTTGTCTGTAAATAAAAGGGGAACAGATTTATAACTGCCTTATCTATAATTACCCGCTCACCTATAGCTTCCTCAAATACAGGGAGGATAACCCTCTTTATAGAATTTGAGAGGTAAGGCCCCCTTAGCAAGAAAAAGAGGATACCAAAGGAGAGTATTACAGTAGCAATTATTAATAACCATTTCTTTTGTATTTTTTTCAATTTAAATACACCTTTTTTAAAAAACTAATAACTATTAACTTTTCACTCATATCTAATTGCGACAATGGGATCCATACCCGCTGCCTTTTTTGCTGGGTATACACCAAAGAATCCCCCTTAATTTTCAGAAAGTTTTATAGTATATTACCTGAATTACGTGGTATGGTCAAATGAAGTTTGAGACCTAAAAACAGAGAGAAACAGAAACACGATGCGTAAATTTCTTATAAGCATTATACTGCTGTTTATTCTATGGGGTTGCAGTAAACCTTCTCCTTCGGATATTGCCGTTGGAGAGATTGATGCATTAGGTGAACCGCAGCAGATAGCAGTTACAGAAGATAAAGAGCCGATTGCCATTGATTTAGAAAATGGGAAGTTTTATCTAAAACCGGTTGCAGGGTATTCAATAAGTGCTGTTGTGGTAAGTAAAAAATCTTATTCTTATGGTTGGCAGGCAAAGCTTGCACTAGTAGATTTAGCTCTTGCATGGGGAAAACTATCCGACCCTGAAACAAGAAAACATTTTAAATTCACCCAATCTGACAGATGGTATTACTTTGAATATGAGAATGACTCTCCATTAGATGTCTCTTACATCTCAACACATTCAAGCAATAATCACATAATCCCTGCAAATGAAAACATCCGCCTGGCTATAAAATCTTTAAAAAAGAACGACACGGTTACACTTGAGGGTTTTCTTATAAATGCCGCCGGGAAATACAAGGGCACGGACTTATGGTGGAACAGTAGTCTTACAAGAAACGATTCAGGAGACAGTTCATGCGAGGTATTTTATGTAACAAAAGTCAGGAATGGAGATTATATTTACGAATAGAATTGACTCAGGAGATATTTTTTGTTTTACTATCCACTATCCACCCCGGCCTCATCCCGAAGCGTCGGGACGAGGCCGGCTATTCACTATTCACTGCTGTTGTCGGGGGTGTAGCTCAGATGGGAGAGCGTCTCGTTCGCAACGAGAAGGCCGGCGGTTCGATCCCGCTCACCTCCATTAAACATTTTTCAAACTATTTAAGTTCTTCAAAAGAGTGGAGATGTAATTATTAAAACTTATATACTCAAAAGACTTTTTTTGTTAATCCCCATTCTTCTCGGTGTCACTTTTATAACATTTGCACTTATAAAGGCACTTCCGGGAGACCCTGTTTTAAGCCTTGTTGGTGAAAGGGCAAGGCCTGAGACAATTGATTCAATCAAGAGAGAGCTTGGAACAGATAAAAACTTCATCTCACAGTTTATCGGATATATAAGTCTTCTCTCAAAGGGGAACCTTGGCAGGTCTTATTATACACAGAGAGATGTGGCACAGGATATAATTGAAAAATTCCCAAATACAGTTAAACTCGCCTTTACCTCTATGGCTATTGCAATCCTTCTGGGGATTACATTAGGTTTTATTTCTGCTAAGAACAAAGGCAGACCCACGGACATGTTCGCTTCGCTTATTGCAATCAGTGGCATCAGTCTGCCTGTCTTCTGGATAGGGCTCATATTAATTTATATCTTTTCCCTTCATTTAAAATGGCTTCCACCTTCCGGGACAGGAGACATAAGATTTCTGATTTTACCTGCGATTACGCTCTCTATTCCAGCAGGGGCTTCAATCGCAAGGATTACGAAGGCGACAATGCTTGAAATAATAAATGAGCCTTTTATAAAAACAGCGAGGGCTAAAGGCCTAAAGGAAAATGTCATCTTATTTAGGCATGTTCTTAAAAATGCAATGATACCTCTTGTGACAATAATAGGACTTGATTTTGGTAGTTATCTTAACGGTGCTGTATTAACAGAGACTATTTTTGGCTGGGACGGGATAGGCAGATTCACAATGGAGGGGATTATTAAGAGGGATTATCCTGTTGTAATGGGCTGTCTTCTCATAGGCACATCTACATTTGTGCTGATAAATATTGTGGTTGATATACTGTACCACTATCTTGACCCGAGGATAAGAGTAACCAAGCAGTATAACTAAGAATAAAAATGGCAGACAGAATAGTCCTTATAATTTTAATGGTTATAACACTCTCAGTGGTGTTTGCACCACTGCTTACACCCTATGATCCTATAAAGATAGACCTTGACAGCATTAAAGAACCCCCGAGCCTAAAACATCCTCTTGGGACTGATAACAAGGGGAGGGATATCTTAAGTAGAATCCTTTATGGAGGGAGGTTTTCAATTGGTATTGCGTTAGTAGCAGGCATTATATCTCTCTGTATTGGGCTTGCGGTAGGGCTTCTCGCAGGATATTACGGGGGCAGGGTAGACATGCTATTCATGATGTTTATTGACCTTATACTTTCATTCCCGTCGCTTCTTCTTGCGATAGGGATTTCTGTAATTTTTCCACCTGGTATTTTTACTGTTGTAATAGCCATTACTGCTGTCAGTTGGGCGTCCTTTGCGAGGCTTATTAGGGGTTATGTTTTGAGTCTAAAAGAAGCCCCTTATATTGATTCTGCAAGGGCAATTGGTTGTTCTAACACAAGGATAATACTAAAACATATATTACCCAATTGTCTGCCTCTTAGTTTTGTTGTGTTTAGCCTTAAATTAGGAGGTTACATACTTACAGAGTCTGCTTTAAGCTTTTTAGGGCTTGGTGCACAACCCCCTATTCCTACATGGGGCTCTATGATAAGTCTTAACAGGGTTTTTATATTATCGGCACCGTGGATGGTTGTATTTGCAGGACTCGCGATACTTATAACAACCCTGTGTTTTAATATCTTTGGCGATGTCTTAAGGGATAAAATGGGGTATAGGGTTGAATGAGGTAATTTCTTATGCGCTCTCTGTTATTCTTTCTTCTTCCTCTTGATGGGTTTTACAATCTATGCATAGTGTAGTGACAGGTCTTGCCTCAAGACGTTTAATATCAATTCCATTACCGCATTCCTCACAGATTCCATATGTGCCACTTTCAATCCGCTCAAGGGTCTCGTCGATCTTTTTTAAGAGCAGGCGCTCTCTGTCTCTTAGCCTTAGCATAAAATTTCTATCTGTCTCTACAGTTGCCTGGTCTCCCATGTCAGGGAAATTTATCTCCCCCGGTAGGGTAGTCAGTGCCTCTTCTGCCTCTTTAAGTAGCCTTTCTTTCTCGGATAGGAGATTTTTCTTGATCTCAAGGATCTTTTTCCCTCTTAATATGGATTTTTTACTCTCTTTACCTTTTGTTTTTTTAGATTTTTTGGCTGGCTTGGGTTTTTTTACCTTTGCCTTTTTTGCCTGCTTTTTTGGTGGTTCTTTGCCTTTTTTAGTCTTTGCCATATATACCTCAATGTATGGAAGAAATTAAAATGGTGTATACCATAACAAATTTTTATAACTTAAGTCAATTATTTTTTACTACCCAAATGAGCTATGATATATCATTCTCTATCTCTATTTTTTCTAAAGATGAATTTGATTTTAATAATGCCATCGGTAGTCCCTTTATTAAAGCCATAAAAGCGGAAGGAGTCATAATATATGACGCTCAACTTAGAAGAGAAAAAGTCCCTCATATAAAAATGCTTTAGCATTTGTGGAAAAATCAATAGAAGTGGCAGATAGATTAGTAAAAGAACTTGAATAGACTATTCTTCCAACCCATATTTTTTCAACTTTCTCCAGAGCGATACCCTATCTATTCCTAATATCTGTGCTGCAAGGGTTTTATTGCTGCCGACTTCTTTCAAAACCCACTTTATGTAAGACTCTTCCTGTTCCTCAAGGGATGGCAGCTTGCCTTCTTTTTTTCTGAATGTCCTTATGCTTAGCTCTTTCAGGTCTTCTGGAAGATGGGCTACTTCTATGGTGTTTCCGTTAGTGAGAGCAACTCCTCTTTCTATGATATTTTCAAGCTCCCTCACATTCCCGGGGAAGTCATAATTCATTAATATAGCAATAACGTCATGCGATATTTCTGTAACATTTTTTTTCATGAGGGCTGTATGTTTTTTCAAAAAATAATAACTCATAAGCGGTATATCATCCCTTCTTTCTGAAAGCAGAGGGACACGCAAAGAGACCACATTCAATCTGAAATAAATGTCCTGCCTGAAATGCCCATCTTTTATTGCGTCCTGAATATTTCTGTTTGTTGCTGCTATAAACCTGACATCTACTTTCACAGGCTCTGTGCCCCCGACCCGTAAAAGTTCTTTTTCCTGAATAACCCTTAAAAGATTTACCTGCATGGATGGGGGCATTTCTGTTATCTCATCTAAAAATAATGTTCCGCTTGATGCCATTTCTATCAAGCCTTTTTTCAAAGTGTTTGCGCCAGTGAATGCGCCCTTTTCATGCCCAAAAAGTTCATTGCTAAGGAGTTCTTCTGTAAATGCCCCACAATTTATTGCAAAGAATGGACCATCTGCTCTTGTGCTATTAAAATGTATATATCTTGCGAAGAGCTCTTTCCCTGTCCCGCTTTCCCCACTTATAAGGACATTGCAGTCTGTAGGCGCAATCTGCCTCGCTGTATCAAGAATCCTCTGCATATTAAAATCCTGTGTGATTATCTTTACTCTGCCCTGATATTTTTCTAACTGCTCCCGCAACTGGGCATTTTCTTTTTTAAGCCTTACCTTCTCTACTGCCTCCATTACTACTTTCCTTACCTCGTCCAGTTTAAAAGGTTTTGCTATGTAATGATAGGCGCCTTTTCTCATTGTCTCTACTGCTGAGGTGACAGTAGCATAGGCTGTAATCATGATAACCTCTGTATCAGGATAAAGTGTCTTAGCCTTTTCAAGAACCTCAAGCCCGTCCACCTTTTCCATCTTCAGATCTGTAAGCACCACGTCAAACTCCTGCCCCTGAAGCATCTTCAGTGCATTAAGACCACTTGTTGTGCCAACCACCTCATACCCCTCTTTTTTCATAACATGCTCAAGGTTCCTGAGGGCGACTTTTTCATCCTCTACTATTAAAAGTTGTACCTTATTGTTCACCTTTGCGCTCCCTTAAAGGCAGTCTAATCAAAAAAGTTGTTCCATAACCCACCTGGCTCTCTACATCAATGGTGCCTCCATGCTCCTCTACAATATTATGCACAACAAAAAGGCCCAGGCCATAGCCTTTCTTTGTCTCTTTTTTTGTAAAAAATGGTTCAAATATCTTTGAAACTATCTCTGGCTCCATACCAATACCTGTATCTCTAACCTCAATTTCAACTATATTACCTTTACCTTTTTTTGCTGAAATGAAAATCTTTCCCTCGTCTTCTATAGCCTCCATGCTGTTCTTAATAAGGTTTAAAAAGACCTGTTGCAGCTTCTGTTTATCTGCAAAGAGCCTAATGTCATTAGGAACATCTACACGGATGTTCACCTTTGATGGAACTTCCCCTCTGATAAGACGAATAGACTCATTAACTGTGTTTTTCAAATTAATAATCTCTTTCTTGCCTGCCCTTGAAAACTCAAGGACGGTTCTCACAATATCCTTTGCCCTGTCTGTTTCGGCTTCTATCTGCGAAAGAAGCTCTCTTTTATATTCAATATCTGCTTCTTCTATTTCCTCCTTAAGTATCTGGCAGGAAGTAGAGATATTAGAAAGTGGGTTATTAATCTCATGGGCAACTCCAAAAAGCAGTGTCCCGATAGATGCTAATTTTTCTGACTGGACAAGATGCGACTGTCTTAACTCCAGTTCAACAAGCATTGCATTGAACGCTTTACTAAGAGACATCAGTTCCTTATCACGGGATAACACAGGGATAAAGGAAAATTCTCCATTGGCGATCTTTTGCATATTGTCCTCAAGCTGCTTTAATGGTCTTATAACCATTCGCGATAAATACTGAGCAATGAAAAAACCAACGATAATAAGAAAGATGCCTGAAAAAATAAGTATCCTCTGAGAACGCTCTATCAATGTCTGCATATATTTTCGTTCTGCTACGGAGATTGCCTCCGTGGATGTAACAATTTTTTTCCCCTTCTCCCTTATTCTTTTTTCTAAGATATGGGTTTCCATGAGAGCATGTCTTTTGTCATGCTCAAAATGTTTCTGCATGAGGGATTTGTATTCCCGGATATTAGTCTCTAAGGCATAGACATCTGCCTTGATTGTAAGTTTTTCTATGGCTTTCTTATTACTCTTTATAATGTCCTCTGCCTTTTCTGTAAATTGTAAGTTTTCAGAATAATCCTCTTTGAGCCCATAAAGAAAATAGTTCTTTTCAAACCTTCTCATCTCAAGGGTTGTATCAAAAAGATCAGATACTATAAAGCTAAATTCGGCCTTTTTGTTTATTGTCATTAGATTAAGGTAATTCAAAATAGAGATACCGACTACCATAATAATGCCAATGTAATACGCGTAGTTAACCTTATTGCGAATACTGGTTTGAAATCCGAGCATGCAACAATTGTAACATTAATCGTTGCAAAATGCAATTTTGCTCACAATGATGCAACGGTTGTGCTAATGGGTTCATGTTGGAGGTTAAGAATTATAAGTTTCAAGCCTTCCCGGTTCAAGCCTCAGATGTTGTAATTCCTCTGCTCATGCCGTAATTGCAAAATGAAACAAATATGAAAATATGCACTAAAAGGCTATTAAAGAAAAAACTTAATAAATTTAAACAGTTATAAGGTTTTTACCTCCTGGCATGAGATTTGAATAAGGGATAGTAAACGGATGAAAGGAGGCAAAATGCAAAAGAGGTTTTTAAAGAGATTAGAAAACATATTTGCAGCGGTAGCATTTGCTGAGGAAGGTGAGTTTGAAACTGCAAGAGAAATAATGCTTGAGAAGAAGCCCCTATTTGAAAGGATTGAGGAGCTTAAACACGAAGTAGCATTGACAGTTGATGACCTCACTTCAATGGCAATCGTCTTTGCAGAAACAGGGGAGCATGAAAAGGCAATGGAGATCCTGAAAGAAGCAGAGGACAGGCTTGTGGAAATTAAACTCAGTCACCAGAAAAACCTTAAGGGAGCAGCCCTTGCCCTTAAAATGAGTTCAATCTAACTACTAATAAGAAGGAGAAAATATGAAAAATTGGCTAAAGAAATTTGAAGACATAATGTCTGCAGTTACTTTTGCGGAGGCAGGGGAATTTGAAACTGCAAGAGAAATTGTAAAAGGAAGGCAAAAGGTATTGCTTACATTAACAAGGAGGGAATCTGACAGGAAATCATTCAAGTATGCCCTTAACATCTGTAAGCGGATAGGCGCAGGGCTTGAGATACTTTTTATATCAAAAAGAGATGAGATACTTCAGACGTTAAGAGAATTTCAAGAGGAGCTCAATAAAGAAGACATTACCTATGAAATTATTCAGGAGAGCGGATGTATAAAAGAGGCGATTATCAATCACACAGAGAAAAGAAGTGACATCCAGTTTGTAGTTATTGAGTCATCAGATGCCTTGAATATGGAGTGCAAAAAGGATGACAGAGAGCTTTCAAAAGCATGGGAAGGACTAAAGTGCCCTCTGGTTCTGGTCTCAGAGGCAAGGACATAAGGATTTAATAACTTAAGGAGGAAAGTATAATGGCTCAAAGCAGTAAAAGGAAACCTATTGGGAAGATGATAATAACAGGTATTGTTTCAATAGCGCTTTATGCAGCACTGCTTCTCAATCAAGATATTATTAACAGCTATTTTGGAAAGGGTGGGGCATATGCCTTTCTACCGATTATAACAGCATTCATCTTTTCCTTTTTCCATGGAAGTTTTACAAGCATCTTTTGGACAGTTTTAGGTGTAGAGGCAAAAAAGAAGAAGGAGGTCAAATAACATGCACGACATAGTTAATGCAGCGGCTAATTTCATCAACCTTGATGCAATTAATATTGTCTATCTCTTTCTCGTCGGATTCGTCGGAGGACTTGTGAGCGGGTTCATAGGCTCAGGCGGAGCTTTTGTGCTTACACCGGGCATGATGAGTCTGGGGGTACCGGGTCTTGTGGCAGTAGCAAGCAATATGTGCCACAAATTTCCTAAGGCGCTTGTTGGTGCAATAAAGCGCGCTAAATACGGGCAGGTTGACGTTAAGCTTGGTTTAATAATGGGTATTTCTGCAGAGGCAGGGGTCCTTTACGGCGCACATATACAGGAGAACATTAAGAAGGCATTTGGAGATGCAGGCTCTAACCTTTATGTAAGCGCTGCCTTTGTAGTTATTCTTGCAATCGTAGGAGGTTTTGTACTAAGAGATGCTTTAAAGACTTACAGGTCGGGAAACACACATGAAGAAGAAAAGGTCACAAAGCTTGCTCGCTGGGTTCAGTCTATAAATATACCCAGAACAATGGTATACTTCAAGAGCTTAAATGCAAGAGTTTCAGTTCTTTTTACTATACCTCTCGGTTTTGCAACAGGAATGCTTGCTGCAACAATAGCTGTTGGCGGATTCATTGGCGTTCCATCAATGATTTATGTGCTTGGTGCACCAAGCCTGATGGCATCTGCAACTGAGTTGGTAATAGCCTTTGTCATGGGATTAGGAGGTTCATTTAAATATGCAATGAGTGGGCTTGTTGACATCCGCCTTGCCATGATTATACTCGCTGGTTCTTTATTTGGCATCCAGCTTGGTGCGATTGGAACAACCTATGTAAAACCTTATATGATAAAACTCGTAATGGGGCTTATTATGGTGATTGTCCTCTTCAGCCGTGCATTGATGGTTCCGGTGTATATGTCACAACTCGGGCTGATGCAGCCACTTGCCGAGGAGACCGTTAAGGTGCTAAAGAGCACCAGTTTTGCTATAATGATACTGGCTCTGCTCATCGGTGCATTTATTGTCCTGAAGGCAATGTGGCAGGGAATCAGGGTAGAGCGAAAAATGGCCAAAGAAGTTCTGAAACACAGTGAGGTGTAGCTATGGGAAGATATAGAAAGATACTGGTTGCAGTTGATAGTTCTGAGTCGAGTCTTCATGCATTGAAGGAATCCTTCAAGCTTGCTATGAATGAAGGAAGCTGGATAACGGTTGTTTCAGTTGTGCCTCCGTATACAGGAGACCTTGATTTAGTTGCGGTAGGGAATATTATGGCATCCATGAGAAAGCCCTGTGAAGAGGCACTTAGGAAAGCTCAGGAGATAGCAACGGCAGAGAGGGCATCAATAAAGACTGCATGTGAAGAAGGCGAGCCGCATAGTGCAATAGTTGACCTTGCCCAGGCAGAAAATTTTGATTTAATAGTAATGGGGAGAAGAGGACTCGGGCGTATTGAAAAAATTCTTGTTGGGAGTGTAACCACAAGGGTTATTGGCTATAGCCCCATAGATGTAATCGTTGTTCCGAGGGATACAGAGGTTGGCTGGCAGAATGTCCTTCTTACAACTGACGGCTCAAAATACAGTGAGGCAGCCTCAAAGAAGGCAATAGACCTTGCAAAATCCTATGGAGGAGTATTAAAGATTCTTTCTGTAGTGGATGTTCCCCCGGAGTTTTATGCAGAATCTCCAAAGACCGTTGATGATATGATTAACAAGGCAAAGGGATATGTTGAGGTTGTAAAGAAACAAGCGGAGGCAGCAAGGGTTAAGGCAGAGACCTTTGTGAGAGAAGGAGAGGCTTATCAGGTAATAACCAATATCGCAAAAGAACAAAATGCAGGTATTATTATAATGGGTTCACACGGAAGGACTGGATTAAAAAGACTCCTCATGGGAAGCGTCACAGAAAGGGTCATCGGACATTCCCCATGCCCTGTGCTTGTGGTTAAGGCGTAAGATTAAGCTGGAAGCCTGTCTTTTTTACAAAATCTAAATTGCCCTGCTTTTCGTTGTCTTTTATTAGCTTACACTTGAGTTTTTTTCTCTTTAATCCAAATAATGCATTTAGGAAACCACAGAGAACGCAGAGGTTTTTCTTAAATTAAATATTCTCTCTGTGTTACTCATTTTTTTCTCTGTGTTCTTGGTGGGTAATTGCATTTTCTGGGTTAATAGCTTCCTTCAACTTTTTTGCGAATGAACCTAAATTTTCATGCCAAGAGCAAAAATCCTATTAAAAGCATTTATAATCTAATAGAATTTTTTTAATTGACATCATCATATCATTATAATATTATATTGTTGTGCACAATGAAGCCACATCCCTGCAAGATAAAACAATAGACAGGTTCACTCAGGAAAAGCTCTATATTCAGCTTATGAGGATATTTCTGGAGGAAATAACATCAGGTATATGGCAATTGGGACAGCAGATTCCAACAGAAGAAGAACTCTGCAAAAAATTCAATGTCAGCAAGATAACAGTTAGACAGGCAATAAATAATCTTGTCTCTGATGGTTACCTGTTAAAGATTCAGGGTAAGGGGACATTTGTTAGTTCTGTCCTGCCTGTTGTGGGACTTGTCATGAAGACAAGGCTTACTGAAGAGATGTTTGGAAAAGAAGTGTACCTGAAAAGAGAGGTATTATTTAAAGGTATAAAAGACCCTCTTTCGGATATAACGACCCATTTAAAAACTGATGACAGGATATATTACATCCTTAGCAAAAAGACAGGTAACGGGGAAACTGCATATATTGAGGAGGCATTTATTCCTTACAATATGCTCCCTTATATAGAGAAGCTTGACATCACCCACAGTTCCATTTACTCAGTTCTTCAGGAAAGAGGAGTTAAAAAGATATTCAAGATGATACAGACCATTGAGGTTGCGCAGGCATTGGGAGATTCGGCAAAGAATCTTGGCGTGGACAAAGGCTCTCCTGTGCTTGTTGTTCACAGACTTTTTTTCAGCTCTGATAACACGCCCGTTGCTTATACAAAGATTCAAGGCAGAAGTGACAGATATAAATTTCAAACAGAATTTGAGAGGATTAGGTAAAGACTGTGTTAGTGAACGGTATCAGTGTCGGTGAATGATGTATTTTTTTTACTGACACAAATCACTGACACAGGCACTAAATAAAGGAGGAGGTGTTTATGTTGAATAACAAAAAGGTCAAAGACTTAATGGTTTCTATTTCAGATTATCCGCATATGAAACAAGATGATTCTGTAAAAGATGCTTTCTTTATCCTAAGAAAAAATTTTAAAGAAGGCAGAGGTTACCGCAGTATCCTTGTGTTAAATGAAGAAAATCAATTAAGGGGATTATTGTCAATGAGAGATTTGATTAGGGCAGTAGAACCGCGATTCTTAAAAATGTCACAGCCGCCTTCTTATCAGGGGCCTACTCAGGAATATCCTGCCTTAACCCTCATCTGGCAGGAGTTATTCTCTAAGGAGTGTAAGGAGGAAGCCAGAAAACCAGTTAAAGACATTATGACCCCTGTTAAACCTGCTGTTACACCTGATGATCCGATAGCTAAGGTTGTATATTTAATGGTAGAAACTAATTCCCGTGTTATTCCTGTAATTGATAATGATAAGGTGGTAGGGGTTGTCCGCCTTGTAGATGTTTTTAATGAAATCGCCAGTGTAGTTCTTGAAGATTAAATCTAAGTTAATACTACGGAGGGGTGACAATGACAAATGAAGCAGGACAAAAGGAGGTACACATGACTCCTGAAAAATCTAAGTTTGACTGGAAACGAGTATTTTTTATCTTACTGGGATTGGCATTATTCTTTTGGATTTATTTTATGCCGCAGTGGAAGGACGCTGTTGACCCTACCGGGAAAGCGTTTCCTTTATCACCGGAGGGAAAGGGAGCAATTGCCCTATTTTTGATGGGCAGGCATCTGGTGGGTATTTGAGGTTGTGCCTATTGGCGTTACATCTCTTGCCATAGGCGTTTTTCAGGCACTGTTCAGCATCCGTTCTGCAAAGGATGCATTTAAAGACTTTATGGACCCTTCTGTTATGTTTATATTTGGCTCTGTGATTGTGGGGCTGGCATTTACAAAAACAGGTCTCACAAAACGTATTGCTTATAAGATGCTGGAAGTCGTAGGGGAAAAGACAAGCATGATTATGTTAGGGGCGCTTGTCGTTACCGCAGGACTTGCCCATTTTATGGCGCATACAGCAGCAGCAGCAGCTACAGTATTCCCTATACTTTTGGCAATTAATGCCCTCTATGGAGAAGGTGATAAACCCACAAAATTCGGTCGGTCACTCTTTATAGGTATGGCTTATGCAGCAGGTGCAGGTAGTATTGTAACAATTCTCGGCTCTGCCCGTGCACTAGCAGCAGCCGGTATGTTTAAAGAATTCACAGGGGCAGATATAAGCTTTTTTGAACTGACCAAATATATGTTCCCAATAGGATGGGGAATGGTTTTCCTTATATGGGTGATATTAATGTTTCTCTCCAGACCTGAAAAAAAGGTAATCCCCGGTTTAAAAGATAAGGTGAAACAGCTTTCAAAACAGCTTGGGCCACTTACAAGAGATGAGAAATTTGTTATTGTTTGTGTAATCGGAGTGGTTATCACCATGTCCCTGCAATCCGTTATTCCGGTATTAAAGGCGCAGGACAGGTCAGCCATTATGCTTGTATCAACGCTTTTGTTCTTTTTATTCAGGGTACTAACAGTCAAAGAGCTTGAAGATATACCATGGAACATCATCCTTCTCTTTAGCGGTGCAATGAGCATAGGTTTCTGTTTATGGAAAACAGGCGCTGCACAGTGGATGGCTGTTAATTGGCTCATCATATTTCAAAAGGCACATTGGCTTGTATTTGTCCTGAGCATCGCAACATTCGTATTGCTTATGACCAATTTCATAATGAACGTTGCAGCGATAGCGATATCTCTGCCCGTCTCTCTCGTTATAGCTAAATATCTTGGTGTCTCGCCTGAGGTTGTTTTATACGCATCACTGGTAACAGCAGGAATGCCCTTCTTGCTATTAATTGGCGCTGCACCAAACGCCATTGCTTATGAGTCTAAACAATTTACCACTGGACAGTTTTTTGGCTATGGCATACCAAGTAGTGTGATTTTGATTATTGTTCTTGGAATAGCGATACTGACAATTTGGCCGCTGACGGGGATGCCGATATTGATTAAGTGAATAGTCGTTAGTGAACAGTGAACAGTGACGCACTCATAAAAAGTCGTCATTCCCGCCCCGTATCAAAGTACGGGATAAACTCCGGCGGGAATCCAGACGCCGTCCCTGTGAAAACAGGGAGCTATATAAGGAATTGGATTCCCGTTTACACGGGAAACCCTGGATTCCCATTTTCATGGGAATGACAGAAAAGCGGTTTTTCAGAGTTTTTACGAGACCGTGAATAGTGGAGATTAAATGGTATTTGAATATATATTGAAAAGATATTTCGACAGAGTCTACACCGAAGCTGACTTTGTAAAAAGGACATCCGAGGCATTAAGTAAATTAGGGTTTAATGCTGATAACAGCATTGCCTCTGTCTGTATCTGCAGGGATGAGATTTCTCAAGCCATGCCGGCTCTTATTGATGTATGGGGGGAGGCGTTTAATCTTTCAAGCCTTGCCGGGATGTTCTTTGCCGGGCAGACCGGACTGGCTGCTGCAATGCACCATTCTCCAATTGCTGACGGGAAGGAAAGATATGTCTTTTATGCTGTGCCTCATATAGCAATTGATGCCGAAGGACATTTGGGTGCCTGTAAACGAACAGGTAGAAAAGAGGAATCTACAGCCTGCGGAGCCCTCAACGCCTTTCAAAAGGAACTATCTCAGGGCAAACTGAATCTCTCAATGGATGAGATAGACATTGAGCAGAGTCTTCTTAAAAGACGGCTATTAAGGGAAATCCCCTATGGCCATGTCCCTGACCTTCTTGAACTGACAAAGATAACTCAAAAAGTTGTTCAGAAGGATATAGAGTATGCCCTTAACACAATAGTTGACAGGAGGAAGAGTGATTATGCGGTGATCTCAGGCATCCAGATACATGGGCCGGAGCGCAATTATGTCTGGGTTGTCTCCTGTTATGCTGTTGTGAATGAAGTGATGGAGAAAATAGTATTTAGTGAATAGTGAATAGTATTTAGTATTTAGTAAAAAACAATTTACTTCTCCTGCTATTCACTAACGACTATTCACTATAAAAAAGGAGGACTTAACCTATGATGACCATGGTCGCAGTTGTTTTTGTGTTAGCCTACACAATGATAGCTCTGGAGCACCCCATCAAAATCAACAAGTCCGCCACAGCCCTGCTCGCCACGGGACTGATGTGGACACTTTACTCCTTTGCAAGCCCTCTCGGTGTTGAAGGCGTAATCCACCAGCTTACTGAAAAATTGGCTGAAACAGCGGCCATCGTATTCTTCCTTATCTGCGCTATGACCATCGTAGAAGTGACCGACTCACACGGCGGTTTTGAGGTCATCACCTCACGCATCAAGGCTACAAAACTGATAAGCCTACTCTGGATAATCGGCTTCATCACCTTCTACCTGTCTTCAATCCTCGACAATATGACCACCACAATCGTGATGGTAGCTTTAATGAAGCGGTTGCTTAAAGACCATAAACAACGTCTCTTTTTCGCAGGCATTATTGTTATTGCCGCCAATGCCGGCGGCGCATGGAGCCCAATCGGCGATGTGACTACTACCATGCTCTGGATAGGCGGACAGATCACGACGGCAAATATCATTAAGGGGGTCTGGATTGCTTCTACGATTAATTTATTGGTTCCTCTTATCATAGCCACTGTTTTCTTTAAGTTCCTTAAGGGCGACGTTGTGCCTCCGGACAAAGTTAAAAATGGCGTCACCAACACCTCGCAGTTTGAAAAAAACCTCATGTTCTTTATGGGCATGGGTTCTTTAATCTTTGTTCCGATATTCAAGGCAGTTACGCATCTGCCCCCATACCTCGGCATTTTATTTGCCCTCGGTGTGCTTTGGATGGTTGGTAATATCCTGCATCGCAACAAGCCTGCGGACGAGAAGGAACACCTCACTCTGACCAAAGCGCTCAGGCGTATTGATATGGCATCAGTGGTCTTCTTTATCGGTATCCTGCTTGCCGTGGCTACCCTGTCTGCAAATGGCATGCTCCCTGCATTGGCTAAGTGGCTCGATATTAAGCTCGGAAACCAAGCTCTGATCGTAATTATCATTGGTCTTGTTTCCGCCATCGTGGATAATATTCCTTTGGTGGCTGCTTCTATGGGCATGTATCCGCTTTCCCAATTCCCTACAGACTCCTTTCTTTGGGAGTTCATGGCATACTGCGCAGGCACCGGTGGTTCAATCCTGATAATCGGTTCTGCTGCGGGCGTGGCTGCCATGGGGCTTGAAAAGATAGAGTTCTTCTGGTATGCCAGGCGCATTGGGCCGCTTGCCTTTGCCGGGTATTTTGCCGGTGTGGCGGCATACATCATTCAGTACAATCTGCTGCACTGACAGTAAAAACTAAGGGAGTATGAAAATATTATCAATAAAATCCCTCCTTCCCTCCCTTTGCTAAAGGGAGGATATGTTTTTCCCCTCTATTAAGAGGGGATTAAGGGGTGTGTTACCCCTCTTTTCCAAAGAGGAGTAAGGGGAGATTTTCTAAGAAAGTGTATTTTCGGGTCAATCACAAGGAACCAATAACATAGAATTTAAGAAACGCAACACCATGAGTCATGGCGCTATTTAATTAACACTTGAGAAAAAACACCCCGAACTATTAAACTTTAGCCGGATATGAAAATACGCGAAAAACTTCTCCTTGCCTTTGGGTTTTATATGTTTCTTGCCGTATTGGGAGGGCTTTTCACATATAATGAACTGCGTACAATTACAAAAAGATTAATCTTTGTTGAAATAGCGGATGATATAACCAACACCTTCCTTGAGGTAAGAAGACATGAAAAAAATTTCCTGCTGTTTAAGGATAAAGACAGCCTGCCAGAGCTTAAAAACAATCTTGGGATATTTAAAAAGAATATAGATAGCATTGAGATTGAAATAGTAAAGGAATTAGGTAGAAGTAACTATGAGATGATGAAAAAGGCAATAGCTGAATATGAACATATGGTTAATAAAGTAGCAGAAGACTTCAAACTGCAGGATTCTATAGATACAATGAGGCTAAGGGCCCGGGAAATACAGTCTTTTACCGAGACCTTTTCAAAGAAAGAAAGAGCAGATATAAACAAAAGGCTAAAATTGTCCTTCAACCTGCTTTCATTTGCACTTCTAACAGTTATAATACTGGGTGCAATTGTAAATATAAAACTTGCAAGGGGTATCGCAACACCGATAAGAAGGCTTGAAGAAATAACTAAAAAAATCGCAGCAGGAGACTTCTCGGTGCGTATTGAGATTAAGGGAAAGGATGAGATTGCATCTTTAGAGTCATCAGTTAATATAATGGAGGACAGGCTTCAGGATACAATGAGGGCTTTTGAATTTGCAATAGAAAGACTGCACGAGAAACAGGCACAACTTGTGGAGACTGAAAAACTTGCCACTCTTGGAAAATTTGCTGCGGGTGTAGCACATGAAATCAATAATCCCCTTGCCATAATAAATGAAAAGGCAGGTCTAATAAAAGATGTTATTGAATTATCTGCTGACTTTCCGAATAGAGATAAATTTTTAAATATACTTAATTCAATCTCTGATAGTGTAAATCGCTGCCGGGTTATTACACATCGGATACTTGGATTTGCAAGGAAAACAGATGTTGCCACAGAGACCATTAACCTGAATAATCTTATCGGAGAGGTTCTGGAATTCATAGAAAAAGAACTTTTGTTTAAAAGTATTCACCTTGAAATAAATTTAGCGGAAAATCTTCCGGAATTAGAGGGTGACACAGTCCAGCTTGAACAGGTATTTCTGAACATCATAAAAAACGCAATTGACGCAGTGGAAAAAGGAGGGTTAATTAAAATTTCCACTAATATTAAAAATGAAAATACTGTCAGGGCATTTATTGAAGACAATGGACATGGGATACCGGAGGGAATACTGAAGCATATCTTTGAACCTTTCTTTACAACTAAGGTGAGAGGAAAAGGAACAGGGCTCGGTCTTTCAATAACATACGGTATTATAAAACGGTTAGGCGGAGATATACTTGTCAAAAGCGAGGTAAATAAGGGGACGACTTTTACTGTGGAGATACCGGTAAAATCTGACCTGCCCAAAGAGGTTAATATATGACATCTGCAAAGATACTTATAGTAGATGACGAGGTGGAATTTGCATCCGTCCTTGCAGAACGACTTCAGCTGCGTGGTTATGATGCAAAGGCGGTATACTGCGCTGAAGATAGCTTTGCTATTGCCAAAAGCGACCCCCCTGATGTGATATTGCTTGACCTAAAAATGCCGGGGATGAGCGGGATAGAAATACTCATGACCATGATTTGCTGGTTGCAAAAATCAAAGAAGCATTTATGGAAAAGGTTGAAAGGGCAATGACAGCAATTACATTTGCAGAAGAAGGAGATTTTAATACCGCACAGAAGATAATAAAAAAAGAGGAATAACCATCACCCTGTCATTCCCACGAAAGTGGGAATCCAAAGGTTGTTATTTTAAAAAATATAGATTCCTGCTTTCGCAGGAATGACAGTATTTAATCCGATTAACAAGAAGGAGGGTATTAAAATGCCTGAAGAATTAAAAGCAAATGTTCTTATAGTGGATGATGAAGAGCAGTTTCTTAATGTATTTTCACAGAGGTTAAAAGGACGGGGTTTAACAATTGACACTGCTGCAAGCGGTGAGGAAGCTATAAAACATGCAAAGGACAGGGATTTTGATGCGATAGTTCTGGACATGGTTATGCCAGGATTGGGCGGTATAGAGACCCTAAAGCGTCTGAGGACTGAGAACCCTGACCTCCAGATTATAATTCTTACAGGTTATGCAACAGTAGAAAAGGGTGTTGAGGCTATAAAGGAAGGCGCGGTGGATTTCATGGAGAAACCCGTGGATATTAATAAGTTAATGGAAAGGATTGGAGCGGCGAAACATAAAAGGGTTCTTCTTGTTGAGAAAAAGGCAGAAGAGCATGTGAAGAATATTTTACAAAGCAAAGGATGGTAGAAGGGAGGCAATAAAAAATGCAACGTGGTTTTCTTGTAGTAATACTCATTATCGCAATGGCGGTTGGTTTTTTCGCTCAATTTTCTGGAATTGCCTATGCTGAAGAACAGGCAGTAGGGGCAGTTGCACAGGGTTCATCTACTCCATGGTGGGTATGGCCATTGGTCTTGTTCGTTGTAACATTTCTGCTTGGTATCGTGGCTGTCCTTGGCGGTGTTGGTGGAGGGGTTCTCTTTGTTCCGATTATAGGCGGGTTTTTCCCCTTTCATCTTGATTTTGTCAGGGGCGCTGGGCTTCTCGTTGCCCTTTCTGGTGCACTTGCAGCGGGTCCCGGACTGCTCAAAAAAGGCATGGCTGATTTAAGATTGGCGCTGCCCCTTGCGCTTATTGCATCTTCATTTGCCATTGTTGGTGCAATGGTGGGACTTGCACTTCCAACAAAGATTGTTCAAACTGCATTGGGAGCAACCATTTTAGGCATAGTTGCAATTATGCTGATGGCAAAGAAATCTGAGTATCCTGATGTAAAACAGGCTGATGCGCTCTCAACAGCATTAAGGATTAATGGTATTTACCACGAGGCATCAACAGGGCAGGATATTAACTGGAAGATACACAGGACGCCGCATGGCATTATAACATTCATTATAGTCGGCTTTATGGCTGGTATGTTTGGGCTCGGTGCAGGCTGGGCAAATGTGCCTGTATTGAACCTCATGATGGGGGCTCCTCTGAAGGTATCTGTGGCAACAAGTAAATTTTTACTCTCAATCACTGACACATCTGCTGCCTGGATTTATGTCAATAACGGAGCAGTATTGCCCATGATGGTGGTTCCCTCAATAATCGGGATAATGCTGGGCTCCATCGTTGGCGTCAGGATACTCACAAAGACAAAACCGGCAGCAGTAAGATATATTGTTATCGTAATGCTTCTATTTGCAGGAGCACGGGCTTTGCTTAAAGGGCTGGGGATATGGAACTAAAAACCAGTTTAAAGGTTGAATAGTTGAAAAGTTAAACGTTAAAAACATTCAACATGCAACCTTCAACTTTTCAACTAATGATAAGGGGGAATCTTATGGATAAAAAATTAAAGGCAACTGAGGAACAGATTGCATATGCAAAGATACTTGATATGGGCATGAAGCTTGGATTGATTGCAATTGTTATTACATTCATTGTGTATTTAACGGGCATCCTTACACCCTATATACCTGTGAATGACCTTTCTAAATACTGGGGATTATCTGTACATGAATACCTTAAGGCTGCAAATATTCATCCGGGCTGGGCATGGATTGGAATGCTCGGCAAAGGAGATTTCCTTAATTTTATCAGCATAGCCTTTCTTGCAGGTGTTACTGTAATCTGCTATATTGCGATTATCCCGATATTTTTCAGAAAAAAAGATACAGTATACGGCGTTATCGCAATCCTTGAGGTTCTGGTGTTGGTGCTTGCAGCATCGGGGATACTAAAGAGCGGAGGGCATTAAATATTGAAAATAAGCCTCTCTAAATATTTTTGAGTATACACTGGGAACCTTTTTGAAAACTTTTTCACCGTAGTTATTGAAAGCTTCTTTATATCAAGTTCGTCTAAATCTAATGCAGCCAATCCCTTGGACGCAAGATAGAGGAGATCAAGAAATGCCTTTTCAGGCTTTGCAACACATATATCGCCCTTCATCTCATAACCCCAGAAAAGGCATTTCTTGATCTGCCTGAATTCTATATCCCTTCCCATAACAATAAGTCTTTTGGTTTTTCTCGTCGTAGCAAAGGTTAATGTATAGGGCACAAGATTGAGGACGCCGTATCTTGAAAGCAAACTTTCAAATGATAGGTAGTTTGGCATATAAAGGGATGCGGCAATTTTCTCTATAGAGGTTTTTGCTGTGAATGGGCGATAAATGCCTGTACCTATTTTTTCCAGTATCCCTCTACCAACCAATCTATTCAATGTCACATGCAGGCTCTTTCTGGTAAGACCTGTTATCTTTTCAAGGTCTGCAATAGAGTAAAACGGCTTGTTAAACCGCTCCAGAGACTTTATGAGGTCTATCGCCTTCATGCCTTCAATCTTTCTATTATAGGCCAGAAATCCTTTGGAAGATATTTCCTTAGTTCACGTATAAGTTCTCTTTTAGGAGTCAAAATAGCCTCAGGTTTATAAGGTTTTTTAAGTTTCTGGCATATATACCACATGTCAAAAATATCTTTTGGTTTTGCCCTTTCTTTTATACATGCAAGTTTGTCCTTATATAGTTGCTCTATTGTAGCCACTCTTCCAAGACATTGCACTGTGGAAACAGGAGAGGATATAATCGCCAGTTCAGATTTATAGTCCTTTTCACGCCTTTTAGATATCTCTATCTTTACCCTGAAGGGTGACGGAAGATAGTCCTCAATTATCTTAATCTCTCCAAGATATGTGTAATATTTCTCTTCTAAATCAGTTATCGTAAACTCTGGATATAGAGAGACAATTTTTTTAATAAGGGGGCTGAATTCCACTTTTAACTTATCTGCTGTTAGTGAGAAATCAAGGTCTTCGGAAAAACGGGGAGAGTTGTAAACAAGCCTCAATGCGGTCCCGCCCTTAAATATGAGAAACTTTCCCTTGGGAGAGTCGAAGAGCCCTTTCAGTATTACAGTCTCCCAGTATTCCCTGACTACCTGTGTTACATCAATCCTTAAATTCTTTGCCTGATTCTCTGCTATATCACGTTCCATATTTCTTAACTATTTTGTTAAGTTATTAAGAATAATATATCTCTACTTAATGTTTTGTCAAGTTTTCCAAAACAATTTTATGGGACTTGCTGCAAAATGCAATCTAAAATATTGGGATACACTCCATAGCGGGTTCAGGTTTGCAACTTGTCGAGTAGAGTCTCCGACCTGCTCCCGCGGCTGTAAATGATTAAAACTTATTGACTCCTCTGTTTTCTGTGGTTAATTGCGTTATACGGGTTTATTATTGGCACTTCTTAATAATCTCATCTGCAATCTTATACCCATTCTCTATACAGTCATTCATCCCGATTCCCCTGTAAGCGTTACCTGTAAGATATAAGCCGGGACAGGATTTAAGCCTATCGTCTATAATTCTTAATTTTTCACCATGCCTAAGGTCATACTGAGGGATAGCTTTCTCCCATCTATATATCCTTACCATATCAGGCTCTGTCTTTAATGAAACAATAGGTCTTAATTCATCAAAAACGGTATTTATAAGGTCATTGTCCTCTAACATTGCCAACTCAGGTGACTTTGCGCCACCAATCATACTTCTTAAAAGCACATGTCCTTCAGTAGCCCTGTTTGGAAATATACTTGAGTCCCAGAGTGTGCCAAGAATCTTTTTGCCCTCCTTGTGCGGAATTAAAAAACCGAAGCCATTGAGAGGATGTAATATCTTTTCACTTTTATAGCCAAAGCATACAACAGACACAGGCGGATATGAAATACCTGAAAGGTTTTTAGACAGCTCTTTATCAAAATCTCTTAAAATTTCTGAGGATGCATATGCGGGTGTTGCAAGGACAACTATATCTGCATAAACTATTCCTTCAGAGGTATGAAGTCTATATAAGTCTCCTTCTTTTTCAAGACCCTTAACAGAAACCCCGATTCTTACTCTTCCATCAAGTTTTTCAGTGAGCGCATCAGTGATGGTTTGCGTCCCGTTGTAAAAAGATGTAAGATTGCCGCTAGGTGCAGGACCGACTTTTGCTTGAGAGGTTGAGAAGTTGAGAGGTTGAGAAGTTGAGAAATTCTTATCTTCATAACTTCTCATCTTCTTAGCTTCTGTCTTTTTCTTAGCTCTTTGCAATTTTATCATTCCCCTTATGAGACTTCCATATTCCTGTTCAATCTCCTTTATCCTCGGAAAGCAATGCCTGATGCTCATCTTATACGGGTCACCAGCAAATATGCCTGAGCACATAGGGTCTATTAGTTTTTCAAGTGCTTCTTTACAGAGTCTGCGTATTACAAAATCAGCAACAGTTTCATCTTCAGGTCCTTTTGGCGCAATGAGATCATAGAATATTCTGAGTTTTCCATGCCATGAAATAAGGTCTGATTTCAAAAATGCAAGCGGTGATTCAGGAAGGACGTTAAGTTTACCCTGAGAGAATATGTATCGTTTCTTGGCATTTTCATTGCTTCGCAAAGGTTCGATTCCGAGATCTGCACATAATTCAAGGGTTTTAGGCTTATTATCAAGAAATCCATTAGGACCTTTTTCACAGAGAAATCCATTCACCTTATCAGTCCAGATTTTTCCTCCGGGACGATTATCAGATTCTAAGACCGTAATATCCAAATCTTCATTTAAAAATCCCCCTCTGTCCCCCTTTTTCAAAGGGGGATACAATATATCCCCCCCTTTAGCAAAGGGGGGTGAGGGGGGATTTTTACTGATAAGTGCATATGCAACTGTTAAGCCTGAGATTCCGCCGCCAACAATAGCTATTTTTTTCATTCTAATACCTTAAATTTTTAGATTGCCTGAGAATACTCTCTTTAGCCGTCATTCCCACGAAAGTGGGAATCCAGATCAAATTATTACTGGATTCCTGCTTCCGCAGGAATGACATTTGTCAACACAAGTTCTTTCAGCACCTCTATAAACTTCTCAGATGTATTCAGAGCCTCGCATCTCCTGAAATTTATACCATGCTTCTCCGCTATCTCTTTATAGAGAATATCTATCTCATATAGAGTTTCTATATTATCTGATACAAAACTTATTGGCACAACAAATAAATTCTTACAGCCCTCATTTGCAAGTCTTATTATTGTTTTATCCGTTGCTGGCTCAAGCCATTTAACAGGACCTGTCTTGCTCTGGAAAGATAGATGCCACCTAACAAGTGACGAGTGACCCTTCGACAAGCTCAGGGCAGGCTCAATGACGAGTGACGAGTTAATCGCTGTAATAGTTGCTTTAATTTGTTCAAGATAAGGGTCTCCTTCGTCAATAAAGCTCTGAGGAAGGCTGTGGACACTGTAGAGGATATCAACATTCTCCACCCTCCCCCTTGCCCCCTCTCCCGATGTGTCGGGAAGGGGGGTGGGGGAGGAGTGATCTTCATTAAATTTTGAAATGCCATTGTGTATAAGCCCTGCAAGCGCCTCTATATAAGGTGGGAAATCATACCACTGTTCAATGTATTGAATCGTGAGGCGTGAGACGTGAGGCATGAGGCGTGTAACTACTCTTTTAAATTCTGAAATTGCAGAACCAGTTGTTGCCCTTGAGTAATGAGGATAAAGGCTTGCCACAACAAGATGCTTAACCCCATCTTTTATAATCTCCTTTACCGTATCACTTATAAAAGGATGCCAGTAGCGCATAGCGATGTAGACCTTAAAAGAAAGTGACGAGTGACGAGTGACGAGTGACGAGTTTTTAACTTCTGACTTCTTATTAAGTGCTTTCTCAAGTGCCTCTGCCTGAGCCATTGTTATATCAAGCAGTGGTGATTTCCCGCCTATAAGACTGTACATCTTTTCTACCTTTTTTGAGCGAAGGTCTGATATGAGTCGTGCTAATGGTTTCTGAAGAAATGCAGGACCAAGTTTTATAATCTCTCTGTCAGAAAAGAGATTATAAAGAAAGGGCTTTACTGCCTGGAGGGAATCAGGACCACCAAGATTAAGTAGAAGAATGCCAATTGGGTCAGAATGTTCAGGCACGAGCATATCTAAAAAGTCTAAAGAAAGTCTATTGCTTTAACACCTATCTCACGACAAATAACCTTCAAATGATTATCATAATGGAAAACAGATAGTGTATTCTCCTTGGCTATAGAGGCAATCATTATGTCAACTGTTGGTATAGTTATTCCTTTTCTTCTCAATAAAAAACCCATTTCATACGCGATAGACCATGTATTTCCAGTCAGCCCATAAAGCGGCAATACCTCGAGGCGGGACTTTAGTGTCTCGTATTCTTTTTTATCCTTACATCCCTGCAAGAGTTCAAGTATTATAATATTTGTTGTAACAACTCTATCAGAATTCAGGGCTTCCCTGAGATAGTTCTTTAGTTTCTGATTATCCGATTCTTTAAAACTTACAATCCATGCTGAGGTATCTACAAGCACTTTATCGCTCATGTCGCATCTTCCTGAGGTCATCAAGTGTAAGATTAAAGCCTTTATAGTTACCTATCAGTCCTTTAAGTTCCTCTCTTTTTTTAAGCCTCAGATATTCGTTAAGAGCAATAACAATTGCTCCCTTCTTTGTCTTTGATTTGGATATTTCCATAACCTTTTTTAAAATACCATTATCTATATCAAGTGTAGTCTTCATTATATATACTTCCTCCATTAATTTTTATTTATAATTTTCTCATTATTCTACATATTTGTCAAGAGAAATTGTATATACCAAAAAGAACGGGCTAATCCTGATATGTCTCAAAGACCCTGTAAAACTCATTCGCTAATTTCTTGAAGGCTTCAAGTACATGCGGGTCAAAATGCTCAGGCATTGTCCTACCGTCACCTTCGGTAATTATCTTCAAAGCCTCCTCATGAGAGAGGGCACGTTTATATGGACGTGTACTCCTTAAAGCATCATACTGGTCAGCAATGGTATAGATTCTGCCTTCAATTGGTATTTCTTCGCCCTTAAGTCCTTTTGGATAGCCTCCACCATCCCATCTTTCATGATGACTTATGGCAATGTGTTCAGACATGTCCATAATCTGAGAAAATGTCTTACCGCTAAGTATATGGGCTCCTATAATTGTATGTGTCTTTATAAGGGCAAATTCTTCATGGGTAAGTTTCTTTGGTTTAAGGAGTATCTCAGTATGGACACCAATCTTACCTATATCGTGCATTGGTGCTGCATAAAAGATGGATTCAACTTTGTCCTCGGGCCATTCTAATTTTTTTGCTAACAGCGAAGCATAATAGCCCGCCCTTTTAATATGAGAGGCTGTATCCTCATCCTTGTATTCTGCTATCCTTGTAAGTTTGTATATTGTGTCAATATAGCTTTCCTTCAACTGGGCTGTTTTTTCCTTTACCTGTGCATCAAGCAGTTTATTGTGTTTTTTTAAAAAATCTTCAAACTCCTTAACCTTTAGCAGGTTTCTGGCTCTTACCACAAGCTCTGCGCCGTCAACAGGCGTTGAAAGAAAATCATTTGCCCCTGTCTTTAAACCCTCAATCTTTGAGTCCCTATCTGCAAGGGCAGTAACCATTACAATAGGTATATTTTGTGTTTCAGGGTCATTCTTAAGCTTTCTACATGTCTCATAACCATCCATCACAGGCATCATAATATCAAGAAAGATTAAATCAGGAGAGATTTCTTTTGCTTTTTCTAACGCTTCAATTCCGTTTTTAGCTGTCTCACAGAGATAGTCGTAATTTTTGAGGATAGCACACATCAATTTGAGGTTCATTTCCTCATCGTCAACTATCAGGATTTTTTGCTTTTTGGTTTTTTCTGGCATAATATCTCCTTAATTTAGATGTTAGTGAAAAGTGAATAGTTGCTGACGACTATTCACTAAATACTGTTCACTATTCACTGTCTCACTGGAATTACAAACACAAACTCACTTCCTTTCCCAACCTCGCTCTCAACCCATATCCTTCCGCCGTGAAGTTCTACAAATTTTTTACACAGACTAAGCCCAAGCCCTGTACCTTTATATTTCTTTGTCATGGGAGACTCAAGCTGCTGGAATGGTTGAAAGAGTTTTTGTATATCATTCTCCGGGATGCCTATTCCTGTATCCTCTACCGAAATTTCAATGAAATTTCGGGCAGAAGATAAGAAGTTGAGAAGTTCAGAAGTTAAGATTTTTTTCTCATCTTCATAACTTCCTATCTTCACATCTTCTATCTTTTTCCCAGCTTCTATCAGTCTTACGCTTACGCGCACGCTGCCTCCATCTGATGTAAATTTCAAAGCATTGCTTAAAAGGTTCAATATTATCTGCCTCAGCCTTCTTTGGTCTGCTGTGATATTTACTATATTATCATCAATTTCAAATCTTATCTTTATCCTGTGTTTGATTACCGCTTCCTTAAGCATTGCAATACTACCTTCAATAGTCTCCCTGAGGTTAAACTCGGACAGTTCGAGTTCCTCTTTCTCTGCTTCTATTTTACTTAAATCAAGGATGTCGTTAATCAGAGACAGGAGGTGTTTCCCACTAATAATAATATCGTTAAGATATTCTTTCTGTAACTCACTTACGCTTTCTGCATGACCATCAACCATAAGTTCGGAAAACCCTATTATTGCATTAAGCGGGGTCCTCAATTCATGAGACATGTTTGCGAGAAATTCTGATTTAGCCCTGTTGGCTGTCTCTGCATGAACCTTTGCAATCTCAAGTTCCTTAGTCCTCTTTTTTACCCTTTTCTCAAGTCCTTCAACAAGCCATCTGTTTTCAATAGCCGAGGCAACGTGATTGGTAAATATGATAAAGACCCTTGCTGTTTTCTCTGTGAAGAAATCCGTTTTACTGCTATAGAGGTTAAATACACCCATTACCTCACCGTCAGAATTTATCAGCGGTAAAGCCATTGAAGAGCGATAACCCCTTTTCAATGCCTCATCCCTCCACTGTGCATACGAAGGATTAGTATCTATATTATTTATAACTCTTGGTATCTTTGTCTTTATAGCCATGCCTATTGGTCCCATGCCTGTAGGTGAGTCATCCCATGTAATCTTTATGTTTGACAGGTAATCCTCCTCAAACCCTGATTTGGCAGCAGGTTTTACATCAAAGTTTTTATCATTCATTAACCCAATCCATACCATTTTAATATCAAAGTTTCTGATTACAATATTACATATTGCCTCATAGATGTTTTCTGTGGGTGGTACAGCAGAAAGGACATTGGATGAATCAAGAAGAGATAGCAGGTCTTTGCTGTACCTCATTATCTCATCTTCTGCATGCTTGCGCTCGGAAACTTCAATGTTCTCTAATGACCCGAGAATTTCTTTTGATTTTTGATTACTGTTTCTTCCCATATTTATGCACTGCCTCAACCATGGCAATTGCATTCGCCTCAGGAGTCTCAGGAAGAATACCATGTCCGAGGTTAAAGATATGCCCACGGGCAAAGACTGCTCTTAACAAGAGCTCTTTCACCCTCTTCTCTATCTTATCCCTTGATAAAAACAAAGCGCACGGGTCTAAATTGCCCTGAACTGAAAAATTATTGCCAAGTCTTTTTATAGCTTCATCTATATTAATTCTCCAGTCAATGCCAATTACATCAGCATTGCATGACTTAATCTCCTCAAGCAGACCCGAACATTCCCCAACGAAATAGATAATGGGAACACAATTATTTTGGGATTTGGGATTTGGGATTTGGGATTTAATGCCATCTATTACCCTCTTAACATAAGGAAGTGCAAACTCTCTGTAGTCCATTGGCGAAAGCACACCTGCCCATGTATCAAAGAGTTGTATAGCCTGCGCTCCTGCATCTATCTGAGCCTTAAGATATTTTGTAATTGTTTTCGCAACTTTATCCATCAAGGATTTATATAAATCAGGATTCTGAAAAATCATTTTCTTGGTATGAAGGAAGTTTTTTGATGTCCCGCCCTCTATCATATATGTTGCCATTGTAAATGGCGCCCCTGAAAAACCGATTAACGGGACTTTTCCGCTGAGTTCGCTGCGTAAAATTCTTATTGTTTCAAGAACAAAATTTAAGGACTCCTCAGGTTGTGGAATCAGAAGCTTATCAATAGATGCCCGGTCTCTTATGGGTTTTGCAAACACAGGCCCCTTCTTTTCTGAAAACTTGAGTTCCATGCCCATTGCCGCAGCAGGAATAAGAATATCTGAAAACAAAATTGCCGCATCCACGCCAAGTGCATCTATAGGTTGAATTGTTACCTGTGCTGCAAGTTCAGGAGTCTTGCAAAGTGTCAGGAAATCAACCCTTTTTCTTATCTTCTGATACTGCTTCAAATATCTCCCTGCCTGCCGCATAATCCAGACAGGTGTGTATGGGACAGGTTCACCACGACATGCCTTTAAGAAAATGTCATTCATTTTGCCCCCATTATTTTTGTCCGCAGATTACACAGATTACTCAGATTTTTTTATAAAACCTGTTTAAATTTATTGATCTGCAAATATTTTTTAAATTCACAATCTGTGACATCTGTGCAATCTGTGGATTAATTCTTTTTTATCATTTTTCGCGGGATATACCCGCAAAAAGGCTCCTCTTCGAGATAATCGCCATATATTGAATATGCCCTTGCCCTGCATCCTCCGCATACATTTATATACTCGCAGGAACCGCATCTTCCTTTATATTTCTTGAAATCTCTTAGTTCATTAAATAATTCTGAGTTTTCCCATATGTTTTTAAAAGACTGCTTTTTGAGGTTCCCTGCTGACATGGGAAAATAGCTGCATGGTAAAATATTTCCGTCCACATCTATCAATGCAATAAGCTGGCCTGCAATACATCCCTTAGCACCGCCCGTAGAAAACTTCAATGTACGGCACTCAAATTTTTCTCCTTTTTCTTTAGATTTCTGCAGCACAATCCTGTAATAATGCGGGGCACAGGTAGGTCTTACAAGCATATCCTTTTCTTCCTTCTCCATCTCGTAGTGCCACCCAAGTATCTCTTCGTAATCTTCTTTTGATATCAGCTCGTTCATTATATCTTCTCCTCTGCCTGTTGGGACGATCATAAACATATACCATGCGGTAGCACCGAGTTCTTTTGCGAGTTTATAGACATTAGGTATCTCTTCCCGATTCCGCTTCGTAAATGATGAGTTTATAAGAAATTCAATATTGTGTTTTTTGAATAATCTTGCGGCGTTTATAGTTCCACTAAATGCACCTTTTTGATTTCTAAAATCATCGTGAACATCTTCTGATGCACCATCAAGGCTCAACGAAACAATCCTTATCCCTGACCCTTTAATCTTTTTGCAAATCTCATCATTAACAAGCGTTCCGTTTGTTGCAAGACACATCCTCAGACCTTTATCAGTGCCGTATTTTGCTATATCAAAGACATCCTCTCTTAACAAAGGCTCGCCGCCGGAAAGCACTACAACAGGCTTGACGTAAGTTGATATATCGTCTATGATTCTATATGCCTCCTCAATGGAAAAATCAGGATGGCCTTTTACTTCCATTTCAGATGCAGAGCGACAGTGGATACATTTTAAATTGCATCGTCTTGTAATCTCCCATGCAATCCATTTTGGTTCAAATTTTAAGGGCATGCTATTATTTTAACATTATTTTACTAACCAATTTTAATAATAAGGTTTTTTTATGCTTACATAAATTTCCTAAAAACCTCATTAGAAAGCAAAAGCCCTTTTCTGGTAAGTCTTAAGTAAATATCTGTTTTATCTGAAAATCCCTCTCGCCACCTTTCGACTCCCCTATATCCCCCCTTAGTAAGGGGGGAATTAAAGGGAGGTAATAGAGGATTAATTTCTACCAATCCTGCATCCTGAAGCTCCCTTAGCTCTTCATGATAAAGTGTCAGTATATCCTTCCCATAGGATTTTTGAAAAGCCTTTAAATTTATCCCTTCTGTCTTTCTCAATCCAAGAAAGATAGCCTCTGATGCAGCCTTATCTTCTGTAATTTCTTCAGAACTTTTTACCGGGCTCTTGTTTGCTGAAATCAAATTTATGTAGTCATCAAGAATAGCGGTATTATGATACCTCTTTCCATTTACCCCGTTAGAAAGACCTTTTCTCGCGGGGTTTATAAAAGAATGTGCCCCTAAACCAACTCCATAATATTCTCCCCTATCCCAGTAATTAAGGTTATGCTTGCAAAAATAATCAGGCATTGCAAAATTGGATATTTCGTAATGGATAAAACCTTCTGCAGTTAGATAATCAATTGCGTAATCATACATTTCAATGATTTTATTTTCTTCCGCAAATCCCCCCTCCCCCCCCTTTACTAAAGGGGGGGATATATTGTATCCCCCTTTGAAAAAGGGGGACAGAGGGGGATTTTGCCAAAGAGGGCAACACACCCCATAATCCCCTCTTAATAGAGGGGAAGAATTTCCCCCTTTGGAAAAGGGGAATGAAGGGGGATTTTTTGCCATATACTCATAAAGCAGTGTCCCTTCCTCTACTGTAAGTTCATATGTTGAAATATGCCTTGGTTTTAGGCTTACTGCCTTTTCAAGAGTCCTTCTCCAACTATCAATACTCTGCCCCGGGATACCGTAGATCAGGTCAATCCCGATATTCTCAAAACCTGTTTCCTTTGCAAGATAAACTGTCTGTTCAGCATCTTTTGAGGAATGGAGCCTACCAAGAAAATCAAGCTCATTATCATTAAAGGATTGGACACCTATGCTGATTCTGTTTATACCAGAGTATCGTATTGCTCGCAATTTTTCTTTGCTTACCGTACCGGGATTTGCCTCAATTGTTGCCTCACCCCCCTCTCGCCCCCCCTTGCTAAGTGGGGGATGAGGGGGTGCAAAACGAAGATGATTAAAAATGTGAGCAATTAAATCCGTCAAAGCCTTAGTTGAAAGTGCAGTTGGAGTTCCGCCGCCTATGTATAGACTTGAAACTCTCCCCCTCGCTTGAGGGAGGGGGATGGGGGAGGGGTAATGTTCATTTGAGATATTTAGAATCTCTTTTTTCAGAGCTTCAATATAAGAACTTTCTTTCTCCGGGCTATAAATTCCTGAAACAAAGTCGCAGTAAATACACCTTTTCAGACAAAAGGGAATGTGGACATAAAGGGAAAGTGCCATAAGTTATTTTAACCCAAATTACGCAAACCTCGCTACAATCATTGCGAGGAGCGAAGATTCCTCCCCCGAATTAATGGACACCAAGAAGAGTTTGTATAATAAAGGGAGGAGGTACAAAAATGGGGGAAGGAAGACAGTGAACGGGGCAAGGTCAGCCGAGCCTCAAAATTTTAAGCATTTATAGCTGGAATTACACAAAAAGAAAAACTCTTGTAATCTACTCTGCAACAAGCTCTGCAACAACTTCTTGACTATACACCACTTTTGTTTTACAATTTTGCTATCGATAAGAAAAAAGGGAGATAAATGGCAACAACTACAATATCACCAAAATATCAGGTAGTAATACCGAAAGATGTTCGAGAGATGCTTCATCTCAAAAGCGGCCAGAAACTGACTGTCGTTGTGAAGGGAGGGGTAGTTCACCTGATTCCTGTAAAACCTCTGAATGCATTCAAAGGCTTTTTAAAAGGCATGGATACAACGGACATAAGAGAGGATGAGGAAAGATAGTGTTTGTGATAGATTCATCTGGATGGGTTGAATTTTTTACAGACGGCCGTTTCTCTGCACAATACTCCAAATATTTCAAAGACACCACAAAAATCATAACGCCTTCCATTGTGCTTTATGAAGTTTATAAAAAAGTAAAAAAGGAATGGACAGAAGAAGATGCCTTGCTCACAGTGTCTTTAATGAACAAAACAACAATTATTTCGCTTAATGAGAGCCTTGCCCTTTTGGCTGCAGATTTGAGTCTTAAATATGCTTTGCCAATGGCTGATGCAATTGTTTATGCAACTGCATTAGAAAACAACTGTATTGTAATAACCAGTGATGCACACTTTAAAGGTCTTGATAAGGTAGTGCTTGTTTTGTAAAAGTTAGGAAACCGAAAAGGCACCTGATTTATTTCTCTCCCACAAAGAACACGGAATCAGGGAAAATTTATCTCACTCGTTGACCGCATGATTGAACTGCACAAAAAGAAAAACTCCCTTCCACCCTTAGCGGAAAGAGGAAGAGGCATAAAAAATAATCTACATTCTCTTTAAAGCCTTTTTAAATAACTCGTCTAATTTTTTGTTTTCTTCTGAGTAGTACAAGTAGGGTCTGGTCTTTAATTTTGCTTTTTTCAAATCGCGCTGAAGAATTCTTGATAGAGGTAAAAGGAAGATAATTGTCTATGACTCGTAGAGAAGACAAATAATTTTAAAGGAAGATTCAGGTAGAATAAAGCCAAAGCATGAATAGGTGGTGAGATTTTGAGAACAAGTGAGGCAACAGCAGAAGTTTTTTTTACAGCATTTAAAACACTTAAGAACAAGGGAAAAGAGGCTTTTCTTGAAAAAGTTATAAGTAACCACGAGCTACGAGAAGACCTTTTTGATATAGTCCTAATTGAAGAAGCAAAGAAGGCAAAGGGTAAACCAGTCTATGCCAGAGAGTATTTTACAAAACGTCGCAAGGCAAGGAACGTTGCTTGAGTCTTTATGATGTCAAACTAATGCCACAAGCTCAGAAAGACCTTGATGGGTTTTCTGGTAAATTATTATCACGATTTGAAGAAATAATTCTGGGCTTATATGATAAACCGAGACCGCATAATTCCAAGAAACTTAGCGGTGTTGGCTCAAGAAAAAGAAAAACTCCCTTTCTCCTTCGGCAGAAAGAGAAAAGATAGAACGTGAGATTGCAGTTACTGATGAGAAGATAGACGAAATTGTCTATAATCTTTATGGATAACCCCCTTTCCATTTTATGTTATAATCAATCAAAGGGAGGCATCCAATGGAGATATCGGGCAAGATGCCTAAAAAAATAACCGAGCATATTGGAAAGGCAAAATTAGACATTCCCCGCGAAAAGATAACCGAATTCTGTCAGAAGCACCATATACGCAGGCTTTCACTTTGAGGAGAAGAAGATAATAGAAAAGGGTGATTTTTGGTAACATCAGAGGAATGCGTGGCCTTGACCTTTACCTACAACCTCGGATATATTTTAAGAATTAAAGGGGGGCTATCCCGATGAAGAGATCGCCGGCAATATATGGCTCTATTATTATACTCGTGCTTTCCTTAACCCGCGCCTATGCTGACGAAAAAGAAATTCACAAACTCCTTTCCCTGCCTGAAAAGAAAATCGATATCGGCATAGCCGCTCTGATAATTGCCAAGGATATATTTCCCGACCTTGATGTTAATGCTTATTCTCAAAAAATTGATGAAATGGTGGCAGGCGCAAGATTTCTCACGAAAGGCAGAATGGGCCCCGATTACAGGGTCAAAGCCTTGAACACATACTTCTTCAAAATTGCAGGAATAAAATATGATTATTCCGATCCATACGGCAAAAACACAAGGAACCGCTACATAGACGGAGTCCTTGATAGAAAAAGAGGCAACTGTGCTTCCATGCCTGTTCTTTATCTTGCGATTGCCCAGCGCCTCGGTTATCCTGTATATGCAGTTGCAGCGCCTGACCATCTTTTTTTGAGGTATGTCATCCCAGATTTTAAAGAGAATAACATTGAAGCAACGGGCGGCGGAGGATATTCGTCTAATGAAGAATATATCAGAGATTTCCAGATTTCTAAAATTGGCATTAAGAGTGGTGCGTATCTAAGAACGCTGTCCCATCGTGAATTGCTTGCAGAGTTGGTTTCAGAAAATGCCGGATATTGGATAGAGAAAGGGGATATAAAAAAAGGTATCAGGTATCTGGAACTTTGTGTTAAGATAAATCCGCATTCGCCTGAGATAACCGGCAATCTGGGGGCGGCTTATTACAGATATAGGATGAGTCTTCCGGAGGCAGAGGGCCAAGAATTTATTGAGAAAGGCTATTCATATAAAAGAAAGGCGAAAGAGATGGGAGTGGTGAGGCTCCCGCAGGAAGAATATATAAAGCAGGTAAAAAAGAAGGCTAAAGAAGAGACAAAAAAATAAGGGAGGGAATTAATGAAAAAATTAATTGTAACTCTCGTAACAGTCTTATCAATCTTTACATTTGTTAATGCCTCCGAAGCCCGCTGGTATGACCCTGAAAGCGGAAGGTTTCTAAGTGAAGACCCGATTGGGTTCCAAGGTGGAGTTAACTTCTATGTTTACGTACTCAATAACCCCGTTAACCATACTGACCCTTTAGGGCTGGATACATATATGTGCAAAAAACCGTTGGATCTTTTTGGTGGTACAGGAACGAAATCAGGTCCAGATGTAACCGGGAATCCCTTATATCACCAATATATTTGCGTTGTTAATGAACAAGGCACAAAATGCGTAGGACAATCAAGTGCAGGAGGAAAATTATATGGAGAAGGAGCTAAGAGTAGGGATACTTTTGTGTCGAGCGGCTGTGAGAAAGTAGCCACTAACAAATGTATCGAAGCATGTATTTTAAATACAGGTTCTAATAGACCCACCTATGGGCTAGTTGGCCCTGGAACGAATTGTCAGGAATGGGCAACCGATACTTTTAATAAATGCGTTAGCCAGTGTTTCTGATGCAAAATCGTCTATCATTAAAAGCTTTTATTACAAGAAACTTTTCTGCAATCACAATATTCATTGTTGTAGGTATATTAGTTAGTTTTTCTATTGCAGGGCTTCCTTCAGGTGAGTTTCTCGGGAATCTTGCATTTGCAGTCTTATTAGTGTCAGTCATAACAGACATCTTCATTATTGTTGCAGCAATAATAAATAGTAGTCAGAAACATATGAAAATATTATGGTTAGGTATAAGTATTATTTTCTTTGCTATCTCAGGTTTTGTTTATTTGATAAGTAACAACGTAAGGGATTTTTATATTGTATTGGGTTGGGAATTAAATATTTTAAGTTTTCCCGCAAGTTTAGCCATTAATTATTTAGCAGCTCTTTTCTCAAGATTTGTAGAAATGAATTTTATAGGTCTTATACTTACATGGGCATTATACATCGTGCCTGGTTATTTTCAATGGTTTGTACTACTCCCATTCATTGTTAAAAAAATCCGCTCAGTTTAAGGTATCATGAGAAGGTAGCACTAATAATGTATCGAGGCTTGTATGATAAATGAGAGTTCAAAGCAGAGAACTTATTATGGGCTAATGGTAAACCCCTCTCCATTGTCAAGACAAAAAACAGTACAATGGTACCCAAATTAAGGAGGCTAAAGGATTAGAATTTGGAGGCGGCGGTACAGTACAACGTGTACGCACAGTACAACGTGTGCCAGTGCCCGAAGGACCAATCACAGAACATTAATGGATTAGTAAAGACGTAAAAAGAGATTATGACTTATATGTAAAAGGTAAGAAATAATATTCCATGTGGCCCGTTCAAATAATCCACACAATGCTCGCCGTTACTTCCTCACGCCTCTTAGGTCTATCCCACAGGGTCGAAAAGACCGAACTATGGGGTAATTGCCAGTTAGAACGGAAAAGGGGTTGTCACACGAATAATTGAGGAATAATTAGGGACACTCAAATTTTTTACTTCTTAACCGCAACCAGTTCCCTGTTCCCAAAACCTGCCAGTATGATAACTCAAACAGTTCCAGGGTCTTATAACTCATTGATTTTACGAGATGCTGAAACGAGTTCAGCATGACATTTTTATGTTTTTGGCATTTGGGCAATAGCCTGTTCATTATTCACAACCACATCTCTGATTTACGAAGTTCCCGAAAGCTACCCCTTTCCTTTATGCTATAATTAATAGGAGGTGGAATAAATGCTTGTAAAGATAGACACATATTTTGATGGCGAGTTTTGGTGTGCACGTGGGGTTAATGAAGATATATTTACCCAAGGTGCAACATATGATGAATTATTGAAAAATATTAAGGAAGCTGTAGCCTTACATTTTGAGGACGAATTCAAAAAAAGTAAATCTGCAAACGATATTTTTACACGAGTCAGCCTCTGGAATAATATAAGCAAGGAAGAATTGATAAAGATATTATAAGAGATGTATGAGGATAGAATTAACCCTCCTCAGAAAGAGCGACCCACGACAAACTCGTCTCACTCGTTGACCGCATGATTGAACTGCACAAAAAGAAAAACTCCCTTCCACCCTTAGCGGAAAGAGGAAGAGGCATAAAAAATAATCTACATTCTCTTTAAAGCCTTTTTAAATAACTCGTCTAATTTTTTGCTCTCTTCTGCAATCTGCTTAAGAATATCTGATAATTCTTTTTTACCTAAAAGCTCTACCTTTGAAGCCCATACCATATAGGTTTTCACATGGTCATTGTTGTGCTCTATCCAGTGCTCAAGTAAATGTTTTAGTTTTTGTAGCTCTGTCATTTTTTCAGTAGGCTTTCAATCTTTTGAAAATTAGCCCCTCTTATAAATTGCCCACTGATTACAAAACTCGGGGTTCCCTGAACACCAATGCTTGCCCCAAGTTGCTTGTGTTCCTCTAACCTTGTGATAACTTCTTTGTCGTCACAGACATCAACCTTTTTGCCGTCAAGCTCCCCATTCATTACTTCCTCATATGCCTTTGTCTTATCCTTTGCGCAGAGGATATACTTTGCTTTATCCTCAGCCTGTGGATGGAGACTAACTATAGGAAAAAAGAATATATACCTTGTTACATCGCCTCTCTTCTTAAAATACTCTGATGCCTTTCTGCAATATGGACAATCAGGGTCTGTAAATTCAACAACTATGTTTTTACCACTACCAATTTTTATTGCCTTATCAAGTGGTAAGTTTTTTGCTTTTGCAGATACAATCTCAGTATTTCTATCAGCAGTAAGGTTTTTACCATCTTTAGTATGTATCTCACCTGAAATGATATATCCTGTCTTAGGGTGGTAATAAAAAATGTTAATTCCTGATATGACTTCATAAAGCCCTTTAATCTGGATTTCCTTTATGCTGTCAAACTGCAGGTCTGGATAATTTTTCTTTAAAGACTCAGCAGGCGTCTCTGCGAATACAGTTCCAGTAAAAGTAAACAACACCAACATTAAAATTAATACTATCTTTTTGTGCATAATTATCCTCCCGGGTGTTATCTTTAGGTATATTAACATATAATACTATAAGCCAAAAAATAATATTGATATTCCGCATAAACATACTACAGCACCAGATATGGCATGAGTATAACACTCAAATCGTGTTGAAGGAATAAAATTGATACCAAAGGTCGAAATAAGAACAATGCTTACCATGGTCAGAATTGTTATCACACCAAAAATAATGGTAACCAAAATTAACCCGGCAAGACTGTTCTTAGCGGCAGGATACATAAGCATCGGGATTAATGGTTCGCAGGGTCCAAAAATAAATATTGTAAAAAGAACCCACGGGGTAATACTTTTAGGTGCATTTTTTTTATGGACGTGCATATGTTCTATGGTGTGGTCATGGGAGTGGCTATGACTGATGTCCTCTTCATGTGCATGTAGATGTTCATGAGATTTGTACCTTAATGCTTTCCGCATCCCCCAAACAAAGTAAATTAAACCAAATGCAATAAGAGTCCATGTTGCTAAATTGCCACGAAATGATTCAACTGCTTCTAATTTTAAAACAGCAATGCCAAGACTTACACCTAAAATACCCAGTAAAACGGAACTTAATACATGTCCGATACCGCATAAAATAGTAACTAACGTTGTCTTGCCTAATGACCATTTGCCTGACCTGGACATCATAATGAATGGTATATAATGGTCAGGTCCAAACAGTGTATGAAAAAAACCTATTGCTGCTGCTGCAGTTATAAGGATTAATAATTCATTAGACATAATAATTGCGCTCTAAATAAAAAAATTATTTCAAATGCTTACCTGTTGTTGTCAATGACAGTTTTCCGTTCTCGCCCCTTTATTAAAATATACAATAAGTTATCAACCTTATCTATGAGTTTTTTGAACAATCCTCTATGACTCTTTGAGTTTCCAAACAGTTCTATCCTGATTTTTGTGATCTCTGAGTCATTGCATTCTTCATATGTAATATATCCTTTCTGTATGGCATGTCTTTCAAGAATCAAAAGATGTTTCGCTTTGTCTACAAATGGCATAAGCAATTCTTTAGTTTTTTTTAGACTATCTCCAAGTTTTTCTTGCCCCTTGTCTCTCGCCCCTTGCCCCTTTTTGAGTATCTCTGCGATTTCTTTTATCATGACATACAACGTGCAGTATTCAAGCCCCCTTACTCCCCTCCGCCACTGAAGAAGCATTGGGTTTCGCCAGAACCAGAGGAAATTTCGTTCGCCAAGGGAAATCAGCTCATCAACTGACATTTCAAGTTCCTTGAGCAGTGACAGGTTTGTTTTGGAGCCTATAAGTTGAGAAGTTGAGAGGCTCTCATCTTCCCAATTTCTTATCTTCCTAACTTCTGTCTTCTGTCCTGCGAGATATCTCCACTGATTCTTTAGAACTATTGCGCCATTTTCATCATCAGGTGTATCAAAATGAATAAGTGATAGGATTACTTTGCCTTTGCCAAAATTACCTTCTATTACAGCAGGCTCACCTTTTAATCTCTCAGGATTAAGGTTAATCCTGTAAAGTGCTTCAAGTTTTGTCCAGCTACCGTTTGTTTCCACATCCCCCACATTCATGTCAGAACTGAAGGAATCAGGCAGGGCATCTCCATAGGTGGCGAGAATTTTTATCCCTTTGTCTTCTACTAAAAATTGCGATGGCCACCAGGCGTGAAAAACAGGTGAGAAGTTCTCTGATGCATGATAATCCTGAATCTTGTATCCTGCATCTTGAATCTTGCAGTTGTCCCACACGGAATGTTTGTTGATATTGAGATGAATCTTCCCGCTGAAGCTCGGGACGCGATTCTTTGTAGGTCTTCTCCTGACATTTAAGAGTCCTACACTCTCCTGAGTTGCAAGCCCTGCACCGCCGCAAAGACCGAGGTAATCGCCTCCGTCTCTGACAAATCTTTTTATCTCCGTGATGCCTTTCTTACCGAGAGCCTTTAGCTTATTTGATGCCCATCCACCAGGGGTAAATAGCATTTTGTAATTTTTGAGTTGCCCGTTTTTAATATCAGCAGAACGAATAATATCAAAAGGCAGGTTAAGTGACTTCAATGCCTTATATGCCATTAATCCCCAAAGAAAAGACTCATCCCATAGAAAGGCAACATCATTTGAGGACTTTGAACTTTGAACTTTAAACTTTGAACTTTTTCTCATATCCCCTCGGTGTTATCATCCAATTATTCCATGTAAATGTCTGTGAATTGCCTATTATCACTGTTGTCTGCATATCAATATCATGTTTAAGCATTTCTTCAAGATTTGTGATCACTATTTTTTCGCCTTCTCTCATTGCAGCCTTCACGATGCCAACGGATGTTTCAGGAGACCTGTGCCTCAAGATAATATCCCTTGCCTTATTGATATGCCCCTGCCTGCCCCTGCTCTTTGGGTTATAAAGCACAATCACAAAATCAGCCGTTGTAGCGGCCTCAAGCCTTTTTTCTATCAAATCCCAAGACGTAAGCCTGTTAGAAAGACTTATACATGCAAAATCATGCATGAGTGGCGCACCGAGCCTTGCTGCACAGGCATTTAAGGCAGAAATACCGGGGATGACTTCAACAGAAATAGTGTCAAAGTGTCCGAGTGTCAGAGTGTCAGAGTCTTTGATACTTTGATACTTTGAATCTTTGACACTTAGTATCTCAAACACCAATCCTGCCATCGCATATATTCCAGGGTCTCCACCACTTATGATAGAAACGGTTTTTCCTGACATTGCCAGTTCTACTGCTCTTTTACATCTGTCTATCTCCTGCGTCATGCCTGTGGATACGACTTCTTTATCCTTAATTAACTCCTGTATTAGTTCAAGATATGTGCTGTATCCAACTATAACTTCAGATTTTCTCATGGCACTTTGGGCATAAGGTGTAATGTGTTCTATACTTCCTGGCCCTGTTCCAACGATATAAATTTTGCCTTTAAGTGACGAGTCTAATTTAGAGTTTCTTATTTTTTTATTCGTTAACTTGTAACTTGTAACTTGTAACTTGTAACTGTCTTTAACAGCTATTGCCACTGTTACATTCCCTATCTTTTGCTTTTTCACAAGCAGTTTCTTTGCTCCTGATGCGAGTAATACTGCTGGCTCTGCTACTGCTTTGGCTCCAGTTGCTTTGAATGCAGCTTCTGATTTCACCACACCTTTAACATTATTCAGTTCGTCGGATGTGAACGTTTTAACCTTAAAACCATACTTTTCAGTGAATGCAATCAGACCAGGCTCGCTGCTTTTTTTATCAATGGTCGCTATGGAGTAAACCGATAGAAATGATAGATTATTTTCTTCCAATATCCTTTTTACAGCATCCTCTATCTCATCTGATGATGTCCCACTATTGCAGCCCATCCCTATAACAAGGTTTTTGGGACGGAGATAAAGCTGACCTTTTACATGACATCCTCCAGAAGAACATATAAACTGATTGAGATAAATGTTTGTTTTGTTTGTTATCACCACATCAGCAAATCGTGGGTCATTGACCTTCAAGAATTCTTCAGGAAGATTTACTTCCGAGTTTTGTTCTATACAGACCATCAATGCACTGTTATTTACAAGCCGTGTGCCTATTTGCGGAAGGAGTTCCCAATCTTCTATGACAAGATTATTCTCCTTTGCCCACAGGTCTATGGAAGGCAGATTATTTACATCAGATGCTGTTGTTATTACCGCTCTGCCTCCTAAAAAATCAGCAATCTCCTTTGCAATCTTATTTGCACCTCCAAGATGTCCACTTAAAAGACTGACAGCAAATCTCCCTGCTTCGTCCAGCACAACAACAGCAGGATCTGTCCTTTTGCCTTTTATTAAGGGTGCGATAGTCCTGACAACAATTCCTGCTGCCATGATGAATATTAGATTTTTGCACTCGCTCCAGACCTCAGAAACAGCCTCTGATTTAAATTTCACCATCTGTGAATTAGGGAAAAGCTCTTTGAGCTTTTTGGCAAGCATAAGTCCCTTGTCTGTTATGTAAAATAAGGCTGAAGGCTGACTTCTGACTTCTGTCTTGTTGCCCTTATTTTCTGTATTCATGTGTAAAGTCTTTGTTGTAGAGCTTTGATTCTTTGCCTAACGATTCTTCCGATGCCCTTAAAGCCTCACCAACATATATAAGTGCAGTCTTTTTTATATTGGCAGTTTTAATTAATTCAACCATATTTTTTAGTCTGCCTCTTATAATTTTCTGTTTCGGCCAGGATACCTTCTCAATTATCACCACAGGCGTATCTTCCGGATAGCTTTTTAGTAATTCGTCTCTTAACTTTTCACTCATCCCTGCACTCAAAAATATCACCATTGTTGCTTTGTGTTTAGCCAACTCACTGAGCTTTTCGGTTTCAGGTACAAGAGTCCTTCCTTCAAGACGTGTAAATATGACAGTCTGGCTTATCTCAGGAATGGTGAGTTCCTGTCCCAGTACTGCTGCACCGGCCATTGCAGAAGAAACCCCTGGAATGACTTCATAATCTATGTTCAATTCTCGGAGCCTTTCTATCTGCTCTGATATGGCACTGTATAAAGAGGTGTCACCTGTGTGCAGCCTCACAACCATCTTATCTTTATCTATTGAGTCTTTTATAATCTTTATTATTTCATTAAGGGTAAGTTTTGATGAATCAAATATTTCTGCTTTTATGTTGTTCAAGAGTTCAGGATTCACAAGGCTTCCTGCATAAATTACTACATTGGCATTATCAAGGAGCCTTCTACTCTTGATTGTTATTAACTCAGGATCACCAGGCCCTGCACTTATGAAATATACCTTGCTCATTTTCTTATTATCACCATTGAAAAGTAATTGAGGTCTTCTTCTTTTACATCTCTGATATTTTTGATTATCCTTTCATCTTCCATACCCACCTTTGAAATATAAACTGCTTTATTCAGGAGATCTGTTTCATCTAAGACATTCAATATATTTCTGAACACTTTATGAACCTTCATAAGCACAATGGTATCAAACCTTTCTAATGCATTCTTTAAGTCAGTCATGTAATTTGCTGGAAGTATAGCAATCCTTTCATCAGCGAGTCCCAATGGTATTTTTGCCATTGAGGCAGAGGCATTTATGGAAGATACTCCTGGAATTATTTCTATATTTAATTCTGGGTTGAGATCAAGAAGTCTATCATGGAGGTAAAAAAATGTGCTGTATATTGCAGGATCTCCGATGGTGATAAAAGCCGTATCAATTCCTTTATCTAGTCTGCTATAAACAGCATTTATTGTTTCCTGCCATTTTGTGTCCAGTTCGCAATCTTTAAATCCCCCCTCACCCCCCTTTGTTAAAGGGGGGATGGGGGGATTTTCTGTATTCTGTGTTCTGGTCTTTCTCATTGGAAAATATGCCTCTATGATCTCTTTGCCGTCAATGTCAATAACTTTTCTAACAATGGATAATGCAAAACTGCTTCCTTCTTCCCTGCTCTTTGGAACACAGATGCATGACACTTCTTTTAGTATCCTTAGCGCCTTGAGCGTTAACAGTTCAGGGTTTCCGGGACCTACACCTATTACATAAAGTTTTCCTGTCATTTCTATCTTTCTCCTGTTATAACAAATATCGTATTTAAAGCATTCATGTGTCTTTTGCCACCCATAGTTTTTACTCTGGAAACAGAAATTTCAGATACTCCCACATTAAATTCGTTGTTCTCAAGATGTTGAATTGCCCCATTCAGTGTCTCTATTGTAGTGGCATTTATTACGATGACTCCAGACGATATCTTATTGCTCACAAATTCTATTATCTCTTTAATCCTTCCGCTGCTCCCTCCTATAAATACTCTGTCTGGCTCTGGAAGATTTGATAGTATTTCAGGGGCATTGCCTTTTATTATCTCAATATTAGATGTGTTGTGTCTAATCATATTTTCCTTGATATGATTAACCTGCTCTTCATCTCTTTCGATAGCAAAAACTTTTAATTCAGGATAAAGCCTTGCTACTTCTATTGATACTGATCCAGAGCCAGCACCAATATCCCAGAAAACACCCTTTGGGGGAAGTCTTAATTTATGAATGGTTACTGCCCTAACCTCATCTTTTGTTATGAGCCCCCTTGAATGCTGAATCTCGTCTTCTCGGATACCAAAACAAAAACCAGAAGTTGAGAAGTTTGGAAGTTGAGAAGTTGAAATTTTCACATCTTCACACCTTCTCATTTTCTCATCTTCTGACTTTTTTATTATGACTACATTTGGGTCTGTGAATAACATGCCAGCAATCTCATGAGGTGTTCCCTTAATAATCCTTTCATCAAGATAGCCAAGTTTTTCACAAACAAACATTTTGAGTTCAGAGTTTAGAGTTAAGGATTTAGAGTTAAGGATTTTTGCTATTACCGATGGATTGTTCTCTTTATCAGTAAGAATGGCGAGTTTACTATATTTTGTGAGGAGAAATGGAATGTCTTTAATTTTATACTCAAGTTTTCTTCTTTTCTTTGGGTCGGGCCCTCCATGCAGGCTTATGAAAAATGCATCGCTCCATGTCTCTTTGATTTTTGAAAACGCCACCTGGACACTTGAAAGGTCCGGGAGTATCTCTATTATGTCATTTGCAAATTCGTTAACGATTCTTCTGCCAATTCCAAAAAACATCGGGTCTCCGGAAGCGAGAAGCACGATAGCACGTGATGCGTGATGCGTGATGCGTGATGCGATCAGGGACTTGATAAAATTAATTGTCTCATCCACATTGTTTATGACTTTTATTTTATCTTTCACTTTTTCATATTCCTTATAACTTTTAAAAACCTCAAAGAGCCTTTTGGATGCAAGGATGACTGATGAATTCAAGATAACTTTCCTTGCACCTTTATCAAGTGGTCTATAGCCAATGCCTATGACATAGATTTTATTCATATCGAAAAAATGCTCAAGGTAAAATATTTAAGGGGAAATTCAGCGCACCTTTATACGATGTCAGATCAACAGGATAAAAGTAGTGATTGATCGCTTTGATCCAACTCCTTGGCATTAGTTATTTTTTTACCACACCTTTCTCATGCTTTTGAGAGATGATAGATAGTCCTCGTGTTCCAGATTAGCCTCAACCCCGTAGTCCCTGAATACGTCCATCATTTTTGAGATAGAAACCCCTGCTATTCTTGCAGCCTTTTCGATAGATGCCTCGGATTTTTTATATTTTTCTATAGCAAGCATTACCCTGCCGAGGTCAACAAGTTCCCTGACGGCTTTTGAAACATCCTCTTTTTCTTCTTTTGCAAGATGAGATAAGAATTTATAGTCATTGTCGTCCACACGTATACTTAGAGTTTTTGTTGCCATTTTAAATTCCTCCTTTTATTTGTCTTTCCGCATCAGCAATTATTGCCTTGCCATATCTGCCTATATATCCAAGCCGTTGTAATTTTAAAAGAGCCTCATTTTTATCAATGAGTTGTTTTTCAAATGCCCTTATTAAAACAGCTATGGCAGTAATAAACTCAATTTTTAACATTTTGCATGCCCTTATTGCATTTCTATCATCTGTCGCAATGAAGCGTATATTCTCCTGAATAGCAAGACTTATTGCTTCTGCCTCGCCTTGGTCTATATTAAAATCTAACATAAGCTTATCTGACTGTTTCTTATTTTTAACCTTTAATGCAGTAATCTTTTTATCCTCAAATAGCTTCCGTATAATAGGTGAATCCTCATATTCTACTTGTCTTACTTCTGAAGCAACGCTCTCAGGCACTAAAACTTTCTGCTGAAAATTGAATATAAACAATTCCAGTAAATCTATTTTTGCAAGAAGAATTAATGTTGATGCATCAAAGATTATCATGTAATTCAATTGTAATCATTTGTATGACAAATGTCAACCCTATTCACTATTTGCAATTATCTTCCCTTCATACGATACAAGATATGAAATAACAGGTATTCCTGAGGCTATGCTTTCTGCATATTTTTTAGCGGCAACACAAACCTTTAAAAAAAGTGATGCGTGATGCGTGATGCGTGATGCGCTAATGAATTCAAAAATTTCCATTGCTGTATTGAACTCTTGCGCTAATCCCCAATCCATAACCCCCAATCCCTTTAAAAATTCAATAGTTTTTTTTATATCAATTGCTCCGTGTTTTACATGTGTCTGAGGCGTTGACATTGCAACCTTTAGCATCTTTGCCCATTGCGCACAGAGATGGATTTTTTTGAACCCATGCGTTTTCGCCTCAAGAAGCGAATATTCAAGATAATCACCCATCATTATATAATATTCTTCTGGAAAATTGAATTTTTTCATGTGCGATTTTTCCGAGGTTCGTCCGGCAGAAATAACAATTTCCTGATGCCCCATTGCCTTTGCCACATCCATAGAAGATGTTATTGTTGCTGTCCATGCCTCTGATGATATAGGTTTCACAATACCCGTTGTGCCGAGTATTGATATACCGCCTATTATACCCAGTCTATGATTCAGTGTCTTTTTAGCTAATTCCTCGCCATTTGGAACCGAGATGGTTATTTCCAAAACTGAGGCGGTTCTTTTTAAATCTTGCATCTTGCATCCTGCATCCTGCATCGCTTCCATCACTGCCTTTTCTATCATCTTTCTTGGCACTGGATTTATGGCGGACTCTCTGACAGGAACGGGAAGTCCGGGTTTTGTAACAATACCAACACCCTTACCACCTTTGATAATTAATAAGTGTGAAGTGGGAACTAAGAAGTGAGAAGTAAAAAACAAAGCATCTAAAAATCTTTTACTTCCTACTTCTAACTTCTCACTTTTTACTTGTATTGTTGCAACTATCTCTGCCCTGTTTGTTACATCCGGGTCATCGCCTGCATCTTTGATAACAGATGCCCGAGCAATCAGTGATGAGTGATGAGTGATGAGTTTGGAGTTATGGACTTTAAAACATACTCTGCTGCCATCAGGAAAAGGAATCTCTACATGGGTGATGGATAATGAGTGATGAGTAACGGGTTTCTCGTCTGGTTTGTTACGCATTACGCATAACGCATTACGCATCACGAGCATTGCTGCCTTTGCAGCCGCAGCAGCACATGCGCCTGTTGTATATCCTGACCTGAGTTTTTTCTTCATATCAAATGTCCGCAGATTTCACAGATTCCTCAGATTTTATAAAAAGCAAAAGCATGAACATTTACCTATTGCGTCATTACGGGCTTGACCCGGAATGACAATATGAAACATTAAATTTGTTTTTCATAAAAATCTGTGTCAATCTGCGCAATCTGTGGATTAGAATTGATATTCATACCGCATTTGTTCCAGCGAACCATTCCTCAGGATGTATTTAACTTTGTTTTCCGCAATTAATTTAAAGGCATATCGTATTATTTCTTTATAAGATTCACAGAATTCTGCTTTTTGATACATGTTGCCGCGTGCATGCATTTCTGCAGGGCATGGCGAGCCGCATATATGCCTGAAGTCACAAGTATTGCATTCTTGTATTTTCTCTACGGTTCTTGAACGTATTTCCCTGAATGGTCTTGACTTCATTGCTTCTGTAATTGATGTTTTAAAGATGTTTCCTCCTGAAAATTCTTTGAAACCGATGAATTCTCCGCAGGGAACCATGTCGCCATCGGCAGTAACGGTCAAGAATGTCCGGCCCCCTCCGCAGGGAGAAATATCGCACATCATGCGCCTTGCAGCGGGTGAAATGATAGCAAGAATAACATTAGCAAAATTCCCCACGACAATCTGACGTCCGGATTTCCGCGTAAGTTCCGTTGCCGTCCCCACTGCCTTTATCAGATTTTTGGCTAACACCATATCATCGGGTTTCAAGCTCCATGAACGTCTCTGCGTCAGTCTCACGGGATTTAAAAGCACGCACGGAACTTCTTTCCTGTGGAGAAATTTCACAAGCTCAGAAAGCCTGTTAACATTAAATTTTGTAACCGTGCATATTACATTCAATCCTTCATATCCGTCAAACCAATCCAATGCCTGCACAGCCTTTTTAAAGTTGCTGCTGCCTTTTGTCGTTACGCGTGAGCGATTATTAATATCCGCATTGGCAGCATCAAGCGATATGCCAATTCCAATCCTGTTCTTTTTTATAAACTCCGCATCTTTTTTTTCAAGCAGAAGGGCGTTGGTCTGGATGCCGAAAAGAAATTTATTATGATACTTTTTTATTGCATCAAAAAGAATATCTTTCGCAAGCAAGGGTTCAGCGGCATGAAAAACTATCACTGTTTTTTTCTTGACGTTCTTGAAATGATTATCTATCTTTGTCAACACAATGTCTAAATCCTTTGCAGTCATCTGTGTGCCCTGCTTCCTTATCTTTGACGGAATATAACAATAAGGACAATTGGCATTGCATCTGTCAGTCGGGTCAATGTATATGCAGTTTAAATCAGTATTGAATCTGAAATCATAAAGCTCTTTATCAAGGTGTTCCCTCTCCTTTTTATAAAGGTCAATCAGGTTGTCCGGCAAAAGAAATTTTCCATTGTCTCTTGGAATTACACCCCAGAAAACATTGTCAGGGTCCAACGCCAGTTTCCAGTCAGCGTCAATATCGGAAAATGAGATTCCGCGGTTGTTGTTCATTGTTTACTCTCCTTTTTCTGTCATTCCGGGCTTGACCCGGAATCCAGTTCCTTTCTTTTTAGATATAAATATTGGAATGTTGTCATTGCGGCTCGTTTAGAGTCTTGCAGGGGCAGGGTTGCCCCGCCCCCGCATTCTCCTACAACGGCATCTTCTTCGGTACGTCGCCGTACATCACAAAGTGGGTCAAGCCGTTAGCGGTCTGCACACATTTCATGTGATAAGATACCGCTTTCTTTGCGCTCAACTTCCTCTTAGCTTTCTTGTCCTTGTTCAAGATAGTTCACCCCCTTTCTGTTGCAGATGCAAGCATTTTCAGTATATCCCTTCTTGCCTCACCAATGGTGAGGGGTATACGGTCAAAGTCCAGTTTATCTTCATGCTTCAGTTTGTAAATCAGATCTGCGATGTGGGGAAGCCTGAGTTTAACATTTGACATATCTTCAGGCGCTGTAAAAACATCCTCAGGGATACCGCTTCTAACAATACTGCCCTTGCTCAGTATATAAAGCCTGTCAAGAAATAATGGAACAAGGTCAACGCTGTGAGTTGCCATGACAATAGTTACGCCTTTTTCCTTATTGAGCTTTGTCAGGAGATTCATCATTTTATACTCTCCCATTGGATCTAATCCAGATGTAGGTTCGTCAAGCAGCAGTATCTCGTGACCCATTGATAGAAGCCCTGCAATACAAATCCTTTTTTTCTGCCCGAAACTCAGATTATGTATAGACTTCTTTGCATATCCTTCCATCTCAACATCTCTAAGAGCGTTGTTTATACGGTTGTCGACCTCATCTTCCTTGAAGCCCATGTTTATAGGCCCAAATGCCACATCCTCAAATACAGTTGCCGCAAAAAGCTGGTCATCCGGATTTTGAAATATAAGTCCGGTTTTTTTGTAAATCTCCTTTGGAGAAAGCCTTTTTATGTCTGTCCCGTCAAGATAAGCGCTGCCTTCAAAGTCCTTCGTCAGTCCGTCCATTATTTTAAGCAACGTTGTTTTTCCGGATCCATTTGAGCCGAGTATGCCGACAAATTCACCGTGTTTTATCTCAAATTTTATATCAGACAGCGCCTGCGTCCCGTCAGGATATTTAAAAGAATCTATTTGTATAGACAATCTTATGTTTTTTATTTGACTTCCGACTTTCAAATCTTCCATACAACCCCCATTGCAAATATAAATAAAATTGAGGCGGCAACTTCATCAAGCTTGAATGGTTTGTGTTTCAACATCGGTATATTGCCGTCATATCCTCGCTGAATCATTGCTGTGGTTGTGTTCTGGCTGTGTTCAAAGGCTTTAATAACCAGCGAGCCTGTTAGTGTTCCAAAGGAATTTAAGCCTCTCCTTATGCTTGAATATCCGAGGCGGTTTTTCTGGGCATTATAGATGACAAAGGCATCTTCAAGAAGCACAAAGATATAACGATAGGCAAACATTAATATCTCAATAAAACCCTTTGGAATTTTAAACCATGAAAGACCTGCCATGATTTCTGTAAATGGAGTGGCAAAACCCAATGCGGCAACCACAGATACAGCGCCGATTATTCTGCAGGCTATGAACAAGCCGTCCATAAGCCCATCCCGGTGCCCTGTTAATGTGATGCTTCCCATCTGAATGGAAAACATGACTGCTTTCCCTGAAAACAGAAATTTGAGTATCAACACAATAGATGCTATAAATAAAGGCTCTGAAAACCTGCGGATAAAGACCCTTAAAGGTATCCGCATCTTAATGCAGAGAAATAGACAGAGAATTGTCACGAGCAAGGGAAGGGCAAAGCCTTTATAGCTCAATACCATTACTAAAAGCGAAAGGACAACAAGCAGTTTTACCCTCACATCAATTTTTGTGAGAAAGTGTTCCTGGTGAAAATGTTCCGAGAAAATATACATTTGTTTAATCCTTCTGAAATGTCATTGCGAGCGAATCGAAGCAATCTCGAGGCCTTTAGATTGCGGAGCCTGTTCCGAACCTGTCCTTGAGATTGCTTCGGGAACTGCGTTCCCTCGCAATGACAGGTGAGGAATCTCACTCCTCGCAATGACAACCAACTAAATATCCTTTTCTATCGCTTCAATATTTTTCAGTCTGTCTTCAGTGTTCTCTGCTCTTCGTTCTGTCAGCGCCCTCCAGTAATACCCGGCTGCAAAGCCGCCGACTGCACCTCCAAGCAGAAAGACAAAAAGGAGGAGATCGCCCTGATCTGTGTTGATAAACGGCTCTCTTGCCTCTCTGCCATGCTCTTTTGCATATTTTTCAACTATAGACTCATCAATACCACCCCACTTCTCCGAAGCAGCAGCGGAATCAGTGAATAGAGAATAGTGAATAGTGAACAGTGAAAAAATAATTAAAAATATTTTTCCATAGTTTTGAAATTTGAAATTTGATTTTTGACTTTTCATGATATTGCCTCCTCTGGCTTTAATACCTTCATCTTCACAAGCAAGTCAGGTCTCTTTTTGTAAAGCAGTACGACCATGCCTGCTGTCATTGCGCCTTCAAGGATTCCAAGTGGAAGCTGTGTCGGTATAAAGGCAATAAGAATCTTCCAGAAAAGAGGCATGAATGGTGAATCTCCCCTTATACCTGATGCGAGTTCAACAGATGTTGTGAGATATGTTGCCCAGTCTGCAAATAATCCAGCCATAAAGCCTGCAATCCAAAGATTAGCCTTTAACGCCCTCAATCCCCTAAATGTAAGATACCCTGCAAATGAGCCCATAACACCCATGGATACTATATCTGCACCCCATGTGCTTAATCCGCCGTGAGCAAGAAAGAGCGCCTGAATGAGCAGCGCTACTGCTGTAACAAGTATGCTTATTGTAGGTCCAACGAGTATCCCTGATATTCCAGTTCCTGCTGGATGTGAACAGGTGCCTGCTGTCGGTACAGGGATTGGCATACATGAAATGATAAATACTACCGCTGCCATCAGTCCGACAAGAGGTTTAAATGATAAATCAGATTTTGAGAGTACTTTGACTCTCCACAATCCGTATGCAACAAATGGTATAGCAATAGCAAACCAGAAGGCTGCCCAGTTGAATGGCAGAATGCCTTCGGAGATGTGCATGGCATGAGCACTGTCAGTAGACAGTAGACAGTAGACAGTAAACAGCAAGAAATAAATTCCATATTTTTGAATTTTGCCCCGACCTGTTCGGGATGATTTTTGAATTTTCATCTAAAACCTCCTCGCAATACCTGCAAGTAACGTATAGTCTGTTTCGGGTTTGTTAAGTCTAGCCTTAACGCCAAAATCCACATCAAGGTCTTCTAACAAAGAATAAATCAGCCCGCCGAGAATAAACGCGGGATGTGTGTTTGACTCCTTATCGGCATTCCTCTCCATGCCGGTGTTTGCAACAAGTCTGAGATTTTTTACAACCTCTACTTCGGTTGCAAGGGATACATGCCATATGTCCTTTCTCTTAGCATCTTTATCTTCTTCCAGCTTATATTCATTATATGTATAGGCAACGTTAAGATGAAATGCCCATGGTTTAATCTCTTTCGTCGTTATGAAATTAAGCCCGTATGATGCCCTGCCGTTGCCGAGCCCTTTTTCTTCATCGCCTATCGGCAGAGTGATCCCCGGTTTTAAAGCAAAACTCAAACCATCCTTGTCATAAAATCTCCATTTAAGTTCCACAGACATATCCGATATCCCATTCTCGTCCGAGGTCGTTTCTCCGTCTTCGTTGGTTTTTGACCATTGATACGGAAGTCCTAAAATAATATCTGCATTCTCTATGAAACACTGGGACAAGATAGTGGCTATTTCACTACCGGTTGTCCTCCTTGTAACATCGTCTTCTGTTGCTTTGTCATAACTGATTTCACCGTTAATCTCAATCTGGAATTTTCTTTTTCCCTGTGTACCTGTGTCATCTGTTATTAATGGATGAGCTGAAAATGCTGTTTTACACCACAGAATTACAAAAATCATGATAAGAACTCTTTTTAACATTTTTCTCTCCTTTTCTCGAAGTTTTTTGGGAATGAACGGTCTCCTGGCTCGGGACTACCTAATTGCTGACCTTCCCATTCCGATAATCGGAACAGTGGTTTAACCAGCTTTCGTTTCCCTTACAGTTGCGGGACAGCAGGGGAATTACACCCCTTTCCTCGTTTTCATTCCCATGGTCTGTAGTTTGTGAACTAAAGATTCACTTTTTGAACAATCTTAAACTACCTTGAACAATTTGGCTACCACCTCCTTTCCTTGACATGAGAGTGTTACAAAGATACAATAAGGTTGTGAATAAATTACAGAAAGAAACTCTTGGCAAATTTTTTGTAGATGTTTCAAAAGCTATTGTTTTAGGATATGGAATTAGTTTTTTCTTTGGAAAGACATTTGCTTCTGATGCACTTATGGCGCTGGGTTTAGCAGGAATAATGTTATCTATTGGTATATATGTAATGGGAGGTGAGAATAAATGAATGAGATACTCGGACAGATTAGCCCCTTTACATGGGGATTGACGGTGTTTGTAATTGTTTCTGCTATAGTGGTATTCTTTATCGTGAGGCATGAAAAAAAACAAAAACAGCATTAATTTTCTCCCTTTGCCATCTTCAATAATGCATTCACAATCGCTGCTGCCACAGGGCTACCGCCCTTTCTGCCAAGCGATGTTATAAATGGATACTTCATGTGCAAGAGAACTTCTTTTGATTCAACGGCCCTAACAAAACCTACAGGAACGCCGATAACAAGTTCAGGCTTGAAATCGGTGTTCCTTATCAGCTTCATTGTTTTATAGAGTGCAGTGGGTGCATTGCCAATTGCAACGATACCTATATTGTTATTTTCTTTTACTGCTGACTCTATTCCCTGTTCCGCTCTCGTCTTATTTTCTGAATCTTGAATCCTGCATCCTGAATCTTGTATTTTGCAAAACACCTTTCCGCCCCACTTTTCAAGCGCTTTTTTATTTATCCCTGCCTCTATCATTTTAATGTCTACCAAAATATCCTTACCATTTTTGATCGCCATTAGTCCTGCCTCCACCGCCTCTGGATGAAAACGCATGTTTTTGGCAAAGTCAAAATCTCCTGTTGCATGTATCACCCTTTTTACTATCGGCGTCTCAATATCCCTGAAGTCTGTCTTCCTCATCTCTCTGGTGATTATCTCAAAACTCTTCTCCTCTATTTCATGCGGTTTAAGTATTTTCACTGGCTGGATGTCTTTCTTTGATCTTTCAAGGACAACTTTTGCAATATTCTCATGTACCCCGAGGGGTTCTGTGAGAACGAATTTAATATTACTATATCTTTTCATTGCCTCCGCAATCATTTCACCAATGTCTTCCTGAAAATGTCTTCCCTTGTAGAGAAAATAGGGGTGTATGATAATTTTTTTGGCGCCTTTTGAAATACATGTAGAAACTCCTTCAAAGAAATCAGGTTTCGCAAACTGTAAAAAGGCAATCTCAACCAATGGTACATTGCCCATTGCTTTTACCAGATTCGCCATTTGTTTGAGCGCCCCGTTTGCCTCTGTTAGTCTGCTGCCATGTCCTAATAGCAATATCGCTTCCATTATGTCTCCTTAACTGATTTTATAAAATTTCCTGCAATATTAAGATTTGAACCAAAATGTATATGAATATAACTCGTAAGTGTGTTTCTAATCCTGTAGCCTTCGTCATACAGCGTTTCACCAACATTATTGTGAATAGAGTATATTTGAGTGTCAGAGTGTCCGAGTATCAGAGTATCAGAGTCCTTGACACTTTGACACTTTGACACTTTGACGTCTTGATGCTTGATTTCCGAATAATGAAACTCATGCCCTTTCGCTTTGTCACCCTTTTTGCCAAGGATGCAGTCTTCATTTAACACAATTTCTCTATACCCGAGATTTACATTGTCTTTTTTCATGACCGTTGTAAAAGGGAATACCTGCGCCATCCTGTGGAAGTTTCCTTCAAAATCATAAATTCCTCTTGACAGATACATCAGACCTCCGCATTCAGCATATAAAGGCTTTCCAGACATGCACCAGTCATGAATAGCATTTAGCATTAATTCATTGCTGCTGAGAGCGTGAGCGTAAAGTTCAGGGTAGCCTCCACCGATATAGATGGTCTTCACATTGTCAGGGATCTTTTTATCAGTTAATGGGCTAAACGGTATTATCTCTGCACCGTTGTCTATTAACAAATCCATGTTGTCTTCATAATAAAAACAGAATGCTTTATCGTAGGCAACGGCAATTCGGATTTTAGAGTTATGAGTTTGGGGTCCGGTACCCCTATATCCCCCCCTTAAATTACGGGGAGATATAGGGGAGTTATTCGCATTCTGCACTTCTGCACTTCTGCACTTCTGTACTATCAAATCCACATCTATATGTTGCAAAACCGCATCTGCAAGGCGCTGTATTTTTTCATCAGATATAGGATTTTCTTCAGCGACAGTAAGTCCGAGGTGCCTGTGAGGAATTTCAAAGTCCAACTCTCTTGGTAGATAACCTAAGACAGGCACGTCTTGGACGCTGTCTTTAAGTCTTTTGAAATGATTTTCCGATGCCACACGGTTGAAGATAACGCCGGCAACACAAGTATCAGAGTTGCAGAGTGTCAGAGTGTCAGAGTCATTGACGCTTTGATACTTTGATACTTTGATATTTTGATACTCTACAAATCCTTTCACAAGCGCTCCTGCGCTCTCTGCCATTCCATAGGCATCAACCACAATGACGACTGGCAGATTAAGCAGAGCGGCAAGCTTGGCAGTGCTGTAGTCGCCATCGTACAAACCCATAACGCCTTCAACTACCGATATATCAGCATTTATTGAAAAGGTGTAAAAACAGTTTCTAACATAATCCTCACCACACATCCAGAGGTCAAGGTTTCTTGAAGGGTTCTTTGTGATGAGTTTATGAAGTCCCGAATCAATAAAATCAGGCCCTGCCTTGTATGCCTGCACTTTATAACCCCTTTTTTTTAAAGCGGCAAGTATCCCAAGTGTAATAATCGTCTTGCCGCATCCACTGTGTGTTCCTGCAATTACTATACCGTGCATAATTTTGATAACTCTTTAAGCAGCAGAGTATTATCTTTTCGTGATTTAACAGCGACCCTGATATAGGAACTGTCCAAGCCCTTAAAGTTTGAGCAATCCCTAACAAGAATGCCTTGCTTTCTCAGAGCCAGAGTTATTCTGTTACCATCCCTCGTTTTTACCCACAAATCCCCCCTTCCCCCCTTTGTTAAAGGGGGGTGAGGGGGGATTATTTTTAATAAATAAAAATTGGCATCTGAGGGAAAAAACTCAACGTCTATCCTCCTGAAACCATTTTCAAGAAAATCTTTTTCACTCTTAATTAGTTTGAGGGTCTTACCTATATAGTTATTGTCTCCAAGTGCTGCTATTGCTGCTTTTTGAGCCAGTGTATTCACGGTCCAAGGCTCTTTAAATTCCTTTAGTTTGTTGATAATGTGAGATGGGAAGACTCCGTAACCGATTCTTAGCCCTGTAAGTGCATAAAACTTTGTCATTGAGCGCAAGACTATTAAGTATGGGTTATCCTGAACATATCTAATTACTGATTCTTCAGGACAAAAATCAATAAACGCCTCATCAACAACGAGATAGCATTTTAGTTTTTTTGAGGCATCTGCTATCTTTAACACATCATCTTTTTTAAGCAATCTACCAGTAGGATTATTTGGATTGCATAGAAACGCCATATCAAAAGGCAGTGATGAGTGACGAGTGACGAGTGACGAGATAAATTCCTCAGGTGTTAATTCAAACCTATTTTCTTTTCTTAACTTGTAACTTGTAACTTGTAACTTGTAACTTGTCATTTTGCATGCCCTTTCATATTCTGAAAATGTCGGCGCCGGTATCAGGACTTTCTTAGGTTTCAGTGTCCTCGGTATAAGGTAAATCAACTCTGTGCTTCCGTTACCACAGAGTATAGTATCATGGGCTATTTCATGATATTGTGCTATGGTCTTTCTTAGTTTTCTTGTATCAGGGTCTGGATAGTAAGATAAATTCTTCAGCCCTTTTTTAATCTCGTCCCTCGCTTTCTCTGGAACCCTGAGAGGATTTATAGAAGTACTGAAGTCAATGATCTTACTTTCAGGCAACCCAAGTTTCTCTGCAGCTATGTAGATGTTGCCACCATGCTCATTCATAGATTGTTCAAAATTATTTAACATAGTTCAAGCTTGTTTAAAATTGTTTCTTTTAAAAATTACACTAATGCCTTGAGATAAACAATTAATAGAGCTGTACAGAATCCTGAAAAAGAACTGATTTTTACAATAAAGATTGCATTCTCTGAAGCCTGTAAATAACGTTCGTATGAGTCTGTTGACCTTGCTGAGAATTGTTCAAACTTATTTAAAGGTTCAACATTGTTCAAACTTGAACTATTTTGAACTATCTTGAGCCCCCTTGAACTAATTAACTGGTCTTCTCCTATATATGGTTTTTTCACTATCACTCCATTATAGAATGAGGGGCCTCCAAGCCTTACACCAAGCGCTCCAGCCATTGCAGCTTCGGGGATTCCGCTGTTAGGGCTCAAGTGACTTCCACCGTCACGGAGCATAATTCTAAAAGCATTTATTCCGCTAACGCTAATAAAGTTTAGCTTTACCAGATTTAGTTCAACATTGTTCAAAGGTTCAATGTTGTTTAACTTTGAACTATTTTGAACTATCTTGAACAATCTTGAACTAAAGTTGAGAATAAATGTAGCCATGACAATCAAGATAGCAGTGATTCTTGCAGGTATATAATTCGCAATATCATCAAGTCTTGCTGCTGACCATCCAAAGTCTTTATACTTTTCGTTTTTGTATCCGACCATAGAATCAAGGGTATTTATAGTCTTATACGTCATAGCAAGAGGCAGTCCGCCAATTAAAAAATAAAAAAGAGGAGCAATTATTCCGTCAGATGCATTTTCAGCAACGGTTTCAATCGTCGCCTTTAATATGGCATCCCTGTCAAGAGATTCTGTATCTCTGCCGACTATACAACTAAGATTTTTTCTGGCATTTTCTATATTGTTCACTTTTAAAGCCTTAATCACTAACTGCGCAGATTTTATTAGTTCACGTGTTGCAAGTGTACTGGAGATGAGATAGACAAGGAAAATAAAAGTGAGAAGTGAGAAGTGAGAAGTGAGAAGTAAATTAATAACAAAAAATAATCCATAAGTGGACCCTATTATGATTAATACAAGAAAAATCCCAGCCAGTTTTTCAAATCCCCCCTCACCCCCCTTTGCTAAAGGGGGGATATTATTGAGTCCCCCTTTGTAAAAGGGGGATGGATGGGGATTTTCTAAATTATCTGTATTCTGTGTTCTGTCCTTTGTGTTCTGTACCACTCGTCTTAAAAAATTCTCCATTTTTGTTATACCCCATCCCATTACCCTTACTGGATGGGGAAGCTGTTTTGGATCACCTATTGCAAGATCTAAGATATAAGCTACTGTAAGTGTGACAGGCTCTATCATGTTTTATTGCAGTGCTCCATGCCCATCCCGATTAGTCGGGACAAAATAAAGCATATATCTATACTGTTTCTTAAAACATCTGCCCATTTGTTTATTGCCTTTTCCTTAAGTTCAAAATAATTGACTGTTTGCTCAACAGGCGGTAAGCCCTTTTGTTCTTTTATTGAATTAAGCAGTGACCTCCTGAAACTATTGTTATCAAACAGCCCATGAATGTATGTCCCCCAGACATTACCTTTTAGAGAACCATCCATTACAACCGTGAAGCGTGAAGCGTAAAGCGTAAAGCGTGAAAGACTGAACAATCCAATATCTCCTGTTGTTCTGCCCATATGGATTTCATATCCCTTTAAATCCTTGAAATCACAATTTGAACTATTTTGAACTACATTGAACAAACTTGAACTATTTATAAGCTCTGCCTCTACCTGACACGTGGTCTTTGTCCTCTGAAGCGTTGTAACAACATCGAGGAAACCCATTCCGTCTATTTCTTTCAAGCTGCTTTCTACACCAAATTGGTCAAATATCTTTTCCCCCAGCATCTGATACCCACCGCAGATTCCAATAAGTGACGTTCCATTTTTAACTGCTGACTTTATGCAGTCCTCTATCCCATTCTCTCTCAGAAACAATAGATCGCTTACAGTATTCTTTGAACCCGGGATAATGATAAGGTCTGCACTTTTAATATCTTCTGCCCTCAATGAATAAATAAGTTCTACTTCTGGCTCATATAAAAACGGATCGAAATCTGTAAAATTAGAAATGTATCTCAGTCCTAAGACCACAATCTTTAAGTAACGAGTAACGAGTGACGAGTGACGAGTAAAATTATTACTTACCCGTTCAAGTGGAATACCGTCTTCTTCATGAAGCCCAAGATCCCCTAAATAATTAATCACGCCTATAACAGGTTTGCCGGTTTTATTTTCTATTATCCTCAGTCCGGGACGAAGTATCTCTATATCCCCGCGGAATTTATTTACAATAAATGCCTTTATATAATCAGCATCGCAAAATAACCCCTCCTTACTCCTCCCCTTATCTAAGGGGAGGATGGGTGGGGTTAAGGAGGGATTAAGGGGGGTGTCCTTCAATAATTCAACTGTCCCGTAAAAAGATGCAAATATACCGCCTTTATCTATGTCCCCGACAAGGATTACCGGAGCATCTGCATAACGTGCAATACTCATATTTACAATTTCTTTCTTTTGAAGGTTAATCTCTGCGGGACTGCCAGCGCCCTCTATTACGATAACGTCATGATTCTGTGAAAGCCTGTCATATGCAGAAGTGACAACCTGCCATGCTGTATCCTTAAAGGCGTAGTACTCAATTGCATTCATGTTTCCATAAACCTTGCCGTTCAAAATCACCTGACATCCTGATTCTCCTGTTGCCTTGAGCAGTACAGGATTCATATCATTGCATGGTTCAATCCCTGCGGCATCTGATTGAAATGCCTGCGCGCGTCCTATCTCACCACCTTCTTTTGTAATGAATGAATTCAGCGCCATATTCTGTGCCTTAAAAGGTGCTACTTTAATACCTATATCTCTGAATATTCTGCAGAGTCCCGCAACAATCATGCTTTTGCCAACACCAGAACCTGTTCCCTGTATCATTATGGACTTAGACATTTTCTTTAACCTTAAAAATAAAAAACCCAGCCTTCGTCTGAAAGCTGGGGATAAAAGTCTAAACCTTTATCCTCACCCACCTCAACCACGAAGGCTTATCTGTGAGGCTATGTTCAGGTAGGTCTTCTGGCTTACCCAACCTCTACCTGCCTTCCCTCCCCGATGCATTGGGAAAGTGGCTATTGATTGGTAAAGGCTTTTATCCCGAACTAATCGGGATCGGGTTTACAGCGGCGGGTCCGCTCCTGTTTCTAACAGGATTCCCATTTCCGACTCGGTCGCCACAGACGACTGAGTCGGATAAGCCCAGATGGGCGCCTGAACAATGTAAGGAATCATAAACTATTTTTTTAAAGAAAGTCAAACAAAATTTTCCTTGACAAAAAACCATGTTTTGAGATGAAATCATTGTATGAAGGTAATCGCGTTTCTTGGTAGCCCGAGAAAAAATGGAAATACCGAGATACTATTAAAGGAAACAATCAGGGGGATAGAAGAGGCAGGGTTAAGTGTCCAAATATTTGATTTAAATTCTCTGAAGCTCTCCCCGTGTCAGAACTGTGGTGGGTGTGATGAAACAGGTGAATGTATTTTTCATGACGATATGGATGAAATTTACGATGCGATAAGGACATCTAACAGGATTATACTTGCATCTCCTATATTTTTTTCTGGCTTGAGTGCTCAAACAAAAATCATGATAGACAGGTGTCAGAGCTTCTGGTGCGAAAAATATCTTCTTAAGAGACCTATTCCAGAAGGTGGTTTTAAAAGAAAAGGACTTTTACTGCTTGTCGGCGGCAGGAGAGAGGGTACCGGTGTTAGATGCGCAGAAGCCTCTGCAACGGCATTCTTCAGGAGTATAAGTGTCCCCGAACATACTACCCTTAGTTACCTCGGTATTGATAAGAAAGGAGAAATTCTCAAACATGGCACAGCGCTGAAAGAGGTATATAATGCTGGTAGGTCCCTTGTGGGAAGTTAATTAATTCAACAAAGACTTGCTAACAATCTTCTCCTTAGTTATAATTCCTATCTATTTGTTTGGAGGTAAGGGTGCGTAGAAAAATTACAGTCGTTGGTGCAGGAAATGTTGGTACGACAGCGGCCCAGCTTATTGCTGAAAAAGGACTTGCGGATGTGTTGCTCATTGATGTTATAGAGGGCATGCCGCAGGGGAAAGCCCTTGATATACAGGAGGCATGCCCGATCTGGCGCTCTGCGGTTAAGGTTACAGGGACAAACGATTTCGGAGACACAAAATACTCTGATATAGTTGTTGTAACTGCTGGCCTTGCAAGAAAGCCCGGAATGAGCAGGGATGACCTTCTTCATGCTAATGCGAAGATTACAAGAGATGTCTCAGGAGCTATCGCTAAGACATCACCAGAGGCTATTGTTATTGTAGTAACTAATCCTATGGATGCAATGGCATACCTTACCAGAAAAATAACTACATTTCCACACAGAAGGGTAATTGGCATGGGAGGGGTTTTAGACTCAGCACGGATGAGGAGTTTTATCGTGGAAGAGTTAGACATTCCGCTGCAGGATGTTCAGGCAATGGTATTAGGCAGCCATGGTGACCTTATGGTACCCTTGCCAAGATTTACCACTGTAAATGGGAGATGCATAACAGAAGTCTTGCCTGAATCTAAGATTAAAATAATTATAGAGAGGACAAGAAATGCAGGAGCTGAGATTGTGAGTCTTCTTAAAACGGGAAGTGCATATTTTGCTCCTGCTGCCTCAGTGGTTGAGATGATAGAAAACATTCTCGGGTATAAGAATGATATTATTCCATGCTCTGTTTATTTAAATGGGGAGTACGGAGTTAAAGGGGTCTATTCAGGGGTACCAGTAAGACTTTCTTTACAGGGGGTTGAAGAGATTGTGGAGTTAGAACTTACAGAAGATGAAAAACAGACGTTTACTGCTTCTGCAAAAGCAGTAAGGGAACTGATAGAAAAAATAGTTTTAAAAAAGGGGTGATATTTTATGGACAATAAAAAGATTAAACAAACGCTTGTGCTTATCAAACCAGACGCACTCAAGAATTCGTTGACAGGTTATGTGCTTTCTCAACTTTCCGAATTTCATACCGGCTTGCGTTTTGCGGGGACAAAGATTGTTAATGTTAGTAGGATGCTCGCCGAAGAACACTATGCTGAACATCGTGGAAAAGTATTTTTCCCTTCACTTTTGGATTACATTATGGGACGCATCCATTATCCTGATGAACCATGGAAGCATAGAGTAATTGCGATTGTGTATCAAGGGCCGGATGCAATAAAAAAAATACGGGATATTGCAGGGCCAACGAACCCTCATATTGCGCGTGATGAAAAACCTGGATGCATCCGCGCACTGGGAACAGTGGTTCCTCTCAAAGATGCCGAAGGAAATGTAATCGGAGAGCGTATGGACAATCTCATTCACGCCTCTGCTACAGATAGTGAAGCAGAACGGGAAATTAAGCTCTGGTTCAAGCCGAATGATATCCCGCCACTCATGCATGCCTACCCAACCGAAGTAAGCGATGCTTACTACTATCATAAGGACAACAAACTTTACGTGACTCATGAGATAGGTAGCACTTGCTTCCTCGTTCCTGGTAATGTTGCATGGAAGTCTGATTTGGAGACACTACGCCTGCTGCAACAAGGAATTCCCGCACCTTGTTCTCTTCAAACAGTGGTTGTCAAATACCTCATCAATGAGAAGGGAGAAACCCGGTAGAGATTCTATTTTCTTGCGGCATATAGGAGGGTTTGTTAAAAATTTGGCAGGTGGTATTTTTTATCCCCCTAAGAGTTTTTATTAAATTTATATACGCCGTTGCTTGCAACGACTGAGAAACATTTTTGTCGTTTGTTTTGTCATTGACCCGAAAATACCCCTCTTTGAAAAAGAGGGGATAGGGGAGATTTTATGAATAATTATTTGTTTTCAAAATCCCCCTTCATCCCCCTTTAGCAAAGGGGGATGAAGGGGGATTTTACAAAGGGGGGAGGATATTTTCACGTTCATTTGTGCCGAATTATCGGCATGACGATTCCTGCAAATGAGATGGTAATAATAGCGATAATTGCAATTATTGTTTTAGCGAGTAGTATTTTAAGTATTGATATCGTATACATCAAGGCTAAGAATAGCATTGCAACTTTAGTTTATATTAATTGATTGGTGGCGGTGGCTGGATTTGAACCAGCGACTCTACGGATATGAGCCGTATGCTCTAACCAACTGAGCTACACCGCCAAGAAATAAACCTGATTTTTTACCCTGTCAAGAGGCGTGAGTTATTTCTAACGGAGTAAAAACAGAGTTATCAAAAGTAACAAAATTAAGACCTCAAAGTCAACCACACAAGGGTGTTTTTTCTATGTAATCCAGAAATAGAAATGTCCGCTTTTACCGAAATAGAAATGTCCTATTCCAAGTGATACTATACTGCCTCTTTTTAAAAAAGGAGGCGAGGATGGCAGGAAAGGACGTTATCATTTTGCATCAAAGAGA
>JACQXB010000004.1 GCA_016208965.1 Nitrospirota bacterium
TCCTTCTCCTTCTTGTCAATGATTCCGAGATAACTGTTGTTGCTATGCAAGTCCACTCCAGCGTAAAGTTTCATTTGTCCCGATGCTTCGGGATTATTTTTAGATGCTGCAATTTTACCTGTTACAGCATCCTTTTGAGGTGCCTTCTTAATGGATAATGAATATCGCTGCGCTACCGGCAGCCTTTTATATGATTATCAGGTCTTTAATCTTGCTGAATAGTAAAAGTAAAGACCTGACCCTATGACCCTATGACCCTGACCCTATGACAGTATGTGAGTTAAGACCAAAGTGTACACGAAATAAAAATGGCAGGACAATAAAAAGGCATATACAACAGGATGAAGTTGATCAAATGAGAGCGATAGCAAATACAGCTTTATCTAAAAAAGACATTAAGACACGGCAGCATCTGATGGAACGGTCATTCGCCAGGTCAAAACGATATGGATTTGATAGGGCTCGATGGAGAAGGTTTGGGAAAGATCCGACAAGACATGCAGCAATATCAATGATACAGTCAATAAAGGACCGAAAATTATATACAAAACTTGCTCGCTTTTTGAGATTAGTGTTTATAAATACCATTCAGGAGAGTGCAGTTCCTAAAAATTATTGTACTGATTAGAATGAGTTATTCAAAAATCAGTTTGGGCAACAGTCCGTAAAGACCTGACCACTGACCGGACCTGACATGGACCCTGACCTGGACCTGCTCTAAGATTTTTCGCTTTGTTCAGAATGACATCGCACTCGGCATCCTTACACCCTTGCCTCTTTTAATGCATCCTTACAAGAACACTTTCTTTCTTCAGGAATAATCCTAAAGGTCTCTTTAAGTAAAGTCTTAATCTTTTCTGTTGATGCCTTCATAGCCGCCATAACTTCTGCTACAGTAAGTTTATTTTTTGTTGCCCCTGCAGCATAATTAGCAACTACCAATATCGTTGAATAGCATATTTCAAGTTCCCTTGCAAGAGACGCCTCAGGCATACCGGTCATACCAACAACATCTGCACCAAGACAACCAAATGCCCTTATTTCAGAGGCTGTCTCAAGCCTTGGCCCTTCAACTGCTATGTATGTTCCCCTACCCTTCAATGGAATTCTCACTATCTTACCCGCAGTTAGCAATATTCTCCGCATCTCGGGACAGTAAGGCTCTGAGAAGTCTATGTGTACCACACCTTCTTTGCCATCATAAAATGTTGACTTCCGTGTCCTTGTCATGTCTATTATCTGGTCTGCAATAACTATATCTCCGGGGTTAAGCCCTTTCTTTATTCCTCCAACTGCACTGACTGATATAATCCTTTCAACCTTTAGTTTTTTTAAACCCCACAAATTTGCCCTGTAGTTAATCATGTGAGGAGGGATATTATGTTGAGCACCATGTCGAGGCAGAAAAACAACTTCTGTTTTACCTATATCTACTATTCTATATTCATCAGATGGACTACCAAAAGGAGTAGTTACTTTCTTCTTACTTTTTATAGTTGAACCTTTTATTTTATAAAGCCCGCTTCCGCCTATTACACCGATTCTTGACATAATCATTCTCCTTTATGGATTACCTAATGATTTGTGATTGCCTTAAATACCTTTCAGGATTTTCAGTTATACATTGGTTTATAATACCCTTATCATAGCCAATTTCTATAAGCCTTTCCGCTGACTCTATTACACTCATACATCCACCTAAGAGCTTACCATGAGCATCAGTAACACCGTGTGTCTCTAAATGAGGTAGGGTCTTTGTTTTTTTCACTGTATCAGAAACTATGATTATCCTTTCTGGATTTTTTACCTTAAATATAAGCTTCAGGGTTTTAGGGTGCAGATGATATGGGTCTGCGATAACCTCAATGTAAACATCCTGATTTAATAGTCCAAATCCTGAAATTCCTGGCTCCCTGTGATGAAAGCTGCGCATTGCATTAAATATATGCGTAATGCCCTTTGCACCTGCATTATAACCTGCCTCTGCTTCTGTATATGTTGCATCAGAATGTCCCATGCTTGCAATAATCCCCATGCCCGCTATTCTTTTAATAAGTACTATAGCTCCCTCTACCTCAGATGCAATAGTTATTATTTTCACTACATCTTCAAACCCATCAATAAGTTCTTTAAAGTTTTTTTCCGTGGGCTTAATAAATGCCATTGCATTAAGTGCTCCGCATTTTGATGGATTAAGGAAAGGGCCTTCAAGGTGAATGCCGATAACCTTTGCGGGCCTGGAATTTCCTATTTCCTTAGACCCTGCATCTCGGAACGAGTCGATTCCGACCTGCATTTCCATTGCCTTTTTAATCACTGCCATATTTTCTCTCATCGCTTTTATTGTGGCCGGATAGACAGCAAGAATTATTTCTGAAACACCGTATGAACCATGAGTTTCCGCTATCTTAAGGATTTCTGCCTCGGTGATTGTCTTTGTATCATAACCACCTATGCCATGAGTATGGATGTCAATAACTTTTTTCAATTTTTATCCCTGTCTTATGCCTCTAAAATGCCTACTGAAAATCGATATCTCATGTCATTCCGCAGAAATGACATATATCCTGAAGTTTTTATATTATATGTTTATAATAAGAAGAAATCCACCATTAGAAGACAAATAAATTTTTGTTAAACTAACATTGGTTATGGTCAGGATAAAGATATGCGGGATAACAAACCTTGAAGATGCGCTCGCCGCTATAGAATATGGTGCCAATGCATTGGGATTTGTATTTTATCCTCATAGCCCAAGAGCAATTATTCCCGAGTTTGCAAAAAACATTATATCCCAACTTCCGCCTTTTATAACCACTGTGGGAGTATTTGTTGATGAGAATTCAGCAGCGATAGAGAAGGTTGCAGCCTTCACAGGACTTAATGTTATCCAACTTCATGGCTCTGAACCACCAGAAGAGTGTAACCTCTCAAAAAAGGTAATAAAGGCAATAAGGGTAAGAGAGTTAATTGACCTTGAGCCTTTTAAAAAATATAACACGGTTTCAACGTTTCTGCTTGATGCTTATTCATCCGAGACATTTGGAGGCACTGGCCAAACTTTTAACTGGGAGATCGCGATTGAGGCAAAAAAATTTGGCAAGATAATCCTTGCAGGTGGGCTTACCACGGAAAATATAGAAGAGGCAATAAAATTGGTTCAGCCTTACGGAATTGATGTAGCAACAGGTGTTGAGGGTAATAAAAAAGGCATAAAGGACCATAAAAAACTAAGGCTATTTATTGAGAGGGCAAGAAAGACACCAAAAGGGTATGCATGATTCTTCATTTTTAGCTCCCATGGAGCCTGAGTTTAAAACCGCTATAGAGAAAATCATCATTGAGGAAATATTAGGCGCGCCGTTTACTCTAAATAACTATGCCCGTCTGCTTCCAAGCGGTCAGGAAATGTTTCAAACAATCTTTGATGCTGTATTGAGCGCTAAAGAGATTATCTGTATTGAATTCTATATCTTTAAGGATGACGATACAGGGAAAAGGCTTGCTGAGATACTTAAAGAAAAATCAAGACAAGGGGTAAAGGTATACATCCTCTATGACCATTGGGGGTCGTTTAGGACATCAAGAAGTTTTTGGACGGACTTAAAAAAATCAGGCATAAATCTAAGGTCATCGCATCCATTTAGATGGTCATCCCCAAAACGATACATTCACCGTGACCATAAAAAACTTCTGGTAATAGATGGACAAAAGGCATTTACAGGTGGATTTAATATTGGTAGTGAATACCATGGTTATCTTAAGGCGCGTCATATGTGGAGAGATACAGGGATTTATTTAGAAGGTCCTATTGCAGAAACCTTACTTGATATATTCAGGAAAACATGGATGGCATGGAGGGGAGAGCAAATAGCCTATGAGAAAAAAGAGCAACCCTTAACACAGGGAATTTCTGTCATACCCATCTTCACTAACTCTGCTAAAAGCAGGAGAAGGATGAGAAAGCTCTTTTTTTACAGCATAAACAATGCAAAAGAAAATATTTACATCACAACCGCATACTTCACCCCAAGTCAAAGAATCATAATGGCTTTAGAGAATGCAGCCCGGAGAGGGGTTAAAGTTAAGCTCTTGCTTCCTGGCAAAAGCGATATCCCTGCTGTTGATTATGTGGCAAAGGCTTTTTATACAAAACTTTTACGGGCAGGGATAGAAATCTATAATTATCAGGATAAAATCCTTCATGCTAAAACAGCGGTCTTTGATGGCTACTGGAGCATAATAGGTTCAGCAAACCTTGACTTTCAATCACTCAGAAGAAATGACGAGGGAAATGTAGGAATACTGGATAAAGATTTTGGTAGCGAGATGATGAATGCCTTTGAAAATGATTTGCACCATTCTATAAAGATAGAGCCTGATACATGGGCAAAACGCCCTCTTAATAAAAAAATATTAGAGGGATTCTTCTCTATATTCAGGAAAAGACTATAAAATTGAATTTTAGCATTGTGATATAATATCCCACTGAGGTTAACATGGGGAAAATCAAAAATCTTCCTGACAGTAAGGGACATTTTAATGAATATGGCGGCAGATTTGTCCCTGAGACACTTATGCCTGCACTTATTGAGCTTGAACAGGCTTATAAAAAATACAAAAAGGACAAGGAGTTTCTCGCAGAGCTTAATTCCCTTCAAAAAGATTATATAGGAAGACCCACGTCACTTTATTTTGCCCGAAGACTTACAGAACATCTTAAAGGTGCAAAGGTTTATCTGAAAAGAGAGGATCTCTGTCACACAGGGGCACACAAGATAAATAATGCAATTGCTCAGGCACTGCTCGCTAAAAAAATGGGCAAAACAAGGATAATCGCTGAAACAGGAGCAGGGCAACATGGTGTTGCTGCCGCAACAGGTGCGGCACTTGTGGGGCTTGAATGTGAGATTTATATGGGTACAGAGGACATGCGGAGACAGGCATTGAATGTCTTCAGGATGCGGCTCCTCGGGGCAAAGGTTACTGAAGTTACAACAGGTTCACGAACATTAAAGGATGCTATAAACGAGGCTTTAAGAGACTGGACAACAAATGTTCGTAATACACATTATGTCATGGGGACTGTCTTTGGACCACACCCCTACCCTTTGATGGTAAGAGATTTCCAGTCAATAATAGGTAAAGAGGCAAGGCAGCAGATACTAAAGGCAGAGGGCAAACTTCCGGATTGCCTTATTGCATGCGTTGGCGGTGGAAGCAACTCAATAGGACTTTTTTATGCCTTTCTTACTGACAACATGCGCATGATCGGGATAGAAGCAGGAGGTCTCGGCATCCAGACAGGCAAACATGCAGCACGTTTTGCAGGGGGGTCATTAGGAGTATTTCAAGGATGTAAGAGCTATCTGCTTCAGGATGACGACGGCAATGTGCTTACAACGCACTCTGTATCAGCAGGGCTTGATTATGCCTCTATAGGTCCTGAACACTGCTACCTGAGAGATATCAAAAAAATAGAATATACCTATGCTACTGATGAAGAAGCACTTGAAGCGTTTGAAGTCCTGAGCAATACAGAGGGAATCATCCCTGCCCTTGAGTCTGCCCATGCAATCGCAGAGGCTCTAAAAGTTGCACCATCCATGCCAACGGACTCTATCATCATAGTTAATCTCTCCGGCAGAGGTGACAAGGATGTGCAAGAAGTAGCAAGGATAAAGGGAATAGAGTTGTGAGCACAATATCAGGGGTTTTTAAGAAATTAAAAAAAGAAGGCAAGAAAGCCCTCATCCCTTACATAATGGCAGGAGACCCATCGCTTAATAATACAGAAAATTTTATCCTTGAGCTTGAGGAAGCAGGGGCTGATATGATTGAGCTTGGCGTCCCTTTTACAGACCCTCTTGCAGATGGACCAACAATACAGAGGGCACATGAAAGGGCATTAAGGCAGGGAGTAACTCTCAGAAAGATCCTTGCCTTTGTTGAAGGAATAAGACAAAAGACAAAAATCCCTCTTATCCTTATGACATATTATAACCCTGTGTTCAAATACGGCATTGAAGCCTTTATTAAAGAGGCTGTAAGGGTTGGTGTTGACGGAGTAATAGTCCCTGACCTAATCCCTGATGAAGCTAAAGACTTTATAAGAATTGCAAGAGAACACGGTTTTGATACAATATTCCTCCTTGCTCCAACAAGCACAGAAGAGAGGATTAGAAAGGTCTCAACTGCATCAAAAGGATTTATTTATTATGTATCCATTACAGGCATCACTGGTGCAAAGCTATTAATGGATGATTCAATGAAAAATACATTAGAATCAATCAAAGAGATTGCTAAAAGACCTGTTGCAGTAGGTTTTGGAATATCAAATCCAGAAGAAGCAAGTCTGGCAGCAAGCCTTGCTGATGGAATCATTGTCGGAAGCGCAATTGTAAGATTAATTGCAGAAGGCAAAAACATTAAAGGTTTTGTTAAGGCTATAAAGGAAGCGATATGATGACTAAGATAGATTTAAATATTTATTTTCCAACTTGTCACTTGTCACTTGTCACTTGTTACTGGTTTTAATATGGCTTGGTTTAAGAAAGAGAAATATACAATATCTAAAAAAGTAAAAGTGCCTGAAGGGTTATGGGTAAAATGCGATGGGTGCAGGGAGATAATATATCGCAAAGAAGTTGAAAAGAATCTTCAGGTATGTCCAAAGTGTAATTATCACTTCAGGATTTCAGCTATAGAGCGCATACAATTACTCATAGATGAAGGCAGCTTCAAAGAAATAGGCGGGAACCTTACTTCTATGGACCCGCTGAATTTTAAAGACCAGGTTCCATATAAAGAACGACTAAAGGATGCGCAAAAAAAGTCAAACATGAAAGAGGCTGCGATTGCCGGTGAGACGTTGATAGAAGGCTATCCTGCTATGCTTATTGTGCTTGATTTTGCCTTTATGGGTGGCAGCATGGGCTCGGTTGTAGGTGAAAAGTTTGCACTTACATCAGAAAAGGCGTCAGAAGAGGAAGTACCACTAATATCTATCACTTCTTCAGGGGGAGCAAGGATGCAAGAGGGGATATTATCACTTATGCAGATGGCAAAAACCTCTGCTGCAATAGCCATGTTTAAGAAAGGTGTAATGCCATATATATCAATACTTGCTGATCCAACATTTGGTGGTGTAACCGCGAGCTTTGCAATGTTAGGTGATATAATTATAGCTGAACCAAAAAGCCTGATAGGTTTTGCGGGACCACGTGTTATTGAACAAACTATAAAACAACAGCTGCCTGACGGCTTCCAGAGGGCCGAGTTTCTTCTACAGCACGGCATGATAGATATGGTTGTAAACCGCAAAGATTTAAGGCAGACCATTATAAAACTCCTGTCCATGATTGTAGGAGGCGAAAAGGTTAAAACATAGTGTAGCTCATATCACCTGCTCTGCGAGTGCATAAAACTGCCAATCTCAAAAAATATCAGTATAATGCAAATGTGGAACGAATAGTGAAGCTTAATTACGATAAGACAATAGATTATCTTTACGAACTCCGGAAATATGGAATAAAACTTGGGCTTGAAAATTCACAGAAGCTCATGGATATCTTAGGGAGACCCCATGAGACGTTTCGCTCTATCCACATCACAGGGACAAATGGAAAAGGCTCAACATCTGCAGTAATTGCATCTATATTAAGGGAAAATGGTTTTAAGGTAGGACTCTTTATATCCCCACATCTTGTAAGTTTCACGGAACGGATAAGGATAAATAACACTCCTATATCTGAATATGACGTAATAAGTCTTATAGATTATATCCGAAACGTCATAACTAAAACAGATATAAAACCTACTTTTTTTGAATTTGTTACAGCAATAGCATTTTATTATTTTGCCTCTGAAAATATTGACTGGGCAATAATTGAAGTTGGAATGGGTGGGAGGCTTGACGCTACAAATATCATTGTACCTGATGTAAGTATAATAACAAATATAAGTCTTGAGCATACCGAATTTTTAGGCAGGAGCATCCCGGAGATAGCTGCTGAAAAGGCAGGAATAATAAAGCATGACGTGCCTCTTGTAACTGCCATAACACAACCCGAGGCTTTAAGGGTTATAGAAGATACCGCAAAAACATTAGACTCTCAAATCCATTTGTATGGGAAAGACTTTAATAGCACAATATCTGACATGGATATTTCTCATGTAGAATTCAACTATAAAGGTTACAGGGAATACCATAGTCTGTCTCTACATCTTACAGGTAGACATCAAGTTTGTAATGCCTCACTTGCAATAAGGGCATGCGAAGTTTTAATGCAGAAAGAAATCATAATACACGAAAATGCAATATATAATGGCCTCTCAAAACTAAATTTTGATGGTCGTTTAGAAATAGTCTCTCAAACGCCGTATATGATTATTGATAGTGCACATAACCCACGAGCATCTGAATCATTGGCAGACACTGTAAGAGAGCTTTTCAGTAATAAAAGAATCATTCTTGTTATAGGCATAATGGGAGATAAGGATATTGAGGGGATACTTAAACCACTCATACAACTTTCTGAAACAGTTATACTAACCCGACCAAGAGGCGAGAGGGCAGCCACACCTGAAAGGCTAAAGGAATCTGTAACAAGCCTGTTATCAAAAGAAGAAAACAATAAAAATCCACTGCAAAACTTAATAACAACAAATACCGTGGAAGAAGCAATCAACCATGCAAAAACACTCTGGCATGAAGAAAGTATTATACTTGTAACAGGCTCTTTTTATACCGCAGGAGAGGCAAAAGAGATATTAGGTTATACCGGGGTACTATCAGGTCTGAGGGAATAAAAAATCAGATGCAGGATACAGGATACAAGATACAGGATACAAGCAAAATATATATCGTGCATCGTGCATCGTGCATCATGTATCTTGTACTCTTTTCACTATTCACTATTCACTATTTACTATTTACTGCTAATTGCTTTGCTCAAGAACCTATAAACATATCTGCTGAGTATTTAGAACACTTCGGGGAAACAAATACCTCCATAGTTAGAGGCTCTGTAAAGATTGTTTATGAGGATGCAGTATTAACTGCCGATGAAGTCTATCTTGACAACAATACCAAAGATGCCACTGCTATCAGAAATGTTGTCTATGAGGATTCAGAGTCCATTATAACTGCTGAAAGGATGGAAATAAATCTGGATACAAGGCTCGGAACACTTTATAACAGCCATGTCTTTTTTAAATCTCGCAATTATCACATACAGGGAGACAAGATAAAAAAAGTTGAAGAAGAAACTTATCTACTCGATAAGGCGTCTGCTACCACCTGTGATACAATACCGCCTGAATGGCATTTTAAAGGCAAGGATGTAAAAGTAACACTCCATGAGAATATAAAAGCAAAAGATGCAACTTTTTATGTAAAGGGGGTGCCTGTACTTTATACACCATATCTCATTGCACCCCTTCTTAAAGAACGTCAAACAGGACTACTCATGCCAATTATAGGATATAGCAGTTCAAAAGGCATTACTTATAAGCAAGGGTTTTTCTGGACAATAGAAGATAACAGGGATGCTACATTTCATCTGGATTACTATGGTAAGAAGGGAATTGGAAAAGGGCTTGATTATCGGTATATTGAAAACCCTGAGACTAACGGAGAGCTATGGATGTACCACTTAAAAGACCAAGAACTAAAAAAGGATTTTCTTGAATTTAAATCCTATCATAATCAGAGACTTCCATATAATGCAGCAGGGCATTTGAAATTACATTTTGTAAATAAATATGATTATTATGATGTCATTGGTCCAACCTCTAAAGAGAGATTTGGCTTATCTGCATGGGGCTTTGAGGGATTCGGGTTTCAAGATATTCCAACGAAATATGTTGAATCAAATCTTTATGTATCAAGACCCTTTCACGGTGGAAGGACATATCTAATGAGTAAATATAGACAGTCTCTGGAGGGTAGCTCTGAGACAATTCCGCAGTATCTGCCTGAGATAGGGTTTGTTATAGACACAACATCTACTGAACCTGTTTACTTTGATATGACGCTTACAGGGACAAACTTCCGGAGGGATGAAGGACAAAAAGGACAAAGACTTGACATTTACCCAAATGTTTATTTCTCTACGGGAAAGGCAATTAAATTTCTGCAGAAAGTCGGGCTTCGGGAGACGCTCTATTTTCTTAAAGACCCTGCTAAAAATCAGGATAGGAATATCTTTGACCTCAGGTCAACTCTAACAACCACCTTGTTTAAAAAATATAAATCTTTCACGCACGCCGTTGAGCCATCAATAGAGTATATATATATCCCAGAGGTGGACCAGACTGATATCCCTGTCTTTGATGGAGTAGATTCCATATCAGAGGCAAGTAACATAACCTACGCCCTAACAAACAGGTTTTCTTTTATAAAAGGTAATACAGAGGCAATACTCAGAATATCTCAAAACTATAACTTCCTAAATGTGGAAAGACCCTTTAACCCACTATTAACAGAAGCAAGCCTATCAAGTAAAAATTTAGACTTTGCTATCAACACATCTTACGATGTCTATGATAATCGCATAACAGAGGCTATTGCCTCCACCACATTTAAATGGGATAAAGGATTTATTGGTATTGGTAAAAGCTACAGGCGCTCAACATCTCTTGATCAGTACACTGTTGAGGCAGGCATCAACAGTCCACTAAACATTTATGGCAAATCACTACCAATGAGCCTTTATGGAAAACTATGGTATGACATTACCGGCAACGGCATACAAGAGGCAAACTTTAAGACCATATACACCAGCCAGTGCTGGGCTATAATAGCCTCTTACACCCGAAGACCATTTGAATACCAAATAATGTTTAGCATTGAATTCAGGGGATTTGGTTCAATAAAAATAGGGTAAAAAAATTACCTGATTACACTGATTCCACAAGGCGATTACACAGATAGATTATTCGACCAGTTGTTGTTATAATTTGTGTTATCCTAATTATATTAGGAGGTCATTAACATGCAAAGAACTGTAACCTATTTTGAGAAACCCGGACCTGAAAACACTTCTCAATGTCTTGAGATTGTAAAAAACGCTGTAAGAGATTTTAATTACAAACATGTGGTCGTTGCATCAACAACAGGCAGTACCGGGTTGCTTTTTGCAGAGGCATGTGTTAATGCCAACATGAATCTAATTGTCATTACACATTCTTATGGGTTTAAAGAACCGAACAATTTAGAGATGCCTGATGATGTGAAGAAAGCAATTCAGGCTTTAGGTGCAAAAGTCTACACAGGGACAATGATAACCCATAGTCTTGAGACTGCATTATCATCAAAATTCAGCGGCATATACCCTACCCTCCTTGTGGCACAATCTTTAAGGAGATTTGGTGAGGGTCCAAAGGTATGCTGTGAAATAGTGATGATGGCTGCTGACGCAGGGCTTATCCCTGAATGTGATGAAGTAGTTGCTGTAGCAGGAACAGGAAGGGGTGCTGATACTGTAACGATTATACGCACAGCTCCTTCAAAGAGGTTCCTTGACCTTAAGGTCCTTGAGATACTTGCAAAGCCACGACTCTAAAATAAAAAGAGGAAAACATTAGAAAAATATATTTAAATTTTAATACACATGTGGTAAAATTGGTTTATATTGGTTAATACACAATCAAGGGGGATACAGTGATAATCAGTAAACCTTTCCTAACAGTAGAACAAATTCAAAACAGAGTGAGAGAACTTGCAGCAGAAATATCTGAAGATTATAAAGGGAAAGAGATTCTGTCAGTAGGAATTTTAAGGGGCGCATTTATATTCTTTGCAGATATTGTAAGGTTAATTCAGGTTCCAATGGAGATAGATTTCCTTAATGTATCAAGTTATATGAAAACAGAGACATCCGGGGAGATAAAAATCCATACAGATTTAAGGGAAGATATAAAAGATAAAGACGTTCTTCTTATAGAAGACATCGTAGATACAGGGCTTACACTCAATTATATAAGAAACAGGCTGCTTAGCCGTCAACCTGCCTCACTAAAAATATGCGCTTTTCTGGATAAAAAGCCAAGAAGAAGGGTAGAGGTGCCTCTGGACTATATTGGTTTTGAGATACCAGATGAATATATCGTAGGCTACGGCTTAGATTATGACAATAAATTCAGAAATCTTCCATATATAGCTATATTCAAAAAAAACATATAAATGGTTTAAAATTCCTCTCAGGAAGAGATTTATCTATGGCGCTTTGGTAGGGAAAAATCCCGTAATTTAGGTTAGGATTTATTTTTATTTATCCGCTTTACCTGTTTTCAATCAGGCCATATTTGCGAACGGGTATAATCAACGGATATTTCTGATAGCCCCTCAATAAAAAAACCAATTTTCTTACCAAAAAGAGATATATTCGAAACTTCAGCGACATAATAATCGTTTATATAAAAACGTATCGTGCTGCCATGTTTTTCCACCTTGAGGGTATTGAAGGAATTTTTATTGATAACCGTGCTCCCTATCTTTCCTCCAGCCAGTTCCTGAGAAACGCCCTTGTTATACCTCTTAATTGAGTAGAACTCATTTGCTATGAACTGAAACACATAACTATTGTTGGCATCACTGGCACCCAGCACAAATCCATAAGAGTAATTACCTGAAGCCTTCTCTGTTTTGATAGAAGTCTCTATTATGAAGTCGTTAACACTTGGAAAGTCAGCATGATGCAGTATAATGTATACGCCTGTCTCTCTTTTGTTTTCAATATAATACTTCCCGCCTTCTATTCGTGCAGAAGCCATAGTTATATTGAATATCTCCCAGTTATTGGCATTATTATCAAATTGTTCCTCAGTGCGCATGAACTTTCTGCTCAGGGGCTCGGGAGCTGCTTTTACACTCCGGGCAAGTGAGGCTAACTTATCTGTAGCCTGTTGTTTCTTCAACTCAGCTGCTTCTTCTTGTTGTTTCAATTTAGCTGCTTCTTTTTCCTGTTTCAATCTGGCTGCTTCCTTTTCTATGGACAACTTATTACTGACGTCAGGGACTTTTTGTGCTTGCAATTGTTTAGATAATTCCAACGTGGTCGGAGCAGTAGTTGTCGGTTTCTTTCTAAAATGATTAAATGTAATCGCCATAGCAACTACCAAAACAACTGCTAAAAATATTGCCGCAGACATATATGCCCGGGATTTCTTTCCCCGCCTTTCTGCCTTATTAATAATCTCGTTCAAAGCTGTTTGCCCTCTGTCCAATTGCAGTTCTTCATCTCTAAGTTTTCCGGGTTTCATATCAGGTGTTTGTTTAATTGCTATCTCTGCTCCCTCATCCTGTGCCGCAGTTTTTATTTCTTCTGGTATTTCACCCTTAAAGATTTCTTCTCTACTCTCTGTCACAGCAGCTCCAATACCAACAGACATTTCTTTAGGTTCCTCAATATACGGCTCTTCTTCGTCTTTTGAGACCACCTCTTCTATTGTCTCCTCTTCAGAAGGAGACACATCAGCTGCTATTTCTTTGACCTGCTCCACGGCTCTTAGTGAAAGTGTCATGTCATACTCCGCCCTCTTTTCTGGATCGGACAGAACTTCATATGCCTTGGTAATATAAAAAAATACTTTGGTCAGTTTTTCCTTTAGACCTTCGGATAGATCTTCAGAGGGCAGAGAAAATCGCCTGTCCGGGTGGAACTCTTTTGACGCCTTGTAGTACGCCTTCACAATCTCTTCTGCTGATGCGTCTTTTTCAACCCTCAGCATCTCGTAATATCCAAGAGTTTCACATTTGTTAAATATATCTTCCATCTTCTCTATAAACTCAGTTGTTATCTCTTCCACAGGTTCGCTAATAATCTCTTTAACCCGAAGCTCGGCAGGCGGCATGTCTTCTCTCTTTACTATAATCATTCCTATGTTGAGAAGGGCACAGATGCTCCTGAGGGTATCAGAATCAGAAAAAGGTAAAAGCGGCAATATCATTTTCAGTGAGCGCTTGCCATCTATACAGGAAAGAATTATCTTGTCAGGTTCATCAATGACAACATCCTGAAAGATATTCAGCGGACTTGGGGAAAGAGCAAGCACAGCCTCCGGAGCAGGAGAGGCCTGTTTTATGCGTAGGACATTATTAATCCTCTTGATGCCGCGATATATAATGTTTGCGGCGCTGATCTGCAGAGTTATCAATTCCTCTTGAGGGAGGGAACGTTCCATGAATTTAAAACTGCCGTCTTCAATAGCAAAAAGACTGAGGATGATCTCCTCTGTCTGTTGTCGTACCGCAAAGAAAAGTTCCTTTGGTTTTAAAATTCCAAGCTCTACAAAAATCTTTCCTAATTTCCCCCCGCTCTTTTTAAGTAAACTTTCTGTCTGATTATATTCTTCTTGGCTAATCTTCCCTTGCTTTAAAAGAAAATCCGAGAGCCTATCCTCTTTTTTATTAGAGATAGCAAATATCATATCCCCATTCTTTATAAAGATCTCTTTGACTATTGAACCACTCTCTACCTTTAGTATCCCAGTTCTTGTGCTCCTTTGGAGACCGATAAGCACATCTGCCAGTGCAAAACTCTTTAGAGAGCCCTGAAGGCTGTCCAACCTTCTGAACCCTACCCAGACCTCATCACCTGACTTTTCCACCCATACAACTTCACCTTTAAACTCCATTTCAGGATCAAAGACCTTTATATCCACCTGTTTGCCAAGGGCAAGTTGCGGGGCATTTTCAAAAACCGCACCGATCCCGTCCGAATAGTTAACTATCCTGCCCTTATAAGTCTCTGTGCCTAACCTTACCTTACAATCAGACTGGACTTCATATCTCTTAAAATATCTTTTCTCTTCAGTATGCATTGATATATTATACAATGAGGCTCTTGTAAAGGTCATAAAAAGAGAAGAGTTATCATTCCTGCCTACTTGAAAGGTGAGATAAGAATTGCTGTTTCTGCTCGCTGCTTATGAGGATTTCATTAGACACCTCAAGAAAGGAATAACATTCCGAAACCCATTTTACATAATAAGGGTGTATCGTGTTTTAAGGCTTTCTTACTTCAAGCCCTTCTATCATCTTAAAATCCTTTTCATTAAAGGTATAGACTAAATATATTTTCTAATACTTCCCACTAAAATAATCTTCCAATATCTGTCTGTGATCAAAGGCTATGTCTTCTGGAAGGGTGTTTTTGGTGAAAATTTTTACTTTTTTTGCATCATCTCCTGCTTTTGGTTCGCCGTCTGCAGTGGCAATAAATATTGTTGATACAGTGTGATGCCTCGGGTCTCTTTTGGGGTTGGAGTATGTATGAAACTGCCTTATAAGTTTAATATCAAGCCCTGTCTCTTCTTTTGCCTCCCTTATTATTGCATCCTCAAGCGCCTCTCCGTAATCAACAAAACCGCCGGGTATTGCCCAGCCGTAAGGAGGATTTTTTCTTTTGATGAGGATTATCCCTTCCTGAACTTCTATAATTACATCAACTGTAATAAATGGATTTCGTGGGATTTCTTTCATGACTACCATAGCAGTTCTCTTAGAATTTTAACATTATCCACCAGTTTTGCAAAAATCCCACCTGCATCCATAATCCCTGTTATATCCACCCAGTTTATATCAAGCTCCTTTTTAAACCATGTAAATTGTCTCTTTGCATACATCTTGGTTCGTTTTTTAAGCAATCTTATAGCCTCATTTAGAGTAACAGTGCCATCAAGATAAAGGCTCATCTCTTTATATCCAAGAGCCTGCATTGCTGCCTTGTTTGGGTTCATTCTTAACAATTCCCTTATCTCATGAATAAGCCCTCTTTCAATCATACTGTCAACCCTTTGTTCAATTAATTTATAAAGCTCTGTCCTTGCCCTCGTAAGACCTATTTTAATAAACTCGTAGGGTTCAGGTCTTGTATATAAGTGTTGAAGCTCTGATATTGCCTTTTTCTTTTTGACTGAAACCTCAATTGCCCTTATTAGCCTTCTTAAATCATTGGGGTTGATTTTATCTGCAGATTTTGGGTCAATTTTTTTTAGCTTCTCATGAAGATACCCTCCACCAAAGGTCTCTTCTTCTTTAATCAACTTCTCCCGCAACTGCCAGTCCGCTGATGGGGCTTCAAAAAGCCCTCTTGTAAGTGCCATTATATAAAGCCCAGTCCCGCCAACAATAACAGGAACTTTACCCCTGCTATGAAGGTCGTCTATGATTTTTGTAGCCGTATCCTTAAATAAGCCTGCACTAAAAGACTCAGAAGGAGACAGGATATTAATCAAATGATGTTTTACCTCTCTAAGTTCCTGTGAAGAGGGTTTGGCTGTCCCTATATCCATATGCTGATAGATCTGCATTGAGTCAGCACTGATTATCTCTGTATTTAACATCTTCGCAAGGAGCATTGAAACCCCTGTCTTCCCAACACATGTAGGACCAAGAAGGATAATAACTTTATTCATTTTGTTATTATACCCTTCATTGACTTGCTTTTAACTTATCTTTAAACTTATTACTTATGAAACAAGAAGTTATTGATACTATTTCAAATGCGATTAAAGGGCTCCGGAAGCAATGGGGATTGAGTGACATACCCCGGATAGATGTAGAAATCCCTAAGAGTGAGGCACACGGTGACATTTTTACTACTCTGGCAATGAGTATTGCAAAAAGCCTTAAAAAGCCGCCAAGGAAAATAGCAGAAGAGCTTCTCGCTGAGATAAAAAAACAGGAAGGGCCCTTTGAAAAATTTGAGCTCGCAGGGGCTGGATTTATAAATTTCACATTCAAAAAAGAATATTTTTATCAAGCCCTTGAGAAATTATTAAATGAAGAACACTCCTACCTTAAAACAGATATCGGGAAGGACAAAAAGATACAGATTGAATTTGTAAGCGCCAATCCTACAGGACCCCTTCATATTGGGCATGGAAGGGGGGCTGCAGTCGGCAATGCCTTAAGTAATATCCTTGCATCAGCAGGGTATGATGTTGAGAGGGAATATTACATAAATGATGCAGGGGTGCAGGTAAAACTCTTGGGACAGTCTGTTTATACAAGGTATCAGCAAATGCTTGGGAATAATATTCCTTTTCCTGAAGATGGTTACAAAGGAAGCTATATTGAAACTATTTCAGATGAAATAATCAAAAAAGCGGGCAATAAGTACTTCAATCAATCCTTTGAAGAGTGTGGAGATTTTTTTACTAACTATTCCTATAAAACAATGCTTGCTGATATCGCAAAAGACCTAAGAGATTTTGGCATTACCTTTGACAGATGGCAGAGTGAAATGGAGCTTTATGAAAAAGGTAAAGTAACGGATTCTTTAAACACCCTCCACGATAAAAAATTTCTCTATGAAAGAGACAGCGCTCTTTGGTTCAGTTCAACCCGATTTGGAGATGATAAAGACAGAGTGGTGGTAAAGAAGGATGGTAAATATACATATTTTGCCTCTGACATTGCCTATCATAAAGATAAGCTGGATAGGGGGTTTGACACAATTATTGCTCTATGGGGTGCAGACCATCACGGCTATATTCCGAGAATCAACTCTGTGCTTGAGGCCTTTGATTTTCCAAAGGGAAAATTCAAAGTCATACTTATCCAAATGGTTACACTTCTTAGACACGGGAAACCTGTGCAAATGTCAAAGAGGGCAGGAGAATTTATAACCCTGCGTGAGGTTATTGATGAGGTTGGAGCTGACACCACAAAATTTATTTTTCTCACAAGACGGCCTGATAGTCATCTTGAATTTGACATAGAGGTTGCAAAAGAACAGTCAGCAGAAAATCCTGTTTTCTATGTTCAGTACGCATTTGCAAGGATTTCCAGTATATTCAAGCAGGCAACGGAGAAGATGCAAGATGCAAGATGCAAGATACAAGAGGTTGACCTTTCAGTTTTAAAAGAACCTGACGAGCTTTCACTAATTAAAAAACTTTTTCAGTATCCAATGGTATTTGAGGGAACGGTGCTTTCTTTTGAGCCGCATAGGATAACTTATTATTTGCAGGAACTGGCAAAATTATTCCATTCTTATTACAACAAGCACAGGGTAATATCTGACGACAAACCACTAACCACTGCGAGACTTTGTCTCTGCAAGGGTGTACAGATTGTCCTTGAAGAAGGATTAAAAATGCTCGGAGTCAGCGCCCCGGAAAGAATGTGATTCGACAGGCTCATCATTAGGAGGCTCATTATATGTTATACATAATTTCTTTGATAATCCATGTTCTCTCAGTTGTTATATGGATTGGAGGGGTGGCATTTGTCACGATGATTACCTTCCCAATGATACAGAGGGGAAGCAGTTCACTGGAACAGGTTATGATGTTTCAGGGTATAGAACACAGGTTCTCTAAAATCGCAAAGGTAATGGTAATATTGGCAGGGCTTTCGGGACTTTATCTGATTTATGAGAAATACGGATTTGATTTTAAAAATTTAAACGTTGGCGTGTGGATAATGATTATTGTATGGGCTTTTTATGCATCGCTTTTATTCGGGCTCGAAAAAATCATTTTTAAAAAAATGTTTTCAACACCGACAGGAGAACAGGCAGACACCAAAAAAATCTTTAAAATACTTCAGGGATTTCACTGGGTTGTTCTGGCGCTGAGTTTTCTCGCAATTGCCGCGGGAATATGGACAGGGCACTATTAGTAAAGTTCATTGAACCTGCTTTTAACCACCCTGTTCAGGGCGTTCAATTTTTTCTCCTGTTTAAGCTCATCAATTATCTCTCCAATGGCATAGGCTGCGTTCCAGCGGACACCAGAATCCTCATCCCTCAGTAAATCAATCAATGACTCAACAGCCTTTTCTGATTTTATCTTTCCAAGTGCATTGGCTGCGTTCCTGCGGACATCAGGTTTTTTATGTTTTAAAAAATTAATACAGGGTTCAGGGTTATTAATTATCTTTGAGATATCAAGAAGCAGGCTGAGCCTGTCAAATTCCGCGCTTTCAGGCATGACATCAAACAGCCTGATGATTTGTTCCTGTATTTTTTCCGGGACAATGCTGAAGAATATCCTCAGAATTTCATCCCATTTCTTATATCTGAAAAATGAATTAAAGGTCTCACAAAGCCTGTCTTTATCATCTTTAACAGCCTCTATAGCCCTTGTCATCCAAACTGCTGCAAAATACTCAAAAAAAGTCTGATGCCAGAAAAAAAGCATTAAGACATGAAGTTCTGCAATGCCGTGATAGGTGATTTCAAGTCAAGACAAAGGGGGTCAATTCTTTACTAAAGTCAAGACAAAGGGTCAAACAAAGGGGGCTGGTCAAACAAAGGGGGTCAACAAACAAAGGGGGTCAATCAACAAACAAAGGGGGTCAACAAACAAAGGGGGTCAATCAACAAACAAAGGGGGTCAATTCTTTACTAATGACAAAGCACATTTTAAATTTTAAAAACTATCAATATGAAAGAATTGACCCCCTTTGTTTTTCCCCCCCCTTTGTTTTTCCCAATTGACCCCCATGTTTTTCCCACATGTTTTTCCCATGATTGACCCCCATGTTTTTCCCATGTTTTTACCGATACGATGCCATTTACAGACTTAAAACAGCAGCACATCCAACAGGCAATCCTGCTGAGACTTTCAATTACGACTCTGTCGGCAACAGGACATCAAGCCATTTGTCTTCTTCATATACAACTGACGAGCTAAACAGATTAAAAGAGGATAATAGCTATCTTTATGGCTATGATGCAGACGGCAATATGATATCCAAAACCTCGACCTCAACCTCAACCTCAACCTTTTACTATTTTGATGCTGAAAATAAACTGATAGGTGTTGACAAATATGCCTCCTTAACCTTGACCTCAACCTCGACCTATTCCTATGACGGATTTGGAAGGAGAGTAAAAAAGGATGTTAATGGGGCTGTAAAGTTTTATATTTATGATAATGAGGATATAAGGTTTGAGACAGATAGTGTCGGCGCTATTACTGCTGAATACACACACGGCACCGGAATTGATGAGCCGTTGGCTATGAGAAAAGCCGGGCAGAATTATTATTACCATGTAAATGGTTTAGGCTCTGTAACTGCGTTAACAGATTCCTCTAAAGCTGTTGTACAGTCGTATGTATACGATAGTTTCGAGCAGATAATTTCACAAACAGGCACAATTACAAACCCTTATACTTTTACAGGTCGTGAATATGACTCTGAAACGGGCATGTATTACTACAGAGCAAGGTATTACAGCCCCGAGCTTCAGAGGTTCACAAGCGAGGATCCGATTGGGCTGGCGGGAGGAGTAAACCTTTATGTTTATGTCGGAAATAATCCCGTGAATTGGGTTGATCCTTTGGGACTAACAACGCCAACAATTCCTGGATATTGGACATATATAAGGTGGGCAGTACCCAGATACTTTTGTAACCTGCTAAAACAAAGGATAGAAAAGGCGAAAGATGACAACGAAGTTTGCAAAGAACTGGGAGAGGAACCTCTTTGGGAAATAGATCCCGATGCCTATACTTTTTTAGACTGGTGTTATAAATTAGGATACTTATAATGAAAGATAAATTTTTATTTTATCTCGGAGTAGCTTATGCTTTTGTATTTAGTATATTAGTTCTTTTAGCTATTATTTCTTTACATGCTAATATTAGAGCCATTGTATTATTGATAACATTTATGTCTGTCTTAGTTACCCATGTAATTATTTCTCTAAATATAGATGCAAGCAAAACAAATAAAAAATTTTTCTATTTAAGTTGGTTGTGGGGAGTTAAATTTACTGTTTTTGTTATAAATGAAGGACTAAATTTTTTCTTTCTGAAAGAAATCTTAATTTTAGATTGGATTGATTTATTTTTATTGCATATCATTGCATTACTGGTGTCAGTATCTTTTTTAATGAAAAATCCATTTTGGTATATAAAGACCGAAAATAAAAGTTATATTATGGTAGGAGTGGCAGGATTAATATTTTCATGTTTGACAACCTTAATAGTAATTCTTGCATTAATTGATTATATAAAAGTATAATCACGATGCCAATGGCAACAGAACCAGCATAAGGGCGGTCTATCTTATAGTCGTGGTCTTGTGGGACCGACCGCTGGTGCGGGTGCAGGTTATATAGCCTGTCAAACTCACTACTTCTGTATCAATGACTGAATGTAAAAAGTAGAGTTAGAATGATAACTGCAAAAAAAATCTATCACTTTCTTCTAAGTGTCTTTATGATTTGTTTTTTATTAGCTGCAATCGGATTTCTTCTTGCATATATTGGAAATAAGTCTTTAGGATGGATTATAGGATTTACGAGTGCTATTATCGGCACTCTGATGATTGTTATTTTTTGGGTCGTAAAAATTTTTGGTAAACACTTAAAGTTTATAAAATTTGATATGTAAATCAAGGAAAAGGAAGAAATTACAGAAGTGCTGAAGGTCCCAAGATAAGTTATATTTCAAAAAAGAAGAAAAGAAAAAAATAAGAAAAGGGGTCAAGCCAATGGCTCGTAGAGGGTTCAAGTGTTAGAATTAATCTTATCTTCACTTGAACCCTTAAATCCTTGAATCCTCGAACCCTAAATATTTATGATACAGGCGCCAGAACACATAAAGAGCATTAAGCAGTATATTCCGGGTAAGCCAATAGAGGAGCTGGAGAGGGAACTTGGCATTACAGGTTCTGTAAAACTTGCATCCAATGAGAACCCCCTCGGTCCATCTCCTCTTGCGCTTAAAGCTATACGAAAGGCTCTTCAGGGCATCAATAGATATCCTGATGGAACCTGTTATTATCTTAAAAACGCCTTATCTCAGAGATTGAATGTGAACCCAGATGAGATTTTGTTTGGGAATGGTTCCAACGAAATCATTGAATTAGCTGTGCGAACATTTCTTGGCCCGGCAGATGAGGCAATAATGGCTCATCCATCTTTTGCTGTCTATTCAATGATTGTTCAGGCAGGAGGCGGCAAAAACATAGTTGTTCCGCTTAAAGACTGGCGGCATGACCTTGGGGTTATGACGTCATGTATGACAGAAAAAACAAAGATTATATTTATAGCAAACCCCAATAATCCCACGGGCACAATTAATACAAGGGCAGAGATGGATGCCTTTATGAAAAGGGTTCCTCAGGATGTGCTTGTCATAGTTGATGAGGCATATTATGAATATGTAACATCACCTGAATATCCTGAGAGTATGAGGTATTTTAGAGAGGGCAGAGATATATTGATTCTTCGGACATTTTCAAAGATATACGGTCTTGCAGGATTAAGAATCGGGTATGGGATCGGAAGGGCAGATTTGATTACGGACATGAATAGGGTTCGTCAGCCATTTAATGTTAATTCAATAGCTCAGCAGGCGGCACTTGCTGCACTTTCTGATGAAAAGCACATTGTAAAAGCAAAAAAGATTAATGAAAAGGGTAAGGCTTATATTTATAAAGGGTTAAAAGCTATGAAACTGAATTATATACCTACAGAGGCAAATTTTATATATATTGTTTTGGAAAATGGAAATGCCTTTGAGTTATATGAAAAACTTCTCAATCAAGGTGTTATTGTAAGACCTATGGGAGCGCAGGCGCTAAGGGTAACAATAGGACTGCCGAGAGAAAATAAAAGGTTTATAGAAACACTGAAACAAATTCAAAATGTAAAATGAAAAATGCAAAATTAAGGAGAATTTTTTATTCAACAATTTTGAATTTTAATTTTTAAATTTTAAATTCTCAGGGGGGATGTTATGGACATTATAGTGCTTAAGCAGGGGGCTACGGATAAGGAAATTAACCATATAGTCAGAAAACTTGACGTTAAGGGTTTTAAGGCAAATATTTCAAGGGGAACTGAACGAACAGTCATAGGAGTAATCGGGGATACATCAAAGATTACTGAGGAAGAAAGCAGTGCCTTTGAGGCGATGCCATGTGTTGAGAGTGTCCTTCGTATTATCCAACCATTCAAGTTCGCAAGTAGGAGTTTTAAATCAGAGGATACAACGATTAAGATTGGTAAGCATATAATCGGCGGCAGGAAGATACATGTTATTGCCGGGCCATGTGCTGTGGAAAACAAGAACATGCTTCTTAAGATAGCACAAGAGGTTAAAAAGGCAGGCGCAACATTTATAAGAGGTGGTGCATTTAAACCGCGGACTTCTCCATATACATTTCAGGGACTTGGTGAGGAAGGGCTGGAATATCTCGCAGATGTAAAGAAAAAAACAGGTATGCCAATTGTTACAGAGATTATGGACCCGAGGGATATAGATATAATCCTCAGGTACACAGATATTATTCAGGTAGGGGCAAGAAATATGCAGAACTTCAGACTTCTTCAGGAGGTTGGCTCTTATGATAAGCCTGTACTCCTGAAGAGGGGGCTTTCTGCAACTATAAAGGAATTTCTAATGGCTGCTGAGTATATCATGTCAAGAGGTAACAACAAGGTCATATTATGTGAAAGGGGAATAAGGACATTTGAAACAGAGACGAGAAACACCCTTGACTTAAGCGCTGTTCCTGTTTTAAAAGAACTTTCACACCTGCCTGTTGTTGTTGACCCAAGTCATGGCGTTGGCAAATGGCGTTTTGTCCCATCTATGGCAAGGGCTGCTATTGCTGCTGGCGCTGATGGATTAATAATTGAGGTTCATACAAATCCTGAAGAGGCCCTCTCAGACGGTGAACAGTCTCTAAAACCAGCGAAGTTCAAGGTGCTTATGAAAGAGTTAAGAGCAGTTGCAAAGGCAGTGGAGAGGGAAATTTAACGACAGTGAATAGTGAACAGTGAATAGTCTAAAAACTAATATCCAAATTGAGCGATTCTTATACTTTGTCATTCCCCGATTCAATCGGGGAATCCAGTCTTTTCGCCTTTCTGGATTCTCTGGTCAAGCCAGAGAATGACACTCGGTGGGTAGTTGCATTTTCTTCAAAATACTTTGATTAAATAAGATTTTTACTAAAAAATCGCTCAATTTAGCTAAAAACTAATAAATGAATATGGATTTTAAACGGATTGCTATAATCGGAGTAGGACTTATCGGGGGTTCATTTGGCCTTGCACTTAAGAAATCTAGACTTTGTGAAAAAATAGTCGGGATTGGTAGAAATAAAGAGAATCTTATTAAGGCAAAAGAGAGAGGGATTATTGATGAATATTTCACTGATGCTTCAAGGGGCGTAATAGATGCAGATTTAATATTGCTTTCAACACCAGTGGGGAAGTTTCAACGAATATTAGAAAGAATCAGGGGGAATATAAAAAAAGGTGCAATTGTTACTGATGTAGGGAGTGTTAAGTTAGAGGTGGTAAAGGGGCTTGAACCTTTAATCCCTGAAGGGGTGAGCTTTGTAGGCACTCATCCTATTGCAGGAAGGGAAAGCTCAGGCATAGCTGATGCCTCAGCCGAATTTTTTGCTGGCATAAGATGCATTGTTACACCAACTTCAAATACTGATAAAAATGCCCTCGGGAAAATTATATCTCTATGGGAGGCAATCGGTTCTAAGATATCATTAATGACACCTGAGGAGCATGACAGAGTCTTTGCCATAGTAAGTCATATACCCCATGTAATAGCCTACACCCTTATAAATACCATTATGGATTTAGATGAGAATATTTTGCAGCACAGCGGCCCAAGCCTTAAGGACATGACAAGGATTGCGCTAAGCCCTACTGAACTATGGCGTGATATATGCTCCTACAATAGAGAGAACATAATCAAATCTCTTAACCATTTTATCTCTCATATAACGGATATAAAAGCCCTAATTGAGAAATCAGACTGGGATGCCCTTGAAAAGGAATTCCAAAAGGCACAGGCAGGGAGAAAGAGTCTTGGATGTCATTAAAGTCACACCAAAAGGTTCGCTCCGCGGTGAGATTGTCCCTCCACCAGATAAATCTATCTCCCATAGGGCAGTGATACTTGGCTCTCTTTCAGAGGGGGAAAGCACCATAAAAAACTTTCTCCGTGCTGAAGACCCCATTAGAACAATTAAGGCATTTCAACAAATGGGTATTGAGATAACAGAAGTCAAAAGTCAAAAGTCAAAAGTCAAAAGTCAGAACACAGATTTAATAATTAATGGCAAAGGACTAACAGGGTTAAGAACGCCTCAGGATATTATAGACTGTGGGAATTCAGGGACAACTATGAGGCTTTTGTGTGGAGTGCTTGCAGGTCAACCATTCCGAGCTGCACTTACAGGAGATGCATCTTTAAGAATTAGACCCATGCAGAGGGTTATTACACCCCTTACAGAGATGGGAGCAAGAATTACATCAGAGGCAAAGAGCTATCCTCCCCTTACTATTCATGGCGGAAGTTTAAGACCTATATATTACAAATCTCCTGTAGCAAGTGCGCAGGTAAAATCCGCAATCCTTCTTGCAGGGCTTTATTGTGATGGAGTTACAAAAATCAGAGAGCCTGATAAATCCCGTGACCATACTGAAAGGATGCTTAGGGCTCAGGGCGCAGAGGTTGAAATAAAAGACCTTGAGGTTAGTATCAAAGGCACCCTGAACCAGGAGCGGTTCAGGGGCAGGGCACACCTTAAGCCCTTAGATATAACAATCCCCGGAGATTTTTCATCTGCAGCGTTTTTTATTGTTGCAGGCATTATTGTGCCAGGGTCAGAGATATCAATTAAAAATGTTGGTATAAACCCAACAAGAACAGGGCTTTTAGATATTCTAAAAACGATGGGTGCAGAGATAAAGATTGAAAATGAACATGAACAATCAGGAGAGCCTGCTGCAGATTTATATGTAAAATACTCGCAACTTAAAGGGATAGATATAGAAGGCGATTTAGCACTCAGGGCTATTGATGAGTTTCCTATTATTTGCGTTGCTGCATCAGTTGCCTCTGGCATAACAAAGATAACAGGCGCAGGGGAGTTAAGGGTTAAGGAGTCAGATAGAATTGCCTCAATGGCAAAGGAACTAAGAAAGATGGGTGTCACTGTTGAAGAACTAAAAGATGGCATTATTATTGAGGGAAAAGACAGATTAAATTCTGCAATTATCCAGAGTCATGGCGACCACAGGGTTGCAATGTCTATGGCAGTAGCAGGACTTTTTGCTCAGGGCGAGACAATTATTGAGGATACAGAATGTGTGAATACATCATTTCCGGGGTTTATAGAGATGTTAAAGAAACTGCAGAGGGGTTAAAGAATCTATTCGCCTAACGTTACTGGTGCAAAAGAAGTCCCGATGTTTCGGGATTAGGCTTTAATCTTTTGCAATGTGTTAGCCGTCAATTGCAGGTAGCCTAAAAATAGAACTTCCCATTTTCTTTTTTCCTTTTTTGGAAAATGAATTTTGAAGGTTTTAATGAAAAATTTAAAGACGGTACATTACAAAAAGATACTTCTTCTTTCGAGGTTGAACAAGATTTTTGGCAATGGGAAGAAGCCGAAACACTGAAAAAACATTACGAATCCCTTAAAAGAGAATGGACTTAACCCAGCATGTTGACAGGTATCTGTGGGAAAAGTAAGTATTTTTAAATCGCTCCTTTTCCTGTCAGGACAATGCGGATTGTCCTAAGAAAGATCAGAATATCAAGCATGATACCTCTGTTCTTAATGTAATAAAAGTCATACTTTAATTTCTCTTTTGTATCATCCACAGAATTGCCGTAGCGGTAATTAATCTGCGCCCACCCTGTTATCCCGGGCGTGACCATATGCCGTTCAGTGTAATAGGGAATCTTTTTCGCCAGCATCTCAACATTACTTATTGTTTCGGGGCGAGGACCTATAAAGCTCATCTCGCCTTTTAAGATATTGAAAAATTGCGGAACCTCGTCAAGCCTTATCTTCCGCAAAAAACTGCCGACACGCGTAATTCTGCTGTCTTTCTCAGTTGTCCAGTACACGTTATTATTTTTGTTTGCACCAGCCACCATTGTCCGCAGTTTCCATACTCTAAATGGTTTACAGTCCCTTCCGATGCGCATCTGAGAATAAAAGACCGGGCCTTTTGAATCCAGCTTGATGATTAAAGCGATTATCGGCAAGAAAGGCAGTAATATGCAGATGCTCATCAGACTCAGGACTATGTCTGTAAATCTCTTTGAATACCAGAAATATTTCCTGTTCACTGTGCTCATCAGTTCAAGGATAAACCAGTTGGCATCAAGATACTCTACAGGGACTTTCCCCGCAATTTCCTCCACCACTTTTTTGAAATCCGTAACCTTGACCTTTTTCTGCATACAGCCAAGCAACAATTTCATCAGCTCCTCATCAATCTTCTTGTAAGTGACAATTATCTGGTCAATATTTTCCTTTTCGGCAATTCTTGCAAGGTTTTCGTTTTTCCCCATAAAAACAAGACCAGAAGACGAGCCTGCGTCAGGGTCATCTGACAAATAACCAACGATACTGGAATGAAGATACTTCCTGCTATTGATAAGCAAAGCCATTTCTTCGCTGGCTTTCTTTTTTCCAACAATCAGTATCCTCCATGATATAAACGACTTGAAGAGCTTGTTATAAAAATAATGAAATGTGGCTATGAAATATAACGCAAAAGGGAAGAAGGTAAGAAAGACAGCCCTTGGTATAGCAATCTTCCTGAAAAAAAAGAATATGAAGGTGCTGATAACAGCAACCAATAAAAGTCCCATTCCCGCGCCAACCATCTGCCGCGAGAATCTATCAGGAATCTTATGCACGGAGTAAACATCGAGGATTATAAAGACAAGCACAACCAACGATATTAAAACGAGGAAAGCCTTCACTCATGATTCCATCAGTATTTTTTGATACATATTCGTAATAATGTCCCAGTCATAACGACTCATGACCAGATGCCTTGCCTTTGCTGACATATCTGCTCTATATGTTATATCCATATCCTCTACTGTAGTCAACAATGACGGAATGCCGCGCGTGCCCAGGATGGCTATTTTTTTATTCATCATGCCGACAAACCCACAAGCCAGTTGGCTGCATCAGAAATTCTGATTCCGTTGCGAAATTCTTCCTGCCGCAGCCCATAGACTATCTGCACTGCCTCCGCATCAGGAAACTGCCCGACAAATCGCGACAAGCCGGGATGCGGCTTATTGTCACCCAGCTTGCATTCAATTAGGTGCGTCAGCCTGCCTTCCTCACCGAGGGCAAAATCAACTTCAACGCCATCCTTGGTACGAATGTAATGCAGGCCGGCAGATTTTCCCATGCTATCCTGAAGAAAATGCACATGTTTCAGCAGCATGCCCGCAACCGCATTCTCCAGGCGCACACCCTGGCCGCCTCTAACCATGCCCGTATCGAAAAAGTACACCTTCGGGGTTTGCAAAATAGCACGGGCAATATTGTGATGCCACGGCTGAACCGTAAAAACAATAAACAACGCCTGCAAGATATCCAGATAGCGTTTCAATGTCGCGGGTGAAACCGCCAGATCCCTTGCTATGGATGCCAATGATAGCGGGGTGCTGACACGCTCGCGCAACAACTCCACAAACAGGCGCATTGTGTTAATCTCATGCAGGCGTGAAAATTCAAGTACATCTTCACGAATCAGGTCGTTGAAATACTGCATACGCCAGCGATCAGCCTGCACGGAATCATCAGCTAGGCACGGCTCGGGGAAGCCGCCTCTTTCCAACAAGTGATCCAACGCATCGGCTGGCTCCACATGCAGCTGTTCACACCACTCGCGCACCGAAAACGGATGCAAGCGAAAAGCAAAATAACGTCCCGCCAGCGAATCCCCACCCTGCCGGAAAGTTTCCATACGGGCACTGCCTGTCACCAACAGAGCCTGCCCCGCAGACCGCCCATCAAACACCCCCTTCAGCCAGCCCTTCCAGCCGCGCATCTTGTGAATCTCATCCATGACCAGCAATTTTGCGCGCGGATTCCATGACTGCTGCTGCAAAACCGCCCGGTCAGCCAACACGTCCCAGTTCAGATACTGGGCGCTGCTGAATGCCCCCATCAAATGACGACTGAGCGTGGTTTTGCCCACCTGACGCGGCCCGGTCAGCACCACCATTTTGGCGGACAAGTCGTTCAATATACGTTCATCAAGATAGCGTTTCATTCGACTAAGTATACATCTTATTTAAGAAAGTCGCAACTTTATTGCATTGTGCTTTAACATAGTCGTCAAATTATCATCTAAGCGCTTTATGTAAGACTTATAGGCGGGCATACGCAAAGGTTTCAAAGCCACCATATTGCGCAGGGATGCCGCGCGGAATATTTTATCATATTCGCTCGCTAACCCCTCCACCTCAGGCGGACTGAGGCGCAGGGAATGCGCTCGCTATCCGTTTCAATTAAGTTGCCTGTGCCCTTTTTACTTTCAGGAATATGGGAAGTGTCCCGTATTCTCCTCCCGTATTCTCCTTCCATGCAAGCACCTCTCTTACGTCATCTCTGTTAAATAGAACCGTCCCATTAAACCATTAATTGATAAAAATCTGCAAACGGCCTTTAGGCTTCAAGCCCGCTGAGTCTCTGAGGTCTTATCTTGTCGGTCCCGAACAAAAACATCTCGTTACCTTCCTCAGACATCCTGGTGTGCAGCCCACAAACAATCATGCGGAACAGTCAATTCGTTTTCTGGTAATCTTTCGTAAAATCATGTTCGGAACTCGCTCGGAAAGTGGTCTTAAAACCCACAGCATCCTCCCCAGCCTGCTGCAAACAGCCCGAAGACAGAAAGTCCATCCAAGAGAATTTCTGCAAACTCTCCTTACTTCCGATACCGCTACTGCCCAAGCTAAACTGTATAATAATTCAAGCTGAGACGATTTAATGCAAAAGAACTAAACTGTTACAATCAACAACCCTTATCTTTTCCTGCATACATCCAAGCAACAGCCTCATCATGTCTTCGTCAATTTTCCTTGAAGCGACTATTATCCGGTCAATACTCTCTCTTTTAGCGACCCTCGCAAGGTTTTCAATCTTCCCCATAAAAACGAAACCCGAAGACGAGCCTGGGGCAGCGTCGTCGGATAAATAACCGACAATGCGGGAATGAAGGAATTCCCTCCTGTTGATAAGCGATGCGATTTCTTCGCATATCTTCTTTTTCCCGACAAGCAGCAGCCTCCAGAACACGAACGACCTCAAAAACTTATTTAAAAAATAACGGAATACGAACATAAAAAAGAACGAAAATGCAAAGAAAGCAATAAAAACAAATTTTGGCACCGCAATCCTTTTGGAAAAAAAGAATATAAAGGTGCTGATAACAGCAACCAATAAAAGTCCCATTCCCGCGCCAACCATCTGCCGCGAGAATCTATCAGGAATCTTATGCACGGAGTAAACATCGAGGATTATAAAGACAAGCACAACCAACGATATTAAAACGAGGAAAACTTGTTATAGCTTATCTAAACAAAATTCCTATAATTCTTCACCCTGTTCCCCTTGAGAAAATTCAGTAGTCCTATAAAAAATCCGGTGTTGGCAACGAGAAATGAAGAAATAAACCCGCTTAAAGGGACATCTATGCCTCTTAAAGAACCAAGGATACCCGCTAAGCCTATTATATATACCATAGATTGCCCCCAAAACAATATCACATAAAATTCCCTTTCGCCTGTAGTATAAAGCCATAGATTGCTGCAAAACAAGGCAATAAGAAATACAGGACTGAGCCAGCGTAAAATTTTGTGTGACCAGATAGAAAAAGACATTTTCGGAAAAAGAAATGGGTTTAAAAGAGTTTTTCGTCTCATTATTCCAGTCAGATTTCGCAGGGTTATCCGCTGTCTGGCATTAACCTCGCCCTTTATGCTTGAAGGCATATAATCTGCCACAACAGCATCAAGGGAAATAACAGAGCGTTTTCCCCGTAATGCCATCTCAAGCGGCAGAATCATGTCATCGCCTGTATCAGAATCCAGAGGGACAAAATCAGATTTGCGAATGGCAAAACCCCATCCCGGAAGTGAATGGAGCATTCCGAGATCAGATTCCGCCCGGCGAAGAAACTGTTCAATTTTCCAGTACAATCCATGGGCTTTATCAATATGTCCATCCTGTTTTCTTAATAATGCATTGCCGCCGACGCACGCAATTTCAGTGTCAGCAAAATAGGGGATGAGATAGCGGAGAAAACTCCCGGCAAAGAGAGAATCTACATCTGTAAAAACAATTATCTCGTTATTTGCATGTTCCACCCCAAAATTTTGAGCTGCACTCTTCCCCATGTTCTGCTTTAATTCATAAACAAAAACATTCCGAGCGCCAATGCTCTTTGCTCTCATAACTGTATCATCCGTGGAACCGTCTGACACAACAATTATTTCTATCATATTTGCCGGAAAGTCCAGTTCAATTATATTCTTCAGTTTATCAACTATTTTATCAGAAGCATTATAGGCAGGGATGACAACAGAGACCATATACGTTCCGTTTTCTAAAGGTTTATCCCTTTTAGTCCGGCTCAGTCCATGCAAAAAAAACAGCAGAAGGGGATAATTCACCCATGAATGGAAAAGCATTGCCGCTGATAAGAAAAAAAATAATTCCACTAACATAGTTTTTTATTTTCTGTCATTAATTTTATCTTTTTTTCAAAACTACTCATCTTAAGCATCCTAAGAACAATACTGCAAATATCTGAATATCTTTTTCGCCTTCCCCAATTCTTCTAAAATGGCATATGAAATTTTAAGGGATTTTTTCAAGGAAACTTAAACTGCAAATCCATAAACTGCCTTATCAACCCTGAATCATCCTTTATTCCGGTATTAGGGCTGAGTTTCCAGCCATAAAAACCGATACTCCGTGTAAGATTATTCTGTTTGAAAAAGAATTCATACTGCTGTCTGACAGCGTCAGAAGGGAGTTTAGGCCGATTCTGTCTGTTATGCACGCTGATTGTTATGAGAACAGGGTAAATACGGGTTCTGTGTCTCTTAAAGATTTCAATAAGATTCTTCTGGCGATGCCCCGGATAGTCGTTCACATATGCGTGAATATCCAGCATATCAAATGCTTTTTCAGAAAAAAAATTATAGTGCTCGTCAACGGTGCCATTCCACGAAATAAAAACCTGACCGGCAGGGTCAAGACTCTTTATATGCCGATATATTTCTTCCTGTAATGATACTGGGATTTTCTTGTTTGCACTGCTTGGTTCATCACAGATATGCCAAGCAAAAATGGAAGGATGGTTTTTCCAGCGGTTTATGAATTCAGCAGCCTTCGTATAATTATACGACCATCCACTTGCTGTTCTGTTAAGAATAGGAGCCTTATCTATGGACATGATTACGCCCATTCCGTTTTTTCCCATTCGATCAAGATAATTTTGAATCTCTTCTTCAGTCCACTTCAATATATTAAAAGACTGAACAAGATTTACGCCTTTTTCTTTCAAAAATTTTAGATCCTCATCACTAATGTCTTTCTGCACCTGCCACATAAGGACAAGCCTGTCGTTCAGAGAGGGCTTAGAAAAAGCTGAAGACGGCCCGAAAAATACGACTGCTGACAAAAACACAAGAATAAGCATGAGATTGAAATCAAATTTTGCATAGTTTATTTGACTCCTGAAAGACATCTTTTGCATCAAGGTTTTCATATTCAAAAGTTTCATGCCCTACACCTCTTTAATAATTTAAAAAGTTGAGCAATATGATTGTAAGATGATAATGTGCAGCTAATAAGAAACCCGACTTTAAAACTTACTTCTTCCATCCGCTTAGCTCCGCGCCAACAAGGTTTTCGAGTTTATCTATTTCAGGAAGAAAAACAGGATCAAGAATAGCTCTGGCTTTTTCCGTAATCAGATTTTCCTTCTTATAATCATATCCCTTGAAAAAAAGATTCTTAATCCTGTCTGAGCGCTTTGCATGGGTCAGAAAACCGTATAGATGCAAACTTCTCAATATTATGGCAGCGCCCTTGGTCAGCAGTGTAGCCAGCGGGAACCTCGGAATAATCGCAGTATTTACCTTTTTATCAATAACCGAGGGAATAAAATTCTCATCCACTCCAAGAAACCTGAAAAGGTTCTTGCATAGTTCAACCGGCCTGCTGACAAGGTCATCATAGAACAAAATAAATATATTATCCCGCGAAAACATATCATAATACGGTTTGCCCAGAGAATAATAACGATTCTCATATATGAGTTCCGGCATTTTTCCCAGTGCCTCTTCAAATGAGCAATTTAACGCCCCCCCCTTAATTTGAATGAATAAACGGACTGAATCCTCTCGTAGGGATTTCTCAGACAGATGATGATCTTACAGTCAGGCACGGTTTTCCTGATCCTCTCGGGCACTGCCGGATCAAATATATAGCGGTTAGATATCTCCCCGACTGCCGAAGCCTTGCCGCAATCCTCAAAAAACTTCTTATACCACCCGACACCTTTCTCATAATGAATATTAAAAAACTGGGTCTCTTTAATGTTTTTTGCAGTGCAGACTTCGCGGTGTTCCAACAAAACTTTATACAACCATGAAGTTCCGGCGCGGCCGGTTCCGATACAAATGAAATTAGGAAGCATTCATCTTCTCCAGTTTAAAATGAACTGAATATTTATAGATTCTGTCACAATGGCCTTGCCGTTATTAGCGAAGTTGCTGTTGCAAGATCTCTCAGCGACATTTTTTTAAAACGCCTCGGCAATCTGGCTGATTTCAGATAATCAACACTCCTATCATCAACTGTCACATCCGTTCCCACTATCTTCATTCCTGATTCCCTGAAGAGTTCCAGCATCTCAGAAACACGCAGTCTGTTGAGATAAGCAAATTTATTGTCTGCTATTATTCTCCACAACCAGTCTGGGAATTTTAAGAAGTGCATAGAGCAAATCCGCGGATCAGATTTTGCCCAGTGATCGGTATGATCAATCAAATGGGCTGCAAGGCCAGTACGCTTAAGCAGTCTCCTCCCCTCCTTAAGAATAGTACTGATATCTTTCTTATTAATATGTTCCATTGTATTAATCGTGCATATGGCATCAAATGTTTCATCCGGCATGGCAACCTTTGATGCATCAGCAGAACAGTGATAAAAAATTTGGCAAGTATCAAGAACATCACTTAAATTCTTCGTGATACATATTCTTTCATACCGGTCTTCTTTAAACCACCTGCCATAGATACCCAGCAGGACATCCACGTTTTCCCGCATCCATCCGACCATCTGTTCAATCAGAGCGTCGTCAAGCAAATTTGTTATATCAAATGTATCAGTCCGCTCAACCCCAAACCAGATAGAAACCCACCGGAGATGTCGGGATACGTCCGGTACCTATTTCCATAATTCTCGCACTTGAAAATTTAAACCCTTTGGCCGCCAACGCCGATATTAGAAGAGCATTCCTCTGAAACCTAGCCTTGAAATCCGGATTTTTCAGACCGCCTATCTTTTTCTGAAGCCATTGGTACGGTATCTCTCCATACGGGATGTTTCCAAACACTGCGTATCCAAGCATTTTTATCCTGTAATCCATTTATCTCCTCTGACTAATAGAGTTTTTCACCTCGGCCGCCTTAATCTCTCGCCTTATAAAATCATGCACATAAGCAAGCATGACCCACGCAACAGGCATGGTTGTAGTTGAACGGAAGAAGATTATAAAGATAGCAGTTGAGAAGATAGACACTAACAAAGATTTTCTAAGTATTGTCTCTTGTCCCCAGTATTTCACTTTGTCGCGGCTCCTCCAGCAATGATAAACGATTAGAATAAGAAGTCCAAGTCCTATCACACCCATATCTAAGGTTATTATTGCCCCGTATGCATTTGGTTTTTGTTCTTCTCCTGATGCGAATCTCTGGGAAATGGAATATCTATACCAATTCAGATTAAGAAGAGTGCTTAATTTGGAATACATGTCTTGGTATGATGCGATTCCATGACCCATCCCAAATCCATAATAAAGAGACGCGTAGCCCATCGCCACAGTTATAAATCGTCCGCCAGAAAGTGATGCGATACCTCCATACGAAAAAATTGATTCACTCTCTACCAAATTAATAAGTTTATTTAAGAGCGCAACAAATTTGACAGTATCCGTATAATAATTGAGCGTAATTATAGTAACTATAACAAATATTGGGACTATCGGCATCGTCATGAAGAACGCTTTTATTTTCTTAGCAAGTGAGCTATACCAGAATAACATGAATAATAAAACCGAAAAGAAAATAAAGAGAAGCAAAAAAGTGGTACCTGATTTGTTCATGAACAACATAGTCAGTACAGCAATAGTAATCATGCTGAATACTTTGCCTGATATTTTATTAATCATGTAGAAATATGCGCCAGTTGCCAACATCAGGGTGACAATGAAGCCTGCTCCGGAAGGCTCCTGGGCGAGAAACGACACGCCCCTTCCACCAAGGCCGAATGGTGATCCTGAAAAACGAGGAATTATAAGTTGTATATACGACTGCGCCCACACAAGAAGGCCAAAGGTTTGAAGTGTTCCCACAACGAAATATAATATGAAAGCGGTGTAAAATATTTTTGGGGAAAGCAAAGCTGTATTGTCCTTAAGAGCGAGAAAAATAAGCAATGGTAATACATAACTGCCCGCCGCCAAGATTACTGACCCTGGAGATCTTCCTAATAGAATAGAGGCTATTGAGAACATGAATAGAAACAAGAAGAAAAGTATAATTAAGAATGAAATCCTGTCTTTCTTGAATGAGAAAAGCATGATACTAATGAGTGCCACAAGAGCGCAGAACGGCTGGACCTCAGCCTCAATCCAAGGCACTATTTTAAAAAAAGGGAAAAATGAAAGAAATAAAACTATATTTAGAAGAGTGCTTTTCCTTATTGATCTCATAATAGATAATATATTTTTTTAGATATATAATTTTCAGAATTCTTTATTTATTTATTTTTAAAAATGGCATATATACAGTATAGAAATTAAAATATTTCTTTATGCACAAAACAGCAGCTATGTTCCAAAATATCATCGCAATCATATTTGATATAGCTGCTCCGGCAATTCCCAATTTTGGAATCAACAAATAGTCGAGCATGATATTCAGCATTACAGCGAATATCATTATATATTGAAAGGCCTTCTCTTTCCCAGTCATCTGTAATATAAAACCTACAGAGCCAGAAACCGCATTTATGAACTGCCCTATGGTTAAATAAATCAAGGCATAGCGGCCCTCTATAAAATCTTTCCCAAATATGCCCATAACAAAAGAGGGGAACGTCAGAAATATGCAAACCACCGGCAAAGAAACCCAAAATATCATTTTCGTAGAATGTTGGGCCATCTTGCCAAGCGATTTGATATCATTTTTCCCGAAGAATTCCGCAAATTTGGGAGCAGCAATACTGTTAACTGCAAAAAGAGGAACACTAATAACAGTTGCAATTTTTGTAGCAATATTATAAATGCCAACATCTTTATCGGACATGAATATACCCAACATCACTGTGTCAGTCCACTGCATCAGATATAGCATTGAGCCGGATAATAACATCGGCAAGGAAATTCTCAGAATGTCAATGATTGCAAAACCGGGCTGAGAGATTTCACCCTCAACCCTGCGATTTATATTACGCCACCACCACTTAAAACTCAATAAAGCAGCAACGTATGTTCCACAGGTAAAAGCAATGATGGGCATTTTAGCATGCTTATCGGCTAATAAGAAACCCATTAAGATAAGACTGCCGAATGCAAACGGTGCAGCATACTGAAGAAATGTAAACTCCCTGATTTTCTTTATGCCTCTTAATGCCTGAGCATTTATACTCATTACAGCCATAGGAATTATCGCCAAAGAAATAATTCTAAAATGTAGCATCAAGTACTCTTTGTTGAGGCTTCTAGCAATATGGGGCGCAAAGACGAACGTAATAATGGTAACCAAAATGCTGAATGGCACTATTATCTTTAAAGCCTGACTATAAACGCGCCTAACCGAGTCCCACTTGTTTTGAGATGAATACTCCGCCACAAAGCGAATCAAGAAAGTATCTGTCCCCAATTTGGACAGCATGGAAAATATCTGAAAAAAAGTAAAAGACAAAACAAATATGCCTGCAATCTCAGCACCATAATTCCTTGCGAGCAACAAGTAAAAAACATACGCCGCAGCTACGCCACCAATCGTAACTATTAAAGCAGTAGAACTGCCGCTTACCAGTTCACGCAAATGGCTATCAAGTTTTTTATCAGTTAGGTAACTCAGCAGAGCAATCATTATCAATAAAATCTATATATGAGTAATGTGATTTGGCCGGGCTTTACTGGTCAAGATAGGTACCTTATCCGCCAAGTCGATCTCAGCACGCCACTTGGAACGGCAAGGGATCTTTGACATATCACACCTGTCCTTATATTTTTGTGCAATGGTAATCACTTCCTCCATAAGCCCCCCGCTCAGAGTTATAGGAGACAGCCCGAGTTCCATGAATTTTTTATTTGAGACCTTCAACGTATTTTCGTCTGCCTCTACACGGGGATTAACAAGGTATTGAATTTCCGCCCCGATCATTTTCGCAACCTTCCCTGCCAGCCATTTCACGGTATGCGTCTCTGTGGCCTGATTGAAAATCTCGACACGGCTATGCTGTTCCGGAGGATTCTCAATTGCAAGCTTAATGCACTTCACAGTGTCACGAATGTGAATAAACGCCCGCGTTTGCCCTCCGCTACCATGAACCGTTAGCGGGTATCCAATGGCGGCCTGCATGAGGAAGCGGTTAAGGACAGTGCCATAGTCTCCATCGTAATCGAAACGGTTTATCAACCTCTCGTCAAGCAAAGTTTCATCGGTATTCGTACCCCATACGATTCCCTGATGCAGATCGGTAATCCTCAGACGGTCGTTCTTGTTGTAATAGTAGAACATGAGCGCGTCCTGAGTCTTGGTCATATGGTAGACGCTTCCAGGGTTCGCCGGATAAAGTATTTCGAGATCTTTCTTCTCTCCATCAACATCAACCGCCACTTTAAGATAACCTTCAGGAATCTCCATGCCGGCCATCCCGTACCCATACACGCCCATGGTCCCAAGATGGACCACATGGATATCGAGGCCCGATTCCACGATCGCGCAGAGGATATTGTGGGTTGCATTTATATTGTTATTTACTGTGTAACGCTTGTGAAACGCAGATTTCATTGAGTACGGCGCGGCTCTTTGCTCGGCAAAATGAACAATCGCTCTGGGCTCGATCTCCTTTAACAGTGTCAAGAGCCTGTGATAATTCTCCGCAACATTGATATTGATGAATTTGATGTCTCTTCCTGTATGCTGCTTCCACGCTTTAATCCGTGTCCCCATCGGTTGTATCGGCGTCAGGGAATACGCCTCAAGTTCATTATCGATATTGCGCCTGCTTAAATTGTCAACTATGGTCACATCATATCCATGCTGTGATAAAAATAGCGCTGTTGGCCAGCCACAGAAGCCGTCTCCTCCAAATATTACAACCTTTTCTTCCATAACTCCTCTCCTCCTTGAAACTTTGCGGAATTCCCAGCTTTTTTGTGTCACATTCTTAATTCGGAGAATCTCCCTTTTATTATCAAACAAGCTGTCATCCTTTCAAAGCTGAACCCCCGACTTCTGATTAAATGTAATGTTATTTTGCAAGATACTTGCCTCAATCAACTTCTTATCTTTTTTAGATACGCCTTTCCTTGTTTTTAACTTGTCAGCCAATTTTCAATCTTGAGTCCGGGAATCCTTTTAAAATGATTTTCGTTATTCGTCACAAGGACAGCATCGTGATTTTTCACAATGCTCGCTATCAGAATGTCCGCATCATTAATCAGCGCCCCTGATTTCCTTAAGGAAGCATAGATTTCGCCGCCTATTCTTGACGACTCGTAGGTTTCGTCCATTAATATTGATGAGTTGACCAACGCACTGAGGAATCCCTCTTCTTCCAATTTACCACTATCAAATATTCCCTTAAAAAACTCATATACGCTGAGCCATGATAATCCGATAGAGTCATCTTCCCGCAGATTTTCAATTCTGATTTTTATAGATTCATTTCCTCTGAAGTATTCTATTAGGATGTCGGTATCAAGACAGTAGATCACAGTTTGATATCGCCCCTGCCGAATTTTTTTCGGTCTTTAAAGATACCCCTAAAAATATTAATCTCATCTGCATTTTTCTGGTTCCATATACCAAATAAATCAAGAAACTCTGCCTTGTTAAACTTTGCTGTTTCAATTATTATGCGTATTTTTCTGCCCCTTTTAAGAGAGAGCTTGCTTGCTATTTCTTTAGGAATTGACAGGTGACCATCATTCAGATATTCTGCCATATACGCTGCTCTATTCCCCATTTCTTTGTCCTCCTTTTTATGGTTAATTATACCATAGTTTTGCAATTAACCGAACCAAAGAGGGACACATCCTATTTTCTAAAAAATCTCCCTTTATAAGAAACCAAATATAAACACAAAAGGTGTCAGGCATTGAAATGTGAATTAACATTCCATGTTTTATATTTTACTTTTCTGAAAACGGATTAATGATTTTAAGTTTTTTCTCAATGACCTGCCCCTGCTGAAGGTCTTCAGTATAGAGAGCAGAGCAGTTACTCTCCAATGCTGAAGCTATGATAAGGCTGTCCCAATATGCGAAACCATCTATGTGCAGCGAGCTTATAGACCAAGACGGCACTGAATAAAACAAGGAACTCTGCTGAAAAAGTGACGATATAATCTTTCTTCATCTTTTGAATAATCTATGAAGCATTTTTATCATCTTGAATTGCCTTTACCATGTTTTTAGCTGCATTGCCTTCTCCATAAAGTTTTATATTAAAATCAAACTGCCTGTCTTTCATCTTATAAAATGTATTTACAGAAAAGGGGACAGGCTACTTTTTTCTGGTTTGTCTGGTCTATCTCAAATGTCATTGAGTCATAGCGTCGTTGCGTCATACAAATAGCTTACAAGCGAACAAGCCAACAAGCTGGGAAGCATGGAAAACGTGAGCCGTAAACAGCATGGAGCAAAGAGCAAGGCGTTCGGTTATGCCGCTACCAGAACGTCTTTCAGCTTCTCTTCCAGTGCCTTGATCATATTCTGGATCGCCTCAACCTCTTTTTCCTCAAAGTATCTCTCCCCGCACTGTGAGCACACATAACCAGGGATTTTCTCAATGAAGAGATGATATCCATTTCTGTCCACGGTGTATGAGACTGAGGCTTTTTCCATTTCCCCATTGCAGAACAGGCACTTCATTTTTTTCTCCTTTTCTTAAAATCCTCTTGCCATTTTTCCAAAGACGGTATATATGCCGTTATTATAGCAAGATATTCCTCTTTTGGCGCGCATACTATATGGACGGGCCTTTTGGTATCAGGCATGGCGAACATCAGACAACTATGCCCCCTCTTGTCTTCTGGGTAATCCTCTATGATCTCGCCATTGAACACTACCTGCCTCACTTCTTCCACCGATATGAGCTCGTCCTCAGCGTTCATCTCATCAACTGCATGCGCAGTATAGATGATCCTCTTTGTTGCTGCTCGCCTTATTTGATCAACAAGATTCATACGTAAAGGGGACGGTTCTATTTTTCATGAAAACGGATTAATGATCTTGAGTTTTTTTTCAATGATCTGGCCGTCCTGCATGTCTTCCGTATAAAGCGTTGAACAGTTATTTTCCAATGCAACAGCCAATATTAAACTGTCCCAATATGCGAAACCATTGAGTATGCTGATATCCATAGCCTTTATAACCGATGAGGAAAGGACGTCAACTACATTAAAATTTGAAGATATTTCCAACCCCATTTGTCTCGCTTCCTCTTTTTCCTTCAATCCTTTTTTGACCAGGACATGAAAGAATTCTCCAAGAACCTGTGTGCTGATGATAATATCTTCAAAATATTTATCAACAAGGCTCTTTATTGTTTCTGTTTTTTCTTTGTTTGAATCGTCAGCATACAGGTATACCCAGAGATTTGTATCTACGAAAACCCTATCGTTCATGCAATTCTTCTCTATTGAACTTGTAGTCTTTGGGTAGGGTTATAGCATGTTTTTTGACAAATTCAAAAAAAACTTTTTTATCATTTATGGGGCTCTTAAGTTTTAAGTTTTTTTTGCCATATTTTGTTAAAAGATACTCATAGAAATCGATTAACTCCTTTTTCACTTCCTTGGGCAGAATATCAATATCTATCTCTTTTAGTCTTGCCATATATTTCCTCCTTTACCTCTGCTATTTTTATTGCCATAAAACCCCCTCTTGCCTTATTTTAGCACAATCTCTCAGCAAACCTCACATGGATTTTGACATCCCCCATGGAAACAAACAAGGGCATAAATCTAAGAGTAAATCTAAGAGGGACACAGAGCCTGTCTAAAAACTATAATTCCATCAGACTGTCATTCCCCGACTTGATCGGGGAATCCAGTTTTTTCAATAGGTTCTGGATTGTCCAGTCAAGCTGGACAATGACAAATACTGAGTTTTTAGACAAGCTCCACATCCCATATTCTAAAAAATCTCCCTTTATTATCAAACAAGCTGTCTCCCATCCAAACTGAAGGTGTAAAAGGGGACGCAACCCTTTAACCCATCAGAAGTATTCAGATTAACCAGTTTTCTAACTTCAAATCTTCTATCCGCTCAAAATGAAAAACATTATTTGTGATCAAAATGCAATCGTTGGATACGGCTACCGAGGCTATCAGAATATCGAAATCTTCGATCACATTACCCCTTGCTCTGAGATCTGTCTTGATCTTTCCAAAGAGTCTTGCAGATTCATCGCTCTCAGACAATATAGCCAGGTTTCTCTTGAAGGTTTCTATGCGGTGCAGATTTGCATCAACTTTTTTTGAATTATAGGCGCCGAAATATAGCTCAGCCAATACGCTATACGACAATGCTAATGAATAGGCCCCAACTTCTTGAACCTTCTTCATCAATTGTTGATTGCCGTTCAAAAGATAAATACATGTATTAGTGTCCAAAAGATACTTCAAAATATCTTCTCTGCCCTGTTGGTAGATTTCCTACTTGAATAAATATCCCTTATCTGCTCTTCAACTGACCTGTCATCTTCCCATGTGCCACAGACTGAGAGGAATTCTTCGGTTGTTTTTTTCTCATCAAATTCAGAAAGCATGATCTCGCTTCTCATGAAATGGATTATCCTTGCCAGTTTTTCCTGCGCTGGTGCAGGTAATGCCTGCATTTCTCTAAGCACCTTTTCTTCATAGACCGTTTTCGTATGCATAAAACCTCCTTTATAAATTTCTGCGCTTCAGATATGGCAGTCCCGGCAGATGCACTATCCAATTTTCTTGCCCTCTATTATAACATTGTTCTCATTTTTTACCAGTTCTATTTTATCAAAACGGTAATGTCAAAACTTCTGTGTAAATTCATTTAAGGGTTTAATTCTCCATTAAAAGTTAGAAATAAATAAATAATAGGGACACTTCCCATATTATTATATTTGCTGATTAATTTTTTCATATTCTATGTATGGTTCAAACCTTCACAGAATTGGGGTCTTGAATCTTGAATTTTCCTTTCATCGTCCTCGCTATCCCTTTCCTCCGAATAACGTTCCCCATGGGGAATTTCTTACTTATTTCAACCAAAAAACCATTCATAATCATCATGGCTGCCGACCCAGAACCATGTCACTGCATGAAACAGGGGGTCACATCTTCATATATCATTTAATATCTCCTCGACCTTTTTGAAAATCGGAACTATTTTAACTTTCCTTATATCCGAAACCTTTTGATTACTCCCGATTTTATGCCTTTCGGTAAACTCTATTTTACCAAGCCATTCGTTTTATAAATTCACTGGCTGTATTAATATCAATCCCTGCATAAGTCTTCAGGTTTAATAGATGACTATCACCTGAAACAATAACAGTTGCCTGTGCCGATATAGCACATTCCAATACCCGATTATCGTCAGGGTCTTCTTTTATCACATTAATCGTATGCCCCGCTTCTACTAAAGTGACGAACAATGCAATCTTTGCAACTGCCTTTTCAACAGCGTATTCTTTGCCTTCAAGCTTTTTAGAGAACTTCTCCCTTTTTAAAACTCCCTCTAACTTGTTCAATATTTCCATTGATACAAAAAGATGAATTTCTTTTCTCTCAGATTTCTCAAGAATCCTGGCTTCATTACCGTTCCACAAAAGTCCTGAAATAAGGGTATTCGTATCAAGAACGACCTTTTTCAAAATTACCGTCATCCTTTCTTCCTATATTTTTTTATCTCCTCAGCGACATCATCGATCTTTAACTTTTCTTTTTTAGCCATCTTCCTGAATGGACCGGCAACTTCACTAAACGTCATATCTTTAAGAGACTTATAAACTCTCTTAAGGTATATCGTCTCCGAATCAAAAAAAAGGTCAAATTCCATACCCTTTTTAAGTTTGAACTTATCGCAAACATTCTTAGGAAATTCAATCATACCGCTATCCATCAGTTTGACTTTTTCCATATCTCTCCCTCCGCAATTTTTAGGGATGAAAAGGGACTCAACCCTTTTTCATCCTCTAAACCAAGTTTTTCTCCGACACAAAAACTTTTGTCTTATCAATAACCTCTACGAGTATCTCAACATCTCAACTGCCCGGTCCAGTCTGTTAAAGTCTTCTTTTAGCTCTCTTATCATTAAGGCTTCGGATTTCATAGTCTTACTCCTTCATGCAGCGCTATCTGCTTAAAAGTGTCTTCTTCTTTAAAGGTAGAGGAAATTATATCAAGCTTCTGTTCACCAAACTTTTCAAAATAATGCCATCTTATTGTGGCCTTTTCCTTCCAGCGTATTTTTCTATTCGATAGAACCATAATATCTATGTCTCCGCCCCTTTTTTTGTCATCTGCCCGTGAACCAAAGAGATAAACTACTGCGTCCGGTACAATAGCCAAAATCTCATTTTTCAGAAAATCTATTTGTTCACGTGAAATTCTCATTTTTATTCAAGCCCTTTCCATTCCATGAACAAAGCCGCGACCTCCCGTGCTTTGCCGTTTATCCCCACCGCAAAAGACATTGTCATTAAAAGCCGTTGTAAACTATGCCCATCCACCCTTTTATTTTATCAAAATGACATGGGGAATGGACAGCAGTAATTGATTCTATAAAGCAAGGTTCCTTTTCACATATACGTCATGCCATACAACGTGGTTTTTTTTCATGTCTTATAAAAATTGAACGCTGAACGCAGAGAGCATGGAGCAAAGCGTTTTAAATCTCACTGCTCATTGCTCATTGCTTTTGCCTCATTGCTATTCCTCTATCCCCTTCCATTCAAAGAATAACTGCACTGCCATTTCCGCATCAGGGTTATCAGGCGCAATGCCTTTTATCACTTTCTTATCCTTTGATATCCGCCAAGCTATCTCAAGCGCGGCAAAAAGATAGCTATTATAAAGCCGGGATAAGTTTGTGGGATGCATTGTCTCTGACATAATCTTTTTCCTGATATTTTCAGGAGAGGTCTGGTAGCTGTCGTCTATTTTTGCAAGTATCCTTGCCTGCTCAAGCGCCTCTCCTTTTCTGCCTGTAAGGAGGTAGTGCATTGCAATCGCATACCTCATGGGCGCATTTACAGGAGCTGCGGCAACAGCCTTTGCAAATTCTTTTTCTGCAAGCCGGGCATTACTGATATTTCTGTCATAAAGCTTTCCGAGCGCCAGATGATAATCAGGATTCGCAGGCTCAAGATAAACCGCTTTTTTAAGGTATCTCGCTGAGTTTTCAAAAGCCTCTTTGGCTGATACGGCTCCGGCAGGAAGGGGTTCAGCAACAGCGTCCATGCTTTCTGCCCATCTTCCGAGCATTGAATATATATCAGACAGTCCCTTATGATAGATAGACTTTGACGGAACAAGAGCGGATGCTTTTTTCAGGGATAAGAGGGCGTCATTGTAATCAGATATTGTATCACCTGAGATACCCTTCATATCAAAATATTCTGTGGATTTATCATCAAGGATATAAGCCACCCTGCTATGATAATAGTCTGCAATAAGCATTCTGACGGGAAACGAGAGCAGAACGGCAATAAACAAAGCAATGAGCAATGAGTTAAAAGATAGCAATGAGGTTAAAGGCAGCCTCGTTGCTCGTTGCTCGTTGCTCGTTGCTCGTTGCTCATTGCTCATTGCTCATTGCTCATTGCTCATTGCTCGTTGCTCATTGCTCATTTTACGCTTGATCACGTTGTTTCCTAATGGCTATTTTGAGACCACCTATTATCCGGGAGACCTCAATCGCCAGGTCGCTTATATCCTTAAACTCTTCTGATGTAATATATCCAACATCAAGGGCTGCATAAAGTTGCGAACGGAGTTCAGCGCAAGATGCCTTTGCAATAACAATGAATTGATGAAATTCTGCTCTACTACCACGCTCAAAGCCTTCAGCAAGATTTGACATGATTGATACAGCGGCTCTTTGAATTTGTTCGCGCAGTCCAAAATCCCTTGAGAATGCTCCCTTTCCAGTCATATGGTAAACATGTTTTGTTAATTTTCTGGCCTTTTGCCATGCAACAAGATCCTCAAACTTTTCAACTTTCATTTTTCTTCCTACTCGTTGCTCATTGCTCATTGCTTGCCCGCCGGTCTCTTGGAGGGCTCATTACTCTTTGCTCTATGTTCAAGGTTGCATATGTTAACGCTGCTATTACAGTCAGGAGCAAAGCATTTGCCGGAATTCGCATGTTGAAATCCGTAAAACTGTGAACTGCTATTGCTACGCATGAGGCAAGCCCGGATGCAGCCATGCACTTCACAAAATTATTATGCCTCTGACGCCATGCCTTTATAATCTTATAGAAAAAAAAGAAGAGCATCGTAATGACAATCATAAACCCTGCGATGCCTGTATCAGTAAAAATCTCTATATAGTCATTATGCGCATGCTCGTACAAGAATCGCGAGCGTCCAGTTTGATACTGAAGGTATATGTTCTCAAATGTACCGAGACCTGTCCCGAATACAGGGAAGTCCCTGACCATGTTAATTGTATCTTTCCAGATATCCGTCCGAGCTATTTTGCCTTCTTCTCCTATCTCTTCAAATCTGTCTTCTATTCTGTCCCAGCCTGCAATTAAAACCACTGATAATATCAGAATTCCTGCCATAGCAATAACGCCTGTTTTTTTTCTTAATGTTCTTCTGGTGCGGATTAGCAATGTGAAAAAGAGCATAGATGCTGTAAACCCTATTATCCCTCCCCTTGAAAGGCTTATGAACAAGACACCAGTCATTCCCATAACAGCAAGAGACAGAAGGGTAATCGGCATAAGACTGCCGCTGACTGAGAGATTGGCAATCCTCTTGCTTAATGATAGATCAGGCAGTTCCTTTATTGTTGATGTCTTATAAAGGAGAAGCCCAATCGCCAGCGGTATTGCCATCTCCATGTATCCTGCAAAATGAGCGTGGCCTATATAGGGCCCCCAGATGTGACCCATATTTGAATTCAGACCTTCGCTCACAGGGTAAAACCAGAAAAGCCTGCCGTTCCATGTCATCTTCTGAACCACTGCAAAAACCGCAAGAAAACAACCCATGTAAACTATGGCACGGGCAAGGCTGTTTACCTGCGGCTTTGTTTTATAGTGGTTAATTATCACCAGAAAAATTACAGTGTAAGCAGTGAGCTTGAAGATATCATCTATTGTTGCAGACTGATAAATGCTTATGGTGCGCCATGTGCCTGCCATATCACCCGCAAATGTCTTATATAGCCTGCTTGTGGAAGGTGATAACAGAGAGAGCAGATAGTCAGGCAAGGGGATAATCTGAAAGACTGCAATTAATATAAGGGCAGCAGGAAAAATGAGAATGCTCATTGCTCGTTGCTCATTGCTCATTGCTCGTTGCTCATTGCTCGTTGTTGCTCTTTGCTCATTGCTCTTTGCTCGTTGTATCAGCCATGCGCCGAATATTATGAATGCCATTATCTCCATAACGGCTATTGACCAGTCTTGAACAGTTCCAAAAGCAAGAGGGGTGAATATCAAAAGCAGGACAATGCCCTTCTCTATCACAGCATTAAAAAATCCCCCCTCACCCCCCTTTAGTAAAGGGGGGATGGGGGGATTTTCTTTAAAGAGATTATTACTCTTCTTTAAAAAATTCATACTCTCTGAAGCCATCTCTTTTTTTGCCCGACAGGCTCAATGAGTTCAGGCAGGGAAACATGCCTGCCTTCTATGATTGCGGCAGGTATGGATGTAACAAGGGCATATGCCCTTTCCTTTCCTATAACATCGCCTGCCATTCGCACTGCATGAGACAGCAGCGGCTGCCTGTATGTGGCAGAATGCGCATCACTGGCGATCACATGAGCAAGATTATGTTTAAGAAGGTATATGCTGAATTTCTGTATATCCTCACCCAGATCACCGGTTATGCTCATTGCCGTAACCTGCACCATAACGCCTTTTTTTACAACATCATACAGCGAATTAGGGTGTTCCAGAAACCACAAATTTCTCTCAGGATGGGTGATTACAGGAATTGTCCCTGAATTCAAAATAGAGAGCAGGAACATATCCCATCCGGGCGGCGCTGACGCAGCCGGAAACTCTGCGAGGAAGTATCTGCCTGTTCTGTTTATTGTCAGGTATTCTTCTTTTTTCAGATAAGCCGGCAGTTCAGGCGTAACACTTACATCAGCGCCGGGCAGTATCCTGACATCAATGCCCCTTTCTTTTGCTTTAGCGCCAAGCTCATCTATAAGCCTGAAAACTTTTTCAGAACTGTTTTCATAGGTGCCGGGATTGAAATGAGGGGTTGCGACTATGGTCTTTATGCCGTCTGCCGAAGCAATGCGGCACATATCAACTGCCTCATCTATTGTCTCAGGCCCGTCATCAATGCCGGGGAGGATATGGCAGTGGAGGTCTATCATGCCTTTTTCTTCTTACTGTCCTTTTCGCCTGTATAATAATCATGGTCATAGTAAGGGTAATAATATGAGCTGCTTTTTGTCATGGCAACCTTGTTAAGCACAACACCAAGCACCTTTGCATTTGCGCCTGTCAGAGATTGGCATGCCTTCGCTATTATGTCCCTGCCGGTAACCCCTCCCCACACAACCACAATGACGCCGTCTGCAAGTTTTGACAATATAAGCGAGTCTGAAAAAACCATCATTGGCGGAGAATCAATTATAATGCGGTCGTATTTCCCCCGCAGCAGAGTCAGCAGTTCTTTCATCTTGTTGGAGCCAAGCAGGTCTGACGGATTCGGTGCCACTGTCCCGCCTGTAATTATATCTAAATTGGGGAATCCATCCACTGTCTTGATTGCAGTAGAAAGGCTCTCATTCCTTGCTATTATATCGGTGAGTCCTGTTGTGTTGTCAGAGTTGAATAGTTTATGGAGATTGTGCCTTCTCATATCACCGTCTATAAGAATCGCTTTCTCGCCCATCTGCGCCATTGCAATGGCAATATTGGCAGCTGTTGTTGTCTTGCCTTCATCAATAACCGTGCTTGTGACAAGGATGACCTGTGGAGGTTTTTCCGCTGTAGAGAGCATTATGCCTGTGCGTACTGTCCTATATGACTCAGCCACTGCTGATTTTGGGTCTAATGATATATACAGGGGGCCCTTTTCCTTTGCCAGAGGCACAAGACCCAAAAAAGGCAGTCCGAGCGCCTTATCAATATCCTCTGTTGTCTTTATGGAGTCATCCATATATTCTATGAAGAACGCCGCAAGGATACCTCCAAAAAACCCGACTATTCCTGATAGAAGCAGATTCAGCAGCTTTTTAGGTTTTACAGGTGATTTAGGTATAACAGCACCGTCAACTATCTGGGAATTTGATACATTGATTCCGCTTGAGAGAGACGCTTCCTGAAGTTTCCTGAGAAGAAGCTCATAAAACTGTTTATTGCTGCCTGATTCTCCGGCAAGCACATTAAACTCTATTGCCTTGCGGTTCAGGTCAAGAACTTCAAGCTTCTGCTCCTCTATGGTTCTCCTCAGCGATGTCTCCCTGTTCATGGCAATCTCATAATCAGTATTTGCCGCGCTCAGCATCTTCTTTGCCTCTGCAATTATGTTCTTCTGCACCATCTCAAGCTCGGATGCTGATTTTACTATGCTGGGATGTTTGGGTCCGTATCTGTCTGACGACTCGGAAATCTTCTTCTTTAATGTGAGTTCCTCATTCCTTAAACCCTGAATCACCATGTTATTCATAATATCCGGAACGGTTGTAAGCAGTTCAGGCATGTCAATAACAGACTTTATCTGTTTATATTTTACCTCTGCCTCCTGCCTCTTTGTCTCTGCCTGAACAAGCTGGGAAACAAGTTCCTGAAGTTTCTGCGTGATTACATTCTCCTTGGACTCAAATGATACTATGCCTTTGCCTTCCCTGTATTTCTGGAGTTCTTTTTCGGTTTCTTCCACCTTTGCCTTTGATTCATTCACCCTTGAGGAAAGCCACTCAACAGAGGCCATGAAAGGCTCTATGCGTATATCCAGATTATGCTCTATGTAAGCGCCTGCCGCGCCTGTAGCCATAACTGCGGCTACCACAGGGTTTTCAGAATTATAGTTAATCTTCATAATGTTATCCGCCTTGCCGACCTCAACCTCTATCTCCTCAAGAATTATATCTGTGAGATCAGGGTCAAGCTCCTGCTGAATTGCAATATTAGGGAATGGAGACTGCGATTTTTCCCCGGGGAATAAAGTTTCTATGGCGCCTTTAATCTTCCTGCCCAGAAGAGGTATAAGGCTGTTAATCCTCTTATCCTTTTTTTCGAGATAAAAGGGGTTCTTGTCAATCTGCATCTTCCTTACAACCCTGTCTGCAAATGCCCTGCTGGCTAATATCTCCTTCTGGGTATTGTAGTATTCTGTAGGGTCCTTCATACGGATGAATGCCCCCCCGCCTTCTGTAAAGGTCATGGTCTGATTGCTCTCAAGGTCAACCAGCAACCGTGCTGTGCCCTTAAATATAGGGGTTGCCGTGAATGAATATAGGGCAACAATGCCGACTACAACAGCGAAGAATGTTATCGCAATGCGCCTACGTTTTAAAAGCACCCGCCAGTAGTCCCGCAGATGTATCTCATCGTCTATTGCCTTCATTTATATTCCTCCTTAGAAAAAACTCTCCGGCACAAATACAATGTCATCCGGCATTACAAGGTCGTCCATCTTAGTCCTGATTTCAACCTCGCCCTTTTCTGTCTTGCGTATAATCTTTGTCCTGCCCTGCCATGCCTTCGGCGTAAAACCGCCTGCAAGCGTTATTGCTCTTAAAACAGTAAGGCCCTTTGTTATCTTGTAAGCCCCGGCGGTCTTTACCTCGCCGTTTACATATACAAATGCAGCCCTTGGCAGATAGATGCTGTCGCCGTCAAACACAGCCACATTAGCGGTCACATCCCCTTTTTCAACCAGTCTTGTCAGCTCAACAGTTATTGTAACATCTTCCTTGCTGCTGCTTTCGGGCTTTAAAATCTTCCTCTGGATATAAAGCATCTCGCCTGCATTTACTGTAATGCCGCCTGCGCCTGATATAACTTCCATCAGAGTTGAACTACCCCTGAGCTCTACAAGTCCGGGCTTGGCGAACTCACCGAGCACTGTTACCTTTTTGCTCTTATACTCTGCTATAAAAACAGCTACCTGGGGCCTCTTTATATAACCATCCTGAAGGAGTTTGGCTATTCTCTTTTCCACATCTATTGCGGTTAACCCGTTTACCTCAACCTCGCCGATAAGCGGGAATGTAATCTTGCCGTCTCCGCTGACCCTTGCATCTGTAGCAAGATCAGGATTGTCGTATACTGTTATTCTCAGCAGATCTCCCTCGCCTATCATATATTCCTGAGCATTTAAAGTAAAAGGGATAAGAGAAAACAAAAATATAAAAACCATCTGTAGAAATATGGTGTTCACCTTAAAATCTCCCCTAACCCCTCTTTGCCAAAGAGGGGAATATACACCCCTAAATCCCCTCTTAATAGAGGGGAAAAGTCCCCCTTTTACAAAGGGGGATGGAGGGGGATTTTTATTAATCCGTTGTGTCTCTTTGAGACATGTGTGTTTCATTGTTCCGGACATTATAGATATTCCCATTCTGTCAAAAGTTGTGCACATCTTTGATGTAAGCCCTCCTTTGCTGCAACGTAATCACAGAAGGTTGTGAAGGCGGGGTCTTCTCTTTTACAATTGTTTTCTGATTTACGCTAAGCCTGATTACCCCCACTGTCAGGAAAGAGATGTTCTTGACGCTCACTCCGCTGTCAAGCACAGCCACTTCTGTTTCAGCAGGCAAAACCGCAACCACAAAATCAGCGATATTAGCCGTTACCAGAGCCTTATCAGTTTCCACCGTAAAACCTGAACCTCTGCTTCTGTATTTATGGATAACAAACCTTGTCTTCCCCTTCAGAACCTTTACAACAGCCTTCCTCCTGTTACTCACAGAATCATATACATATTGATTCACCCTTAAACCTGCCTCTGATGACATATTAATAACTGAATCATCTGTAAACACAATCTGCGCCCTTGAATCCTTTCCTGTCTGCAATATATCGGTCACGGAAATATCGTCTCCTTCTTTTGCGGCAACGGCTTTCTCAAGTCCAGTTCTTTTTATAGTAACGGTTCCGTCTATAAGAATAAGTTTACCAACTAATGCATCCGCCGCCAAATTGCTCACAGGCAGCAATAGGATAGAGAAAATCACCAGAGAGGGATAAATCCTCTTCCTGAGTCCTAACCAAAAAAGATAAAACCGGTCAATATACTTACATCGCAAAGTTTATAGCAAACATATAGGAATTCTCTTTATAATCATTTGTGTCTATATTAGAATTCCTCTCCCTGTGATTATAATCTATGGCAAACTCCAGCCAATCCCTCATCTGATACTTCAGACCTGCGCCTGCGGCAGTTGTAATATCATTTCTGACCTTTGTCTCAGGGGCAATAGCATCTGAAAACTTATCCTCTCCGTAAGAGCCTCTGACAACACCGGCTATTTTATAGGTAAACTTGTGCATGAATTCACCATACATTCCTGTAGTTGCAATGTATCTGGCGCCCTGAAGGGTTGTCTCATTCACTACCCTCTGCCCTACCATCTTGAGAGATGTGTAATCTGAAAATTCGTGGTTCAGATCAATTGATGCAGCCCATGTTCTAAAGTCCTTAAGAGTCGACGATTCAAAGTTCTTCCACGTATAGCCGCCTTTCACTGTTCCCTTTGATTTTTCAGTAATCTCCCATGTCGCTCCCAAAAGTACGCTGTTCACTTTATTATCCAGCGTAATTGTAGACTGGTCAAAATCAACCTGCTTATGGTCATATTCAACAAAGGCAGATGTCTTTGGAAGAATCCTGTAGTACAGATAGGTTGAGATTAAATCCTCTCCCCTGTCCCTGAACTGGCTTGATTTAAATTTCCATGTGGTCTTTGAATAATCCATTTTAACTTTAGATACATCCACAAGTTTATATGATGCAGAGGCAGAGGCTGTGTTTGCAGTATATTTCTCTATAAGTCCTGTAGTTGATGAACTTCTCGGCTCATGCCTCTTTGCATACACATCCTGCAGGGTTAAGCCCAGCCTGCGTCCAAACCTAAAATCCATAAAACCATTGGCATTCTCGTCCGTGCTGTTTTCATCATGATACTTTTCATATTTGGTAAAGACCTTGTTATATTCAGCGCCTATCTTGTGCTCCCTGAACGGGAACAGCAGCTTCAGACCCGGCATTATTGTTGTTATATAATCATGCGTTTTATCGGTGGCAGCAGAATATATATTGTCGCTGTATGTTTCATTGGCTGATATATAAGGATGAATCTCCAGTGAACCGATGTGCAGATTTCGCTCTCCTACAGATAGAGCCGGCACAGACAGGACCGCTAAAAACAACAGCAGCGATAATAAGCGTTTAAAGCACCACAACCGCCTCTTCACTTCCGCTCACACTATCACTTAGGCTTGCACTTGCAATTGCACTTGGGCTTGGGCTTATGCTTAGTCGTGGGACGAGTACAATCACAGTCTATGCCGCAGCCTTTGCCGCCTGTAAGAATAGGAGCTGGCGTATAGCTTGCAGTAGACGTTATAGTTATAGTTCTCTCTGCCGACGACGTGTAACCGAATACAGGCGCCGGTGACGAAGTAGCTAAAGCAACAGCGGTTGCTACCGCTGAAGGAGACACTCCCGCATTCACTGCAGCTTTGGCTACTGCATTTTCAGAAGCGCCTGCTTTTATAGCGGCATTAACAACGGCATCCAGAGACGCTCCTGATTTTATAGCGCCAGCCACAACTCCATTCACTGAATAGCCTTCTTCAATATTTGCTGTATAGACTATAAGCACCGGATCAGCGCCAGCCTTTATAGCAGTGGTTACAGCGCCTTCTATGCTCTCCCCTGAATCTACTGCCTTCTTAAGCAATTTCCTTGTCTCTGTCTTTGCTGCTACATCTGCCTTAATCTTAGCAGTCTTTGTATCCTCTGCCACAGCATGTAAAGGAAACACCATGCTGAATAAGAATAAAAATAAAATAGATAATAACCCCAGAGATCCTTTGGATAAAAACTTTGTCATAAGCTTACCTCCTCATATTATTCGCATTTGTACAATCTGTATGTTGTCCCTTCCTTTAGTTGCCAATGGCTCGTAGAGAAGCATGAAAGACTCTCTACGAAATATTAAGCTACAAACTCCTTTTTGTCAACCCCTAAATTCCATTTCTAAGAGAGGTCAAGACTTTTCAGTCTGTTGAAAAAGCCCTCAACAGCCTTGATTACACCGATTAGGGAACATGAATGATAGAAGTGTATAAATTAACTCTAATACTTCTTGTCTTGATGCTAAATTTTGTGATACACTTGATAAGTAAAAACATGAAAAATGGAAAAAAATATATTCTCCTGGGGGTTATAATAATCGCTTCGGGAGTGTATCTGACGCAAGAAAAGGGTGACCGTTTGGATTATAATCTGCCAAGAATTTCAAGGATTAACACTGAGGATTTAACCATGATCATGATTACAAAGATAGACTCAACCATAACACTGGAAAGAAATAATGACCATTGGCTCATATTGCCTGATGGCTATGTTGCCGATAAGAAAAAGGTAGATGAAATAATCAGGGCTATTGTAGAGTTGAATATCGTTATGCTAATCTCTGATACTAATGATTATGTAGTTTATGGTCTTGATGATAGAAATAAAATTACTGTTACAGCGTATGGTGGTGGTACTGTTTTGAGAGAGTTTGAAATAGGCAATACAGGACCTTCCCGCTTACACACTTTTGTAAAGTTAACAAATGACAAAAGGATTTATTATGCAAAAAACACCTTCCGTAGTAATTTTGACCTTACGACTGCTGAACTAGGAACTGACCATTAACCCCATTAAACTCATAAAACATTTTCACGGAGGCTCATAAATCAATGTATAAACCCTTTATTTGATAATCAGTCGGAGAATACATCATTTGAAAGCCACTATTTTTTCATTAACCATTTTCTTGATTATTTTTTTTGTTGACTGTGTTAATGCGGTAGATTTTGGTATTGGTATACATAGTGGTTACGGCATAATAAAATATAAGGAGCAGACTTCTGCCTTTGGAACCAACATTGAGTCAGAATCTAAACAGAATGTAGTTCTCTTTGGAGTATCAGGGGAATATTCTTTAAAAAAACCCGGAAACTTTTATATCGGTATTGTCACTGATTGGGCATCTGGTTTAAAGGATGAAGAAAGATGGCGTGAAAACGACATTCAAATTCAGACAAACGATGTAAAGTTTTTTGGCGAATTCTATGACTTTAGATTTGGCTACAAAAATACATCTGATAATTTGTATTACAGGGTTCATATATCAGGGGGTTGGGATGGCTTGCATTTCAAAGGAGACAATATTATTCAAGAGGGGATTTCTGTATCAGGTAGTATTAAAAAGGACATTAGTCTGTGGAGAATAGGCGCAGGATTTGGAGCGGGGTATAGGCTCGGGAAATGGGCACTTGATGGAAGGCTTATGTATAACTATTATCCAAAAGGCGAAGTAGAGAATAGCTTATATCCAGGCATTACATTTGATACCAATGGAACATGTTTTGATGGGGGGCTGGGAATAGGCAGGCAGATTACTCGGAATCTGAGTTTTTACACAGGACTGAGCTATACATTAATAAAACTTAAAGAAGATATAAAAAGAAGTGGTTCTCAGTTAGTAGTTTTCCCTGATAGCAAGACTGAGATGGTTCTTGGAATGGTAAATATAACTTATGCATTTTAGTGAATTTCGGAAGATAAGCCACTTCTTCCATCCACAGTAATAACAGGAAATGCAGGACAAATAGAATAATATTTCTATAGAGGATACAGTTCAGTTAAACTAACGGATTAAGATGGAAAGACTCTACAGGCAATATAAAAATCTCATAGATGATGAAGTAAGGATGCTGGCCTTGCAACGGAAGATAATCGACGTAAAGCCAATCCTGCAATCTATGTATAAAAGTTTTTATTCAGAGATAGAGAGATTCATTCCAGAGGATGGTTTAAATGTTGAGTTCGGCACAGGGCATGGATATACCAAAACATATTTTAAGAATTTGACCCAAACAGACAGATTACTTACACCGAATATTGCTCTATGCCATGATGCACATGACCTACCTTATAAAGACAATACACTGGATACAATATTGTTATTAGGCGTTTTGCACCATATGAGTGACCCTCAGAAATTCTTTAATGAATCAAAAAGGGTTTTAAAAAAGGGGGGGAAGATTTTGATGGTTGAACCTTATATAAGTCTATTTTCATACCCTGTATATAAGCTCACACATCCCCACGAAAAGGTTGACCTGCATTCTATAACACACAACTCAAAAAAATACCACCTCCTTGAGGCTAACCTTGGCATACCCACAATCTTTTTTAAAAAGGAGAAGGAATTCGAAAAAAGTCATCCTGGCCTGAGAATTATTTATAAAAGCTATCACACAATTTTCTTGTTCTTTTTATCCGGTGGGTATAGCTATCCAAACTTTCTGCCGAAGTTCTTACTGCCTCTGCTTTTATGGATTGAAGGGATACTGGGTCCGCTGGGGAAGTGGCTCGGTTCAATGATGACAATAGTTATCCAGAAAGATTAATATTCCTTCATTCCTTTCTATTCTATGAACCTTAATATCTTATAGTTTTCATCAAAATATACAACCTTAAATCTCTCTTTATGGCCAATCCAGTAGAAACTGAGTAGAACTTTTTTTTCTTTCTCTATCCACTTGTTTTCTACTGAATTTGTTTTGATTAAGACATACGAAACCTTACTCTCTCTTAATCTTTTTATCCAGTCATTGTATGTATCAGATACAATATATACAATCTTGTTTGAAAATTCCCTATTCCACAAGGGTGAAAGAAACAGCGGTTCAAAGGTAAAGGCAAGTACATCTCCCTTTGTAATGTTTTTACTTATCCATATCCAGTATCCGTATTCCTTACGTACATGTAAATCTATATTAAAAGGTGCATGTCTTGCTATTGTTCGTTCCTTCGCTGGCAGATGAAAAAATTCTTTAATCTTTACAGGCATAATGGCTGGTGAATTTGCAGAAAGAAAGGTATATACTACAAGCAACAATGCAATAATTTTCAATTCCCTTCCTCTTTTATCAAAACACTCAAGCATAAGCCCAAAAGATACAGCACCCAGACCTATGATAAAAATAACATATCTCGTATTCCAGCTACGGGGATATATAAGAAAGGTAACAATAAGAATTAAACTCACAAATAAAAAGCCCTTTCTTTTTACGGCGTAAAAAAAGGCAGTCACTATGCTCGGCAGGAACAAGATAAACCATATAGGTCCAAATCCACTAAGTCTTGAATCATAAAGATAATATTCCACCCTTTCCATCCATACATAGAATAATTTTCCCAGTGGTGATAAATTACTTATAACATCATGGACTGGTTCTATTATCCCTTTGAACTGTCCTTTAAAGACAATTATATTAAGATATGAGATGTCTATGGGGTATAAGGGGTTATTATAAATAACCCAATTCTTCATATACCAGTAACCCCCTGTTAAAAACACAGGGACGATAAAATAAACTGCATATGTCATAAAAGTTTCTTTCACCCCGTTAGAAACTCTATTTCTAACGGGGTTCACTATATATTCTTTATATCCTGAAGAAATAATGTTAATTGGTTTTTTGCACTTTATAAATTCTTGGATTATGACCATGAGTGATAGAACCACGACAAATAACAGACCCGATCCCTTTGAGCCCAGTAAAATTCCGGCTGATAATCCAGCTAAAAGAATGGGTATTCTGTCATTCCGAGCCCTTTGCTTTCTGTCATTCTGATGCCTCCCGATGCTTCGGGACGGCAGAAAAATCTCGCTTGAGATTGCTTCGTCCCGAAATGTCGGGACTCGCAATGACAGGTGAGAGACAAGAAAGTTTATAGCAATGAGAAATAGCACTGCTACAGCAACATCCGCATAGTTTGTTGTAGATTGCAAAATTATTATGGGGGTAAAGAAAAACAGCAGTGAAGAGTAAATCGCATATTTTTCTTTTATCCCTGCCTTTATGGCAATGCTGTAAATCGTAAGAACCCCTACAATGGTAAAAGGCAGCTGGCTTAAATCTACTATAACGTCATTTCTTAAAAATATAACATTCCATAAAAAAAATAATTCTATATTCTTAGGCAGGGCATTTAGAACCACATCAATAAATAAGAAGGGAGGGCTATCTTGTATTGCACCGCTCTGTATAATGCGCCCCATTGACGGAAGGTGATACCATAGGGCATCCCATGTATATGAAGGGAAGAGATAGCCCAGAAAAATTAACCAGAGTATAGATATTAAAAAAAGTCCAAAGAGAAATAATAGTATTCCATCGCCCCTAATTATGCTCAGAAACCGATTTAACTCATTTTTAACCTCTTTAAGAATATCCCTTAAAAGGACAAAGGGCTGTCCACTTTGTATAAAGACAAAAATCAACACAAGTGATGACACGGAAATATTTAATATAAAAAGAGGCATTGCATATAGCCCTTTGAACAAAATACCTAAGAGCATTTCTGTTACCACTATCTGCGTTAGCCCCAAAATAAATGCGCCTATTAGTCTGTCGATAAAAGATAAGAAATGTCTTTTGTTAAAAAGGAATATATACCACGAAGAAAACAAAAGGATATTTATAAGCAGATAAATAGCAACATTAAAAGGTTTCATTTCACCATACAATACTCACAGCATCTTTTACTACATCAATCTTTACAGGTAATGTCCCAAAATAGTCTCCGTCTATCTGGACATGGACATTGCCCTTAGAGGATATTTCAAGCTCTGAGAATTTTCCATAGAAGACATCTTTAAAATTTAAATGCCTTTTCATAATAACGCCAAACACAAATCTGAGCAGGTCCATCCTCGTACTGCCTTTAAAAAGGCAGAGGTCAAGCGTTGGCTCTGTAAGGGATGCCCGTGGGGTTACTTTAAAATAACCACCATAACAGCTTGCCTTACTAACAACTGCTGTATATCCTGTAGCTACACCCTCTGGAACCTTAATTTCAATTAAAGGCGGATTATATTTTATCAGGCTATTAACCCCTGAAATGATATGCGCACCCTTGCCTGATATTCTCTTGATATTCTCATTTAACCTAAAAACTGCTTCGCCATCAAACCCTATGCCCGCCATTAAACAGAAGTGACGAGTGACGAGTGACGAGCGACGAGTAATAACTATCCTTCCGAGTGATACCTTCCGTGGTGTGCCTGTTAATGCCGCATTAACTGCCTTTTCAATACGCTCTGGAATGCCGAGTTCTTTGGCTAAGACATTTGTTATTCCAACAGGAAGTAAGGCAAGCGGGATGTCCTTCCCTTTCTGGGCATATCCTTCTGATGAGAGTACGCCGTTTATGACTTCATTGAAAGTACCGTCTCCTCCTGCAACAATAATGAGGTCGGTCTTTGTTCCCCTATGAATTGCCTCAACTGATTCCTTTGCAAACCGGGTTGCGTCACCTTTTTTTTGTGTGATGAATGTTGAAAGCGTGACCTTATCTTTTAATAATTTCTGAGCCTTCTCTATTGACCTTAGCGCCCCGCCTCCTGCAATAGGGTTTGCAATAAGCCTGACCTTCACGGAGCAAAAATTCATTTTATGTCTTTAAGGATATCCTTTATATTCATAACGGCTCTACAAGGACGGATCCTGTTAATTATAACAGGTGTTCTCTGGAGGTATTCAATTAATTCTTTAAGTTCCCCACCTTTAATAAAAAATGCCCTGCCGCCGTAAGGGATGCCTCGTTTTTTAATATGCGGCAATCTTATGTAACCGTATGCACTACTCGCGACATATCCTGTCGTATAGTTAGGGTCATCAGATATGCAAAGCTCTCCAAGAACCATTGGATAATGATGTACCTTACTGGCTAAAACCAGTGCCTCTTTAACTGTATCATTATTAATGTTGAGTGGTCTCAATATTCTTGAGATTACAGTGCTTGCCTTCTCGCTTATTCCCATCCTTGTGACCCTTACGCCCCTCAGTAGATCAGGTTCAAGCCTCACCCCTTCTATATCTATTAGCATTGCACCTCTCATTGTGATACCAATACTTAATGCCTTAAATGCCTCTTCAACTGCCCTCTTTGAAATACCAACTGCTTGCAATATCTTGGCAGCTGATTTTTTTGCAGATTTGAGGTTGCGGGTATTTAGGGTGCAAAGCGGTAAAGAGGATATTTTTTTAGGACTCTCTTTGAGAGTCTCGATTGTTAGGAGTATCTCATCAGGTTTCCCCTTCGCATGGGAAATCGCCCTCTCTGTATATTCCTTAACTATGTTAATTATATCCTTCTCGCTGTATATCCCCTCAGCTCCTGAGATGTGGAATCCTTCTCTGGATGCGCGCATCCTTATACTAAAAGATCTTCTCATAACTCAAGCCCCATGTCTTTAATCATCTGTAAGTCATCCCGGGGGTTTCTGCCTGGTGTTGTAAGATAATTTCCAATGAGTAAACTATCAGCTCCAGCTATAAAAACATAAGAATGTAATTCCCTTAATGTTGCTGCTCTTCCACCGCATATCCTTATTTCACATTGAGGGAGGATAAGCCTGTATATTGCAATTATTTTTAGTGCCTCAAGCGGATTTAGTAAATTCTTATCTCCTAATGGCGTTCCGCGGATAGGTGTAAAAAAATTAATAGGAATAGAATCAACCCCAATCTCACGGAGGGCAAATGCCATATCAATGCGGTCTTCCCATGACTCACCAAGGCCAAATATCCCACCACTGCAAATAGAAAGCCCGAGGGATTTTGCTGAATTGATTGTCTTTATCTTCTCCCTGTAGGTATGCGTTGTGCATATTTCTCTAAAGAATGCCTCTGATGTCTCAAGGTTGTGATGATACCTATGTAAACCTGCGTCTCTTAGCTGTTTAAGAACCTTATTATCAAGCAGTCCAAGTGTTGCGCAGGGAAAAAGTCCTAACTTGCTTATATCAGAAATAAAATTACATATATCGCTTATCTCTGCATCAAAAGGTTTCTTTCCGCTTGTCACTACACAGAAGCGCTTTGCACCATTTTCTTTTGCGGATTCAGCAGCGCCTAATATTTTATCCTTATCAAGCAAAGGATATATCTCTGTCTCAGTAGAGCTATATACAGATTGGGCACAAAAGGAACAGTCCTCAGGGCACGCGCCTGATTTGGCATTTACAATTGAGCATAAATCAACCTTATTACCCCTGAAATCCGTTCTTATCCTGTTTGACAGTGCAAAAAGTTCAAAGACTTGAGAGTTGCTCAGTCCTGCAAGGTATAAGGCAGACTCCTTATCTATGTTGTTAATCTTTGTCCCAAAGCGTTGGGATTGAATATTAAACTCTGTGAGATGCATAATTATTTATATTCTTCCATATCTTATTTCAAAACCCTCAAACTCCCCTGTATATTCAAGCCAATTTTCTTCTACCTCTTTAACCATGGCACCAGATGGCCCCTTATGACACCATCTCACAGCCTCTCTAAGTAAATCCCTCTGACCTTCAAAAACCACATCAACACTTCCATCAGAGAGGTTCCTAACCCATCCTGTTAATCCAAGACCTTGAGCCATATCCCTTATGCTTGCCCTGAAAAACACCCCCTGCACCCACCCCTTAATTATTAAATGAACCCTACCTTTATCCATAACGGTCTATTATAACAATAACCCCTGCTTAAGTTTAATAAATTTATAAAAAAACTCTTGACAAGAATAATTCTAATGTTATAATAATTACTAAGAAATAATACTTATAAAGATAAACCTATGGAAAAATATAAGCAATTTGGCTTTAAGCTGACACCTCAACGGCTTGCAATACTAAATTATTTTAATGGTAATAAAGAACACCCATCAGCAGATGATATTTACAGGGCGGTATCAAAGAGCTTTCCCACAATGTCTTTTGCAACAGTCTATAACACCCTTGAAGCCTTAAGAAATAAAGGCAATGTCCTTGAGCTAACAATAGACCCAAATAAAAAAAGGTATGACCCTAATACCATGCCTCACCACCACCTTATATGTGTAAAATGTAAAAGGATTATTGATATACACAAGGAGTTCAGTGTTAGCGTCTCAGAAGACATGACACAGGGTTTTGATTTAATAGGCAATCATATTGAGTTTTACGGGGTATGCCCGAAATGCAAGAGCATAGCTCTTAGCTGATATGATAGCAGTTACTATGAGCTATGAACTAAGCAAAGCAATTGACAATGTCAGGTTTATTGAATACGATATAAATCACTATGAAAGCGGTTGAGATAAAACCAAATATATTTTGTGTTGGTGCGATAGACGAGGCAGTAAGGGACTTTCATGGGTATGTTACGCCAAATGGGACTACATACAATAACTACCTGATCCTTGATAAACAGGTTACACTTATTGATACAGTAAAGCATGGTTTTGCCAGAATAACCATCAATAACATAAGTAGTCTCATTGAGCCCTCAAAGATAGTTAATGTAATAATAAATCATATTGAGCCTGACCATGCAGGTAGTATTGACAGGATTATGGCACTTACACCACAGGCAACCATTTATATCACCGAACGGGGCAAAAAAGGACTTGATAGGCATTTTGATACTTCAAGGTGGAAGTTTAAAATTGTAAAGACAGGTGATACACTGAATATAGGTAAATATACGCTTCTCTTTATAGAAACACCAATGCTGCACTGGCCTGACTCTATGATGACTTATGTTAAAGAGGCAAAACTTCTAATATCACAGGATGCCTTTGGACAGCATTATGCCACTTCGGCAAGGTTTGATGATGAGTTTGTAACCTGCGAGTCTATGGCACAGCTTGAAGATTCGGTTATTGATTATTATGCTAATATCCTCATGCCCTTTGGGCAGCTAATCAAGGCAAAGATATCAGAGATACAAAAACTCGGTCTTGAGATTGATATGATTGCCCCTGACCACGGGATCGTCTGGAGACAGAATTCTCAAAAGGTATTAAATATGTATCTTGATATGGCAAACGGCAAGGCAGAGCTGAGAATAGTAATTATTTACGATACCATGTGGCATAGCACAGAACGGATGACCATTCCAATAACAGATGGAATAAGGGATGAAGGGGTTGATTGTAAGATAATTAAATTGAGGGCAACTCCTATGAGTGTGGCAATCAAAGAGTTCTGGAAATCAAGGGCTTGCCTTATCGGAAGCCCTACCCTGAATAATGTAATGTTTCCATCTGTGGCTGAGTTTCTCACTCATCTCGGGGGATTAAGACCAAAGAACAGGCTTGTTGGTGCATTTGGAAGCTATGGATGGGGTGGCGGCGCGGTGAAAGAGGCTTATGAAGAGTTCAAAAAAATGGGACTAGAGATTTTTGAGCCGGGCTTACAGGTTATGTATAGACCATCATCAGAGGATGAGACAAAATGTTATGAATTCGGGAAAGAGTTCGCTAAAAAGGTTAAAGAATATCATCAGAGGTTTTAAGGAGGTTATAAACAATGTGGAAATGCTCTGTTTGTGGTTATGAATATGATGAGGCAGTAGAAGGCACACCATTTGAGCAACTTCCTGATGACTGGAAATGCCCTGTATGCAACGCACCAAAGGACGCGTTTGTAAGGGTCTGGTAATTCTTGGCTAAGTATCAGAAAGAAGAAATAAGGATTCTATTAAAAAAGAGAAAAAATATGGCAAGATAGTTTCTAAAGCTATAGGAAAACTTAAAAAATTTAGAGGGAGGAAAATATGCAAAAGACAATTGAAAATTTAACAAAGGCTTTTATTGGCGAGAGTCAGGCGAGAAATCGCTATACTTTTTATTCAAAGATTGCACTGAATGAAGGATATGACCAAATCTCAGAGGTATTCCTTATAACAGCAGACAATGAAAGAGAGCATGCCAAATGGCTCTTCAGGCTGATTAATGAGTTAAAACAGAAAAGCAGTGAAAAACTTGATGAGATAACTGTTGAGGCATCTGCACCAACAACGCTCGGAAACACCATTGAAAATCTAAAGGCTTCAATTGCAGGAGAGAATTATGAATATACAGAGATGTATCCTGAATTTGCAGATACTGCCACAAAGGAGGGACTGCATGAAATTGCAAAACGTCTGATGGCAATTGCAAAGGCAGAAGAACATCACGAAGAAAGATACAAAAAGATATTAAAAGAACTTGAGAAAAACGTTGTATTTAAAAAAGAAAGAAGTGTTCAATGGGTCTGTAGGAAATGTGGATACACGCATGAAGGAAAAGAACCGCCAGAAAAGTGTCCTTCATGCAACCACGAGGCAAACTATTTTCAGGTCAAGTGTGAAGAATACTAAAAACTTGACTATATTCCCCATAACATAACAAAATATTTGTAAAGACGGTATCCTTTTATGGACCTGAATCTTTATCTCAAAAGAAAACAAAACATCATAAACTGCTTTTTTAAAGACTATCTTTTATCAATAAAGGATAGTTCCTGTCCAAAACATTTATATAAGTCAATCGCATATTCATTAACAGCAGGGGGAAAAAGGATAAGGCCTATTCTTGCAATTGCAAGCTATGAGGCTTTAAGCGAGAAGTCAAAAAGTATCCTGCCTGTTGCATCAGCTATTGAGTTGATACACACCTATTCCCTGATACATGATGACCTGCCTGCAATGGATAATGACGACTTCAGGAGAAATAAACCGACAAACCACAGGGTTTTTGGTGAGGCCACTGCAATACTTGCAGGCGACGCCCTTCTTACAGATGCCTTTGGTATAATTTCAAATACACCCACAAGACCTAATACCCTTAATAGTGTAATCAGGGAGATAACACATGCATGCGGTCCCCATGGCATGGTTGGCGGTCAGATGACTGATATAATGCTTGAAGGTAAAAAGGCTAAAAAAAGTGATATTATTTATATTCACACACACAAAACAGGAGCCCTCATTCGTGCAGCTGTGCGCATCGGGGCAATAATGGCAGGGGCTACCATTAATAAACTCAACTCTCTAACAAGGTATGGGGAAGATATAGGGCTTGCCTTCCAGATTATTGATGATATACTTGATGTAACAGGTAATCATGAAGAGCTCGGCAAATCCATCGGCACAGATATTGCAAGGGGCAAAAACACATACCCATCGGTGCTTGGCATGGAAGAATCAAGGAAAAATGCAGAATTGCTCATAAAGAGCGCCCTTACGGCAATTAAGGATTTTGACAGTAATGCTGAGCCGTTAAGGGAGATAGCGAAATATATCCTTACAAGGCGAAGTTAAATTATGCTTTTAGAAAAAATTAATGACCCAAAAGATTTAAAGAAACTTTCAATTAATGAACTTAAGGAACTTGCAGGGGAATTAAGAGAGGTAATTGTTGAAAGGGTTGCTGTTAATGGTGGTCACCTCGCATCAAACCTCGGGGTTATTGAGCTGACAATTGCACTACATTATGTCTTTAATTCCCCACATGACAAAATAATATGGGATGTCGGGCATCAATCCTATGCCCATAAGCTCCTTACAGGAAGATCGGGGTTATTCCAGACCCTCAGGCAATGTGGCGGCATCTCCGGTTTTCCGAGGATTGATGAAAACCCGCATGATGCCTTCGGCACAGGGCACAGTTCTACTTCTATATCTGCTGCATTGGGAATCTTAGAGGCAAGAGACCAGAACAGAGAAGACTTCAAAGTTATAGCCCTTATAGGAGATGGCGCCATGACTTCAGGGCTTGCCTTTGAAGGGTTAAACCATGCAGGGCATTTACAGAAAAACCTGATAGTCATACTGAATGACAATGAGATGTCAATATCTCCTAATGTAGGGGCGCTCTCTGCGTATCTTCAGAAGATAATGACAGGTGAGTTGTATACAAAGTTTAAAAAAGAGACAAGGTCTATCATTGGCCGCATACCAAAAGTAGGAGAGCCCATGCTTAGAATAGCTGAGAAGGCAGAGGAGACAGTAAAGGGTTTTTTTGTCCCTGGAATGCTGTTTGAGGAATTCGGGTTTGAATATGTAGGCCCAATTGACGGACATAAAATTGAAACCATTATAGAGACCTTGCAACGTTTTAAAGACTTCTCAAGACCTGTTCTTATACATGCAATAACAAAAAAAGGAAAAGGCTATGCACTGGCAGAGAAAAATCCATGCCTTTTTCACGGAGTTGGCCCATTTGATATTGAGACAGGCTGTCAGCCTGAGTCTTCAGCCCCAACATATAGCGAGATATTCGGCAATTGCCTTGTAAGACTTGCGAGAGAAGACAAACGGATAATCGCAATAACTGCAGCAATGACAGAGGGTACGGGACTTACAAACTTTGCAAAGGCATTTCCAAAGAGGTTTTATGATGTAGGCATCGCTGAATCCCACGCAGTAACATTTGCAGCAGGGCTTGCAACTCAGGGACTTAAACCGGTTGTATCAATATATTCTACATTCCTCCAGAGGGCATACGACGAGATTGTGCATGATGTATGTATTCAGAAACTCCCTGTGGTATTCGCTATTGACAGGGCAGGCATTGTGGGAGAAGATGGCGCAACACATAACGGCGCATTTGATATATCTTATCTCAGGCACATACCGAATATAGTTATCATGGCGCCAAAGGATGAAAACGAGCTTCAGGATATGCTTAAAACAGCCATATATCATAATGGTCCATGTGCAATAAGATATCCGAGGAGACGAGCATCCAAGACTCCTGACAGCAGGGAGCTGATAAAAATCCCAATAGGCGCTTCAGAGGTTCTAAGGGAAGGAGGGAAGGATATATTAATCATTGCAATAGGCAGCTCAGTCAAGCATTCTATGGATGCATCCCATATCCTTGAGGGCCTGGGTATCAGTGCCTGTGTAGTAAATGCAAGATTTGCAAAACCACTTGATATTAATCTAATAGGAAAGCTTGCGAATGAAATAAAACATGTCCTTACAGTAGAAGAAAACACAATTGAAGGAGGCTTTGGAAGTGCGGTGTTAGAATTCCTCTCAGAATTAAATATAACAGGCTTAAAGATAAAACGACTTGGACTACCCGATAGGTTCATAGAGCATGGTTCACAGGGCATACTTAGAAAAAATCTCGGCTTAGATGCAGAGGGTATAGTAAAAGAGTCATTAGCTTTAATACAAAAAGCAGGGCATCTCTACGAGCCATCCGCAGGTTACCTAATGCCCTGATATACTCTGTCGAAAAATGATAGTAATACCCGCAATAGACATCAAAGATGGTAAATGCGTAAGACTTCTTCAGGGTAGAAAGGAAGAAGTCACAGTTTATTCTGAAGACCCTGTATTTATAGCAAAACAATGGGTAAACCTTGGCGCAGAGTTACTTCATGTTGTAGACCTTGATGGAGCATTTACAGGCAAACAGAAAAACTCTGAGGTAATTACGGCAATGAGAAAGGCAATCAATATCCCCATTCAGGTCGGGGGCGGTATAAGGAATTTAGAGGGGATTGAGCGTCTTATAGCTTCTGGTATTGACAGAGTAATACTCAGCACTGTAACTATTGAGAATCCAGAGGTTGTAAAAGAGGCATGCAAAAAGTACCCAGGGCAGATACTGGTTAGTATTGATGCCAAAGGTGGTCTCGCTGCTGTAAAAGGCTGGGTTGAGGTCACTGGAGTTGACGCAAAGGGGCTTGCCTTAAAAATGCAGGAATATGGTATAGCAGGAATAATCTATACTGATATTTCAAAAGATGGAATGCTTACAGGGCCTAATATAGAAGCAATAAGGGAAATGGTTGAAAATCTGAAAATCCCTGTTATTGCATCAGGTGGCGTATCATCAATTAAGGACATAAAAAGACTTGCAGAGATTAAGAGAATCTGGGGTGTGATAACAGGAAAAGCATTGTATGAAGGAACTTTGGACTTAAAAGAAGCAATAAAAATCACGATGCAGGATGCATGATACAAGATTGAAAACAAATCACAATCATAATGAATTTTAAAATTAGATATCATGTATCGTGTATCGTGTATCATGGAGGTTAAATTTTAGCTAAGCGTATTATCCCATGTCTTGATGTAAAGGATGGCCGTGTTGTAAAAGGAGTGAGCTTTCTTAATCTCAGGGATGCAGGCGACCCTGTTGAGAATGCAAAATTCTATGATGAACATGGCGCTGATGAGCTTGTGTTTCTTGATATTACTGCCTCTCATGAAAAGAGAAAGATTATACTTGATGTAGTGGAAAGAACCGCAACCGATGTATTCATGCCTCTTACTGTTGGCGGAGGCATAAGGACACTTGATGATATCAGGGACCTTCTTAATTCAGGATGCGATAAGGTCTCAATAAATACCACCGCTGTCCATGATCCGTATTTTATAAAAAGGGCATCTGAGAGATTTGGTAGCCAGTGTATTGTTGTTGCCATTGATGCGAAGAGGATAAGAGGAGGAATGACCTACGAACCTGAGGAACAGTGGTTTAGTGATGCCTTTCTGAAAGAGGTAAAGCTTGAATATCCTGATAAAATCCCCCTTATTCCCCCTTTGACAAAGGGGGGCGAGGGGGGATTTTGGGCAATCTCAACCCATGGCGGAAGAAAAATGAGGCTCATTGACGCGGTGAAATGGGCTAAGAAAATGGAAGAGCTCGACGCAGGTGAAATTCTCCTTACGAGTATGGATAAGGATGGAACAAAGGATGGCTATGACATTGAGCTCACAAGAACTATCGCTGAAACTGTTTCAATTCCTGTGATTGCATCAGGCGGGGTAGGAACGTTGGAGCATTTACGCGAAGGACTTGTTGAAGGCAAGGCAGATGCCGCGCTTGCTGCATCAATCTTTCACTACAGGGAATACACGATAAGAGAGGCAAAGGAATACCTCAAGGCAAAAGGGGTTGCGGTAAGGTTGTAATGACAAGCTAACCTGCGGGGCTATGTCCCATCCGAGTTGAGCGTGTTGTTATGCTTTTTTTATTCTCTTTTTCCAATAGTCAGGTTCTCTGTTTAGTTGCATAACTGCGATTATGATGATTCCTTCTTCAATAATTTGATAAATCACACCAAATGGGAAACGATTGGTTAAACACCTTCTCGTGTTTTCCGAAAATTTAGACCATGCCGAGGGAAAATGGATCATCCGCTGAATTGTTGAGAAAACTTCCTTGGAGAATTCCAAGCCAAGTCCTGATCGACATTCTTCAAAATAATTTATCGCTTTAAGAAACTCTTCCTTTGCTTCGGGATGGAAAGAGTATTTCATATATAAAATTTTTCCTGAATTTCCTTAAAAACCTTATTACCGGGTATGGTTTTGACTTTGCCGGTTTTAATTTCATCAACCCTTCTTTCAGCTTCCCTTGCCCATAATGCATCTATTTCTTTTTGAGATGGATGCAAGCTATCGAGAATCTTTTCAAGTAATGTAGTTTTTATGTCTACCGGTAAAGACTCGACCATTAAGATTAGCTCGTTTGTTTTTGTAGTCATAAGGTTATTTCTCCTTTTTTATATATTTTAGCATAACGCCCAAAATGGTGACGGCTATCAGCCATCCGCTGACATGTACCGTACGGTACATACCGCTGGATTTTTTTGTTAGGCACTTTTTAGAATCAGTTTATTATCAAGTTCAAGTTCGTAGGAGAGGATTGTTTTAATATTCATCTTCTTGGAAGCTTTAAGAATTTCTATTCCTACTATCTTATTTTCAGATGTTGTATCTAAATTCACACCTTCTGAAATCTCAACAACCCCTTCAGGCTTTTGGTTTCCTAACTTAATATATAGGGCATCAACCTCATTATCATAATGTACTCTCATTTCTTCCTCCCTTTCTTCAGTGGATAGTTTGTTATTACTTTTATTAAATTTTCTTCGATAGAGATAACTATCTTCAATGGATAACTAAATCCTGGAACATCTCTTATAATTTCATGTTCACCTTGATGCAAATTCATGTCCCTTAAAATGTCTATCACTATTGATTCTGAAATTCCGTAAAGTTTTGCCCGCCTTTTAGCATGACGCGAAAATTTTATCTCCACTATGTATCACCCTTTATATATTATATAATAATTTTTACCTAAAGGTAGTGATTTGTTACACCCTCTGCCTTTCTCATTTGTAAAAAATGTCAATAGTCAACGGACTGTTGAAAAACTCTAAAATAACCGTAAGTGTCATTCCCGCATGCTTTTAGCAGGAATCTGTCCCCCCTTAGTAAGGGGGGATTTAAGGGGGGTCTGGATTCCTGCTTTCGCAGGAATCGACATGAGCCATTGGCTCACAAAGGAACACGAAAATATCCTCCCCCCTTTGTAAAATCCCCCTCTATTCCCCCTTTACTAAAGGGGGATGAAGGGGGATAAGGTTTTGCCTGAATTTCAGAAATTCCTTCTTGATCGTGGCATTGTTCCACCTACTACTTAACCGCTACGGTCAGCTCTTTCCTCTCAACCCTGTACATCTCTAAGATTTCATCCCCGACGCTTCGGGGCTGGGCACTGAGGTAATATCGTTCATCTTTGTTTGATACTGCTACATCTACCTCAGGCAGTTTTTTAGCATCTGAATACCTTGCGCATATAGAGGCAGCTAATTCAAGGGCACTTTCTGAAGGATTACCACAGAGTATTGTTAAAGGGCTCCCGAACCCTTCAACCTGTAACAGGTAATCTGTATTTTCAGATAAAGACCGAATAACATCGTTTTCCTCTTTATTTCTTCCAACTACTATCTTCCAACCATCTGATATTCTGAAATGACGCCCGACCCTTAGGAGATTTATATCCTTTAGAGATGGAGCAGGATTATATTTAAGAAGCTCTTTGAGTCTGTAAGAATATACCGGGTCTGTCAGAAGACAGCCTCCAGAAGGAGCTGGATAATCTGTTAAGCCAAACTCCCTTGCAAGCGCCATTTGAGGCTTTCTTGTCCTGCCACAAAAATTGCAGAGTTTCTCTCTATCTACGATTCCCAACTGCTCAGGGATAGTTGGTTTTAGCAGCTTTGTGCTGAGAGGTCTTAATACATAACCTTCAAGTCCTGCCTCTCTGTCTATTCTTGGAAATGTATCCCTCCTCTGACTCATAGGTCTCTGCCCGAGCACCTCTCCTGTTATTATAAAATCTGCACTGAATATTTCCATAAGCTCTTTAGCCTCTTTTAACATCAGTATCCTGCAGTCAATACATGGGTTCATGTTTTTACCATATCCGAACTTTGGATTCTTCACAATCTCTATGAACTTATCAGCGAGGTGGCAGAGTTTTACTTTAAACCCGAATTTCTCAGCAGCAGAAAACGGGTCTTTGGAGCATGAAGACCTGTCTGAGATATCACACCCAAAATGTGTAAGAAAAGTGACGGCAATAACCTCTATCCCCTGTCTCATGGCAGTAAGGATAGCGAGTGTGCTGTCAAGGCCCCCTGAGAAAAGCGCAATCGCCTTTGGCATGTATTAATTCTAACTTAAATTAACCTGAATCCTGCGTCATTGCATAAGATATGATAACACAAAGTTCAAAAAATGCTACTAACCATGCAGTTTTTTGGTATAATGAACACTATTTAAAGGTTATTGTAAAAACCTACTTTTTAATTAGGTTTCTGCGATACATGAAATACGGTACTAAAAATCTAAGAAGAGATGATGGAATATGCATTAAAGCAGATAGAAAAAGAACTGGATGCCCGATTAAAAACTTCGGGCATGACATTTATTTGGTTTCACGCAGGATTCAGGTTAACTATTTTGAGAAGACATTCAATGTTTCATTCTAAATCAATAAATTCCGTTTCTTTGGTTTTTGTATCAATTATCAAAACTGTTGCCTTTTCCCAGAATCCATGTGCTGTCCCCGGGTTAAGGACTAAAGTATTCCCTACTTTTTTATTTTCACATTCATGCGTATGCCCATAAATAACAATATCATATCTCCCACATTCAATCAGTGCGTCCCTGAGTTGCGGTTCAGTTCCGTGATAACATGCGAATTTCAGGCTGTCTTTTTCGAACTCATGAAAATCCCCTTTAATCTCTCCGCCTATTTCATTAAAGGTATTAATAAGTCTGAATTTATCTCCATCATTATTACCAAATATACCAATAAGTTTTATACCCTGAAATGCCTTAACCGATGCAGGATTTACATAATCTCCAAGATGGAGGATAAAATCTACATTTCTGGATTTAAATACCTGTAAGCTCTTTTTAATGTTCTCTATATGGTCATGTGAATCTGAGATTATGCCAATCTTCATACATCCCCGACGTTTCGGGACTCCGCACCCTTTGATGGTCTGAGCCCGCTCAGGCTCAGCTGTATAGTCTTATTGCCATTCCACTCATTTATTATAGGTATAAATGCGGCATCTACAAATCGTGAATCGTCTTGTTCTAATAAATCACCCATATTAAATCCAATCGTATCCATGCTTATATTTTTTTGTCTTAACCTCATCTTCAGGTGATTATTACCAACAACCCTCGGTTCAATAACCTCTATGCCCTTAATGCCCATTACAGGCTCTTCGTTTGAATTGCCAAACGGCTCAAGCAGATTTAATTCCTTAACAAGATTGAAGTTTACCTCAGAAAGGTCAACACATGCATCTATTTCAAGCATCGGGGTAAGGGCATCATTCGTGAGGTCTCTTTCAACTATCCGGTCTACTTGACTCTTAAAAGCAACAAGATTCTCCTCGCGAAGTTTAATGCCTGCTGCATAGGTATGCCCGCCAAAGCTAAGAAGCAGGCCTGCGCATTCTGCAATACATTTATAAAGATCAAATGCCGGAATGCTCCTTGCTGAACCCTTTGCAATAGTCCCGATATTCGTCGGGATAATTGAGAAAAGAAATGCCGGTCTGTAAAACTCCTCTGCAAGACGTGAGGCAACAATGCCAATTACCCCTTCATGCCACTCGGGTGAATATAATATTATGGCTTTGTCAATGTTGTTGCTTCCTATCATCTCAAGTGCAGAGTTATATACCACTCCTTCAATTCTCTGCCTCTTTATGTTCTGTTCTTCAAGGAAGCCTGCTATACCTTTTGCTCGTGCCTCATCATGAGTTAAAAAAAGCTCTACAACCTCACTTGCATCCCCGAGTCTGCCTGCTGCATTAATTCGGGGTACTACTGTATAAGAAAGTAACACTGATTTGACCTCTCTATTGTTCAAGCCAGCCACCTCTTTTAATGCCTGTATCCCGACACTGCATGTGTTGTTTAGTTTTTTAAGCCCGTATGCTGCAAGGATTCTATTTTCTCCTGTAAGCGGAACAGAATCCGCAATTGTCCCTATGGCAACCAAATCAAGTAGATTCTCTGATTCTGCATCCTGTATCCTGCATCCTGTATCCTGTAGTAATGCCTGTGCCAATTTATAGGCAACACCAACGCCTGCAAGATACTTAAACGGATAATTTGAATCATTCCTGCGTGGATTTATAACAGCTATAGCCTGTGGTAATTTTTGATTTAATAGTGTTCCGTTAACTAACGGCGGCTCGTGATGGTCAGTAATAATAACATCTATACCATGAGAGCGGGCTTCTAATACTTCTTTTTCAGAACTTATTCCACAATCTACTGTAATAAGAAGGCTTGCACCACAGTCTTTTGCCTTTTGTATTCCTTTTTGGCTTACCCCGTAACCATCTGTAAGCCTGTTAGGAATATGATAATAGGTCTTTAAACCTAATCCCCTTAATACAGAAACTAAGAGTGCTGTAGATGTAACGCCGTCTGCATCGTAATCACCATGAACAAGTATGCTCTCATTTCTGTCTAAAGCAACCTTTATCCTCTCAACAGCAATTTTCATATCAGGCATTAGAAAAGGGTCATGAAGGCTTTCAGGGGATGGAGAAAGAAAGGTTTTTATTGACTCAGGGTCTTTAATCCCCCTGTTTACAAGGATCTGAGCAAATGCTGGAGAAATAGATGCCTTGCGCGAAAAATACTCTAAAAATTCTTTATTGGTTCTATTAACTAACCATCGTCTGTGCACTGTCAATTAAAAATAGCACGATTCATGATACACGATACATGATTCATGATTCATGATGAAAATTTTCCTATCCTGTATCTTGTATCATGCATCAGTTGATTTACTCTGGTTTTTCATTTTTTCGTAAAGGGCCTTTCACCGCCCCACATAAGCACAATAGGACTTGCAACAAATATGGAAGAATAAGTCCCTGCCACTATCCCTATGATAATCGCAAGTGCAAAGTCATGGATGACTTCACCACCAAAAAAGAAAATGGCTATCACAGCAAATAGTGTTGTAAGAGAAGTGATTATGGTTCTCGAGAGCACTTCGTTAATGCTCCGGTTTATTACTACCTCTACAGGTTCCTTAAACCCTACCTTTAGGTTCTCCCTGATTCTATCAAAGATAACCACTGTATCTGTAAGGGAATAGCCAGCTATAGCAAGAATGGCAGATACAATGATAAGGTTTATCTCGCGATCCATAATATAAAATAGCCCCAAAACCGCAAAGACATCGTGCAATGCAGCTATAGTGGCACCAACGCTAAATCTAAACTGGAACCTCCACGTTATATAGATAAGTAGTCCCACGGTTGCAGCAAGGATTGCCCATAGGGCATTTGTCTTTAGCCTCGCGCCTATCTTTGGCCCTATCTCTGTTGTGGAATCAATGGTGAGTTTCTGGTCAGAGAATCTCTTAGAGAGGATTGATATTATTTTTTCTGATGACCCGCCGATGATCTCTTCTCCTCCTTTAATCCTTATCAGGAGTTTTCTTTCCACGGGCATATCCTGAAGGTCAAAGTCTTTAAGCCCGCCTTCACTCAAGACAGTTCTCGCATCTGAAAGAGAAAATGGTTTTTCAAATTTTATCTGCACAGATGTGCCACCAGTGAAATCTATCCCGAGATTGGCTTTACCCCTGTATATCTGGATAATTACAACAATCCCCAATAAAAAGATTATGCCAGAGATGACAAAGGCATGATATCTCTTGCCCATAAAGTCTATATTTGTATTTTTCAGAAACTCTATCATATGCTTAAGGCTATAACTTTCCTCTTACTTAAGAGAATGTCAAAGATGGTCTTTGTTCCAATAAGTGCTGTAAACAGGTTTATAGCAACACCAATGCTTAATGTAACTGCAAAGCCTTTTATAGGTCCTGTGCCGAACTGAAATAGCACCACTGCCGTTATTAATGTTGTTACATGGGAATCAAAGATTGTCCAGAATGCCTTGCTGTATCCCGAATCAACTGCTGCAATTGTGGTTTTCCCGAGCCTTAACTCATCTCTTATCCTTTCAAACATAAGAACATTACTGTCAACAGCCATTCCTATAGCAAGGATTATCCCTGCTATGCCCGGAAGTGTAAGGGTAGCATTAAACATTGAAAGGGCACCGAGCAGCATAATGATATTAAGGATAAGTGCAAAATCAGCTATTACACCGGAAAGCCTGTAATAAAATATCATAAACACAATAACAAGAATTGCACCAATAATACCTGCCTTAATACCTGCATTTATAGAATCCCTTCCAAGAGAAGGTCCTACTGTCACATTCTGCAGCATCTTCATAGGTGCCGGAAGAGAACCTGACCTTAGCACAATAGCAAGGTCTTTGGCTTCGTCCATGCCAAAATTGCCTGTTATCTGGGCATTCCCACCAGCGATTCTCTCCTGTATTACCGGTGCTGAATAGACATTTTTATCAAGGATGATAGAGAGACGTTTTTTGACGTTTGCAGATGTAATCTGTTCAAAGAGCTTTGCACCGGCAGGGTTAAAAGATATTGATACATATGGTTCGTTAAATCTCGTATCAATATTTACCCTTGCCTCTGTAAGAAAATCTCCTGTTATAATCGTTTGCCTCTTAACAAGATAAACCCTCTTTGTTATCTTCCCTGTCTCTTTATCTGTGACCTTCTCAAAGAGTATCTCATCATCAGGCGGAAGCTTAGGGCTAAATTCCTGCATTAATTTCTCCTCTTCACCCGGTAAAATATTCCCGGGAAGTTGTGCGGCCAGAGGGTTTTCGTCATCTAAAAGCTTAAACTCAAGAATAGCGGTTTTACCCACAATATCAACTGCCCTCTTGGTATCTTTAACACCCGGAAGCTGAACAACTATTTCATTAACCCCCTGTCTCTGTATGGTTGGCTCTGCAACACCAAACTGGTCTATCCTGTTACGTATGGTCTCAAGTGCCTGGTCTACAGCAGAGTCTTTTATCCTCTGGGCTTCTCTATCTGAAAGTTTATATATAACTTTTCCATCTGAACTATCAGATAATTTAAGGGCTGGATAATTATCTTCAATAACCTTTCTTATGCTTATATCAGCAGGAGATACCATAATGCCCGAGACGTCTTTTTTGATATCAACCTTATCCCGAAGGTTCGGGATTTTATCAAGGATGTCTTTAAGGCTTCCTGCTATCCTCTCTGTCGTTATATCAACAGCCTTATCACCCTCTACCTCAAAGACAAGATGCAGCCCCCCCTGAAGATCAAGCCCAAGGGTTATACCCTTGTCAGGCATTATGTCTTTCCACCACTTGGGCATTGATGAGAACAAAGGAGTGGATGGAAGAAAAAAGACAATGGATAATATTGTTGTTGCGGCGATTAATAAAATCCGCCAGAAAAAATTTTTTTTCATTTATCTCCTACCCATGTCTGTCCAAGTTTGTTCAGGGTGCTATTCGCCTGTCCTTAAACCTGCAATAGAACTACGACTTATCTTTACCTTCACATTCTCTGCTATCTTTATAGTTGCAGTAGTCGGGTCAATATCGTCTATAACGCCGTAGATACCGCCCGAGGTAATAATCTTATCTCCCTTCTTAAGATTCTCAAGCATTGTTCTATGTTCTTTAGCCTTCTTAGACTGCGGCCTTATGAGAAGGAAGTAGAATATAACGAAGATCAGTATGAGCGGGAAGAATGATGAAAAAAAGGCATCTGTCCCACCGGCGGGGCCACCGCCAGCATCCTTTGGTGCCTGTCCCATAGCATAAACAATATCTGTAAACATAATTCGCCTCCTGAATAGTGATTTTGAAAATCTGAATAATATACCCTTTCGGCAATTGTTTAATCAAGACTTGGAGATATTCTATTAAGCTAACTCTTTCTTTATTGCCCCCATAACCCTGAATTTTCTGTATCTCTCTTCAAGAACCGTATCTATAGAATTTTCCATCAATTCAGAAAGGTGTCTCCTGACCGTTTTTTTAACATCTGAGGCTGTATCCTTTGGTGCCCTATGCGCACCTCCAACAGGTTCAGGGATTATCTCATCAATTACTCCCATCTCAAACAAATCCTGAGCTGTAAGTTTCAATGACTCAGAAGCCTTTTCATACTCTTCTTGAGTTAGTTCATTACCATCTTTTTTCCATAGGATAGCTGCACATCCTTCAGGCGAAATTACTGAATAAACAGAGTGTTCAAGCATAAGGACTCTATCAGCAACTCCAAGTGCAAGTGCACCACCACTTCCACCCTCTCCAATTACTATTGATATAATCGGCGTCCTGAGGATAGACATCTCAAACAGATTCCTTGCGATTGACTCTGCCTGTCCTCTCTCCTCTGCCCCGATGCCGGGATAGGCACCAGTTGTGTCAATGAGAGTAATTACGGGTTTTTTAAACCTCTCAGCAAGTTTCAATAGCCTCAGTGCCTTTCTATAACCCTCAGGATGTGGTTGTCCAAAATTCCTCCATATCCTTTCATTCGTGCCTCTGCCTTTTTGATGTCCTATAACAACTACGGATACATTGCTAAATCGGGCAAAACCACCTACTATTGAAGGGTCATCAGCAAAACACCTGTCTCCATGAAGCTCAATAAAATCCTCCATTATAAGCCCGATATAGTCCAGTGTTTGAGGTCTCTCAACATGACGCGCAATTAAGGTCTTCTGCCAGTGGGTTAGTTTAGAGAAGATGTTAGCCCTTAAATCTTTGGCCTTTTTCTCAAGCCGTTTTATCTCAGATGCAATATTCATGTCTCCGCCATCAGCAAGACGCTTGAGTTCCTCAATCTTACTTTCAAGTTCAGCAACTGGTTTTTCAAAATCAAGATAATACGGCATGAGCGCTCCGCTTAAATGAAAAATAAAAAATAAAAAATAAAAAATTGTAAAGCCGTAACTCGTAACGCGTAACGCGTAACGGGTCACGAGTTTTGATTTTTGAATTTTGCATCTTGAATTTCAGTTTAATACTGCTGTTCCTTTCCCTAAAAGTTCTTCTACCCTTGAAAGCATTTCCTTAGAGGGAACAACATGCCGTCCTGTCAATATTGTAGCTTCCCATTGTTCAGGCGAGACGATTTTCAGGTATACAGGGCAATCACCTGTGTATTTCAAAAGGGAATCATTAAGCTTTGCGAGATTATCCGGAGTAGTGACTGTGGGTAGTGTAAGTGTCAGTGACTTAGGCCGAAAGTTCGGGGACTTCGGCAAGCCTTCGGCCCGAGATCTCAGCCGAGTCGTTCGGAGTTCGGAGCCCTTGTTTTTCCTCAATCCTGCATCCTGAATCTTGTATCTTGAATCTTCTGGCATTTGTTCCCCATCTTCTATTGGAACTATCTTCCTTGCAATTACCTTTAACCCTTTATCAGTCCTGTCTATCTGCCCACGAATAATTATTGGTGTATCCTGGGCAATATTGTTTGCGTATTCCCTGTAAAGGTCAGGAAAGACAATTAGCTCAACCGTACCATATAAATCCTCTATTGTAAAATAAGCCATTAAATCTCCTGTTCTCTTTATAGGTACGCATTTGACACTTCTCAATATTCCACCTATAGTTACCTCTTCCTTATCTTGCAAATCCTGAAGTTCATATGTAGATGTTACCGAAAGCTCCTTAAGCTTCTCTTCATACCGATTTAGGGGATGCCCTGTTATGTAAAATCCAAGCGCCTCCTTTTCCATCATAAGAAGTTCGGATTCATTCCACTCCTTCATATCAGGCAACACCGTTAGAGGTGAAGATTGATATTCAAACATACTGCTCTGCCCTGAATTACGTCTCCTCTGAAGTTTAGCAGCACTATCTAATATTGAGTTTAAGACAGACATCATCTGTGCCCTCTTACCCATGGAATCCATCGCTCCTGCCTTTATAAGGCCTTCAATAACTTTTTTATTCACCCGTTTTGAGTCCATACATGTACAGAAATCAATGAATGCGGTAAACCTCTCCTTGCTACGTGCCTCTATGATTGCCTCTATGGCAGAGCTTCCAGCGCCTTTCACAGCCTCCAACCCAAACCGTATTGAATTGCCTACGACCTTAAATTCCCGTTCACTTTCATTAATGTCAGGAGGAAGAATTTTTATCCCCATATCCTTGCATTCATTTATATAGGCAACTACCTTCTCTGTCCTGTCCATGTCAGAACTTAGACATGCAGCCATAAATATAGCAGGGTAGTGCGTTTTCAGGTAAGCAGTTCTGTAAGCTATAAGTGCATATGCGGTGGAATGGGATTTGTTGAAACCATACCTTGCAAAAGGCTCCATTGTTTCAAACAGTTTTTTAGCTTTTTTCTCCGGGATTTTATTAGCAGCAGCGCCCTTGATAAAAATCTCTTTTTGTTTCTCCATCTCCTCGGGCAGTTTTTTGCCCATGGCTTTCCTTAGGTTATCTGCCTGAGCCATTGAGAAGTTTGCTATTTTATTCGCTATCATCATGACCTGTTCCTGATAGAGAATAACCCCGTATGTTTCATCGAGTATTTCTTTTAATTGTGGCAGGTCATAGGTAACTTTTACATCTCCCCTTTTCTGCTTAATGAAGTCATCAATCCATGCCATTGGGCCTGGGCGGTAAAGAGCAACGAGTGCTATAAGGTCTTCAAACCTGTTTGGCTGCGTCCTTATAAGGACATCCCGCATGCCGGAACTTTCAAGCTGGAATATGCCGGCGGTCTTACCGGAACACAACAATTTAAATGTGGCTTTGTCATCAAGTGGTATATCTTTTATAGAGAAAAGTTCTGAACAGGTCTTATTCATAATCTTTTCTGTCTTATCTATAATTGTCAGGGTCTTTAGCCCGAGGAAGTCGAATTTTAAAAGACCCAGTGTCGCAATTGACTCCATATCAAACTGGGTGGTTATAACGGTTTCATTAGGTGCCTTATAAAGAGGCGAGAAGTCTGTAATCGGCTCCGGGGATATTACAACACCTGCTGCATGGGTTGAAGCATGCCTTGAAAGCCCTTCAAGCCTCTGGGCAATATCAATTAGTTCCTTAATAGAGGTGTTGGTGCTATAAAGCTCTTTAAGCCTTGTCTCCCTCTCAATCGCTTTTCCTATTGTTATATCTGCCCCTCCTGGTATGAGCTTTGCAACCTTATCTACTTCTGCATAGGGTATATCCATTGCCCTGCCGACATCCCTTATGGCTGCACGTGCCTGCATTGTCCCAAAGGTTATAATTTGAGCTACATGGTCAGTTCCGTATTTCTGGGCAACATACTCTATTACTTCAGCCCTTCTGTCCATACAAAAGTCAACATCTATGTCAGGCAGGCTTATCCTTTCGGGGTTTAAAAATCTTTCAAAGAGCAGGTCGTATTTAAGCGGGTCTATTTCAGTAATATCCAGACAGTATGCAACTAAACTGCCAGTTGCAGAACCCCTGCCAGGACCAACAGGTATGCCTTTACTCTTTGCATATTTTATAAAGTCCCATACAATCAGGAAGTAAGAAGAAAATCCCATTTCCTCTATCATATTAAGTTCATTCTGTAATCTCTCGCTGTACTGTAACGGTATATTATCTTTAAACTTTTCTTGAAGTCCTTTTTCTGTAAGCTGCCTAAGATAACTATTAGCATCATAACTCTCAGGCAGGTTATATTTTGGTAAATGCAGCGCACCGAATTTAAAGTCAAGGTTGCACCTTTCTGCTATCTTTTTTGTGTTTTCAATAGCCCCGGGGACATCCTTAAATTTCTCTTTCATCTCCTTTGGGCTCCTGAAATAAAAACCATCGCCTTTAAATTTCATCCTGTCAGCGTCATTAATCGTCTTTCCTGTCTGTATGCATATAAGCACATCATGTGCCTTTGCATCTTCTTTTCTTAGATAATGGCAGTCGTTAGTTGCCGCCAGCCCTATATGAATGTCCTGACTTAATTCTATAAGTTTCCTGTTTACCTCTTCCTGCTCAGGTAGGCCGTTTGTCTGAATCTCAAGAAAGAAATTCTCAGCCCCAAGGATTCGTTTGTAGCCCAGTGCCGCCTCTCTCGCCTTGTCAATCATCCCCGCTTGAAGATAAAAGGGGACCTCCCCTTTAAGACATGAACTTAGACCAATAAGCCCTCCGCTGTATTGTGACAGCAGGTCTTTATCAACTCTTGGCCTGTAGTAAAAACCTTCAAGATATGCCTTTGTCAGGAGCGTTGAAAGGTTTCTGTATCCATAGATGTCTTTGCATAACAGTATCAGGTGAAATGATGCATCTGAAACATTTGAATCCTTTTTTTCAAATCTACTTTTTGGTGCTACATACACCTCACACCCTATTATGGGTTTAAGCCCTGCACGTGAAACCTTTTTATAGAATCCTATAGCGCCAAAGAGATTGCCGTGGTCTGTTATAGCAATAGCAGGGAGTTTATACTCAAGAGCCTTTGCTATTAGCTCATCTATCCGTATTGCCCCATCAAGGAGGCTATACTGGGTGTGGAGATGAAGCGGGACATAATCGGAATGCATGATAAATTTTAGAATATAGTTGTCTTGTTAGTCAAACAACTTACATAACTATAGATGAAAATTATAAAAAAGTGTTAATATCTTACCATGGCTTATAAGGATCTAAGGGGATTTTTAAGAATTCTTGAAGAAAAAAATCTGCTTAAACGAATAAAGGCAGAGGTTGACCCTATTCTTGAAGTCACAGAGATTACTGACAGGATGTGTAAAAGCCCTAACGGCGGTAAGGCATTGTTCTTTGAAAATGTCAAAGGCTCAAAATATCCTGTTGTAACAAACATATTTGGCTCTTTTGAAAGGATGTCCCTTGCACTTGAGGTCAAAGGAATAGACGACATAGCAAGACGCATAGAGGAACTGCTAAGTCAGGCACCGCCAAAGACATTGATGGAAAAGCTATCAATGCTGCCTACGCTCTTTGAATTTTCAAGGTACTTCCCAAAACATGTAAAAACCGCCCCTTGTCAGGAGGTCATTGAAAGGGACAACCCTGACTTAAGTAAATTCCCAATTATAAAATGCTGGCCTGGGGATGGGAAACAGAGACGTGGAGACACGGAGACACGGAGACACGGAGACGGTTTGACAGTCGGAGATGGCAGGTTTATTACCCTGCCAATGGTCTTTACAAAAGACCCTGAGACAGGAAGGCAAAACTGCGGAATGTACCGCATCCATATATATGATAAAACCACAACAGGAATGCACTGGCATATCCATAAAGATGGAGCGCGGCACTATGATAAATACAAAGCACTAGGCAAAAAAATGCCTGCTGCCATCGCTGTTGGAAGCGACCCTGCTGTGATATACTCTGCAACCGCTCCGCTTCCTGAGTCAGTAGACGAGATGCTCTTTGCAGGATTTCTGCGAAGAGAGCCGGTAGAGATGGTAAAGTGCATAACATCTGATATTGAGGCGCCTGCAAACAGTGAGCTTGTAATTGAGGGTGAGATTGAGCCCGGTGAGACGCGCATTGAAGGTCCTTTTGGAGACCACACAGGATTCTATTCATCAGCAGATTATTATCCTGTGTTTCATGTCACATGCATAACACACAGAAAGGATATGATCTATCCTGCAACGATTGTTGGAAAGCCACCGATGGAGGACTGTTATATTGGCAAGGCAACAGAGAGGATATTCCTGCCGCTTCTAAGGCTTGACTTCCCAGAGATAAAAGACATGAACCTGCCAATGGAAGGGGTATTCCACAATGCTGCTTTGATTTCTATCAAGAAAAATTATCCTGGACATGCAAAAAAGATTATTCACGGCTTATGGGGTAAAGGGCAGATGATGTTCTCCAAGCTCATCATTGTAGTTGATGATGATGTGGATGTTCGGGATATATCATACACAGCATGGCGTGTGCTTAATAATATAGACTGGCAAAGGGATGTTGTCATTTCCGAAGGACCAGTTGATGACCTTGACCATTCTGCAAGCTGGCCAAGATACGGTTCAAAGATGGGCATTGATGCCACAAGAAAGACCCGTGAAGAAGGCATGATGAGGGACTGGCCTGAAGAGATATTCATGTCTAAGGAGGTTAAAAGGCTTGTCACAAAAAGGTGGAAAGAATACGGCATTGATTAGCCCCGCGTCTTTTCCTTCACTCCTTACAGACCTTGACCTTTACCTAATAGGAGAAGGCACCCACTATAAAATCTATGAAAAACTTGGAGCTCATATAACTGAGATTAACGACGTTAAAGGGGTTAATTTTGCTGTCTGGGCGCCAAACTCTGAAAAGGTAAACGTTATAGGAAACTTCAACAGATGGGACAAAAAAAGCCATCCAATGCATCAGAGAGGCTCATCAGGTATATGGGAGCTATTTATACCTGAAATTACAGAGAGCGAGATTTATAAATACTACATAAAATCAAAGATTGGAAATTATAGAGAAGAAAAGGCAGACCCTTTTGGATTCTACTTTGAGGTAAGACCAAAAAGCGCATCAATAGTATATGACATAAATAAATATAAATGGACAGATGAAAATTGGATGATGCTGAGGGCAAAAAAAAATTGGCTTGATTCACCTATCTCAATCTATGAGGTCCACCTTGGTTCATGGCAAAGGGTTCCTGAAGAAGGCAATAGATTTCTTAGTTATAGAGAGCTTGCACATACGCTTATCCCTTATGTCAAAGAAATGGGATATACTCACATAGAACTCCTTCCAATAATGGAGTATCCTCTTGATGAGTCATGGGGTTATCAAGTTATAGGTTACTATGCTCCGACAAGCCGATTTGGAAGCCCTGAGGATTTTATGTATTTTGTAAACGAGTGCCATCTGAATAATATAGCCGTGATACTTGACTGGGTTCCTGCACATTTCCCAAAAGACCCACACGGACTTGTATCGTTTGACGGCACATGCCTTTATGAACATGAAGACCCTCGAAAGGGCGAGCACAGGGACTGGGGCACGCAGATATTTAATTATGGAAGGCACGAGGTTGGAAATTTCCTTCTTGGAAACGCACTATTCTGGCTTGAAAAATACCATGTAGACGGCTTAAGGCTTGATGCAGTGGCATCAATGCTATATCTGGATTATTCAAGAGAGCCCGGAGACTGGATTCCAAATATGTACGGCGGAAATGAAAACCTTGAGGCTGTTTCATTCCTTAAGAAATTTAATGAGGTTGTGCATCAGAATTATCCCGGGGTTCTCACCATTGCAGAGGAGTCAACAGCATGGCATATGGTGTCAAGACCTACATATATTGGAGGACTTGGTTTTTCTCTAAAGTGGAACATGGGGTGGATGCATGACACTCTTGAATACTTTTCCAAAAATCCGATTCACAGAAAATACCACCATAACGATCTAACATTTAGCCTGCTTTATGCATTCACAGAAAATTTTGTCCTTATCTTATCGCATGATGAGGTTGTTCATGGGAAAAAGGCATTGCTTGATAAAATGCCCGGGGATTTTTGGCAAAGGTTTGCAAACCTGAGGCTCCTTTATGGATTTATGTACTGCCATCCAGGGAAAAAACTCCTGTTTATGGGTGGTGAGTTTGGACAATGGACAGAGTGGCGGTGCAGTGATTCTATTGACTGGCATCTGATAAGTTATGAACCGCATGAAAAGCTGCAGAGATATGTTAAAGACCTTAATCGTCTATACCAGCAGGAACCTGTACTTTATGAAATAGACTTTCACAATTCAGGTTTTGAATGGATAGACTTTGGAGACTGGGAAGGTAGTATCGTATCCTTTATAAGGAGGGCTAAAGACCCTGATAATTTCTTAGTTATCGTACTTAATTTCACGCCTGTACCAAGATTTGGCTATCGCATTGGCGTGCCTCTGAGTGGTTTCTATAAAGAGATTATGAATAGTGATTCAGAGATTTATTGGGGAAGCAATCTTGGGAATTCAGGTGGTGTTTATGCTGAGCCAATCCCATGGCATGGAAGGCAATCCTCTCTTAACCTTACACTCCCGCCTCTTGGGATGATTGTGCTGAAGAGAGAGGGATAGAATGCCCGTTCTCCACTTCTATTTCCTTAAGTGAAGTCGGAAAATGTCTCAGTTATTTAACATTAAATCAACCTGTTTGATTTACCCCGTTAGAAAAAATATTTCTAACGGGGTTTACATCTTCCTAATCTCTTTTTTTTTATTCCTCTTATTTTCCCCAAAAGATTCCTCTGCTCAGATGAGAGCAATATCTCCAAGGAAACACACCCTTTATGGTTCTATAGAACTAAACTATGAACGGCTGTGGAGTGAGGATAACCCTGCCTCTACTGAACTTGGTCAGAATTACAACCTCGGTCTTAAAAGCTTTATAATAGACCCGAGGCTTATCAATTTTGATACATCGGGTGTACTGACAGAGTCCACAAGTAACACAGGCGATACTTCTACTTTAAAAGGACTAAGCCTTAATATCAATTTATTAGAAACCCCCCCCCGAAAATGGAAAGGTGCAAGGAGCTATCTTCCTAGTCCAATCATGTTGAGATATTCTAATTACTCAAATGATTATAATTCTGCTAATTATGGTGTCAGCTTGATATATTCAATCCCTGAAGAACTATTAAAGAACATCGGCAAAAAAAAGGAGGATAAAAAGGAAACTACCCTCCCAACCATTTATTTTGATTATGACAAAAATGACTTTGAATCAGAGGGATACAAAAATATTACGAATCTATATAGTCTACGGACAACTTTAAGGAAAACCCACTATAGCCATACATTCCACTATGAGCACCTTGACCAAAGAGGCACCACAAATTTTGAGGGTAGTACTCTAACATTACGTTCAGACTACAGTTTTTTTGAGAAAAAAACAAAGAAAAAAATAGATATTGATAGTTTTTTAAAGATACAGATGATTGATGATAAAGATCAACTCTTTTGGGGAGGCGATCTGAAATGGTATAAGCCCCTTGATAAAGATGCCTTATCCTTCTCCGGCGGTGTTGACTACTCCCATTCATCCAGGGGGGAAGAGAAAAGTGAAAGTTATATAAACTCTATATCAGGCTCATACACGAAAACCTTCTCTCCAAAAACAATTAACACTACCTCCATGTCATTAACCTATGGGGAAATGGAGGACTCAACCCCTCATTCTGAACGGTTGAGCAATAACATCACTGTTGACCTTTCAAGAGTCTTTAAGTCTTCAGGCGGTGTATTTTTAGGGAATACCGATAAGGGTTCTGAATACGGGATAAATACCCTGTTATCTACAAAAACTAAGGTGAGCGCCTCTGCAGGTTATTCCTTTAACTCATTATCTCACGAGGATGGGGAAAAAGTAACACACACGTTTACCTTATCTACATCAGGACCCCTCAGGTATAACGTGAACCTTAACACAAATGCCTCTTATACTATGCGGGATGTCTCTGATATCATCGGTCCTTATTCTGAAAACGTCTTCTATTATTCTGCAAATCTATTCTGGCGACTCCAAAAGACTACCCTCTCATTTAGTGGAAATTATTCCCAAACAACAAAGCACGATGGCGAAAAGGTGGAAACAAGAATTATATCGCTTAACAACTATCTGTCAAGGCTCATCACAAGGCGAACATTTTTAAATATCTACACCACATGGACAAAGGAATTAGATAATGATAGTGAGTCTTTTGAGGTACGTCCGATACTCCAATGGAAGACAAGAGCGCTCTCCTTTGACGTTGAATATAATTATCGCAAAACCACTTCCAATATAACTGCACAGGCAGAACACAGGTTCTTTGTGAAGGTTGTGAGGAGATTCTTTAAATTGTTATAGAAGCAGCGTGTAGCGTATAGCGTACAGGATGCAAGAGGATTAAGGATTGTATTATACTATAACCTAAGTTGAGTGATTCTTATACTTTGTCATTCCCCGATTTAATCGGGGAATCCAGTCTTTTCTTTTTTTCTGGATTCTCTGGTCAAGCCAGAGAATGACATTTTCGGAGCACAGGAATAAAATGGAAGACAAAGGTTATTTTCGGAGCAAAAAGTTTTTACATTTAATAAAACTACTCCATCCACGCTATACGCTATACGCTACACGCTATACGCTATTCGTTGTTCTTATCCTGCTCACGGCTTGTGCCTCTCCAAGGGCATTTATTGATAAGTCTGTAATGAGGCAGATTATATGGCCTGGTAATCCTGAAAAACCACGTATCCAATATCTCTGGAGCATTAATCAAATATCCACAACAATAGAAGGCAGAAAGAGAGGGCTAATTGATTTTATCTTGGGAAATGTATCAGAAGATGTTACAGATCCGAGGACATCAAATGTCTTGATGAGACCATATGGGGTTTTTGTTGATTCAAAGGAAAGGCTCTATGTTACAGACCCCGGGGCTTACAGGGTAACAGTTATAGATTTAAAGACAGCGAAGGTTATTAATATCTATGGAACAGAGAAGGAGGAGTTTTCATCTCCCATAGGGGTTGTTGTAGATCTTAGAGGACGCATTTATATATCTGATTCCGAGCTTAGAAAGGTCTTTGTCTTTGATGAAAAAAGTGATTACCTTTTTCAATTTGAAGGAGAATTCAAAAGACCAACCTGTATGGCGATAGACACAAAATCCTCTAAGATATATCTATCTGATACGCTTGAACACAAGGTTTATATTTATTCACTTGAAGGAAAACGCCTAAGCACTATTGGTAAACCAGGGGCACTGTCGGGCGAGTTTAATTTCCCAACGCACCTCTTTGTTGATAAAGACGGGCTTCTTTATGTTACTGATGCAATGAATTTCAGGGTACAGATATTCAGCCCGGAAGGAAAGTTTCTCGGAAAGGTCGGGGCACTCGGCGATGCATACGGAAATCTGGATAAGCCAAAAGGGGTTGCTGTGGACACCCATGGCAATATTTATATAGTTGACTCTATTTGGGATACCGTAAAGATTTTCGATAGGGATGGTAACATCCTCTTGTTCTTTGGGGAAAAAGGACAAAGATATGGCAGCCTCTATCTGCCATCTGGCATATTTATTGACCAAAAAAATATTATATATGTTGCTGATACCTATAATATGAGGGTACAGGCATTTCAATTTATAGGGGGGAAAGAATAGCGCGTAGCAAGCAGGGAAAAAGGGATGAGAACTAATAAAAAGCAAAAATTAAATATAAAAAATCAAAATGACAGATTAAAACTCAAAAATTCAAAAATGCATGGGGAAAATAAATAGTTACTTTGAAAATTAAAAAATATTTTTTCATTTTGATTTGTCATTTTGCATTTTTATTTTTGATTTTTAATTTACTTTTAGCTCTTACAACCTCTTTACGAAAAAACCAAAAATTTATCATCTATATTGCCTTGTTTTTTATTTTCATTCTACCCCTTACTTCCTACTCACTTGAAAGATATGCAGGTGTTGAAAGGGTTGAAAACACAAAACATAATCTTTCTACTTCAGGTCCTGGACCTATAAAGGCAACCATAGAAGAACAGATATGCATCTTCTGCCACACCCCTCACAGCGCTGTCAGTATTCCACTGTGGAATCATACCCTCTCAAGTGCATCGTATATATTGCCATCAAAGACAATTACCAGACTGTCAATACCACAGAATCCACCTGATGGTGATTCAAGACTCTGCCTTAGCTGCCACGATGGAACAGTAGCTATAGGCTCTATTGTTAATCTTGGTGGAGCTGCGACAACCATCAGCATGCAAGACACAGGCACGGGTTATCTCACACCTGAAGGAATGTTATCAGAAAGTGCTCCGGGTTTTATAGGAACAGATCTGAGCGGGCATCATCCTGTCTCTATTGAGGTTAACCCTGCACTTATAAATGATAAGGATACACAGTGTATAAACAACGAGGTCTCTTTCAGGTTATGTTATCCTCAGAAGCCTGTTGTATTAAGACCTACAGACAATAGATATGGAGCAGGACCTTCTACAGGTGTTGGGGTCCAGTGCTCCTCGTGTCATGATTCTCATGATAACATATATGGTTACTTTTTAAGAACATTAGAGGATGCACTTTGCAAAAAATGCCATGTTCGCTGTTTTTCAGGATGCCCGTAGGGGAGGTGAGGGAGTAGCAAATAGGGGAAAATGACAAATTACAAAATTCAAATGACAAATGAAGCTCAAAATTTAACTAACAGAATAAAATATTACTCTTCCTCGCATGTCATTGCGAGGTCGTTACGACCGAAGCAATCTCTATGGAACGGTATTACTATATTTATATAATGACCAATAAATCCAATACGGTTCTTTATACTGGCATTACTAATGATTTAAAAAGAAGGACTTACGAGCATAAGGAGAAATTAGTAGAAGGATTTACAAAGAAGTACAATATCACTAAGCTTGTATATTATGAAATCTTTAAAGATGTAGAATTGGCTATTTTAAAAGAGAAAAAGATTAAAGGTGGCTCAAGAGCAAAGAAGATTAAACTAATTAAAGAGATGAACCCTAAATGGAGGGATTTATATGATGAACTATGAGGCTTGTCCCGAAAGTAGTGAAAGATTGCTTCGCCTTCGGCTCGCAATGACAAAAATGAAGGGGCTCGCAATGACAAAATGGAGGGAGGTTTGCTAAGAAATAGAACTTTCCTCATTTTGATAATATTAACTTGCTCCATCCTGGTTGCAATTGGTTCTCTTTACGCCTTCAATGAGACCCATCTTGACAATTCTAAATTACCACAGGGTTGCATCGCCTGTCACAGAAGTCATGGCGCAAGGGCAACTGTAATGCTTGAGAGACCGAAGGATGAATTATGTTTTAAATGCCATGGACCCTTTAAAAAAGGGACAAAAGGAGAGGCAATGACTGATATATACAGCGTTATCCTTAAGAGGGCTAATCATCCCATTTTACAAACAACCCGGTATCATGTCGCTGGTGAGAGTTTTCCAGAGAGGTCTTCATCAACCCCGAGGCATGTCTCCTGTTATGACTGCCACAACCCCCATTTATCAAAAAAAGATAAAGCGATTAATGAAGTCAGAGGATATTCTGGGAAAGGGGTAATTATAAGACGTATAGAAAATGAATTTGAGGTTTGTTATAAATGTCATTCAGATAGCGCTAATCTTCCCGCTGATGTGAGTAATGTAGCTCGCAAATTTGACCCCGGCAATGCCTCCTTTCATCCGATAGAAACTGTAGGGAAAAACACCATGGTACCAAGCCTTCAAGGAACACTCTCCGCCCTTAGCATAATAACCTGTTCCGACTGTCATGGAAATGATGACAAAGGTGGTCCGAAGGGACCTCACGGCTCCAACTATGAATTTATGTTAAAAGAGAATTATGACATGGAATCAGGTCCTGAAAGTCCTTATGCCTATGAACTTTGCTATGGATGCCACAGAAGGGGCAGTATACTCAATGACGAAAGCTTTAAATCCCATAAAGCGCATGTGCTCTACAACAACGAATCGTGTTATGCCTGTCATGACGCTCATGGAAGCAGTGGCTATGAGAATCTCATAAATTTTGATACGAGGCTTGTCACTGCAAATTCCCTCGGACAGCTTAACTATATGCGGCTTATAGCTGGAAAACCCAGGTGCTTTTTAAGCTGTCATGTGGACGGCGTAACATATGAGCATAAAATGACAGGGTTTAACTATTGTGTAAATTCCAATTGCATACCAGGATGGTAATTTTTGCAAACTCGAAATACGAAGCACGAAATGCGAAACAATATAGAATGACCAAAATACAAAATTCAAAACAGTATGATTTGGAGAATCGCACTCTTGAATTTGCAAAAAATGTAAGAGCCTTTGTAAAGAAGTTGCCTAATACCATAGGAAACATTGAAGATGGAAAACAACTTATTAATGCTTCAGGTTCAGTTGGTGCAAACTATATTGAAGCTAACGAAGCACTAAGCAAAAAAGATTTTATTATGAGAATTAAGATTTGTCGCAAGGAGGCTAAAGAAAGTCGTTATTGGTTAAAATTGATAGATACGCAAGACAAACTGGAACTGGAAAAGGAAAGAAATAATTTAATAAATGAGTCTACAGAATTGATGAATATTTTTGGTTCTATATTGCGAAAAAGTGAATAGAGCAGAAGTGGATAATGCATATGAATAAGGTGTTTTGAACATTTTAAAATTTGGATTTTGAATTTGTTTCGAATTTCGATATTCGAATTTCGGATTTGAAGTATACACTATTTCTGCTCTTTTAAATACTGAAAGACCTGCACCCTCCGGTTAAATGTATCAGCAACATATATCCTATCCTGCTTGTCTATATACATCCCTGTCGGTAGAAAGAATTCGCCTGGCTTCGTCCCTGGATTTCCCACCCACAAAAGGAGATTTCCGCCCTCATCAAATATCTGAAAGTTAGCAAAGGCAGAATCAACCACATATATATGCCCTTCTGAATCAACCCCTATACCATAGGGTCTTGTGAAAGTGCCCGAGACATCCCCGAGCCTGCCAAACTTTTTAAGAAACCTTCCATCCTGATCAAACATCTGAACCCTGAAATTGAGTGTATCGGCAATAAAAAGCCTACCTTCCCTGTCAAGCGCTAAATAACTGGGAAAATTGAATTCCCCGTCCTCATAACCCCTTTTCCCGATGGTAAAAAGAGCTTTACCATCCTTGTCAAAAACCCTTATAAGATGGTTCTGGGTATCTGTTACATAGAGTTTGTCCCTGTCTTCATCAAAGACTATCCCTGACGGGTTCTGAAATTCTTTAGTTGTGCCTATGCTCATTACTAAATCCCCTGTATTTTTATCAAGACCAAATACCTTATCAATCCTTGAGTCTGCAACAAAGATAATCCCCCTTTTGTTATCAACAGCAAGCCCAACAGGTCCTGCGAGCATTCCCTCACCAATGAATCTTAATGTATTTTTCTCTATATCAAAAACAACTATAAGACTATTCTCTGCATCAGCGACATATATATTTCCTGCGGAGTCAGCTACAACAGCAGCTGGCCTCTTCATGGAATCCGCTAAGTCTTCCCCTAAGAAAAAGGTGAGTAATGGATTTGGAGCTTTGAAATCGTATCGGCTTGACCACTGGGTAATCCATTTAATCTTCGGCTTCTCAGGTGGAGATGGCCATGTATATTCTCCGGTGGGTTTTGTATATGTAGGAGCAGCACAACCGGCAATAATCAGTAGCAAGCAGCAAGTTAAAATAGCGTGTAGCGTGTAGCGTGGATGGAGTAGTTTTATTAAATGTAAAAATTTTTTCATTTGAAAATATTCATTAGTATATAAAAAACTGAATAAACTTTTCATTAAGATTTTTTCCTTTAAGGACCTGCAGGTTGCAGATACTCTATCCTTGCTTTCTCCCTCATGGTCTTAAGCCATTCCTTTATTCTTTCCTTCTTCTTCTTTTCCTCTAATTCTTTCTTTATTCTATCCCTAACTTCATCAAAAGAAAGCTGTTGTTCTGGTTTCCTGTCTTCTATTTTAATTATGTAAAAACCATGCTCTGTCTCTACATGACCCATTACTTCCCCGATCTTCATGCCAAAGGCGAGAACTTCTATTTCTGGTACCATCCTCCCCTTGTGAACATACCCAAGCTCTCCCCCTTTAACTCTGTAAGGGTCATCAGAGTATTCATAAGCGAGGGTTGCAAAATCTTCACCTTTTTTAATTCTTTCCAACAGCCCCTCCGCCATTGCCTTTGCCTCTTCCTTGGTTCGTGTTTTTTGCTTTTCTTTGTCAGGCAAGATGCCTGAACTATTATTATGGTCTTTGTTATTTGTAACTTGTGACTTGTTACTTGCAACTTGTGAACTTTCCTTATCAAACCTGACCATTATGTGCCGTAGTTTGACTTGCTCTAATTCCTTATATTTTTGAGTGTTATTTTCATAATGTGCCTTTATCTCCTTATCTGATACCACTATCTTATCTTCCACCTCTCTCTTAAAGAGTTTCTCTATTATAATGTCCTTTTCTATCTTAGCCTCTAAATCTTTTATTGTAAGTTTACTATGTTGGAGGGCATCTTTAAATTTCTCATTAGAAGGGAATCTTTTTTTAATATCATTAATCCTATTCTTTATTTCCTTTTTTTCCGCCTTTATCCCCTGTGCCTTTGACTCCTGAAACTGGAGTTCCCTATCTATAAGCCTTTCCATTGCATCCTTCCTGTAGTCTGCCCTTTTCTCAGGAGAGACATTCCTGTGGAATAAGGTTCGGGGAATAATCCTGTCTATCTCTTCTTCAACATCATTTAATGTTATGGGGACACTATTTACTTTGACCAAAACCATGGATGGGTCATCGGCAAAGGCAACTCCTGGCAATGATAAAAATATTATAAGGAAATATAACCACTGAGGCACTGAGACACTGAGTTTATAAAACAATTTATTTAAAAAATTAAAAAATCTCTGTGCCTCCGTGTCTCTGTGTTTTATCATGCATTGTTCACTTTCTTCACACACTTTTCTTTAAACGGATTCCCTGAAAAACCATGCTTAATACTGATTGAACTCTGCATACAGAAGTCTGAGCAAAGACCACATCCATTACAAAAGGAGGCATTAAAAAGCATACCCCCCTTACTAAGGGGGGTATGCTCCTCATTTATACTTTCATGCTCGTTGCTTTTTAATGCTCCTGTGGGACACATCCCTATGCAGGCAAAACACATGTCACAATTATCGTCAACAACAAGGTCAAAATAATAGTTTGCAAGTATTTTATTTGAAAGCCCACCCACCATGTCATTCCCCGACTCAATCGGGGAATCCAGTTCCTCTTTCCTCTGGATTCCCACTTGCGTGGGAATGACATTTTCATTACCAGTTGTGCCTCTTTGAGACACAGATGTTTTATTATCCTTTGTATTGCTCTCTATCATTATAGAAAGTGCCTTATTCAGCAGTCTCCTTTTAAATGGTAAAACCTTATCACCATATGCTTGCATCTGCTTCTGGTCTGCTGCACTACCAAGGAAGCTTGCAGCCCCCTCCATCGTAAGCTTCTTTAATGCACCAAAAAAGCCTCTGCGGTCATAAGGAATCGCCTGATATTGCAAGTCAGATTTATCTTCAATAAGCATTATATTATTTAGCGTGTAGCGTGTAGGGTGTAGCGTGTAGTCGCAGGCTTTAGCCTGTGTTGAAAATATCTTTGTCTCAACCGACTCCAATCTCTTTTTCAACACATCAACGATAAAACTATTTTTACAGGTTTTGCATCCTGTCAGGTTAAATTGTAAAGGGGTATCAAGAAAAATTAGAAGGGCTATTAAGTGTTCTTCGGACAAATACCCCATACAAAAGGTATTTACATGTGCCTTTATATCCTCTTGCATGTTACAAGCTAAGACAGGGGGCAACCCCCCTTCGGTTCCCCCCGAGCTCTTTCTTAACTTGGAGATTATAGAATAAAAATTAAATGAATTAATCTCAAGTCCCCCGGAAGGACATTCTGCCACACATAACATGCACTCCGTGCAGGTCTCTTTATTAATATCTAATCCCCCCTCTATCCTGATGGCGCTCGTAGGGCAGCAATCTATGCATTTACTGCACCTGTTTTTGTTAAATCGCATTCGTAAACACCGGGAGTCATAAATTCCGATGAGGTCTGTGTTAGTGGAAAGTTTGTCAATTAGCTTGGTTCGTAACATAGGGTTCAAGACTTTTACGCTCTCCCCTTTTCCCCATGCTTAGCCATTATGTATTCCATATCAGACTTAATAAATGCCAATGTGCAATCAGCAAGATTTTTATAAAAGGAGTTCTGAGCACCATTTCTTAAATCCTTTGCAAACTTCGGCACCCATACACCGAGATGTCTCCTTAAGAAATCCTCCTGCATATTGATATACTTTAATGCCTCTTCATTATTTGCATTCTGATATGCCTCAACACCTTTATTTATCAGGTAATACATAAATTCCAATTCCACTGATATATGATCGGGTATATCATTTTGCGCAGGGTCCATCTCAACCCCTGCCTTTCTATAATGTTTTACTGCATCAATGGTTGTATCTCCCATTACTGTTCTCTTGCCTTCAAGATAGACCGAGCCGTATGGAGGAGCTAAAAGCTCAAAAGGACCTATAAAGAGCGCTGAATAATCAACAAGGATTTCAGTATTTGTATATTTTGAAAGGGCGTCATCCATATTTCTGGCAAAAGGGGCAGCGTTATCACATATAGGCTCTAAGGCGGTAATAAGGTTTTTAACCAGCCCTTCCTCTTTGAACTGTTTAAGAGTATTCTCCTCGGGTGTGCAATAACAGGCTGAAAGCAGCCTGTAGCACTGTGCCCTGTAATCCTCTCTTTGAATTAATTCCTCTGTTAGCTGCATAATTACCCCCCTCTTTGTGTTTTTCTATAATAATAACATTCTAAGCAATCTAAATAATATATTGGAGATAGATAGCCACCACCATAAAAAAAGGGCAAGGCATTTGCCTTGCCCTTTGTAGTCTAATCCCTGTCTTTTTTATCTGTTGCTGAAACTACCAACATAGTAGACATTGGGTCTGCTTGACCCTGAGGCAGGCGGGTCTATAAGAACTACTTTCCTCAGGTTTGTGTATGACTTAGATGCCAGAACCTTTGCGCCTGCCGGAACACTTGTTACGATTTCCCTTACTCCTGCAGGACAAGCAAGGACGCAATAAGGCTTTCTCTCTGACACATCTAAAGTCGTATCATTGAGCCTGTGGACGCAGAGGTGGCACTTATCCACAATACTTTTTCTTCTTACATCATTTTGGATAACACCGCATATATCCGTATATGTCCACTTATTCCGATATGCAGGTGCGAGGTCTGTCATCCCTACGGCGTCTCTCACCTCAGCCTCTGAAGCTGTGCAGTCAGTAATAGCCTGGCTATTGCTTGTGAGATACCCAAAGGGCTCTACTGAATGGTAACTTATTACACTGTAATTTGCCTTTGATGCCTCGGTATTTGCAGTGCTATAAGGACACTGCCTCTGGCATGCACGGCAGCCAATGCACCTGGCATCATCATGAAGCACGAGTCCGCCATTTGCTGCTGTGAGCTTGTACATAGCCTTTCTCTTTCCTCCTACACAGTTAGCATCGGCAATAGGGGCTACAGGGCATGCAGCAACACATGCGGGGTCATCACAGTGATTGCATAGAACAGGCAGGGCTATCCATTTTGTATTCGGGAAATACCCGGTTGTTTCTGTAATGAAATCTGCCCTGTTAAAGGTCTGCCCGCCTAGCCTTTGAGGGGTGTTATTCCCGATTTTACATGCTATGGCGCAAGTACCACAGCCTACACATTTTGATAAATCAATCTTCATCATATTTTGAGACATTTTTTATCTCCTTTCCTTAAGAAGCGCAGGCTTTAGCCTGCGGCTACATTTTATTTTCTGTCCCCCCCTTAAAAGGAGGGGACAGAGGTAACTACTATTAGACAATCTTCTCTATCTTTACCTTTGTAACTGCGTTTCTTGCAGTTGAGCCGCTCATACGCTCCCACTCTGCCGACAGTATCTCATTGTTGTTACCGCCATTAGGTGTTGTGCCGAATACCTTTGAAGCGTACCTTCCGTAAGCCCAGTGTCCCTGACCATAGGATTTTGCTACGGTGCCTGACCGTACGCCAGCCCATACCGCTACCTTACAGATTATGCCTTCTGTTGGGTTGGCAGGACTGGTGATTTTGACTGAGTCATCGTCTTTGACACCCAGGTAATAGGCATCTAAAGGGCTAATCTTTACAACATCTTTCCACTTTGCATCGCCCGCGTCGCATGACTTGAATTCGTGGTACCATGGAGCATTTGCGCTTCTGCCCTCACGGTTTAGCCTTGACTTATGGTCAATTAAGGTATATTTGTAAGTGCCGGGTGCGCCGCCGTCATTGATGTTCGGGTCTTCATAGTGCGGCATAATGGCGATATCTTTGTTCAGGTCGCCGACGCTGACCAGAGCAGCCGTGTCATCATAGTTTGTTGCAACAAGAATCTCATACCATGTAGTTGCCTCGGGCGTGGTAGAAGCTGCGAGTATATCATCAAAGCCATGGTCAATCGCTGCATCAGCATTATAGAACTCCGGCTTTGCGCTGAATGTTGCAAAGCAGTCCTTGGCGATGTCATATGTATCGCCGGCGGCAGGAGCGGCAGAAAATGCCTTGGCAACAGTTAATGTGGTGGCAGTATTACCTGTTATATAACGCGCCTCACCTACTGCTGCACCGCTTGTCATAATAACCCACGCTTTCTTCCATGTATCGGTGGTCCAAGCCTTTGAGGTGTCTGTTAGGGTAGTTGTGGTGCCTCCAGTAGCCGTGCCGTTGTCATTCTTAGTTGAGCCGTCCACTGCATATCTCCATGCCTTGCCGCGACCATTGACATCAAATTGACTGCTGCTATATGTAGCCTGCGAGATACCGTTTCCTGCATAAAGGGTGGTAGAGCCGGGCACTAACCCATAAGCACCATTAAGCGCAGCCCATTCCTGCGCCCTTGTGCTGCCGCTCCACATGCCGCCTTTTGTAGCATGGTATTTTGCCTGCACCAGCTCAAAGTCCTTTGAATCTGCTGTAGCCGACAAGGTAGGCTCGCCCATAGCAGCAGGATATTCGGTTCTAAGATAGTTGATTAGATAGGGCCAGCCGGCTGTGTCCATTGCCTGTCCCAGAATCCATGGGACTTCGCTCTCCGCATTCTTTGCTTCAGGGAATACAGGGTCAATTACCGCATTATAGAGGCTGTGTGTCTTGTATTTGCCTGAGCGCTGATGCGTGCTTGCCATTACCTCAAGCCCTACATGTTTTGCCGGAAGAATTATGTCGGAAAACATCCCCAGCTCTGATACGTGAGTTGTAGCATTTACTACAAATGGAGGGGCATTATCATCAGCAGAAGCTGACCATGCGCTCATATCATCAGGGTTATATGCATTTCCGGTGGTTAATGCGTCTTCCCATCTCTTTGCGCCAGTGCATGAGAACGGCCAGTTGCTCATGGCGGATAGTATGAATTTGGTCTCATAAGGAGACTTATCCCTTATGGCATCTGCTGTCCTGTTTGTCGGGGTTATAGCGCCGACCTTATATTTGCCGTCAACGTACTCCAGTGCGGGCATGGTAAGTTCGTAACCGCTGGCTACATACTTTGTGATTTTCTGCATGCTGCCCTTGCGTTTACCGTCATCATAAGCAGATGTTGACGGTACGCCGTCGGTATAGTAACTATTGGACGGCTCTGCCTGTATCTCCCCGCCAAGGTGGTCAAATGAGCCGACAATCGCATTTAGCATTATGCAAGCCCATGCTCCGTACATGCTGTTTGGTTGCATTGCGACGCCGGGACCAAGCCATGAAATAGCCTTTGCCTTGTCATCGTCGTCGGTTCCGCCTGCGAAGCCCTCAGCCACTGCTTTTATTATAGCTGAGCTTATTCCTGTAATGCCTGCCGCCCACGAGGGAGTGCAGTTTTTAACTACTTTATTCCACCATGCTACAATGCCTTTTGTGCCTTTTTCCGGAACAGCGCCTACTACAGCATCAACGCCTGCTGTAAATACGGTACCATCAAGACCTGCGAATGTCTTGTTCCATAAGTCGCTTACCAGAATATGATGCGCTATTGCAAGGGCTAATGCGCCGTCTGTTCCCGGTTTTACCGGAAGCCATTTGTGAGCCTTTGCAGCAGTTGCATGGAGACGGGGGTCTATTGAGACAACCGTCATGCCTGCGTTCATCCGCTCACCAAGCTTTTTGATAGTGCCTGCGCACAATCTGTTAGAAGACACAGGGTCAACACCCCATAGCAGGAGATAACGGCAGTTGTCAATGTCGTAATCATCATAACCCCAACGGCCCACGGCAAGCGACCTTGCGAAGTTCTCAGCCTCAGCGCATATTGAGCTGTGGCTTATGGCATTCGGGGTGCCGATAATTTCTTTCACTGCGTTATACAGTGTTGTCCTGCCATAAGTATATCTTCCTCTGAAATAGGCATACTTATGCGCATTGTCGGCGTTTCTCATAGCAATCAGCTTGTCGGCAATCTCTGCCATTGCATCGTCCCATGATACGGGGATGAAATGAGGGTCCACACCCCTGCCTTTTGCGTTGTTTGTCCTTCTCATGGGGACCTTTACCCTGTCAGCATCATAAGCCTCCTGTATGGCTATCCGTGCCTTAGGGCATACAATGTTAAAGTCTCCGTTTATTGCGTCTCCTCTATTTGAGTTCCTATTTCCTCTTACATCAATAGCCCTCTTAATGCCCGCTTCGGTCTGTGTTTTAACCTCTACAGGACACCATGTTGTGCAACCAACGCAAGTGGTCGGTGTATAACCAATTGTTGGTGTTTCCTCCGCGTGGGCTTTTGATGGTCTGAGGGTATTGAGTATTGTGCCGCTTAAGGCTCCTGCTACTCCAATGGCAACTGAGCCTTTTAAGAAATCTCTACGAGTTACTTTTATCATATCTTATCCCTCCTTAATTTTATCTATTGACATGACAATCTATGCACATTCCAGAGCTTGTATTGTCACCTCTGAGAAAGTATACCGTTCCTACGGACACACCATTTTGCATCGACTTCCCGGCATAATCAACGGTATCATGGACCGAATGGCATGTAGCACATTCAAACTGGTTATAAGGTCCGGTATTACCTGTTTCAGTATAAAGCGGATATGTTCCTCTTGCCCCAAAAATAGCCTTTCCACTACTGCCATAATTTTCAGCCGCTCTGAAGCCATTATTCTCATCATCTACGGTTGGGTTATAAGTAAAGCCCACAGGATGGTCATTCTGCATCGAGAGACCGAGGTTTGATACGCTTCGGAGAAGCGCGCTACTAAAATCGTAGTTGGTATTTGCGGTTGACTGTGATCCTGGATAGTTAACAAGGGTGCTTGCTATTCCATTATGGCAGACCATACAATTGTAGGTTGCATAATTGGAAGACCCTATGGTATCGCCGGCGGCAATCGCCATATTAAATGTTGGACTGGAATACATCGCATAGGTTTGGTCAGTCTGGGACCTATTCCATAAAGGATATTGTCCTGAGCCTGCGTGTGGTGTGTGGCACATTGCACATCTTTCAATCTCCGCTCCTGCTCCCAGATTACGCATTACAGCCACATCATGGGGAGTGCCTTCAATAATAGCCCATACAACTGTAGCGATACCCATTGCTAATAACAGTGTAACTACACTTAACAGTTTCTTCATATCTTAGACCTCCTTTTTTGATATAAGACCGTGTTAAATTTGTCCTCATCCTTACTCTTTTTTCCTCACCACCCCCTTCATGAATTAAGCCTGTTCAATTAAAAGACTCCACCTTTGCTGTCTTTCCCCGAAAATGTCATGATAATTCCCCCTGAAAGAGGGAATACAGACTCATTTCTTTTTTAAAATTTTAGGTTTAGACAGTTAGAAACATAACTGTTTTAGATTAGCAAAACGTATGCCACTAATTATGGTTGGAGAAAGCCCTTGAAAAATTGAAAAAAATTGAACACGAATTATAAGTCTTCCTGCCAGACAGTGAAATCACCATGTCCAGTTAGTGATTTCAACAATATAGACCAAAGGATTAGAGGAGTCGAGTGAAAATCAAAAATTAAATATCAAAAATCAAAATTACAGAGCAAAAATCAAAAATGTTTTTGAATTTTTATTTGTCATTTTACTTTTTTATTTTTAATTTTGTTTTAGGTTGCTCAATTTTTTACGGAAGAATTTTTATTTCACTCTATCCCCAGCTTTTTAATCTGGTACCTTAGCGAATCGTAACTTATATTAAGCAGCTTTGCAGCGAGGGTTTTATTATTCCCTGACTTTTGAAGCGCCTGTATGAGAAGGTCTTTTTCTACTTCTTCAAGGGATATTCCATCATCTGGAAGA
>JACQXB010000005.1 GCA_016208965.1 Nitrospirota bacterium
CTTCTTCCTCTCTTTCATCGTTAGCCTCATTTCCGCCTCCTGTTCTTTCTTCTATTAGGAGACTATTTTGCCTTTTTTCGTCGCGATTTCTTATTTGAGGCAACGATTCGGTTTCATCGTGTTTTTTGATGAGGCAATTCGAATTATTGACATGGTTATTTTATAGGTGTAAAATACCAATGTATGAAAGCTGAACTGATTAAGTATGTTAAAGCTATTGATGAGTTAGACAACACCATTGAAATAAGAATATGGCAATTGCCAGAATCTGCAAAAGACAGACCACATGGCTATAAATACTCATTGGTTTATATTGCAGGCGGTGAGCGGGAAATCGGATATGACAATGCAGAAGGCAAAGGAGACCACAGGCATTATGGAAAGATTGTAAAGCCTTATGAGTTCAAAGGCATAGACAGACTTTTTGAGGATTTTTACAAAGACATAGAAAAATATAAAGGGGGTAAACATGAAAGTTAAAAAAGTAAAAATCGGGATTAAGAGCGTTAAGGCTGTTTTAGAAGATGCTAAAGAGACCATGAAAAAACTTGAACGAGGGGAAAGACTAAAGCCTGTCAGAGAGCCTGAAATCTACTTCACTAACTTTGAGGTATTCAGGAAGGCATTGACACCTAAAAGGCTTGAACTATTGCACCTTATTAGGATAAAAAAACCATCCTCAATAAATGAGCTTGCAAGGATGGCAAAGAGGAATGTTAAGAACATAGCTGATGATGTGAAGTATTTGGAGCAAATAGGGTTGATAGAGAAAAAAGAGACAGACAACAAAACAGCGCCGGTTATAAAGTATGACAAGATGGTGTTAGAGATAGCGGTGTAAAAAAGATAGCTGAAGCACTTGATAGGAAACTGGTTATTAAATTGCAAGAGAAAAGGGCGTAAGACAGGAGTTATTATCAGGGTGCTTATCACAAAGTGATTACTTCGTAACAAGACAGGATTTTGGGAAGAGATTTTAAGTCTAAAAGGCTGTAACACAGGCATAAGTGGGGTTAAATGAAGAAGATAATTATTCTAATATTGTATTCATTGTTAATGCTAATAATTGGACTTGCTTCAGGAGAATGTTTCGCCTCGTCAAATAAGCTAAAAAATTACCTTTCAAACAAAATAAGGTTCCTCCGACTTTTCTTTGTATTTCCCCCCTTTTTCAAAGGGGGGAAATACAAAGGAATGCCCTTTGCCAAAAGTGAAACACCCACACGATTTCCGGAAGAACCCCAAATTAAAAATACTAAGTGGAGCTGAGGGGGATCGAACCCCTGACCTCTTGAATGCCATTCAAGCGCTCTCCCAACTGAGCTACAGCCCCGGCAAAACTTGCTGTGCAAGTTTTGAGTGAATAGTTTTTAGTGTTTAGTCAAAGGATAAAAAAGAATAACATCTGTGTAAAGACAGTGTCAACTTAAGCCATAAATCCTTTTCATTTCGGCAGTGTATTCGCTACCTTTCCCGTAAATATAAAGAGACGTGTCAATCTTAAGCCATGCCCCGGAGCCTTTTACAGCCTCTATCAAGACCATTTTTGCCTCTTCACCGATTCGAGAATGTACAAACCTTATTCTTTTTGGCTCAAGGCTCGCATCATGCAGTAATGTAATTAATTCTACAAGTCTGAAAGGATGATAGATTAAATAAAATCTTCCTGTATTTTTAATCAGATAAGATGCTGCCTCTATAATGTCAGGAAGGGTTATTTTTATCTCATGTCTTGCAACCGCTCGCTCTTTATCCATACTTAAAAGCCCTGTTTTTGGCTTTCTGAAGGGTGGATTTGAAAATGCAAAGTCAAATTTATTTGTAGGGAAAACCTTTTTGAGGTTTCTGATGTCTTCATTGATAACTTCTATTCTGTCGCCGAGTTCATTTAGTTCTATATTCCCCTTTGCTCGTTCAGCAAGGGATTTCTGGAGCTCAACTGCAACTATCTTCGTATTCTTATTTCTCTTTGCAAGAAGGATTGAAATAATTCCAGAACCTGCACCAAATTCTATGCCATTGTAAAGCCGTTTTGCAGAGATAAAGTCCTCAAGCAAAAGTGCATCAACACTGAATCGGTAACCTGTTTTTGACTGAAATAACCTGATGTCTTTTATACTATCGTATGTCTCGTAATAGCTCATGGCTCATGGCTCATAGCTGATAGCTGATAGCTGATAGCTCATAGCTCATAGCTGATAGCTGATAGCTCATAGTTTCAGTTCGCCCTATTAGAAAGCCCCACCCTCGCGTTCTAACGGGGTTAGTTCTAAGTTCTAAGTTGCGGGAGTATATCAAGTAATTCCTTGAAATTATCAATCATAAAATCAGCATCTTTTAAAACATCTCTACTGCGGTATCCATAAGTGACTGCAATAATTTTTACCCCGGCAGCGTGTGCTGACCCTATATCATAATTGCTGTCTCCAATCATAACTGCCTCATATTTTGATACACCAAGTCTTTTCAGAACCTCCAGCACAGGCACAGGCGAGGGTTTTCTTTCAGGCACACTGTCACTTCCTAAGACGAGAGCAAAGAATTCTAAAAGCCCGAGACCCTCAAGAACCTCTTTTGAAAGGCTCTCTCTCTTGTTTGATATTACAGCCTTTTTAAAGTTATATAATTTTGACAGGGTCTCTTTTACCTGAAGATATGGTCTTGTATTATCAAGGAGATGTTTTGAATAGTATTCAAGAAATCTTCTGACAGTTTCGTCTCTAAAATCCTCCCGCCCCTCTTTTGCTAAAGGGGACTGAGGGGGAATTAGTCCCTCAATGAGTTTTGTTATACCAGAGCCTACCATTGACTTAACTGTTTCTACAGAGAGAGGCTCTACCCCAAAAGGCTCTACAGCATAATTTATCGCATTTGTGATGTCCACGCTTGTATCTACAAGCGTCCCGTCAAGGTCAAAAATCAGGAGTTTAATCATGGCAGATTGAGATTATACTAAAAAGAAACAGATAAAAACCAGATCCTTAACCTGTTTTTGCTGCGAGACGGGCGACCTGAATAACTAAGTTTTTAGAGTTGCTGTTTTTGATTTTTCTAAAATATCTCAGTAACTTAATCTCTGAAATTTCGGTAGGTAAATAAGATAGTGGTTTCTCTGCAACCATGGGCATCTTCTCGGTTTCAAAGAAATATGATACAGGTACCGATAAAGCATCTGCAACCTTCTGTATATTCTCTACATTAAGTTTATTTGTCCCACCCTCATATCTCTGCACTTGCTGATAGGTAACATCAAGTATCTCTGCAAGTTCCTCTTGCGATATTTTAAGTTCTTTACGCCTTGCTTTTATTTTTTCGCCGATTTCTCTGCTTGTTATTACCTTTTGTTTATACATGGCATTTCACTATAACAATCCTATTATCTTAATTGCTACAATGCAAAAACATCTATTGACATCACAACCTAAAAAATGTATTTTAACAAATATTCAGCGAACTTAATAATTGGAACTGATTGTTTTTTAAGAAACTAAAGGAAAAAGGGTGGATGAGAAAAGATGGATTCAGGTTGAGGTTAAAATTTTAAATGAATTAGATGAGAAGGCTCAGTTAATTAGAAGAAAATAGTAGAAGAAAATAGTTATTGACATTACAACCCAAAAAGTGTATTTTACCGAATATTTAGCGAATTTAACAGGAGGAACTGATTGTTTTCTAAGAAACTAAAATACCAAATCCCAATATGCTGACCCATAAAATTTATTTTGGGCAGATGTGATTTTGTGAGGAACGGATGCAAGATAGTGATAAGACTAAAGAACAGCTTTTAAGTGAGATTATAGAATTACGCCGAAGTGTTGCTGAGTTGGAGAATGCGGAGGCTAAGAGAAAGCAGGCAGAGAAGACTTTACAGGAAAGCGAGGAGAGGTATCGTTCATTAATTGAGTCTGCTGAAGATTCCATTTATTTAGTGGATGAGAACTATAGATATGTGTTTATTAATAAAAAGCATTTATCAAGGTTGGGATTGTCAAAAGAGCAGTTTAAGGGACAGGAATACAGCGAGTTTCATTCACCCGAAGAAACAAAGGAGTTTATTAAAAAGGTTGATAGGGTATTTAAAATAGGCGAGTCCGTTCAGTATGAATACAAAAGCCTTAGAGACAATAGATATTTCCTTCAAACATTCAGCCCTGTTAGTGGGCTGGATGGCAGGACAGTGTCTGTGACAATTATTTCAAAAGAAATTACCGAACGCAAATTGATGGAAGAAAAGTTGCGTGTCACGTCACTTACAGATGAGCTTACCGGTTTTTACAATAGGCGGGGTTTCTTAACAGTGGTTGAACAGTTTTTAAAGATGCAAAAGAGGCAAAAGAGAGGGGTGTTCCTGCTTTATGCGGACATTGACAATCTAAAAAAGATAAATGACGAGTTTGGGCACGAGGAAGGCGACCGTGCATTAATTGCTGCTGCTAATATCCTTAGAGAAAATTATCGGGAATCTGACATTATTGCACGGATTGGTGGAGATGAGTTTGTGGTTATTCCAGTAGGGTTCACAGGGGACGGAGTTACTGCTCGTTTGCAAAAAGCCGTTGATGCCTATAATTCAAAAACTGACCACGGTTATAAACTTTCAATAAGTACAGGCTTGGCTTACTATGATCCAGAGAGACCTTGTTCTATTGATGAACTGCTATCTCAGGCGGACAAAAGGATGTACGAACAGAAAGGTCAAAAACGGAAAACTTAGTCTATTATCAGATTTTTCCCTAATCACTTCACTGACCTTTTCTCTGCAACCTGTGTTCTCATTATTGCCCGATCAAGGGATACACTGGCACGTGCCCGATCAAATTTTTCAGCTTCTTTAAGCCTTTCTTCGGCTCTTTTCATCGCAGCCTTAGCTCTTTCAATATCTATATCCGAAGACCTCTCTGCACTATCAGCAAGTATAAGGACTTTTTCCGGACTGACTTCGGCATATCCCCAGTTGACAAAGAAATAGCCTGTCTCACTGCCTCTTTTGTATGTCAGCATGCCTATTTTCAGGGTTGTGAGAAAGGGTGCATGCCATGGTAAAACACCAAACTCTCCCTCGCTTCCAGAGGCAACAACCTCATCAACGTCTTCACTGAAGACAAGCCCGTATGGTGTAACAATCTCCAACCTTAATTTATTTTCCATCTTGACCTCAGAAATATTTTTCGTGACCCGTTACGCGTAACGCGTTACGAGTTACGGTTTATATTTGCCTGCTCCAGCCTAATTTCTTAGCCTTCTCTTCAACCTCTTCTATCGGTCCTACCATCCAAAATGCCTGCTCAGGCATGTCATCATATTGCCCATCTACTATTGCCTTGAAGCCTTTTATTGTATCTGCGAGTTTGACATATTTGCCCGGAGTCCCTGTGAATGTCTCTGCAACATGGAATGGCTGGCTGAGGAATCTCTGAAGTTTTCTTGAACGAGCAACAATTAATTTATCATCTTCAGAGAGTTCCTCCATGCCTAAAATTGCTATGATGTCCTGAAGCTCTTTATATCTTTGAAGCGTCATCTGGACACTTCTGGCAGTTGCATAATGCTCTTCTCCTAAAACATTGGGGTCAAGTATTCTTGAGGTTGAATCAAGCGGGTCAACTGCAGGGTATATACCGAGCTCTGAAATTTGCCTTGAAAGAACAACTGTACCATCAAGGTGAGTAAATGCAGTTGCAACAGCAGGGTCTGTAAGGTCATCAGCAGGGACATAAATTGCCTGCATGGATGTAATAGCGCCTTTATTTGTGGTTGTAATCCTTTCCTGAAGGATACCCATGTCCGTCCCCAGGTTAGGCTGATAACCGACTGCTGATGGCATCCTTCCGAGAAGTGCAGAGACCTCTGAGCCTGCCAGTGTATATCTGAAGATGTTGTCTATAAAGATAAGGACATCCTGTCCCTGATCTCTAAAACACTCTGCTACGGCAAGTGCGCTAAGAGCAACCCTTACCCTTGCACCTGGTGGTTCATTCATCTGTCCATATATAAGCGCTGCCCTTGGTAAGACACCTGAGTGCTTCATCTCAAGATACAGGTCATTACCTTCTCTTGTCCTCTCACCAACGCCTGCAAACACGGACACACCTCCATGAACCATGGCTATGTTGTGTATCATCTCCATAATAACAACCGTCTTACCAACGCCTGCGCCACCAAACATCCCCATCTTACCCCCCTTAACAAAGGGCACAAGAAGGTCAAAAACCTTAACTCCTGTCTCAAAAACTTCTGTTACCGCTTTTTGTTCTACAAATTCAGGAGCAAGTCTGTGAATAGGCCACCTTTCCGTAAATTTTACAGGTCCCATCTCATCAATAGGCTCGCCTATGACATTTATTATCCTGCCAAGTGTTCCCGCTCCAACAGGAACAGTTATGGGCTGACCTGTATCTACAACCCTCATGCCTCTTACAACTCCGTCGGTTGTGGACATGGCGATTGTCCTTACTGTATTTTCACCAAGATGGCCCGCTACCTCAAGCGTGATGTGTATATCGGGAATTCCCTTTGCAGAATCGCCCGTCTCATCTATTCTTAAGGCATTAAGAATTTTAGGCAGTTCCCTTTCAAATTCCACATCAACTACTGCCCCGATAACCTGTTTAACTTTTCCTTCATTCATTTTTAACCTCCATATCTTTTAAGTAACGAGTAACGAGAGACGAGTAACAAGTTTTTGGATTTAGCATCATTATATTAACTTGTCACTCGTTACTTGTAACTTGTTGCTATTTTAAAGCTTCCACGCCTCCCACTATATCCATAAGCTCTTTTGTTATCTGTGCCTGTCTTGCCTTGTTGTATTGCAGTGTAACCTTTGCTATCAGCTCATCACAGTTTTGGGTTGCATTCTCCATAGCGCTCATCCTCGCAGCCTCTTCAGCAGCATTGGATTCAAGGAGAGATCGATAAACCTGTATTTCTATATGTTTTGGTAAGAGCGTGTTAAAAATCTCACCCTGAGAAGGCTCGTATAAAAAATCTACTCCACTTAGGGCTTCCTCTTTTTCCTCAAGCGAGGCTATTGGAAGAAGCCTTATTACAGAAACCCTCTGGGAAATAATAGATTTAAACTCATTATATGTAAGGATAACCTCATCAATTGTTTCATTTATATAATTCTCTATTATGTCTGTGGAGATTTCCTGGGCAGTAGTAAAAAGCAGGGGGCCTGATACCCCTGTCCATGATTTACGCAATGTTACGCCTCTTCTTCTGAAGAAATCCCTGCCCTTTTTGCCAACAGTGCTTACACTTACCTCAAAGCCATTTCTTTTAAGGTCATTTATATAATTTGCAGCAGCCTTAATGATATTTGTATTAAAAGCACCACAGAGCCCCCTATCTCCGCTCATAACAACAACCTCTACTGTCTTTCTTGGCCTTGCCATAAGAAGGGGATGCGTCTGTCTTTCAGCGCCACCAGCGAGACTGGTTATAACAGAGTGCATTTGCTCTGCATACGGTCTGAAGTTAAGCATCCTTGTTTGAACCTTGCGCAGCTTTGCCGCAGCAACCATCTTCATCGCCTTGGTAATCTTCTGCGTATTGTGGATAGCCTTTATTTTTCTTCTAATATCTTTTAACGCCGGCATATTTTTAAATTCAAAATTTAAAAATCAAAATGCAAAATTAAGGAATTTTTTAAATAAATTTTTTCTTCCATAATTTTTATTTTTGATATTTTATTTTTGACTTTTCCTATGCTTTAAACCCTTTCTTGAACTCTTCAATCGCCTTAGATATCTTGCCTTTTAGCTCATCATCTATAGTCTTCTTTTCCTTTACCTCTTTCTTAAGATCCTGTTTCTCTGCCCTTATATATTCAAGGAAACTTTTTTCAAAAGACTTTATTGCCTCAACAGGAAGGTCATCTAAGAATCCCTGTGTTCCTGCAAAGATGAGAATTATTTGCTCATCTACAGGAAGCGGTTCGTACTGATCCTGTTTCAGCAGTTCAACCATTCTTTTACCCCTTTCAATCTGGGCGAGGGTTGCTTTATCAAGGTCTGAGCCAAACTGGGCAAAGGCAGCTAATTCCCTGTACTGTGCGAGGTCAAGCCTTAACATACCAGCCACCTGCTTCATTGCCTTTATCTGTGCAGCGCCTCCGACACGACTCACCGAGAGGCCGACATTAACAGCAGGTCTTATGCCTGCATAAAAAAGCTCAGGTTCAAGATATATCTGACCGTCTGTAATAGAGATAACATTTGTCGGAATATAGCCTGAGACATCGCCTGCCTGTGTCTCAATAACAGGGATTGCGGTTAACGAACCACCACCAAGCTTATCAGAAAGCTTAGCTGCCCTCTCAAGGAGTCTTGAATGCAGATAAAAGACATCCCCGGGGAATGCCTCACGTCCTGGTGGGCGTCTGAGTAAGAGGGAAAGCTGTCTGTATGCAGTAGACTGTTTACTAAGGTCATCATACACAACTAATGCGTGCTTACCTTTATCTCTGAAATATTCACCCAGTGCACATCCGCAATAGGGTGCTATATACTGAATCGGGGCAGGTTCGCTAGCAGTAGCAACAACTACTATCGTGTGGTCCATTGCACCGTGTTCCTCAAGGATTTTTACCACGCGGACAATGTTTGCCCTCCTCTGACCAACTGCTACATAAATACAGACAATATCTCCGCCTTTTTGATTAATAATTGTATCTATTAAGATAGCGGTTTTTCCTGTCTGACGGTCACCAATAATAAGCTCTCTCTGTCCCCTTCCAATAGGAATCATAGAATCTATCGCCTTAATACCTGTCTGAAGTGGCTCGTTAACAGGCTGCCTTTGAATGATACCAGGCGCTACAATATCTACCTGTCTCCGGTGCGGTGTATTTATTGGTCCCTTTCCATCAATAGGCTGCCCGATTGCATTTACCACCCTTCCAACCATTGCCTCTCCAACAGGAACTTCCATGATCCTGCCCGTCCTTTTTACAATGTCCCCCTCTTTAATCAGGGTGTCTTCACCAAAGAGAACAGCGCCAACAGCATCTTCTTCAAGATTAAGTGCCATGCCAAAAACCCCATTTGGAAATTCAAGGAGCTCTGATGCCATTGCCTTATCAAGCCCATAGACCCTCGCAATTCCATCACCTATTTTAACGACTGTGCCTACCTCACTAACATCAATACGCTTTTCAAAGTCAGCTATTTGCCTTTTTATCAGCTCACTAATTTCTTCAGCTTTAAGTTCCATAATCTCCATCAAATCACCCCCGTAAAAATATAGTTCAAAGTTTAAAAGTTGAAAGTTGAAAGTTACAAGTTAAAAGTTAAGGAAATTTTCTCAAGAATTTTTAACTCTTAACTCATAACTCTTAACTTGCCTTATCTCGTCAGTTCCGCCCTTAAGGACGCAAGCTGTCCCTTAATACTGCTATCGTAAATTGTGCTTCCGACTTTTACAACAAATCCTCCAATGAGGGATGGGTCAAGCTCGCTTTCAATTTCAACATCTCTCTGAGTTATTGCCTTCAGAGAAAGTTTTAGTCTTTCTGTATAGTCACCACCGAGTGTAACAGGCGATATTACCAGTGCCTTTACCTTCTTGAGTTTTTCGTTATACATCTCGGTTGATATTTTTATAATCTCTTTAATTGCATTCAGGTGTCCCTGTATTACAATAGATGTAAGGAATTTCCTGGTTTCCTGTGATATCTTGAGATGGGGCAGGAATTCTTTTAATACCTTGTCCTGTTCTTCAGGGGAAAAAAGACGGCTTGCAAATAACAACTTAAGCTTTTTATTTGCCTCAAGAATAGATGCAAACGTCTTAACCTCTTCTATGCCCTCCGGAATCCGCGAAACATCAACTGTATTAAGCAGTAACCTACCATGCCTTTTAGCAATCTGGTATTTATTCAATTCTTACCCCTCTTTATGAGCCATTGGCAAATTTTTTAATATATTCTTCTATGAGTCTTACCTGTTCTTTTTCATTAAGTTTTTCTTTTATTTGTCTCTCTGCAATTTCAATTGCCATAAGGGCTGCCTCTGATTTTATAGCCTTTTTTGCCTTCTGAAGCTCATAATCTATGTTTGCCTTTGTTTGCTCAAGGATTTTATTTTTAAGACTCTTGCCCTGAGCGATGAGAGCCTCCCTTTCCCTTTCTCCTGCCTTTCTTGCTGACTCAAGGATTTTATTTATCTCTTCATCTACAGCCCTGAGTCGCTCCTGAACTTCACCGAGCGCCTTTTTTGCGAGTTCCTTTGCCTCTTCTGCCTCTTTCAGGGATTTCTCAATAAGCTCTGTCCGCTTTCTGAGGAATTCACTTATAGGTTTGCGGCCGAATTTAACAAGGATGAAAACAAGGATAGCAAAATTTACAACAGGCCAGAGCCAGTCTTTTAATGAGGCACTGTGCCCTGCCTCTTCAGAAGCAAACGCCAAAGCAACAGTGAACAGTGAAAAGAGCAAAAAGGGAAATATGATACATGATACATGATACACGATACATGATAGATAATTCCTATATCCTGCATCTTGCATTTTGCATCTTGAATCTTGCATCTTGAATCTTATTTTCATGCCCCCACCAATTTTTCAACAATCTTATTTGAGAGGTCTTCTACCTCTTTGCGTAAAGCCTCTTTTGTTTTTCTAACCTCTGCATTGAGCTTTTCCTGAGCCTGCCTGCCTATCCCAGCCGCATCTTTTTGTGCTGCATCTATAAGCTCTTTTTGCACATTTAAGCCTTCTTTTTTAAGATACTCGGTTGTTGCCCTTGCCCCATTTCTTGCCTCAACAAGTTGGGCATTTATTTTATTTAAGAGGTCTTCTTTTTCTTTGTCCATAGCCTTCGCACCATCAAGGTCGCCTTTTGTTTTCTCCTGTCTTTCTTTGAAAAGGCGGAGGAGTGGTTTAAAGAGGATATTGTTTAGAAGTACAATAAGCAGTAAAAAATTAATTAGCTGAACAAAAAACCATTTATTGAATTCTAACATTCTGTCTCCTAAATCTCTTATAGAGATTAAAGATAAAGACGAGGGAAAAACTTTTAAAAGTTAACATAGTATAAGGTCTTTGTCAATAAGTCTATTTTTATAAAAATATTTAGAAAGCTTATAAAATATATTTTGAAAAGTTAAGATATATATACGACATTAAGGCATGATGGGTCATTTTAAAAAATATCTTTCTTCTCTCTGTCTAACCCGCTCTAACCTTAATTTATCCATATAGCATAAAAAAACCTTGACAATATCAGGTCTTTTTGATATTAATAAGGCATGTTTCAAGGCATGTTCCAGCGCCAGCGCAGCAAGGAAATATTTGGTTTAGATATTGGTTCCGGGTACATCAAGGCACTTCAACTTAAGGAAATTAAAGATGGCCATCAATTAGAACGGTTGAGTATTACTCAACTCCCACCAGAGCTAATAGTGGACGGTTCCATAATAGATTCCCTTAGTGTAGTAGAGGCAATAAAAAGCACTGTCTCAGAGATGGGGATAAAGATAAAGGAAGTAGCCATTGCTGTATCAGGCCATTCCTCTGTGATTATAAAAAGGATTTCTATACCGATAATGACCGAAGAGGAATTAAGCGAATCAATAAAATTTGAGGCAGAACAGCATATCCCTTTTGATATTGAGGATGTAAATCTTGATTTTCAGATACTTGGTGCAAAAGAATCTGGAAACCAGATGGATATTCTTATTATTGCGGTTAAGAAGAGCAAGATAAACGAATATGTATCTGTTGTAGGGGAGGCAGGGCTTACCCCTGTAATTGTTGATGTAGATGCCTTTGCGCTTGGGAACATGTATGAGATAAATTATGAAGTTAAGGCAGATGAAAGTATCGCCCTTATTAATGCAGGAGCCAGCACAATTAATATGAACGTTCTTAAAGGGGGGGGCTCTGTTTTTACAAGAGACAGTTCTGCAGGTAGTAATCTGCACACAGAAGCGCTTCAGAAAGAGTTTGCTATTTCTTTTGATGATGCAGAGAGATTGAAATACGGCGGGTCTGTTGAGGGGGTCCCACAAGATGCTGTTGCATCTGTTTTAACTTCTGCCTCTGAAGCTCTCATTGCAGAGATTTCAAGGTCATTTGATTATTTTAAAGGTGCTGTTAACAATGCGGATGTTCATGGTATAGTTTTATGCGGCGGCTGTTCCCTGGTAAAAGGTTTTGCTCCGTTGTTGTCTGAAAGTGTTGGGATAAATGTTAAGATTGTAGAGCCTTTTAAAAACATCAAGATACCGGCCACATTTGATAAAAACTATCTTAAAAATATAGGGCCCATTGCTGCCGTGGCAGTGGGTTTAGCTTTGAGGAGGATAGGAGATAGATGATAAGGATTAACCTCCTTGAGGTGGAACGTAAGAAAAAACCACAGCCGTTACCTGAAGTTTTTATCTATGGCATTATAATTCTTGCTGTAACAATTTTAGTGCTGGGGCTTTTTACACTTCATTTGACCAGTAAAGATTCAGATTTGAAGGCTGAGAAAGCATCTAAGGAAAAGAGGCTTGGGGAATTAAATGTAATGATAAAAGAGGTTGAAAATTACGAGAGAAATAATAAGGCATTTCAAGAGAAAGCCAATATTATTGAACAATTAAGGAAGAATCAGGATATCCCTTTAAGGCTTCTTGATGAAGTAAGCGCTATGCTTCCAAAGGGTGTTTGGCTGACTTCCTTAAATGAGGCGGGGGGCAATACCACCATTGAAGGTTATGCATTTACCAACCCCGACCTTGTTGGCTATATTGATAACCTGAAAAGATCAGAATATCTGGAAGAAGTTACATTAATAGAGTCAAGGGATACAACGATTGAGAACGTGTCTCTTTATCAATTCAAATTGACATTTAGAATTAAGGTATAGAAAGGCAAAGGTATGTACCATACGGTACATACCAAAGGGTTTATGGCATTAAACATTGACATGAAAAACATCCCACCGTACTTAAGGATTATCATAACAATTATACCTTCGTTAATACTGGTTATATTATTTGTTGTCTTTATTTATTCCCCTAAGAGCAGAGAAATCAAGTTGTTAAGTGAGAGCATAGTTAGATTAGGCAATGAGATTACAAGCAGTGAGGTAAAGGCGAGCAGGCTTTCCGCACTTAAGATAGAGGATACGAGGCTAAAGGCAAGGCTTGTGGAACTGCAGGAACAACTGCCTGAAGAAAAGGAGGTCTCAGGTTTGCTAAAACAGATCTCGGGACTTGGAATTAAATCAGGGCTTAAAATCCTCCTATGGAGACCTGAGAGTAAGATACCAGACCCATCCGAACTTTATGTAAATATCCCGGTAAAGATAGAGGTACTAACAGGCTATCATAACCTTGGTACCTTTTTCAGCCATATCAGCAGACTACCGCGAATTGTTAATATCTCAGAAATAAAACTTAGTAATCCCCAGGTGAAGAAAGGGGTCCAATTGGTAAATGCGAGTTTTACTGCTACTACTTTTTCTGCTGTGGGAACTGCTGAAAGTCATGGAGAGAAGATAAGACCATGAGGCTGTTTATAATCATAATCGCCATGATATTTGCCATAGGTGGATGCAAGGAAGAGTTCCCTGAGGCAAAAGATATAAAAAAACAGAAGGGAGCGGTAAAAACGCAACCAATTCCTCAGCAGGAACTACCAAAGACTAAGGTGTATGGTTATGTGTATGACCCAGAGGGGAAAAGAGACCCTTTTGCACCTCTTATAGCTATCACAAAGGAAAAGGCAAAAAAAAGCGAAGTCATAGGGACACTTGAGGGTTATGACATAGGGGATTTTAAATTAATAGCTACTGCTAAGAAGGCAGGTCAATATTACGGGCTGCTCCTCACACCTGATAGTAAGGCATATACAGTTAGGGAGGGAGCTACTATTGGGCTGCAGAAGGGAACGATAAAAAAAATAACAAATAATAGGGTAATAATAATAGAACACTCAAAGGATTATGAAGGAAAACTAAAACAAAGGGAGATAGTTTTGGAACTCCTCAAAGGAGAGGGAGAATGATGAAATTAAATTGGAAGCTTTTCTGTATATTAAATGGGGTTGCTTTATTTCTTGTTCTGTGCTGTATGGCATGGCATGTAAGTGCTGAGGTCCCTGAGATTACAGGCATAGATGTAAGAGAAGTTAATGGTTCTACCGAGATACAAATAGAGGGTAATTCTCCGCTTAATTATACTATATATAAACCGTCTGACCCTTACACGATTGTAGTTGAATTGCATGATGTTAGTGCTGGTAAGTTTAAAGAGAAGCTCATAATTGATAAGGCAGGGGTTATGGAGATAATTCCAACCGAGGTTGAAGGTGCTGCCAAAACTACAAGACTTGAAATAGTTCTAACTGTACCTGCTGATGTTAAACCCCTCCAGAAAGTCAAGGCTTTAATACTTACATTTTTAAACCCGGATGCTGCCGTTGCAGAGGCACAGACACCCTCACTCACCCCAACAACTAAAGAGCCGAGGTTATTAGCAAAAACCGGGGCAGAAAAAACTACAGAGACATTAAATGGCACACCCTCAATTAGCGTGAAAGATAAATATGCAGGAGAGAAGATATCACTTGATTTTCAGGATGCTGAGCTTTCTCATATCTTCAGGCTCCTTGCAGAGGTTAGTGGTTATAATATTGTTGTTAGCCCTGAGGTTAAAGGAAAATTCTCAATGAAGTTGCTGAATGTGCCATGGGAACAGGCGCTTAATATAATTCTAAAAAACCATGCATTGTCAAAGACAGTAGATGGCAATATTATTCGTATTGTACCGACCGCTCTCTTAAGCAGAGAGGCAGAAGAGATTTCAAAGGTAAAAGAGGCAGAGATAAAGGCAGGGGAAATAGAAACGAGAATCTACCCTATTAATTATGCTGATGTTGACAAGGTTAAGGGTGCTATTGAGAGTGCAAAGGTTCTTACGAGCATAGGGAATGTAAGCGCTGACAAAAGGACAAGCACTGTAATTATAAAGGATGTTAAGGGAACTCACAAAGAATATGAAGATATTATTTTATCCCTTGACATCCCAACTCCTCAGGTGAGTATTGAGGCAAAGATTATTGAGGTAACAACGAGCTTCACAAAAGAATTCGGTATTCAGTGGGGTATGTCGTGGAAGCCACCTGACGAAAGGATAACAATCGGAGGCCCCAGCACCCCTGGCGGAACAGGGTTCAGTACCGGCAGCCCGCTTATGGTAAACCTCCCTGCTGCTGTTGGGTCAGGTTCTGGTGGTGCCATTGGGATTGGCTATATAACCGGAACATTTAAACTGGACTTACAACTTTCAGCAATGGAGAGTTCCGGTAAAGGCAATATAATATCTAACCCTAAGATTACCACTATGGATAATGAGAAGGCAACCATTAAGCAGGGCAAAAAGATTCCTTATCAGACGGTTTCTTCTGAAGGGACAAAGGTAGAGTTTGTAGATGCCCAACTGGAACTTACTGTTACCCCTCATATAACACCTGATGGGACTATTGTTATGGATGTAGAGGTAAAGAAAAACGAGGCAGATTTTGCGCAGACCGCTGGAACTGGAGTTCCAACCATTGACACAAAGGAGGCCAAAACACGGGTCTTAATCAAAGACGGTGATACAGTGGTTATTGGTGGAATATTAAAAACCACCACCTCAAAGAGTACGGCAGGTGTCCCTATTTTATCAAAAATACCTGTTCTTGGATGGCTCTTTAAGAAAGAAAAAGGTGTAGAAGATACAAGTGAGCTTCTTATATTTATAACACCGAGGGTAGTATTCAAGTAGATAGAGGTTTTTAAACTTGAGTATTATAGTGATATACAGGTTACCTTTTGCTCTCTATATGCCAACTCATAACTTGTTGAAATTAATAGATGCTGAAACAATACTGAAACGACCCGTGAAATAAGTTCAGAGCAAGGTTCAGCATGACATTTTGTGCTGTAAAAGGGTTTTTTCAGGGATCTCAACTTATAATCTATAGCAATCTATAAGAGTTTAATGCTCAGATATATTACCTCCGGTGAATCACACGGCAGTGCGCTCACAGCAATTATTGAAGGCATCCCTTCAGGGCTTTCTATTTCCGCAGATAATATAAACAAAGACCTTTTAAGGCGGCAAAAGGGTTACGGCAGGGGCGGCCGCATGAAGATAGAGTCTGATGCCGCTAAGATACTTTCAGGCGTCAGGCATGGCAAGACTATCGGCTCGCCGATAAGTATTTTAATAGAGAATAAGGACTGGCAGAACTGGCAGGATGTTATGAGTGCGGATAACCCCCCTTGCCCCCCCTTAAATAAGGGGGGGATGGGGGGGGTTATTGTTACTCGTCCCCGTCCAGGGCATGCTGACCTCGCAGGTGCAATAAAATACAATACCTATGACATAAGAAATATCCTTGAGAGGTCAAGTGCGAGAGAGACCGCGGCGAGAGTAGCTATTGGGGCAATAGCTAAAAAATTTCTTTCAGAGTTTGATATTAAGATTGTAAGTTATGTGATGGAGATAGGTAATATTAAAGTTCCAAGTTCCAAGTTCCAAGTTCCAAGTTCAGAAAATTTTTTTTTAGAGACATTTGAAAGGGCTGAAAAATCTGCTGTAAGATGTCCGGATAAAAATACTGAGAAAAAGATGATAAATAAGATTAATAAGGCGATAAAGAAAGGTGACACAGTAGGTGGGATATTTGAGATAGTTGTCCTTGGTGTCCCTGTAGGGCTTGGAAGTTATAGCCAGTGGGACAGAAGGCTTAATGCAAGACTTGCTTATGCACTTATGGGTATTCAGGCAATAAAAGGGGTGGAAATAGGTTTGGGTTTTGAGATATCAAGAAGATTTGGTTCTGAGGTGATGGATGAGATTTACTACAGAGCACAGAGCACAGAGCACAGAGCACAGACAACAGAAAATCCCCCCTCACCCCCCTTTGTCAAAGGGGGGCAGTGGGGGGATTTTAGTAAAGGGGGGCAGTGGGGATTTGGTTTTTGCCGAAAGACAAATAATGCTGGTGGCATTGAAGGTGGAATAAGCAATGGTATGCCAATAGTATTGAGGGCTGCTATGAAGCCAATACCTACTTTGAAGAGGCCGCTCTCATCCGTTGATATCATTACAAAGAAGAAATTTAAGGCTGCATACGAGAGGTCTGATGTCTGTGCTGTCCCATCTGCGGCTGTGGTTGGTGAGGCAATGACTGCACTTGTAATTGCTGATACAGTTTTAGAGAAATTTGGTGGGGACAGCATGAAAGAGGTTAAAAGGAATTATAAAGGGTATCTGGAACAGATTAGAAAATTCTAAATCTTTTTCTTCCTTATATGGATGCATGATTCATGATTGTCTTTATCTTGCATCCTGTATCTTGGAACGAGGTCGATTCGACCGAGTCGTTTCCGACCTGTATCTTGCATCTTATTTTTAAACTATGAAGATTATTCTAACAGGTTTTATGGGTTCGGGTAAGACCTCTGTTGGCAAAGAGCTTAGCAGAAGACTCAGACACGAGTTTATAGACACGGATACCTTGATTGAACAACGGGAAGGCATGCCAATTTCCATGATATTTAAAGAAAAAGGCGAGAACTATTTTAGGGTGGTGGAGCGCGCTGTAGTGGAAGAGATTTCACAGATGACTGATGTCGTGATTGCTACAGGCGGCGGCGTTATCAAGAGTAGGGAGAATGTGGAGAACATTAGGAGAAGAGGCATCATCATCTACTTAAAGACAGAGCCAGAGGTCATTCTAAAAAGGGTTATGACTGAAGAGGGGAAAAGGCCGCTTCTAAATGTAGATGAACCTCTCAGAGAGATTAATAGATTACTAAAAGAAAGGGTTCCTCTTTACATGCAGGCGGATATCACAATTGATACGAGTTTTATAGCCCCCGGGGAGACCGCTAATAAGATAATAGAAAGCCTTGCCCTTGATGCAGAAGGGATAACAGTGGAACTTAAAGAACGTAGCTATAAAATTATTATCGGAAGAAAGCTAATCCAGAAACTCGGTTTGAGACTTAAAGAATTTCGTCCCTCCAATGTTGCTATTGTCAGTAATACCACGGTCTTCCCTCTTTATAAGGACGACATCTTAAAATCAATAGGTGAATATGATATAGAGCCTCGGGTTTTTCTCATACCTGATGGGGAAAAATATAAAGATTTCCTGTGGGCATTTTATTTATACGGGGGGCTTCTTAGGAATAGGTTTGACAGGGATTCCCTCCTTATTGCCTTTGGGGGAGGGGTTATAGGTGATATAACAGGTTTTGCAGCCTCAACATATATGAGAGGGATAAAGTATATCCAGGTTCCAACAACACTCCTTGCGCAGGTAGATAGTTCTGTAGGGGGCAAGACAGCCGTTAATCATCCACTTGGAAAAAACATGCTCGGCACATTTTATCAGCCCTCGCTTGTTTTAATAGATATTGATGCATTAAAAACACTTCCTAAGAGGGAATTTAACGCGGGTACTGCTGAGATAATAAAATACGGGGTTATTGCGGACAGATGCCTTTTTGATTTAATGGAGAAAGAGAAGAGTGATATTATTTCTCTTGGAGATACCCTACTCAGTGTAATTAAACGCTCATGTGGAATAAAGGCAGATGTGGTCTCTAAGGATGAAAGAGAGGCAGGGCTAAGGGCAATACTTAATTTTGGGCATACAGTGGGCCATGCCCTTGAGACTGTGACAGGATACACGCGATTTCTTCATGGAGAGGCAATTGCTATAGGCATGTGTACTGTAGCAGAAATTGCGGTAAGGATGGGGATTTTTCCAAAAGAAGAGGCAATGCGGATAAAGAACCTTGTAGAAATGTATGGGCTCCCAAATACTGTGCCAAAAGATATTAATATCTCGGAGCTCTTGGATGCAATGGAGATTGACAAAAAGGCTAAGGCAGGGAAACTGAGATTTATCCTTCCTGAATCTATCGGGAAAGTGCGAATAGAGGAAAATGTTGATAGAGAAGTGATTAAAGAGGCATTGTTGGAATCTACTGCTTAAATACTATATCCTGCCTGCTTTTGTAAGTGAACGTTTTAAAATTTAGGTTCTTTCGTAAAGAAGTTGAGAGGGGCTGTGCGACAAAAAAGTTGGTATTTTAAAAACCCCTCTTTGGAAAAGAGGGGCGGGGGGAGATTTTAAGAAACAATACTCCATAAAATCCCCCTTCATCCCCCTTTTCCAAAGGGGGAATATTGATAGCAATGTGCCTTTGCCCATAAATTTGTCACACACCCGTTGAGAGAGTGCAGCTTGAAGGATTTTAAAATGCAAAAATTCGTAAAACAGAATATAGAATTCAGGATACAGAATTCAGAATAAAAAATGCTGAATCCTGACTACTGAATTCCGAATTCTTAATAGACTTTCAACTTAAATACGAAAGAGGGAAAATTTATTAGACAAGATGCAAAGGATTAAAACCATAAAAGACATGCGGGCATTAAGCAGAGGGCTCATGTCTGAGAAAAAAAGCATAGGCTTTGTTCCAACAATGGGTGCGCTTCATGAGGGGCATCTTTCTCTTGTAAGACGCTCCAAAGAAGAGAATGATATAACAGTAGTAAGTATATTTGTAAACCCAATACAGTTTGGTCTTAAAGAGGATTTTAATAAATACCCAAGGGACATTGACGGAGACCTTAAAAAACTCTCTTCGCTTAATGTAGATTTTGTCTTTATCCCAGAAATAAGGAAGATGTATCCGGATGGTTTTTCAATAAATATAAATATTGGAGGCATTGGAGATATTTTTTGCGGCGCGGTAAGACTGGGACATTTTAATGGTGTGGCAACAGTAGTTGCCAAGCTATTTAATATTGTTATGCCTCACAGGGTTTATTTTGGTCAGAAGGATTTCCAGCAGACTGTGATTATAAAGAAACTTGTAAGGGAACTAAACTTTGACATAGATATCATTGTCTGTCCAACCGTAAGAGAAGCTGATGGTCTGGCAATGAGTTCAAGAAACAGTTACTTATCTCCTACAGAGAGAAAATCCGCAAGTATTTTATACAGGGCATTAAAACATGGAGAAGGACTTATACTTCAAGGAAAGCAGGACGCATCTTATGTCAAGACAGAGATAGAGAAGATACTAAACTCAGAACCACTTATATCAATAGAGTATATCGGAATTGTAAAGCCTCAACGTCTTGAAAGTGTTGAAATAATAGACTCTCCAGTAGTTATATGCCTTGCTGTTAGAATCGGGACAACAAGACTTATTGATAATCTCCCGGTTAGTCCTTAAGATACGAAATAAGAATATTACTGTCGAGGGTAAACACAGGGATTTACTGCTCCCATTCTTGGCGTACTTTTTTTTGATATTTAAGACTGTCAAAAAAACCTCCTGAAAAATAAGTTTTAAAGGCCAATGGCATGAGTGCTTCCAAAATTTGACAGAAAAATGTTGTTATGGTAAATTTCAAATAGAGTCGGTATCCTACATGAGGAGGTGATAGAAATATGCCGCAAACAATAAGCGCTATTTTTGAGGACGGCGTCTTTAAGCCAATAAAAAAAATACGCTTTAAAGATAAACAGCAGGTCCAGATACAGATACTCTCTGATGAGGACTGGCAGAAAAGATTTGACAGGGTGCTTAAATCCATTCGCAGCAAGACTGCCAAGTTCTCTCCGGAAGAAGTAGAGGCAGATATAAAAGAAGCGATTAAAGAGGTGCGAAAGAGCAAGCGTGCCTATTGAAGCTGTAGTAGATACTAATATCTGGATCTCCGGACTTATTTCAACATCAAAAACCGCTGCAAAAGTAGTTGACGAATGGAGAAGAGGCAAGTTCAAAGTCGTTATTTCAGAACAGCAGATTGTAGAGATATATAAGGTTCTAACCCGTCCGAAGTTTTCATCAAAATACGGCATAACTGAAAAAGAAGTTAGAGAGTTAGTCAAAAACATAAAGGATAAGGCAGAACGTGTAACTTTAAAAGGTGATATTGAATTATGCCGTGACCCTGATGACGACATGCTCCTTGAAACCGCAATCTGTGGAAAAGCAAAATATCTAATAACCGGTGACAGAGACATCATAGATGATAAGCGGATTTTATCATTCTTATCACAACACGACGTATCTGTAATTTCCCTATCAAAATTCTTAAACCTCATAAGCTCCTGCAGATAAATCCAACCCTCCTGTTTTTGTTAATCCTTTGTAGCTATATTTTTTATCTCCTTCTCCACCGCATCAAAGAACTTTTTGTAGAACTCCTCATCCTCAACTGTTCTTTCTTCCGATTGTAGAAATATGGGGGGGTTGTTAATGCTCAGTAATTAGGTGAAATGACTATTTATAGCGTTTCTTTAACAAGCAAATGGAAGTTAAACTTTGATTGTACTCTTCTTAATACTCGTCGGGCTATTGGACTAACTCTTTCACGATTTTTAATTAATATAGAGCCTGTTGCACAAATCAAAAAATGGGTGATAACCATACAGCATATAGATAATGTTTTATAACAAGCCCACTATATTGGGGGCTTAAACTCTCAAAGAGTATTCGTGCAACAGGCTCTATACTATGAACTTTTTCTTTTGAGCATGCCGATGAATGATATTTTTCTCTAATTGGTGCAAGAAGGTCTATGATATCGTTTGCCAGTTGTTTCTTCAGCTCACCATAAAACTTTTGCTCTCCTCTTTCGTACATTTCCTTATACATGTAGTATATTTCAGAAGGTGAACATAATTCTAAAAGATAATATAAATTTTTCATTGTATCAGACATTTCTTGTCCTTTTATTGGCCCGAGGTCTGTTTTGGCCGCCATAACTTTCTTCCTAATTGATTTCTCATCCTCAATAACATCTATAGTGTTATTGTCAGATTTCCCCATTTTCCCAGTCCCATCTAAACCCGGAACTCGTATAGCATTCATTGCCCGTACTTTTGGGAGAGTTAATACCTTGCCGAAATAATTGTTGAATTTCTCTGCAATATCTCTCACGATTTCTAAATGTTGCAACTGGTCTTCACCAACTGGAATAGTGTCTGCATCCATTATAAGGATATCTGCTGCCATAAGAACGGGATATGAGAGTAGCCCTAATGAAACAGACTCCTGTTTTGAGGCCTTATCTTTAACCTGAATCCTGCGTCATTATGTGATATATGATAACACAAAATTCAAGAAATACTATCAAATATGCGGTTTTCTGGTATAATGTTCCTTATTTTATAGTAATCCCGATAACCTACCTTTTAGTTAGGTTAATGGAACATATGAAAAGAGGCCCAAAAAGCTTACAAATAGTATTTACAGGGAGCAACTTAACGCACTTTGGTGGTCTGCATCTTTTACAAAAGTTTTTCCAGAAACTCAATCTTCGCTATTTTTTATCTCACTATATTCGGTTCTCACAAAGGAACAATCGCTACAGTGTTGCAGAGGAAATATTAGCCCTTCTTTACCCTATAATGCTGGGGCTTGGACGAATAGAAACCTTCCATCTGCTTAAACACAATGGAGTGTTTCAATATCTCACAGGGCTGCCTGCATATCCTAATCCTACGACATTAAGGCGTTTCTTGTTGAGGATGTCCCCATTAGCACTCAACAAATTAAGAAGGCTTCATGACAAAATACATTTGACTATGATTCAAAAACCCACATTGCCCATAAGAGTTATCTTTGATCTGGATTCTACAGTTCTTGTCCTTTATGGCAAACAAGAGTTCGCAAAAATAGGATACAATCCCAGAAAGAGAGGCAGAGCGTCTTACCATCCTTTGCTCTGCTTTAATGGCATCACAAAAGATTTCTGGCATGGTGAATTAAGACCTGGAGATACTCATACAGCTACAGGGATTTTAGAACTGCTGGAGGCCTCTTTCGCAAAACTTCCTTCATCTGTAAGAGTCGTAATTATAAGGGCAGATAAGGGTTTCTACGATCACAAGACCGTAGAATATCTTGAATCCAGAAAGGCTCTTTTTGCAATAGTTGCAAAGGTTACAAAACCTATAAAGGCAAAACTCTCATCCCTCTCATACAAGAAATATACATCTGGAATAGAAGTTTCTGAGTTTACATATCAGCCTATGAGATGGGAAAAGGAGTATCGTTTTATAGTCATAAGACGACCTATTCCAGATGACCCTTCCGAGCAATTAAGCCTTTTCTCTATGGGCAAATACACATATCAAGTGATAGTGACAAATCTCAAACTCAAACCACTGAATATATGGAAACTCTATAATGGCAGAGCCTCTGTAGAACTTATCATCAAAGAACTGAAAGAGGATTATCCCTTAGCTAAGATTCCTACAAAACATTTTGCAGCAAACGAAGTATATTTTCATCTTCTTTTATTTGCTTACAATCTCATAAATTGGTTCAAGCGTCTCTGCCTGCCAAAGGAGTTTCAAAACATGACGCTTAAAACATTAAGAATGCAGTTGCTTTTTGTCCCAGGAGAGTTAGTGAGAACTCATAATAAGCCTGTATTAAAATTTCCATCCAATTTCTGGTACAAAGATAAAATAGAGTACACATTAAAACAGATAGAAAAGGTAAAATTATGATATTTTCACGCAGGATTCAGGTTCAAATGTAGTACATCTTCGTAATAAGCTTTCAGAGGTTATCATACCAAGGAGTGTTGCAAGATATGGTATTGCTGGTATATCGCTTTGCCGATAAATCAAACTTTTTTCTTCATCAATCCCGCAAGCCAAATAAGTACGAACTACATCAATCGATTTATCATCAATATCAAAAGGTTCATTTGATGTTGTTAATGCGTGCAAATCAGCAACAAAGAAAAAACACTCATTATTCTTATCTTCCTGTAATTCTTTAAACTGTTTTATAGCACCTATATAGTTTCCAAGATGTATTTTCCCAGTTGGTCGAATACCCGATAATATTCTTTTTGGTTTTTTAGACATTTTTTTTTGTTCTCCTCTATGAACTAATATTTGATATTTTGAATAAGAATTATTTGTAGTGCCACACTGACTGCACGTTACTACTCCATTTTCATCTGCATTTTCACCAAATTTAAAACCACACTTGCCACATAGCCAATTAATCATAGAGCGTGAATCATATAATCGCACTGACTTAACTGATCCCATTACATTTATACCTCCTTAAAATATATCTTACCCCCTCCCCCGCCTCCGCAACTAACCACGAAGAAAAACAATGTAATTATTGCCAGAAGCCTATTTGCCTTAAGCATATGCCCTCCTTAAAAACCATAAGTCCATATAACAAAACAGGCGATATACACACCACCTATTTAATCCAAAATCATTTTTCAATGGATTAAGAATTTTGTAAGATTGAGTCCCCAAGTTATTTACCACATCTTCTCCCAACAAAAGAAGTAATTCAGCAACCAAATAAAAATATCACATATAAGTTAGATTTGTCAATAAAAGATAAGCATATAGGGTTTATTGAATATAGAAAAACCACCTATAATGCACAGAGGAAAATTTATGGATACTATACGGAAAGGACTGGGTAAAAGAATAAGAGCCTCAAGGAAGTTAAAATCTCTTACGCAAGAGAAATTGGGAGAAAAAGCGGGTTTAAGTTATAAGTTTAGAGCCTGTTGCACGAATACTCTTTGAGAGTTTAAGACCCCAATATAGTGGGCTTGTTATAAAACATTATCTATATGCTGTATGGTTATCACCCATTTTTTGATTTGTGCAACAGGCTCTTTATTGGCGAAATAGAAAGAGGTGAGGTAAATCCAAGTTTAGAGTCTCTGATAAAAATATCAAAACCCCTTGGGGTGAAGGTAGGAGATTTATTCCCACGAGAAGTAGATATATTCCCGCAATTTTCCCCTCACGACCTCCAACTCATCAAAAAAGTTCTTCGGCTTTTGAATAGAACCTTTTCAAAGGTGTAATTTGTCATATAGAAAGACTTATAAAAACTCCACATGATTTTTCATATCTTTTTGATCTACTATATCCCATAACAATTTTAGATTTCTTATTAAATCCCCAATTGAATATTTCTGCTGGTGGACGAATACAATCCCTTTATATTCAAACTCCATAGCTAAGGATAAAAAATCATCGTCATGTGTAACAATAACCATGCCTTTTTGTCTTGCGTATTCAATTTGTTCTTCATCAGAAAGTCCAAGATTCCCTGCATCCTTTGAGGTAATGACTTTTACCCCGCGCCTTTTAAGCCCTTCGGCTACGGCTATATTCACACTTTCATTTGTGTAAAAGACAACTTTAGCCAATGGATTTTTTTAGTTTAGATGGGAATTTATTTGAAAGTCTTCTAATATTTTCTTTCCGCTGCCTGATCTCATTATCAATAACAGTCTGGTTTTCATAATAATAAGATAGAGCATCATGTAATGCCTCAAGGGTTAGATGCGGGTGGGCATCTATTATCTGATCCGGCATAAGACCAAGCCTGTCATACTCTATCGCTATGTCTATGACCCTTAGTCTTGTACCTAAGATTACAGGACTGCCTTTTGATATTTTGGGATTGATAGAAATATATGGATGTTTAGATTGTTTTAGTACTGCTGTTTTTAACATTTGCTATCCTCCTTTTGAAAATTATACCATAGTTAAGAATGAAATTCACAAGGAAGTACTCACCACCTGCCTGTTGCCAATACAATATAAACGTTGTATCATTTCACGTGGATGGAATTGCACAGGGGTCAAGGTCAATCGTGCCTACCATTTATGACGTTTCATATAATTCTTTTAAACATCTTAATAATCTCATCCACTGCTTTTTCAATTGAAAAGTTTTCTGCCTTAATTCGTGCATTTCTCCCCATTTCCCCTGCATTGTTTAGGGTAGTAGATATCCTGTTTGCAAAGGTCTTAGCATCCAGAGGGTCATTTACTATAAATCCCTGAATTCTATCTTCAATCAGTTCGGAAGCCCCGTTATATGCAGTAGTTACTACAGGAAGCCCTGATGCCATTGCCTCAAGTGTGGCATTACTGAAGGGGTCATAAATTGTTGGCAGAACAAAGATGTCTGCAATCCCATAAAGTCTCTCAATTTCTTTCTCGCTGCCCCAGAAAGTGACATGCTTATCTGTTCTAAGTTCTTTTGCTTTTTTTAAATAATATGATATGTTACCCTTCCCAACAACTATTAGTCTTTTATCTTTCATGTCTAAAAGAGAGGTAGCCCTTAGTAGAGTTATCAAGCCTTTTCTTTTAAAGTCAGACCCCGCAAATAAAATTACTCTATCTTCTTTTATACCTAATGAACTCTTAACATTGCGACTCTCTTCTCTACTTACAGGATGGAATCTATTAAGGTCAACTCCATTGTAAATTACATGTATTTTATCTTCCGGGATATTGTAGTGTTTTATAATATCGTTTTTTACCATTATTGAATTAGCTATTATTATTCTGGAATTTAAAAAACACTGTTTTTCAAGATAAAGTAAAGTGAGATGGTGTGGATTAATGAAAAAACTTAAATTTTTGAAAAATGGTTCTATCAGCTTGCGTTTATTAAGCCACTCCCTGTGGCATCCGTCGCCTGCCCTGTAAACCCCATTAGAAAGTTTTGATAAAGCTTTCTTTCTAACGGAGTAAATATCCTGAAAAGGGATACGTTCGAAACTTAAGACACAGTCAAAGGATTCTTTTTTTAGTGCATTCCTGCTATTTACAGCAAAAAAAATATTCGAGAGAAAAGAAGGTTTATTCGGCGAATTAATTTTGTGAATAATAAAGTCATTATTCTGATAGATGTCTCTGCTGAAAACATGTATTTCATAACCTTCAGCCTTAAGCCCTTTAGCAACGAGCCTTAGGTAATTCTCCGCCCCGCCGTATGGCGTATAATTTTTCCGTATAAGGGCTATTTTGAAGCTCCCCCGCGTAACCTCGGGGGAATCTTCGAAATGTAAGGAATCACTTTTCATTATATTCGCTTGCTAAACGCTCGCTTTGCATTTTCAAAATATGCTCTAATAGTAGTTGTTTTTTACTCATTTTTTGCTGTATTATAACAAACTATCAGTGATTCTCCTATCATCTATAAATCTTTATGAAAAATAATTTAATTAAAGATTTTTTAAAACACAAAAAATCAATAGCTGTTGTTGGCCTCGGCTATGTAGGTCTGCCTCTTGCCGTAGAATTAGCCGGGGTTTTCAGCATTATTGGTTTTGACCAAAAAAAACGCCGCATAAAAGAGCTTTCTTCAGGAATAGACAGCAACAAGGAAATTTCAAAAGAAAAAATAAAATCCTCAGAAATAGATTTTACGAATGACCCCCATAAGTTAAAACAGGCGGCAATAATAATCATTGCTGTCCCTACGCCTATAGACAAACACAAAATACCCGACTTGTCTCCGCTTAAATCAGCGTCTGAGATTGCCGGCAAAAATCTTCAGAAAGGGGCTGTTATTGTATATGAGTCAACAGTTTATCCGGGGGTAACAGAGGAGGTTTGCGCGCCTATTATTGAGGAATTTTCGGGTATGCGATGCGGTAAAGACTTTAAAATAGGCTATTCTCCCGAGAGAATCAATCCGGGCGATAAGATTCACACACTGTCAAATATTGTGAAAATTGTCTCAGCACAGGATAAAAAAACCACTGATATATTAGCTCAGATTTATGGTTCTGTGGTAAAGGCAGGCATACACAAAGCGCCTGATATAAAGACTGCAGAGGCGGCAAAGGTAATAGAAAATATACAGAGGGATTTAAACATTGCACTTGTAAATGAACTTGCTATTATCTTTAACAAAATGGGGCTTGACACTAAGGAGGTTCTTGATGCCGCATCAACAAAGTGGAACTTTCTCCGTTTTGACCCCGGTCTTGTTGGAGGACACTGCATCGGCGTTGACCCCTATTATTTGACATTCAAGGCACAGGCTATTGGTTATCGTCCGGAGGTTATCTTATCAGGCAGAAGGATTAATGATAATATGGGCAAATACATTGCAGGCAATACAATAAAACAGTTAATAAGTTCAGGGAAGTCTGTTAAAAAAAGCAAAATCCTTATCTTAGGTATCACTTTTAAAGAAAATTTAAACGATGTGAGAAACACAAGAGTCATTGATATTTATAATGAATTGAAAGAATACGGAGTAGATGTTTTTGTTCATGACTATCATGCTGATAAAGAGGAAGTTTTTAGAGAATACGGTCTTTCCCTCCTTCAAAAACCTGAAAACAAAAAACCTTTTGATGGGGTAATCTTGGCTGTAAAACACAATGAATATTGCAAATATACCCTTGGATATTTGAGAAAATTATGCAAAGGGAATTCGGTACTGATAGATGTAAAGGCCATGTTTAAAAGAGAAGATGCATTAAAACAGGGTTTTCATTACTGGAGACTGTAAGGCAAAATAAGAAGTTACTGAAATTAAGAAGATAAGAAGTTGTGAAAATTGAGGTTCTTAACTTCTCAACTTCTCACCTTCAAAACTTCTTTTAGCTCTCTGGGCGCCTATATAGCTAAAAAAACAATAAAGGAAAAGGACGTGCAATGAACAATATCCTTGTTACAGGCTGTGCAGGATTTATAGGATGGAGGGTATCTCAAATACTTCTCAGTATGAATAAGGGTGTCGTTGGTATTGACAATATAAATAATTACTATGACCCTGAGTTTAAGAGATGGAGGTTGAGCACTTTAAAGAACGACACTCGCTTTAGTTTTCATAAGCTTGATATTGGGAATTACAAGAGGTTAAAAGATATCTTTGTAAGCAACAAAATAGATGCTGTTATTAATCTCGCAGCAAGGGCCGGTGTAAGGGCATCTGTGGAGGACCCATGGGTATATCTTGATACTAATACAAAAGGCACCTTAAATCTCCTTGAATGCTGCAAGGATTTTAAGGTCAATAAGTTTGTTTTAGCTTCCACATCAAGCATTTATGCATCGGTAAAAATGCCGTTTAAAGAAGACGCAAAAACTGATACGCCTCTTGCCCCATACCCTGCGACAAAAAAGGGGGCTGAGGTCTTATGTTATTCCTACCGTTATCTATACAATCTTGATATAAGCATAGTGAGATACTTTACTGTATATGGGCCGGCTGGGAGGCCTGATATGAGCATATTTAAGTTCATTAAAAATATATATGCAGGGAAACCTATACCCGTTTTTGGTGACGGAAATCAAACCAGGGATTTCACATATATAGATGATATTGCCGATGGAACCCTAAGGGCTTTAAAGCCCTTAGGGTATGAGATAATAAATCTCGGTAGTGACCATCCTGTAAAACTCAATTATGTAATTAAACTTATTGAAAAGAGCCTCGGTAAAAAGGCAAAGATTAAACACCTTCCGATGCATCCTGCTGATATTACTGCCACATGGGCATACATAGAAAAAGCAAGGAGACTCCTTGGGTGGCAACCGAAGACTGATATTAAAGAAGGTATAGAGAAGACGGTAAAATGGTTTTTAGAGAATAAGGAGTTTTTGTCAGACTCGTCTGATTCGCTGGGGTGAAAAAGACACGACATTATGATTATTTCTGTAACAGGGGCACACAGTGACGTAGGCAAGACCACACTCTGTTCAATCCTCCTGAAAGAACTTAAAGGTTTTGGAGCAATCAAGTTTACAAAAACCTCTTTTTACACATCAATCATTGATGATGAAAGAATATTAAAGCAGAGAGGTAAGGATACTGCTATTTTATTAGAAGCAGGTGCTCAGAGGGTTATATGGGTAAAGTCTCCAGAAGATTCTCTGGTGGATGCCCTTCAGATAGCAATAGGTAAACTATCTGACCTTAAGGGCATCATTGTAGAGGGCAACAGCCCTGTGGATTTTTTGAATCCTTATTTAGTAATATTTATTATAGATACAAAAGGAGAGATTAAACCATCTGCCATTAAGGTTATTAAGAAGGCAGATGTTATTGTTATAAATTCTAAGAATAAAAAAGAGGTCGCATTTCCTCAGGTAAACCCCGCTGGAATTATTCTAAAATCTAACCTCGCTGCAAAGCAGCGGGGCATTATTTCTAACGGGGTAAAAGAAAGTACGGAGGTTTTCCGGATTGATCTTAAAAACAAAGAAGGTGAGATTAATGAGTTCCTCTCATTTGTCAAAAAAAGAATTAACAAAGCTCGTTAAAGAGAAGGCTAAAGACGGAAAGATCACATGCGCGGCATTAAGAAAGATTACCGAGGAGGCAGGTATTGCTTATAAGCATGCCGGGAAGCTTGCTAACGAGTTAAAGATAAAAATCAGAAACTGCGACCTCGGTTGCTTTTAAGGAGATTGTCTTGCACATTGAGCTAAATGTCTGGTTATTTGAATTTGCCCTTACATTTTATTTTATATCCGCTATTGCTGGTACTATAGGGCTTTTTAAGGGTACAATCGTCACATCAAGGGCTATTATTATACTTACGGTCATTGGCTTTCTCTTTCACTCAGCAAACATTGTGGTCAGATATATTAAGGGAGGGCACATCCCTATTACCAATCTCCATGAGGCATCTTCTTTTTTTTCATGGTGCATAGTATTATTGTTCTTCTTGTTTGAATATAGATATAAAATAGGTCTCCTGGGGTCTTTTATAATGCCGATTGTTTTTATCCTTATGCTTTCATCTTCAATATTTCCAAGAGAGATAAGAGAGATAAACCCTATTCTTCAGAGTTACTGGCTCGGAATCCACGCAATCCTTGCTTTTTTGGGCAATGCTTCATTTGCCATGGCATTTGGCATAGGGATTATGTATCTACTGCAGGAGTGGTATTTAAAGTCAAAACAACTCAAGGGTCTTTTTAAAAGGCTGCCAAATTTAGAAATCCTTGATGAAGTTAATTATCGTCTTATAACACTCGGGTTTCCACTTCTAACCCTTGCTATAATAACAGGCGTTATCTGGGCAAATACTGTATTTGGCAAATATTGGAGATGGGAACCGAAAGAGGTATGGTCCCTTATCACATGGCTTATATATGCACTTGTTCTTCATCTTAGGCTTACCATTGGGTGGCGTGGAAGAAAGGCAGCCATACTCTCAATAGTTGGATTTATTCTGGTCATCTTCACTTTTTTTGGTGTGAGTATTCTCCGTAAGGGATTTCATATATTTGTATGAATATATTAGCAGTTGGTCTTAACCACAAAACAGCAGATATAGGGATAAGGGAAAGAGTAGCCTTTGACGGCTCTAAACTTGATAAGGCTATAAGCCTTCTTAAAGGTATCCCTGAGATAAAGGAACATATAGTGCTTTCAACCTGTAACAGGGTGGAGATTTACGCTAATGTGAATAATGGTTCTTCAGGAACAGAGCTGATTAAAAATTTTTTAGTAAATTTTCATGGTGTGTCTCAGGAGACGCTCAATAATGCCCTTTATATACATTCCGGGGAAAATGCAATAAGGCATATATTCAGAGTTGCAAGCAGTCTGGATTCAATGATAGTTGGGGAGCCCCAAATACTGGGGCAGTTGAAAGATGCCTTTGAATTTGCCGTCAAAAGAAAAACCACAGGGGTAATACTCAACAGGTTGATGAAAAAAGCCATCTCAGTTGCAAAGAGGATTAGGACAGAGACAAAGATTGCTCAGAGTGCAGTAAGTATAAGCTTTGCGGCTGTTGAACTGGCAAAAAAGATATTTGAAGACCTGTCCAAAGAAACATTTATGCTTATTGGCGCAGGTGAGATGGCTGAACTCGCAGCAAAACACCTGATTCAGAATGGTGTGAAGAATGTCATTGTAACAAACAGGACATACGAGAGCGCTGAGAAACTCGCGCGAGAATTTAATGGAAAGGCAATAGAGTTTAATACCTTCCTTCATGAACTTGTTCATGCGGATATCGTAATTTGCTCAACAGGTGCATCGCACTATATCCTTCTTAAAGAACAGGTTCAGAAAACAATGAAGCATAGGAAAAACAAGCCAATATTTATAATTGATATATCCGTTCCTCGTAACATAGACCCTGAGATTAATGATATAGACAATATCTATCTCTATGATATAGATGACCTACAGGAAGTGATTGGAACAAATATCCAGGAACGTAACAAAGAGGCCCAAAAGGCTGAGAGGATAGTAGATGTGGAGGTGGATGCCTTTTTAAAATGGCAGGAATCTTTATCTGCTGTGCCAACTGTTGTTGCACTTAGAGAAAAGGCAGAGGCGATAAAGATAGAGGAGCTTGAGAAAGCCTTTAGAAAACTTGGCGTCCTACAAGAGAAAGAAATCCATATTATAGAGGCAATGACTAATTCTATTGTGAACAAGTTGCTCCACCCGCCTACAATTACTCTAAAGGAAGGCTCAGAAGATAGAGAGGAATTAATAGCAGTGATAAGAAAATTATACGGGCTTAACGGGGACACTGAAAATAAATAGCGGGTTTATATAATAACATCGCTAACTAATTTTTAACATCGTCTAAACTTCTTCCAAAAACTTTAAAAATACAAAAATACAGGGACAAGTGTCCCTGTATTTACCTTGTTTGGTGATGACCCCAATGGTTTGGTGTGGAAAAAGGGGCGGCTTTAATGCTTTAAGACAAAGGCTCTGGAGAACGCTTGAGCGCAGAGGATTCTCATCAGATGTGATTCATAAGGTAATTAAAACCATAGAAAAAAATCTGTGTTGTTAGAATCAGATATTTTCAAGTTGCCTTTTCAAAACGCTCTGCTACCCAGACTTTGATGATGGACTGTCGAGGCACACCTAAACGTTTTGCTTCTTTATCCAATAAGTGAATCATCCATAAAGGGAAATCCACATTTACCCTTTTCTGTTCCTGCTCAGGTCTTTTAGCTTTTGACATATCGAGGTATTTGGAGATATCCTCACCTTTATCAAATTTCTTTTCAATTTCTTTAGCTTTAATAGCTTTCATATATATCAACCTCCTCTTTTCTCGAGCGACGTACCGAAATAATCCTTGTCTTATCACTCCTGTAAGTTATAATCCCTGACCAATGCTTCTCTGAAATCCTTCCTATTACCAAGAGTCTTGGTTCATCACTAGTTTTTAAAGGAATCTCGATCAAATTAGGGTCGTCCCAAAGTGCCTGTGCTTCGTAGAAGTCAATTCCATGTTTTATCTTATTGCTATCACTTTTCCGGGAGTCGAACTCAAAATCCATGATATAATTATTATACCTTAATTATACCTATTGTCAATTATTTTTATGATTCTAACGATCTAAATCAGCAGTGGCTATTCGCCATCCGCTGGATTTTTTTGTTAACCCTTTTTTATCTTCTCTTTAAGTAGCTTTTCAAATCACGATAGTAATTTTCATGAGGGCCAATCATAATTAATTCTAATCCATCATTAACCATTCTATAAGAAAGTAGATACTGAATAGTTTTGATTTTGAACTTATGAATATATACACCACGCAGGTCTCCTTTCTTTTCTTCTCCAGCAGAAGGATTTCCTATTATCCTTTTAATTTCAACATCTAATATTCCTTTTTCTTGCTTTGAAAACTTTTTGATTTTGTTTTCAAAAATTCTTGATTGAAAGATTTTCATTTGTTATTATCCAAATTTATATTCCGATTTTTCACCTCGTTCTAATTCTGCGATTCCCACAAGTATTTCTTTGATAAGACTATAGGTTAAATCTGGATTTTCTTCAGCGCATTTACCTATTTTTGCCCAATGTTCAATTTGACCAGTTAAGGATCTATGGTCTATACGGCTGAATTTCTTTGCATCGTCAACAAGCTCTTCAGATATTCTAATTGCTGTTGCCATAGTATTTACCTCCATGTTCTCTATTGTTATTTGTATCATTTTAATGCAATCTATAGCAAAATGCAACTTGCTCGGGTTTTATAATTTTAGGGAAACGTCTTAAATCAGCGGGGCGTATTACGCATCCGCTGGATTGAGTTGTTAGGGGTCTATTAATGAAACATAATCTACCATTATTAACAAGGATACAACTAATATAAGACCGGTACCAATCAGGAAACGATTAACAAGTTGTCTACTTTTTTTCCAACCTTCCCAATTCCCTAACACCTTAAAACCAATCCACGCACCAATAAAGTACCAATTCTCTGTTCTCATCAGAATCGGAAAAGTACACAGTTCAAGTATACCCAGTGCAAAAGCTTGCCAATAATCACCACAAAATTTTAATTGACAAAATTTAAATCTATTTTTGTCACATGGAGTATTACTATCTTTACATTGAGTATAATTATTTTCACATGGAGGATAACCACGGAAAGTATACCAAAAAGCTTTTAATAATCTATTCGGTGCTTTTATCGGCAGACGATATAAACTGTTCTCTATGCTTTGAAGAATGGAAAGAATAATTCTAATTCCTAATGCACAAATTATAGCTACAATAATATATTCTAAATGGGATTCAACTTTCCAAGTTCCGATTAGTGAAATTGATTCATTCATTTTTATCACCTCCTAATGCAGAGTTAAGCCCTAGCCCCGTAGGGGCGTATCGGTCTTGAACTCCTTGTTCTCCCGAAACGGAGCGAAGGGAGGACAAGGAGTTCTCGGCTTAACTCCGCATTCTCCCTGAGCGAAGCGAAGGGAGAACGTTAAGGATAACCCGCTGGTATGGAGCGCAGCGGAATACCAGTCGGGTTCATCCTTTTGTTATACGCTGTTATTCATTTTGTATTCCAATGTAGGGAATCCCTGAATATCTCCTTTTCGGAATAATTTAATAACTCTTTCAATTCGCAGCAGGTAATAGAGTATCCATGTTGTCTATGAAAAGGATTTCTCTCAATCCTTTTTTCTTTTAGCTTACCTTCAGTTCCATAAGGGTATTCAGTAAAGGGATCTATTGCATTTCTTTTTTCGCCCTTTAGAGCTCCCTCTAAATCTACGGGGAGGTTAAAACCATCAAAAACGAACTTTTCTTCCGGCCATTTAATTGCTCTACGGTGTAACTCAAATCTCTCTTTCTTGAAAGCCCAACTAACAACTGTTATTTTATCTGGAAATTTTTTTGTACATTCGTAAAATCTACAGATACTAAAAAGAAGATTTTCAAATGAATCTCGTGCGAATTCTTCAGTGGTTGCTCTCCCTTTAACTTCAGTTCCATACCAATTATAATGCTCAGCAATAAGCCAATAGCTCTGAGCTTCAGATCTTGGGCCTGCTTCCAATCGAGTTTGTCCTCCAGAAAAAATCAGCAAAGAATTTGGATCATGATGAGCAAGCACTATACCACGACGGATATGCTCAGTATAAAATGGGGGTTCGCCTTTTTGAAAAGGCTGGAGAAACCAGTTAGCATCATTCTCAGGCTCTTTAAAATCTTCACCTATATAAATTGCATGAGCGGCAACAGAGATTAAATTATTGAGTTTTGACCAGTTTGTTTGTTCCATTTTGCGTACTCCTCCTTACTCCTTAATTTATTGGCGTATAATGCGGCGCTGAGCGGTCGCCCCGAAGGGGCATCCGTCTCCAGTGCCTGGTTCGCCCCGGAGCGTAGCGGAGGGGTGAATCAGGCATACCGCTCAGCGCCGCATTCCTCCCCGGAGCGAAGCGGAGGGGAGGAACGACTGAATTCAGCCGCCGCTGTAAGCGGTCGGCTGGAATGAATGGTTAGGCTTTGTTTGCAAAATGTATATTGTAGGTTTGACCCCACAATCTTCTATTCGCCGCCCTCGTCGCGCCACTTGGCCAGCGTTTGCCGCACCATAGCAACGCTGGGGTGTTCAATCTCCTCGAAAATCTTGAGCGCGGCTTCACCGTGTGTGATGGCTTTTTTGCGCTCGCCAAGCTCGTACAACGCGACGCTCATATTCCACAAGTCCGTACCTTCGCCACGCAGGTCACCAACTGCGCGCCTGATAACCAACGCTTGTTCAAAAAAATCGATGGCCTCACGGGCCTTACCTAGTGTCCTGTCCCTAACAGATATTTACATTTGAAATTTTTCTCATAATGTTTTCAACTGAAGCTGTCCAAACGAATACTTTTGGGTTTTGATTATGAGATTCAATATATTGTTTGATAGTCATAATTAGCTCTTTTACA
>JACQXB010000020.1 GCA_016208965.1 Nitrospirota bacterium
TAATGCCATGAAACCCTCAGCACTGTTCTGGAAAGAGAGCATTACAGGCGGTTTGTTTGAATATTTGGCAATCTCCTGAGGCGCTGCAATGAAGGCATTTGAGCCCTGGTCAACACCTATCTTCTTCCCTGCAAGGTCTTTTATTGATTTAAATCTCCCCTTCTTTGCATAAAATATCTTTCCTGTCCAGAAATAAGGCGGCTCTGCATAGTCAATCTGTTCCTCCCTGCTTCTGGTCTGACTGATGTTTGCCATGGAGAGGTCAATTGCCCGGTTAGCCAGAAAGGCTATCCTTGTTTTATTATCAACCAACACCCACTCAATCTTCACGCCGAGTCTTTTAGCAATCTCATCTCCAAGGTCAATGTCAAAACCAACCCAGCTGCCTTTTTCATCAATATAATTCATAGGTGGGGTCTTGTTGCCCGTTCCTATTCGCACTACACCATTTTCTTTTACGATATCAACTATGGACTTTTCTATCGCTATTGCAATAGAAGAGAGAAGAGACAAGAGTAACGATACTATTAATATCAATATGCTAAGCTTTTTCATTTTTTTCTCCTTTCAACACTATTTGTTAAGGCTAAAATATAGGTGAAAGCCTTGGAGGTTTATCCTTTATAAAAGGGAAAATCGGGATATTAAAAGTCTCGGGGATATCTATTAGAAAAGTAAACTCGTTGGGGGCACGGGGAGATATTACGGTTTCTGATAAGATAAAGAAGCCGCCCATTATTTTGCTTATCATTATCCTAAGTATTATTATCTTAATAGGTAACATCTGGTAATCCTCATCAGAGAAGGATATTAGATTAGAGCAACAAAAGAGAGGGATTATAAAAAAATAAGGTATTATGGCAAGAAACAATAATATTATAACAATTCGCTTCATTGGCATTAAATTCTATGAGATATTTATAAGTTATCATATGTTTTACTATGTTGTCAATACATGACAGGCTGTTGAAAAAGCCCCTAACAGCCTTGATTACACAGATATTTCAAGGAGTTTTAATCTGTGTAATCAGAGATTGTTGAGTTTTTCAACAATCTTAATTATACAGAATTATTAACTTTACCCCGTTAGAAAGGACTGGGCTTTCTAACGGGGTTTACTATCTATCCTACTACATCAAGCTCTCTGATTCTTAATTCAACACCTAATTCCTCTGCAAGTGCCCTGCATTTATCAATGCTTATCTCAGGTAGATTTACCACTGTTATCTTGACCTCGGGTATATTTTTTTTCGCCTCCTTAATAAAGGATAACACAGACTGAAAAGCATTTTTAAAAACAGGCTTACATATTTCGTTATACTTTGTTTCATCCTCTGCATCAATGCTCACGGAGAGGCTGTCAACAAGCCCTTGAAGTTCAGGAAGGATGTTTCTTCCGTGTATTAAATTCCCATGTCCGTTGGTATTTATTCTGACTTCTCCCCCCATCTTTTTTATCCAGCTTGAGACACCCTTTACAACATCAAGCCTTAGAAGCGGCTCTCCAAGTCCGCAAAAGACGATCTCTTTATAAGCCTTTGGATCACCTATGGCATTAATAATCTCCTGGGTAGAAGGTTCTTTTTCAAGGGTTAAGTTATGCCCTTTAACATACTGTGTATGGAATCTTATGCAGAATCCACATCTGTTTGTGCATCTGTTTGTGATATTCAGATAAAGGGAATCCCTTATTTCGTAGGTTATCTTTCCTTTCCCTGTCAACCTCTCTATCTTAAATAGCCTCTTGGCATTAAGTGTTGTAATCCTCGCTATATCAGGTAAGCTTATACCTCTCAAGTCAGCAATAAACTGAGCAGTGTATTTTAGGAAAGATGGCTCATTTCTTTTCCCTCTCATTGGCACAGGACTTAGATATGGCGCATCTGTTTCTATTAATAAATATTCATCAGGAATAAATCGGGCAATTTCTTTAAGGTTTTTTGCATTCTGAAAAGTGACAGGTCCTGCAATTGATATATAAAAACCCATTTCCATTGCATTTTTAGCCATATCAATATTCCCTGAGAAGCAGTGGAGGACGCCTGATATCCCATGAGCCGCTTCTTTTAATATTCGCATTGTGTCATCTTTAGCCTCCCTGCTGTGGACTATGACAGGAAGACCTGAATCTTTTGCAATGGCGAGCTGTTTTTTAAAGGCATCTATCTGGGTTTCTTTGGGAGAGTGCATATAATGGTAATCAAGACCGATTTCTCCTATAGCAACTACATTTGGGTGTTTGAGCCAATCTCTTATCTCGTTATAGACATCTTCATTCAGGGATTTTGTATTGTGTGGATGAATACCTACTGATAAATAAATCTCGGAATGTTCGGCAGATAGTCTGAGCCCTTTTATGTTGCTCTCCCTGTCAGAGGCTATATTGATTATGTATTCAACGTCAGACTCTTTAGCACGTTGGATAACTTCCCCCCTGTCTTTATCAAACTCCTCCATCTCAAGATGGCAGTGTGTGTCTATTAGTTTCATTATATTATTTCCTTTAGCTAATAAGCTAATAAGCGATAAGCTGTAAGCTTAAAGCTAAAAGCTTATCAGCTAATTTGATACCTATAATATCAAATCCCTTAACAATTATAAATTTACTAAACTTTTGCGATACCTTTTGTTATAATTGTTTTATTAAGTTTTCAATACCCCATCCCGAAGCATCGGGACTGTGGGGTTACCTTGTTTCTGTATGTCTGTCATTGTCCTCCTCCGGCTTGACCGGGGGATTGACCGGACAATCCAGTCTTTCTGAATAAGTCGGGGAATGACAATACTTTTTGTGTATTTTTGGATACCCCGCCGTCTCTGCGGCGGGGAGGTTCATTTAAAATATTTTTCAGAGGGGGGTTTATATGTCTATAAAAATTCTAAAAGATGTGATTGAAATCAAGAGCGGCTTTATTGTTGTAAAGGATAAGGCAGGTATAAGGGATATGATGGATAGTCTTATTTATGGGGCTGTCTTTGAGCATGATGACGAGAAAAGGAAATCCTTATTTATACTTATAAAAGAGATTGCAAAGGCATGCGGCGCTGTGCCTGCTTCTATTCAGGAATTTTATGAGGAGATGGGTAGGAATTACCCCGGATTTACTGTGCCCGCAATAAATATCAGGGGGCTTACATATGATACTGCAAAAGCAATATTCAGAAAAGCACTGCAGATGAAAGTTGGTGCTTTGATATTTGAGATTGCAAGGTCAGAGATAGGATACACAAAGCAGAGACCCATTGAATACTCAACTGTTGTCCTTGCTGCAGCGGTAAGGGAAGGGTTTGAGGGGACCGTATTTATTCAGGGAGACCACTTTCAGCTTGTAAGAAAAAACTATTTAAGTGATCCTGAGGCTGAAACAAAATATGTGAAAGGTCTTATTGCAGAGGCGATAGAGGCTGAGTTCTATAATATAGATATTGATTCATCCACCCTTGTTGACCTTGATATGCCTATGGTTAAGGAACAGCAGAGACCGAATTTTGAAAAGACTGCTGAGTTAGCAAAGCATGTTAGACAACTACAGCCATCCGGTATTGAAATATCCATTGGAGGCGAGATTGGTGAGATAGGAGGCAAGAACAGCAACCCTGAGGAGCTAAGGGCATATCTTGATGGATTCATAGAGACATTCAAAGGCAAAAAGGGTTTGAGCAAACTTAGTGTTCAGACAGGAACAGCTCATGGAGGAGTTGTTTTGCCTGACGGCACTTTGGCAAAGGTAAAAATAGATTTTGATACACTAAGGGTACTTTCTGATATGGCACGCAAGGATTACGGGCTTTCAGGCTGTGTCCAGCACGGTGCGTCAACACTTCCTGAAGAGGCATTTCATATGTTCCCCGAGACAGGAACATCAGAAGTGCATCTTGCAACAGGCTTTCAGAATATAATGTATGACAACAAGCATCTGCCGGCAGAATTCAGGAATGAAGTGTATTTATTTATCAAGCAGGAATGTGCAAAAGAATGGAAGGAGGGGCAGACAGAGGAGCAGTTTATTTACAGTACGAGAAAAAAGGGATTTGGGACGCTGAAGAAAAAATGGTGGGACTTACCGTCAAGTGTAAAAAACCCTATAATGAGAGAGCTGGAAGACAGATTTGCATTGTTGTTTGAAAAATTGAAGGTTACAAACACTGTAGATATCGTTAAGAAGACCATAAAACCTGTGGTTGTTAAGAAAGAGGTTAGCAAGGGTTTATTGAGTTAATTTGTAATAAGTAATCAATAGGAGGTTTGATATGGGCATAAAAAGGATTGGAATCATCACGAGTGGTGGCGACTGCGGTGGTCTTAATGCAGTAATTAAAGGCATAGCCGGTCAGGCATATGCGCTTGGACTTGAGGCAGTTATAATTCCCAATGGTTATGCGGGGCTTTATAATCTTGTTGACCTAAAAGATATTGTTGTTCTTACCCCTGAGAGGTTGCACCTTATAGATGCAACACTTGCAGGCTCTGAGGCAGGCAATTCAAGGGTAAAAATAAGCAAGATAGCAGATGAAAATAGGTATAGGAGAATAATGGAAGGACTAAAAAAATTCAAGATAGACGCATTGATTATAAGTGGTGGTGATGATACAGGAAGTGTTGTTGTTGACCTTACATCTCAGGGCATACCATGTGTTCATGTTCCAAAGACCATGGACCTTGACCTTCGGTCCTATAGTGTAGGAGGGGATTCAGCAGTAAATAAAATAGCTGAATTCACAAAGGACCTGAAGACTACAGGGATGAGTCATAACCGTGTCCTTGTCATTGAGGTATTTGGAAGGTATGTTGGGCATACTGCACTTCGTGGTGGTATAGGAGCAGAGGCTGACTGTATCCTGATACCTGAAATACCTGTTGACATTGCTGTTGTATATGAGCATATGAAGAAAACATACTTTTCAAGGGTAGAGAGAAGTGATGTCAAGGCAGGGACATATGTCATTGTTGCTGCAGAGGGCATAAAGAATATAAGCGGTGAAATGCTTTATGATGAGTCTGCAGGGGTTGATGCATTTGGTCATAAGAAACTCGCGGGTGCAGGCAGATATGTAAAACAGCAGATAGAGAAGATATTAAAGAATGACCCTGATGTGAAGGAATTCATGAAGAGGGTGGGGATGTATGTCCCTGGTGTTTATGAAATCCCTGAGGTAAGGGATGTAGTACCAGGGCATCTTGTGAGGTCAGGGAATTCTACTGCCTATGATGTGAATTTTGGGAAAAAGGCAGGTGCATCTGCGGTCTTTTTATTGTTAGAAGGTAAAACTGGAAATTCTGTTACGGATGTTGTAGGGAGTAAGATATTTTATCAGCCAACAGAAAAGGTTATAAAACGGAGAGAAGTTAATCTTAGCGAGATTGCCCTTTTTGAGAGTCTTGGTATTTGTTTTGGAAGAAGACCTGAGAATTTTAAATATGAATTCAATGAAGTTAGTGATGAAATAGTAAGGCACCTATAATTTAGTGGATTATCTTGTATTTTTCAGCAAAATATGATAATTTTCCTTTTAAAAATTAAAAAATAAGGAGGGGTATCCTTGAGAGACAGTGAAATTGTAGAGATATTGAAAAAAGAGGATGAAGAGTACAGGAAGTTTGATAAAGAACATAGAAGTCTTGAAGAACGACTTGCAGAGATAGATAAAAAGAAATATCTTACGTCAGGGGAAGAGGTAGAAAGGAAAAGTATACAAAAACAGAAATTAGCCCGGAAAGACAAAATGGCAGAAATTGTAAGGGAATATAAAAACAAGTTGAAAGTTTAAAGTTGAAAGTGAAAAGTGAATGAATTTTAATCAAAAGAATTCCTCGAAGCTCTGCTTCGGGGTTTCCTAAAAATTCCCCTCTCTCCCGACGCATCGGGAAGAGGGGAAGGGTGAGGGGGTTTGGAGAACTTATTTTCACCCTCCCCTTCGTCCCCTCCCGTCAAGGGAGGGGAGATACCTCGTAGCTTGCTGCGGGGTAGTTCATTTTTTAACTTTTAACTTATCGTTAATTATGAAAAGCGATATAATAAAAAAAGGTATAGAAAGGCTGCCGCACAGGGCACTGCTTTATGCAACAGGGATTCCGCGCACCGAGATGAACAAGCCTTTTATTGGAGTTGCTACAAGCTTTACAGATATTATCCCTGGGCATATTGGCATGCGTGACCTTGAGAGATTTATTGAAAAGGGTATACATTCTGCTGGTGGTTATCCATTCTTCTTTGGAATCCCCGGTATCTGCGATGGCATTGCAATGGGACATAGAGGGATGCATTATAGCCTTCCATCAAGGGAGCTCATTGCTGATATGGTTGAAACCATAGCAGAGGCGCATCAGCTTGATGGTCTTGTGCTTCTTACAAATTGTGATAAGATTACACCTGGAATGCTTATGGCAGCAGCGAGAACAAATGTGCCCTCAATCGTTGTCACAGCAGGTCCGATGCTCGCAGGACACATGCGCGGCAGGAGATTATCTCTTATTAATGACACATTTGAGGCAATCGGGAAATATAAAAAAGGACTTATAAATGATTCAGAGATAGATGAGCTTGAGATGTGCGCCTGCCCCGGCCCCGGCTCTTGTCAGGGGATGTATACTGCAAATACAATGGCATGTGTGGCCGAATCACTGGGTATGAGCCTTCCAGGGTGTGCAACTTCACTTGCTGTATCATCTAAAAAAAGAAGGATTGCTTTTCATAGTGGTGAGAGGATAGTGGAGCTTATAAAGAAAAATATAACCCCGAAAAAGATAATAACAAGGAAGGCATTTGAGAATGCAATAAGGGTTGATATGGCACTCGGGGGTTCTACAAATACTGTTTTGCATATACCTGCTATTGCCTATGAGTCAGGTGTGGAGCTATCTCTTGAGATGTTTGATAAGATAAGCAGGGATACTCCTCATATTACAAATATGCTCCCGGGAGGAGTGCATTATCTTGAAGACCTTGAGTATGCAGGTGGCATTCCTGCTGTGCTTAAAAGACTGAAACCGCTTTTAAATAATGTTATGACAGTTTCAGGCGATAAGATTTATGATATTGCCGAGAAGGCAGAGATTGTTGATGCTGAGATAATAAGACCACTTAGTAAGGCGCACCACAAGGAAGGCGGTATTGCCATTTTAAAAGGCAATCTCGCTCCTCTTGGGGCAGTGGTAAAACAGTCTGCTGTGGCTAAAAGTATGTTAAAGTATAAAGGAAGGGCGAGGGTGTTTGATTCAGAAGAAGATTCAATGAGGGCTATTCTCGGGGGTAAAATTAAGGCAGGCGATGTTGTTGTTATCCGTTATGAGGGACCAAGAGGCGGTCCTGGTATGAGAGAGATGTTAAACCCTACCTCTGCAATAGCAGGAATGGGATTGAGCGAATCAGTTGCATTAATAACAGATGGCAGATTTTCAGGCGGCACAAGAGGTCCGTGTATCGGGCACATATCCCCTGAGGCAATGGAAGGCGGCGCTATAGCCATTTTAAAGAATGGCGATCTGATAAGTATAAATATTTCTAAGAGAAGGATAGATGTACTTCTAAGTGATGATGAGATAAGAAATAGATTCAAAGGCTTTAAACCATTGAAACCAAAGATCAACAAAGGATGGCTTGCAAGGTATGCTCAGTTTGTTTCATCTGCTAATACAGGGGCAGTTATGAAGAATTGAGAGTTGTTAAAAAGTTCATGAATAAAACCACATTAGTTGTCATTCCCGCAGTCAGTAAGCGGGAATCCAGACGCTGTCCCCGCAAAAGCGGGGACCCATAATGATTGGATTCTCGTTTTCACGGGAAATCCTGGATGCCCGATTAAAAACTTCGGGCATGACGGTTAACATTCTATGAGGCTTTACAAGTGAACTAAAAAGTGAAAAGTTAAAAATTAAGGAATGATGATTAAATGAAAAAATTAGGCGCTGAAATATTAGTTGAATGTTTGAAAAGAGAGGGTGTAAAACACATCTTCGGTTATCCGGGAGGCGTGGTTTTAAACATCTTTGATGCCCTATATGATGATAAAGACTTAAAGCTCATACTCACAAGGCATGAACAGGGTGCTGTGCATGCAGCAGATGGTTATGCACGGGCAAGCGGGAAGGTAGGAGTTGCCCTTGTTACATCAGGACCAGGCGCAACAAATACTGTTACAGGTATTGCCACTGCCTCCATGGATTCTATTCCGGTGGTTGTTTTCTCAGGGCAGGTACCAACTATGCTAATTGGTAATGATGCCTTTCAGGAGGCAGACATAGTGGGCATCACAAGACCATGTACAAAATACAACTACCTTGTTAAAGATGTGAATGACCTTGCGCGAATTGTAAGAGAGGCATTTCATATTGCATCAACAGGAAGACCAGGTCCTGTATTGATTGATTTGCCAAAGGATGTCACTGCAGGCAAAGCTGATTTCGTATGGCCTCAGGAAATAAAGATAAGAAGTTATAGACCTACATACGAGGGTAATAAATGGATGATAAAGCAGGCAGCCAATGAAATAGCAAAGGCTAAAAAGCCTGTGATAATGGCAGGTGGAGGGGTAATCATCTCAGGTGCATCAAAGGAACTAAAGGAATTGGCAGAACTTTCTCAAATACCTGTGACAATGACGCTGATGGGGCTTGGTGGGTTTCCCGGAACCCATGAACTTTCCCTCGGAATGCTCGGTATGCATGGAACATATTATGCTAATATGTCGGTACAAGAGTCTGATTTATTGATAGGGATTGGGGTAAGGTTTGATGACCGCGTTACCGGGAAGATGGGTACTTTTGCGCCTCATGCAAAGATTGTTCATATTGATATTGACCCAACATCAATAAGAAAGAATATAAGAGTTGATACACCTATTGTTGGTGATGTTAAACATGTACTGAAAGATCTTTTAAAATTTCTTAAAGAAGAAAAAGAGCAGTGGGATGCAATAAGGAAGACATGGCTTAAACAGATAAAGACATGGAAACTGGGAATGCCCCTTAAATACACATACGTTGAAAATGTTATAAAGCCACAGTTTGTAATAGAGAAATTATATGAGATTACAAAAGGTGATGCTATAATAACTACAGAAGTAGGACAGAATCAGATGTGGGCTGCGCAGTTTTATAAATTTAATAAACCAAGAACCTTCTTAACATCCGGTGGACTTGGAACAATGGGTTATGGTTTTCCAGCAGCAATAGGTGCCCAGCTTGCGTATCCTGATAAGCTTGTTATAGACATAGCAGGTGATGGTAGTATTCAAATGAATATTCAGGAATTAGCAACTGCTGTGATAAACAAACTTCCTGTGAAGGTAGCCATCCTTAATAACCATTATCTTGGCATGGTTAGGCAGTGGCAGGAGTTGTTCTTCGGGGAGAGATATTCATACAGTCATCTTGATGTTGTCCCTGATTTTGTAAAAGTAGCAGAGGCATATGGCGCAGTAGGATTCAGGGCAACAAAACCCAGCGAGGTAGAACCTGTAATAAAAGAGGCGCTTAAGGTTAAGGATAGACCTGTTTTTATGGACTTTATAGTTGACTGGAAGGAAAAAGTTTATCCAATGGTTCCAGCAGGTGCTGCGATAAACGAAATGCTCTTTGAAGAGGAGAAGAGGGAAGAAAAGAAACTAAAGGCAGTGAGGTGAAGATAGCTAATAGCTAATAGCTGATAGCTGATAGCGGAGGAGCGATGAGACATACAATATCGGTTCTTGTAGAAAATAAATTTGGGGTTCTTTCAAGGGTCTCAGGGCTTTTCAGCGGTAGGGGGTTTAACATAGAAAGTCTTTCGGTTGGTGAGACTATTGAACCTGCTGTTTCTCTTATGACCATTGTTACAAGCGGTGACGACCAGATAATTGAACAGATAACCAAACAGCTCAATAAACTTATTGATGTCATAAAAGTTGTTGATTTCATGGAGATAGACCATGTTGAAAGGGAGATGGTTCTTATTAAGGCTGCTCCCAAGAAGGCAGACAGGATAGAGGTTTTGAAACTTACAGAGATATTCAGGGGAAGGATAGTTGACTCAGGGACTACAACTTATACAATAGAGATTACAGGTGATGAAGGGAAAATAAATGCCTTTATAGAACTGATAAAGCCATTTGGAATAAAAGAGTTTGTCAGGACAGGCAAGGTGGCAATAGCAAGGGAAAGAGTGAAAAAGGCACAGATAACCACAGAAAAGAAAGAACACAGATGACCACAAATAAAGGCTCGTACATCTGTAATCATCTCGCAAACAATCAGTGTTAATCTTAAAACAGACAAAGGGGGTCAATTCTTTACGGGCTGTTGCCCAAATATATTTATCTTCCAAATTGCTGTTCTTTTGTATCATTCCCACGAAAGTGGGAATCCATAAGTTGTTGAATTTACATAGACTGGATTCCCGATAGAAGCATTCGGGAATGACATTTGGGGTTTGGGTAACAGCCCGTTCAATATCCACAAAGTTGCAAAGTTGTGAACAAAGAAGATTTGACCCTCATAGACCATAGCTCTTCAAGGTCTCAAAATCTATTGTTATAGATAATATTTGATTATATAATAGTCCAATAAAACAGAAAAGGAGGGTGGATACAGATGGGGCTTGTAGCAGTTAAAAAATTAAAGGTGCATCCATATATTTCTTATAAAAATGGAGTATGCGGTGGCAGAAGTATAATAGAGGGGACAAGAATACCTGTGTGGTCAATTATCAAATGGTATAAAATCGGCATGCCCATAGAAGAAATTCTTAAAGGATTTCCTCAATTAACTCCATCGCAGGTCTATGACGCATTTTCTTATTATTATGACAATCAGGACGAAATAGAAAAAGATATCGCTGAGAATGAAGATACTTATGTAAAAGGGTCCCGTAAGTAATGATAAAACTTTATCTTGATGAAGATGTTCATGAAGATATTGCAATAGCCTTACGATTAAGAGGGTACAATATTAAGACAACAAAAGAGGCAAGAAATAAAGGATTCTCTGATGTAGAACAGTTAAAGTATGCAACTGCTGAAGACAGAGTCATTATTAGCTTTAATGTAGCTGACTTCTATAAACTTCACTCTAAATTCTTAAAAAAGGGGATAAAACACAGCGGAATTATTCTTTCCAAACAGCTTCCAATAGGGATAATTATTAAGGCGCTGCTGAAGTTGCTTTCAAATGTAAAGCGTGAAAATTTCATAAATAACATAATTTGGTTAGGTAATTAGGTTGCATGAATACAGCTTTTGGCGCTCATGGAAATGAAAAATTAATAAAACTTTCATGGGCAAATTCTGGAATCTAATAAAAAGGGAGGATTTATGGTAAAGATTTATTATGATAAAGACATAAAACGTAATCTTATAAAGGATAAAAAAGTTTGCATAATGGGTTATGGCAGTCAGGGACATGCCCATGCCAATAACCTAAGGGAAAGTGGTGTAGATGTAATTATAGGGATAAGAAAAGGTGCAAGTCTTGAGAAGGCTAAAAAAGCAGGTTTTAAGACGATGCTGCCGGCAGATGCCTCAAAAGAGGCAGATGTAATAATGATGCTTCTTCCAGATGAGTATCAGTCTGAGGTATATAAGAATGAAATAGCTTCGAATATCAAAAAGGGCGCATATCTTGGATTTGCACATGGTTTTAATATACATTACGGTCAAATTGTACCTCTACCTGACATAAATGTATTTATGTCAGCTCCAAAGGGTCCCGGTCACCTTGTCAGGTCTGAATATACGAAAGGAAGCGGTGTCCCATGCCTTGTGGCAGTGCATCAGGACCCATCTGGTGATACAAAGGCAGTAGCCCTTTCTTATGCTTCAGCAATTGGCAGCGGAAGGGCAGGAATTATAGAGACAACATTTAAAGATGAAACTGAAACAGACCTTTTCGGAGAGCAGGCAGTTTTGTGCGGAGGACTTACATCTTTAATACTTGCAGGATATGAAACTCTAATAGAGGCAGGCTATCCACCTGAGATGGCTTATTTTGAGTGTCTTCATGAGGTAAAGCTCATTGTAGATTTGATATATGAGGGTGGAATATCAAACATGAGATATTCAATAAGCAACACTGCCCAGTACGGTGATCTGACGAGGGGGCCCAGGGTTATAAACCCTGATGTCAAGAAAGAAATGAAAAAAATTCTCAGTGAAATACAGTCAGGAGAATTTGCAAAAGAATGGGTTTTGGAATGCAGGGCAAACAAACCTGTTTTTAATGCCCTTACCAGAAAAGGCGAAGGACATCCTATAGAAGAAGTCGGCAATAGGCTTAGAGCGATGATGCCGTGGCTTAAGAAAGGCAAGCTCGTGGATAAGACAAAAGCATGAGTTAGTAGATAGTCGTTAGTGAATAGTATTTATCGATGACTGTAAATTAATGTCCTATACCTTAAGTTCCCGTCATTCTCTGGCTTGACCAGAGAATCCAGTGCTTTTGTTCTGGATTCCTGCTTTCGCGGGAATGACAAATGCGGACATTATAATGCAGTTATCAATAGTTAACGGCTATTCACTGTTCACTAAATTATGAAATTCGCTCCAGAAGGCTATCCTTTTATCTTTGCATTTGTTCTGCTTGCAATAATATCTGCACTTTTTGGCAGGCACTGGATTACTGTGCCTGCGATTCTGCTTACCTTATTCATGCTCTATTTCTTCCGCGATCCAGAAAGGATAACACCTGAAGGAGATAATATCTTTGTATCTCCTGCTGATGGAAAGATTATTCAGATAAGGGAAGTAATCGGTGACGCTGTTCCATCTTTACTAAAAAATCCCCCCACATCCCTAATTCCCTCCTTAGTAAGGGGGGACACAGAGGGGTTAAAGAGTGGCGAGGGAGGATTTATAGAGATTAGCATATTTATGTCGCCGCTGAATGTTCATGTTAACAGGGCGCCATGTGATGCAATAGTGGAGTCTGTTGTGTATACACCTGGAAAATTTTTCTCAGCCTTTAAACCTGAGGCATCACTGAAGAACGAAAACATTGCCATGCTGCTTGATACAAGATTTGGTAAGGTTCTTGTCCGTCAGGTAGCAGGCTCAATTGCAAGGCGGGTGGTATGCAGGGCAAAGGCGGGAGATAGTTTAAAAAGGGGTGAGAGATTTGGGATCATAAAATTTAGTTCAAGATTAGATATCTATCTTCCCAAGAATACTGAGATCAAAGTCAAGTTAGGTGATAAAGTGAAGGCAGGAGAGACAGTGATTGGTTTGATATCATGAGCTTTAAATATAATAAAAAAAGATCTGACAAAGAGCCTAAAAAAGGCATATACCTTTTGCCGAATACACTGACACTTTGCGGGATGTTCTGTGGTTTTTTTGCCACCCTTTCTGCAATAAATGGCAATTTCCTTTATGCAGCATGGGCCGTGGTGCTGGCAAATATATTTGATGGTCTGGACGGATGGATTGCAAGACTTACCAATACAACCACACAGTTTGGGATAGAATTGGATTCGTTTTCCGACCTTATAGCCTTTGGTATTGCTCCCTCCATTATCATGTATAAATGGTCGCTTATTAAATTTGGCAGGGTTGGCTGGGCAGCAGCATTTCTCTTTGTTGCCTGCGGGGCATTAAGGCTTGCGAGGTTTAATATCCAGACAGGCACACCAGAGTCAAAGGCATTTAAAGGCTTACCAATACCCGGTGCCGCCACTGTTCTATCTTCAATTGTAATATTTTATTATGAGTTCTGGACAGGTGTACCTGAGAAAAATATACTTTTGCTGATTACCATAATCCTGCTTTCCCTCCTGATGGTCAGCACACTTCGTTATCACGGACTTAAGGAGATTGATTTCAGGCAGAGAAAGCCATTCTGGTTCTTGATTGTATTTGTTTTAGTCCTTTTTATATTATTCATACATCCCTCTGTAGCGATATTCATCTTTGCAATGGGATACCTCACATGGGGTATAATTGAAAATATATATCTTTTTGTAAATAGAGGGAAATTGAGACAAGTGGAGCAGGAGACAAAGGAGGAATTTCAAAATCCGAAATCCTAAATTCTAAACAATATCAAATATTCAAAATTCAAAACAAATTTTGAATATTCAGATTTTAGATTTAGTTTAGGATTTAGATATTAGAGTTTAGGATTTTTGGCACAAGATATGAGAACAATAAGAATATTTGACACAACTCTAAGAGACGGCGAGCAGTCACCCGGTGCATCAATGAATGTAGATGAAAAACTACAGGTAGCAAAACAGCTTGCACGTCTTGGTGTGGATATAATTGAGGCAGGTTTTGCCATTAGTTCGCAGGGTGATTTTGATGCAATCAGGGCTATCAGTTCAGAGGTAGAATGCCCTGTGATATGCAGTCTTGCGAGGGCTAAAGAAGATGATATAAAAAGAGCGTATGAGGCGATTAAGGATGCACCTCGAAAGAGGCTCCATATCTTCCATTCAACCTCAGACATACATCTTAAGTATCAGTTCCGCATAAGCAGGGAGGAGGCATTAAAGAGGTCTCAGGAGATGGTTAAGCTCGCAAGAAGTCTTGTAGAGGATGTGGAATTTTCACCTATGGATGCAACCAGAAGTGATGTTAGTTATCTCTGCGAGGTAATTGAAGCTGTCATAGATGCAGGGGCATCAACTGTAAATATCCCTGATACAGTTGGGTACAGTATCCCTACTGAATTTGGGGCATTGATAAAAGCCATTCATGAGAGGGTAAAAAATATCAGTAAGGCTATAATTTCTGTTCACTGCCATAATGACCTTGGACTTGCAGTGGCTAATTCTCTTACGGCTGTGCTAAATGGCGCAGGCCAGATTGAATGCACTATTAACGGCATAGGGGAACGTGCTGGCAACTGTTCTCTGGAAGAGGTCGTCATGGCATTAAGGACAAGACATGATATATTTGATGCGGATACAAAAATAAACACAAAAGAGATAATGCGCAGCAGCAGACTGGTTACCAAGATAACAGGTATATCAGTTCAGCCTAACAAGGCTATCGTTGGTGCAAATGCCTTTGCACATGAATCAGGCATTCATCAGGACGGGCTTCTAAAAGAAAAATCCACATACGAGATTATAAGACCTGAAACCATAGGGCTCCATAAAACAAAACTCGTTTTGGGAAAACATTCTGGAAGGCATGCCTTTAAAACAAGGCTTAAGGAGTTGGGTTATGATTTAACAGAAGAGGAACTGAAAATCGCCTTTGAAAGATTTAAGAGGCTTGCTGACCAGAAAAAAGATATATTTGATGAGGATGTTGAGGCACTTATCTCCGAGGAAGCGGTAAAAATACAGGAGGCATATAGTCTTGTTGATTTAAATATAATGTCAGGTATTAATCAGGTGCCTACCGCGATGATTAAACTAAAGGCGGGAGAAGAGATAAGAGAGAGAACTGAACATGGTGACGGTCCTGTTGATGCAGCATACAAAGCCATTGCCTCTGCTGCAAATACAAAAAGCAATCTTCTTAAGTTTGAGGTTAAAAGCATTACAGGTGGAACTGATGCGCTCGGAGAGGTTATTGTTACGCTTGAAGAAGACGGCAGGACTGTGAGGGGGCATGGGGCAGATACAGATATTATTGTTGCATCTGCAAAGGCTTATATAAATGCACTAAATAAGCTCGTGGCAAGAAAAAGGTAAAAGGAACAAATTTTCAATCTTTAGATTTAAAGGAGGAATGAAATGGCAGAAGGTAAGATAATTAAAAATGTCTCTGTAATGTGTTTTCATGATGAACTATGTCAGGTCTATAATGCACTGATGACCGCATTGAGTCTTTTAAGGGAAGGCTCAAAGGTGACTATCTTCTTCGGCTCACGGGGCGTTAATGCACTTCATAAGGACAAAGTAAATGACCTGAAATGTATGCCTGACCAGCCAAAAGAAGTAAGTGATGCTGTGATGAAGAGGATGGAGGAGATGAACCTGCCAACAGTAGAGGAGATGCTTTTTATGCTGTATAAGGAAGGGGCAAGGATGTTTGCATGTCCTCTTAATGTGCCTCTATTTGGAATGACAAAGGACGACTTTGTTGAGGGAGTTGAAATCGCAAACCCTGCAACATATTATAAAGAAGTTGTTATAAAAGCAGATATGAATCTGACATTTTAAATTTTATGTTTCTGTCATTCTCGTGGAAACTGGAATCCAGAATTTTTCCCCTCTATCAAGAGAGGTGCAGGGGTGTGTATAAATGAAAATCAAATATAGTCCAGTTAACTTCTCAACTTCATGTCTATGGATGGTCACCATATGAAAAAGCTATTATTACTCATCGGATTAATACTTTTATGGACGACTTCCACCTTTTCTTATGACATCCAGCTTACTGGCAACATACCTTTAACAGACAAAATATCCGGTATCGGGCATCAGGCATCAGTCATTGCAGCCATAAGCAGAGAAACAAAAACCCTCTATTTAATTGATACTCAAACGAACACCATAACCAAGAAAATCTCTCTTGAAATAACGCCCTCAGGTATTGCAGTTGATAATAATAGAAATCAGGCTATTGTTTCCTCAGCAGATGGTCTTTTGCATTTTTTTGACCTTGATACAGGCAATACCGCCAAGACGATTTTTGTTAAACGTCATTCCGCACCCCCGATTAAGACCTTCGAGGGCATGCTTGATGCGGAATCCAGAATCTCTATTCACTCCATTGCTATAAATCCCCAAAATGATCTCCTTTACATTGGCAATAGCAATAGCCTCATGGCGCTGGATTTAACCACAGGGGATATTATCAAAGAGGCGTCATTGCCTGACACTGTTACCAGTATGGCAATAGACCCTAACCTCGGCTATCTTGTGATTATAATGGATGAGAATGTTATTGCGAGGAGCGAGACCCCTTCGCCTGTCATTGCGAGGGACGAAGTCCCGAAGCAATCTCAAGGCACGATAGGGGCAGGCTCCGCAATCTCAAAAGACGGGATTGCTTCACCTTTGGTTCGCAATGACAAAAAAAGGCGGTGTTGGATACAATTCTTTTTAACAATCCCCCTTCATCCCCCTTTAGCAAAGGGGGAATAGAGGGGGATTTTGACAAAGGAGGACTTTATTCCCCTCTATCAGGGGTTAGGGGTGTGTTCCCCACTTTGGAAAAGGGGGGCGAGGGGGGATTTTCAGTTGAACAGCCGGGAGCAATTGCAATAGACCCTGTGACTAACACAGCACTGATAAGTCATAAAGACGGCATCGCAATCATAAAGCTTGAAAACTCCGTTCCAAAAATAGATCTCTTAATCCCAAACTCTGCAAGGTCAGGAGACAGTGGACTTATACTTTCAGTAGAAGGCGCTCAATTTATAAAAGACTCTCAGACACAATTTAACAAAAAAGATGTACCCACATATTTCAAAACCAACGAAAGCCTTCAGGCGCATATATCGCAGGAGGATTTGACAACGTCCGGAAATGTTCCCGTAACAGTAACAAACCCTTCGCCTGGCGGAGGAATATCAAATACGCTTAAATTCAGCATATTCGATCCCGCTCCTGTGCTTGACTCAATATCACCTGATACGTTATACCTGACTCCTGACTCTAAACTCATTATTCCGAATAATCCCCTTTATTCCCCTCTATCAAGAGGGGTTAGGGGTGTGTTCCCCCCTTTGGAAAAGGGGGGTGAGGGGGGATTATTAGTCTCTCTCCGTGTCAGAGGCAAAAACTTCTTCAACGGCTCCACAGTAAACCTTAATGGAGAAAATCTTAAAACAAAATTCATAAGCAGCATCCTTCTTGAGGCAGAGATAACGTCATCAATTATAAGCTCCATCGGCAAATACCCTGTTGTTGTAATAAACCCATCACCAGGTGCATACACATCAAACCCTCTTTATCTAAATGTAGTAGAAGAAACAACAGCAACCCAAATGTCATCGCAACCCCCTTCCCCCCTGTCATTGCATCCCGAAGTTTCGGGAGAAGCAATCTCAAACAACGAGATTCTTCTGCCGAAACTTCGGCATCAGAATGACAGTCAGGGGGCAGGGACACTCACAGGAAGGATTTTAAACACCAAAAAAGAGCCTATTGAAGGTGTAACAATAAAGATAAAA
>JACQXB010000022.1 GCA_016208965.1 Nitrospirota bacterium
AGCAAATTCGCCACTGTTGATTAATACGAATGCTATGTTGTCCTTTTCTATCATCCCTTAAACTTTCAAGATGATTAGAAGGGGGAATCTTTAAATCTTCCAATTTTGCTGCTGCGTCTAACATCCACAATTTTTTTATCGCAACTTTTTGTATGTCTTGCGGTAATTTTTGTGAGAAAAAACGATTATATATTTTTTCCGTTTCCCTACACGTAAAAGATTTAATCATATTTTGTATAATAACGCAAATAGGATATTAATGTCAAGCGTTATTATTTTATCGAATTGACAAAAAACATTTAGTATACCTAAGTTAGACGATTCACCACAGAGGGCGCAGAGAAAAACATTAATAATAAAAGAAAAAAGACTTATTTTATTGTTCTTTTCTGTGCACTCTTTTATTCAGCAACAGTGTTTCTGTTACAGGAAAGAATAAATTACGAGAACACAGAGAACTATATGAGAATTAAATGTTTCTTTCACTTTTAAAATTTCCCTCTGTGGTCTCTGTGGTTTCCTAAATGCATTATTTGGGTTATGGAACAAAATGCCGTGAAGGCGCAGTAGTTATGGTTTATAAACAAAGCCAAAAACTATAACTCCCATGTTATAATCCTTCATGCGTTTTATTGCAGACCTACACATTCATTCAAAATACTCCCGTGCTACAAGCAAAGACATGTCTCCTGAAAGCATATGGAGATGGGCGCAGATTAAAGGCATTTCAGTAATAGGCACAGGAGATTTTACCCATCCAGCATGGTTTAAGGAGCTTAATGAAAAACTTGAACCGACTACTAATGGATTATTCAAACTTAAAAAAGAATTCGTATCAAATAACATCCCTGATTCGTGCAAGGCAAATGTCTCCTTTATCCTGTCTGCTGAAATTAGTTGTATATACAGCAAAAACAAAAAGACACGCAAGGTGCATTCCATCATACTTAGCCCGGATTTTTCTACTGCCGCAAAAATAAATATTGCCCTTTCAAAGATAGGAAACTTAAATGCTGACGGTAGGGCTATACTTGGGCTTGATGCAAAAGAGCTTCTAAGGATTGTGAAGGATACATCAGAGAATGCAATGCTTGTCCCTGCCCATGCATGGACCCCGCATTTTTCAGTGTTTGGCGCTGTCTCAGGATTTGACTCTCTTGAGGAGTGCTTTGAAGAACTCACACCGCATATTCATGCAATAGAGACAGGGCTTTCCTCGGATCCGCCAATGAACTGGAGACTGTCAGCGCTTGATAAGATAACGTTTGTATCCAATTCTGATGCGCATTCACCAAACAAAATCGGACGCGAGGCAAATATATTTGATGCGGAAATTTCTTATAAATCCATGATAGAGGCTATTAAAACAAAGAGAGGTTTTCTTGGAACCATAGAGTTTTTCCCTGAAGAAGGCAAATACCATTATGACGGGCACAGGCTATGCGGCGTAAGCCTTTCACCAGATGAGACAATAAACCACAACTACCTCTGCCCTGTATGCAGCAAGAAATTAACTGTTGGAGTAATGCATAGAGTTGAAAAACTTGCTGACAGGGAAAATGGATTTAAACCGAAAGACGCACCATATTATCACTCCATAATTCCGCTGCCTGAGATTATTTCTGAAACCCTGAAGGTAGGCGTAAACAGCAAGGCAGTGGATAGTGAATACCAAAAACTGATACAAAAACTTGGAAATGAATTTAAAATCCTAATGGATACACCGCTTGATGACATTGAAAATGCAGGCTCTCCTCTTTTAAGAGAAGCTATTTCAAGGATGCGCTCTGGTAATGTGCATATTGCACCGGGCTTTGACGGAGAATACGGAAAGATAAAAATCTTTGAGGCAGTTGAGAGGAAAGAGATTAAAGGACAGACAAGGTTGTTTTAATTCTCAATAGAGTTAAATCAGGGTTGGGTGTAAGTTATTCCATACTTCTTTATTTTATAACCAATCTGTCTCGACGTAATACCCAGTATCCTTGCTGCCTTAGCCTGAACCCCTCTGCTCTTTTTAAGAGCCTCCAGAACCATTGTCCTCTCTATCTCTTCAATACCTGTTTTTAAAGGGCCCCTGGGGATTTCCTGCAGTGCCGGCACATTCAGGTTTAAAGGTAAATCTGATGACTTAATAGTATCTTTGCCGGACATCACAACAAGCCTTTCAATTGTGTTTTCAAGCTCTCTGACATTTCCATGCCAATCATAGTCCATCAATACCCTGAGGGCTTCGGCTGATATGGAGACTTTCTTATTATTCTCTTCATTGAACCGTTCGAGGAAATGCTCTATCAGAAGCGGAATATCTTCTTTTCTCTCTCTTAACGTAGGTAGGAATATAGGGACAACATTTAATCTGTAGTATAAATCCTCTCTGAATTTACCCCTTGAAACGAATTCTTCAAGGTTTCTGCTTGTTGCAACAATAAGTCTGACATCAACCTTAATCGTCTTCTCTCCGCCAACTCGCTCAAACTCTCTTTCCTGAAGCACGCGCAATATCTTTGGCTGAAGCGACAGCGGTAAATCCCCGACTTCGTCAAGAAAAATAGTCCCGCCATTTGCAAGTTCAAACCTGCCCTTCCTCTGTGTAATCGCACCTGTAAATGCCCCTTTCTCATGACCAAAGAGTTCTGATTCAAGAAGCCCTTCAGGTATAGAGGCGCAGTTAAATTTTACAAATTGTCCTTTGCTCCTGTGGCTCATATAGTGTATCGCCTTTGCTATAAGTTCTTTCCCTGTCCCGCTTTCCCCACGAAGAAGGACAGATGCCCTTGACGGAGCAACACGATGAACAGACTCAAAGACCTCCTGCATCCTGTCTGATTTCCCAATTATATTCCATAACTGATACTTACCCTTAAGTTCTCTTTTCAGGCTTTCCTTCTCTTTTTCAACCTTCTCAAAGCTCTCCAATAGCTTGACAAATTGGGCTATTAACAATGCCACAATATTCAAAACCCTGAGGTCATCATTCACATCTCCGTGTTTCTGGGAATAAATTCTATCCACACTCAGCACACCTAATATCTCTTTCTTGAATTCTATAGGGACACACAGAAAAGAAATCCCGTCTTTTTCCGGTCTTGAACCTGTCTTATTCAGAAATAACGGTTCATTACCGATATTGGAAATCACCATTGGAATGCCCTTCTCAACCACCCTCCCCACAATACCCTCACCAATACGATACTTCCCCCCCTCAATATTTTCCTTTGTAAGTCCATGGGCTGCAACAATGCAAAGTTCTTTTGTTATTGAATCAAGTAGAAATACACATCCCCTCTGCATATCCAGAAGGTTTGCAAGGGTTGACATGGCAGAGGAAAGATTTTTATCAACGTCAAAAGATGTTGTCAGAACTCTGCTGACCTCAAGGATAGCAGTAAGCTCCCTGTTTTTGCGGGCGGTAAGGTCTGTTTTTTTATCTACAGGGGACTTCATAGACATATAAAATCAAAAATTAAAAATCAAAGAGCAAAATTGTGGAAATAACAACTTACATAATAGACTCCTTAATTTTAATTTTTGATATTTGATATTTGATTTTTATAAGTTTTCCACCATCTCCCATACGCCACAGGGACATATCCCTGCACAGAAACCACATCCTATGCAGAGGTTATCATCAACTACATATTCATATTGACCATCTTTGTCTACCCTTCTGCTTATTGCTCCGTAATAACATGTAGCCTCACACATACGGCAGTCTCTGCATACTGCACAGGACATACAGCGGTTTGCCTCAAACCCAGGGGTAAATGGTTCACCCTTACAGATATCATAATAGGCTGTCTTTATTTTTTCGTATGGGACAACTAATTTTGGTTCTGGTCTATAGTAAGCCCTGCCAGAGAGAAATGCATGAACTGCCTCTCCTGCCCTTCTACCATGCCCCATGGCATGGGTGGCAAGCCCGAGGCTCATAACATCACCAATTGCAAAAACCTTTGGGTCAGATGTATGCCCTGCCTCATCTGCTGCAATCCAGCCATCTTTTTGGATGTTAACACCGATAGGCAAGAAATCCGTAATAGGCATATCACCGATTGAGACAACAACAAGGTCTGCCTCAAGCAATGTGCCATCTGTAAAATAAATCTTCCTTTCCTTCTTTACATATTTCTCCGTAAATTTTGGCCATATGACCTTTGTTCCCAAGGATTCGGCAATCTCTAATTCCTTTCCAAAGGCTGCCGGTTTCTGAATATCTACAGCTACTACTTCTTTAGCACCGCAGTGAAATGCCTGGGCAGCGACATCCATACCCACATTCCCCGCACCGACAATTACAACCTTTTTGTCTTTCAAATCAGGAAAACCGCCTAAGTTTATGCCTTTCAGAAAGTCATAGGCTGTAACCATATCTCCTGCACCGGAGACATTCAGTTTTCTTGGTTTATGGGCGCCGCAGGCAACTATCACAACATCATGGTTTTTATGTATCTCATTAAATTTATTTTTATCTACCTTTACACCAAGATTAATCTTAACTCCTATCTCCTTAAATCTATCAAGTTCTTTCCTGAGTATCTTTTGGGGCAATCTTCCTCTCGGTATACAGAGTTCAAGCTTACCCCCTAATTTTTCTTCTGCCTCATAGAGGTCAACACTATATCCCTTCAGGGTAAGATACCATGCAGATGAAAGCCCTGCAGGGCCCCCACCGACAACAGCTACGGTCTTCCCTGTTTTTGCCTCGGGTTTCGGTGTCTTTGCCTTGAGACTCGCCCTTGATAGTTCTTTAATATTCAATGCTCTGTCAAGCTGTGCCCTCATACATGCCTGCATGCAGAAATTGGGACATATCTCTCCGCATACAGTCGCTGGAAGCGGGGTATATTGAAAGATAAACTCAATCGCTTCAACTAACTTATCTTCCCTGATAAGCTGTGCCCTTCTCTGAGTTGGAATACCTGTTGGGCAGTTATACTCACAGGGTGGTGTATACTTATAGTTATTCCAGTTCGGCTTATATCTCCTGTCTGTGCCGGTGGTGATATATGGGAGCACAGTTACAGGATGTGTGATATACTCAGCAAAAATCCCACCCTTACCAACAGTAGCCTCCCATACCTTTGAGCGAAACTCAGAGACAGACATTTTTAATGGCTTTATTTTTGCCCTTTCCTGTGCGGTGTAAGGAATGAGTTTTTTCCAACTATCTCTTGACTTTGTAAGCTCATCGTAATATTTCACTCTGTCAATGGCATCAAGGAATGGCTTCATATTTGTGGTAAGCCACTGCCAGTCCTGTTCATTAAGATTAAATAATTTTACATCTGTCTCGCTGTATCCTTCTATTGGTCCACGGAAATATATCACACCACTTACCATACCAACACAAGGGCGATATCCGAGAACATTTTTGGGGTTTCTCGGATTTACTCCACAAACAACAGCAATACCTCCTGCCTTAAACTCTGCAAATGTGTCACCAACATCTCTGAAATACCATGACTGCGGTGGGTCAAATTTTGGGTTGTGTTTCGTCATTGTATCGCAGCGAGCACCGCCGCTGCCTTGAACATAGAGAATCCCCTGTGCAGCAGCATTATGTGCACCATTTGTAACATCACCAAGAACGGTGATGTTTGCCCCGCAGTTTATCCAGCCTGCATCATCAGAGGCACTGCCTTTAACAACTATCTCTGTACCGAACATACCCATACTGCCAAGCCTTTGACCAACGGGTCCCTCAACAGTAATCTTTACAGCCTCTCCCCTTGGCCAAATGCGACCACCGATGCCATGCTGACCATCGGCAACGATGTGGAGTTCTCTTGCTCCTTGTCTAACCGCCTCCTGAATCTCCTCCTCAAAAATCCGGGAAGGGGTGCGGTTGCCGTTAATGTTTCCTTTAAGTGTTACTTTCTTCATGTTTAAAAACAGTTAATATTTTTTATAGTCAAAACATAGTTTCATAAAATCTCCTCTAACCCCTCTTTGCCAAAGAGGGGAATAATATCTCCCCCTTTGGTATGAACCGCTCTGGTTCATACCTTTGTAAAAGGGGGACGAAGGGGGATTTTTCTAATCTAACATACATAACTTATCTGCAGTCTCTCAGCAATTGCAGAGTCATCTGAACTTATACCGTCAGACATACCAATAGGTAACTCTGTGCTTCTGCCCATAGGCGCAAATATTTTCTTCAACTCAATATCTAAGGATTTAAATACCTCTACCACCCTTTCAGCGACCTTGTCAGGGTCAAGCCTTCTGTAGAGTTTTGGGTCCTGAGTGGTAATCCCTCTCGGGCATTTTCCTATGTTGCATATATTACATCGATTAAGTTCATCTCCAAAACAATCTGCTGCTGACTGCATTATGTACTTACCTATAGAAACAGCAGAAGCACCGAGCATAATGAGTGCTGCTGTATTTGCAGCAAGATTGCCTTTCTTCCCAACACCACCGGCTGCAATCAGAGGCAATTCATTCTGTTTACCCTGTCTTACAAGGTCAAGATAGCACTCCCTTATATTTGATGCTATCGGGTGTCCCATGCTATCCATTGACACATTGTATGCTGCGCCTGTTCCACCATCCTCTCCATCGATAGACAGTGCTCCTGCATAATGGTTTCTCACAAGGTTATTAAGCACTGCCCTTGCTGTTCTTGTCCCAGATATTTTGGGATATACAGGCACCCTGAACCCCCATGCCATAGACATAGACTGTATCATCTTTGCTACTGACTCCTCTATAGAGTACTTCGTCTGATGTGTTGGAGGGGATGGGAGGTCTACACCCATTGGAACACCTCGTATCTCAGAGATTAATCTCAAAACCTTGTGTGCCATAAGGAGTCCGCCGTCACCAGGTTTTGCCCCTTGTCCGTATTTAATCTCTATTGCACACGGGTCTTCAACCATATGAGGGAGTGTTCGCACAATCTCATCCCATCCAAAATAACCTGATGCAATCTGAGGGATAAAGTATTTAATAAAGCGAGACCTTAAAAGCCTCTGCGGCATTCCTCCTTCACCAGAGCACATGACAACAGGCATATCTTCAACTTCATTAAGGTAAGTAATGCCCATTGCAAGCCCCTCCCACATAGTAGGAGATAATGCGCCAATAGACATACTGCCAATCATTACAGGATAAATCTCGCGAACAGGTGGTATAAACTTGCCTAAGGTCTTATCAACTTCAAGCCTGCCATTGACCATCTTTAAAGGTAACTCATCTGCAGAGAGTATCCTGCCAAGATATGTCCTGATACGGAACTCATGCCTTCCAGCATCAAGTGCAGGGTCAGTTAGCATGGAAATCCTTGTGAACCTCAGTCTGTCAAGAGTTGATGGTTTTGGATCATTTCTTCTCCCACCCCTCCTGTATGGATAACCACCTTTGTTTTTATGGAAGAGGAATTTATGTTGAGGATTATACTCGGGCTCTATTGCCTCATTAGGACATACAAGGGTACATGCCCCACATCCTGTACAGCAGCGATTAATATCGGTTGACTGTTTGATAATACTAACTACAAGACGAACTGTCTTTGGTTCAGGTGTAGGCGATTCAGATTGAACTACCCGCTGTAGGATAACAGAAGGCTCTATTGCAAGCATAGGACAAACAGCAGTACATTTACCACAGCGATTGCATCTATTGCCGCGCCATCTGATTATATATGGAAAATCTTTTAAGGCTAATTCGTGGTTATGGTCCAACCTTGCAGCTGGTTCCATACCTTCACCTCCTTAGCATCAGGCTCAACAATAACCATATCATATTTCATAGGGAATATATCTTGTGACTTGTCTCTCTGTGTTATTACACTGTCAAGACCACATTCCTCAGAGACAAGCCCATACTTACCTTTAATTCCACCAACAACACCGGGTCTTAACTTTTTTGCATCCTGCACCATAAAGCATGTGCCATCAGGGGTAAAGCCAATAACACAGTTAGGCCCATCTATGCAGAGCGGCCTTAAAGATATTTTCAAGAGTCGTACAGCCTCGCTGTCAGGTCTTGTTTGAACCTCTGATTCCTTAAGTGGAGTAATAATATCCTTATAGTAAATTAAAGGATGCCTGAGTTGTTTACATATATAGTGGAGGATATGCGTGAACACCTCGCTATCGCTATTATAGCCAATATATCCGGCAAAACCCCTCCCCATAAGAAACTCCCTTATGGGGACAAATGCAGTGTTCTCGCCATTCGTCATTGAACCATAGCCCTGAATAAAGAAAGGATGGCAGGCATAGAGATTTATGGCATAATTAGTGTTTTGCCTACCCTGTGCAAAGATTATCTTTGCCTTGAGTGGAGATTTATCAAGATTAAAGAATTCACCCAATTGAAGAGGATCTCCAACCTCCTTTAGAGTCAGAATATCAGGATAAAAAGAAAATACAATGATTGACTCATCATCCTCCCCAATTTTCCTTAGGGTTACCCGTGTCCTTAGCAAAATGTCTTCTTTATCATCAAAAGACTTGTTCCTGTATTCATCAGGATAGTCATACACCCTTGCAAAATAGTAATCACGTCTTGAGACTTCCTTAACCGGTTTAATCTTAGGGGTCCATGTATATTTAAGCTTAAAACCGAGCTTATTCATGTAATCATCAAGGATATGAATGCCCTCTTTTGAACATATACCTGAGAGTATCGGGCAGGTTTTTAACTCTTCAAATTCTCCGCCAAGATTTTTCAATACAAGCCCCATACCTGAACCATCATGCCCTTCTTTCATTGTCTCAAGGGCAAGGATATTTTCCATGGGGGAAAAATACTCATTTGATGTTATAGCAATAAGTCTACACATTCTATTTACCTTAAAATATTAACACTTAAATTGGAGCGGGCGACGGGACTCGAACCCGCGACATTCAGCTTGGGAAGCTGACACTCTACCAACTGAGCTACACCCGCAGTAACGACAGTGAACAGTTGTTGGTGAATAGTGTTTTACTGTTCACTAAATACTTTTCACTATTCACTGCTTCTAATTGTAGTATTGTTCACAATATTATTTCAAGCACTGTGTTTCTGTTATAATAATTCCATGTTCGGTATTCTGACAAAGATAATAGGCACAAAAAACGAGCGGGAGATTAAAAGACTCTGGTCTCCAGTGGAAGTAATTAATTCCCTTGAGTCATCAATTACAGTACTCAGCGATGAGCAACTTAAAACCAAGACTCAGGAATTCCGTGAGAGACTTGGGTCAGGAGAGGGTATTGAAGATATTCTGCCTGAGGCATTTGCAGTCATAAGAGAGGCCTCACGCAGGACACTCAATATGAGGCATTTTGATGCCCAGCTTATAGGAGGTATTGTGCTTCACGAAGGCACGATAGCCGAAATGAAGACAGGAGAAGGGAAGACCCTTGTTGCAACACTTCCTGTTTATCTTAATGCACTAAATGGAAACGGCGTGCATGTAATAACTGTTAATGACTATCTTGCAAAAAGAGATGTGCAGTGGATGGGACCTATCTATCATTTCCTCGGGCTTTCAGTTGGTATTATCCAGCATGATGCATCTTTTATTTATGACCCATCATATCATTCAGGGGATTATAGATTTCATGCATTAAGGCCTGTAACAAGAAAAGAGGCATATCAGGCAGACCTTACTTATGGAACCAATAATGAGTTTGGCTTTGACTACCTGAGAGACAATATGAGATATGATATAAACGATTATGTCCAGAGGGAGCTAAACTATGCAATTGTTGACGAGGTTGACAGTATATTAATTGACGAGGCAAGGACACCACTTATAATCTCAGGGCCCTCAGAAGAATCTACGGATAAATATTACAAGATAGATAAGCTCATTCCAAGGCTCCACAAAGAAACCGATTATACAATTGATGAAAAACTAAGAACCGCTGTCCTAACTGATGAAGGCAATACAAAGGTTGAAAAGCTGATTGGTGCAGGAAATCTCTATGACCCATCCAATATTGAACTACTACATCATGTAAATCAGGCATTAAGGGCACATACCCTTTTTAAACTTGATGTGGATTATATTGTAAAGGACAACGAGGTCATTATAGTTGATGAATTTACAGGACGACTTATGCCTGGCAGACGCTGGTCTGATGGGCTTCATCAGGCAATTGAGGCAAAAGAGAATGTAAAAATTGCCAGTGAAAACCAGACCCTCGCTACCATCACATTCCAGAATTACTTCAGGATGTATAAAAAACTCGCGGGTATGACAGGAACTGCTGAAACAGAGGCAGAGGAATTTGCAAAAATATATAACCTTGACGTAGTGGTGATTCCAACAAATGAGCCGATGATAAGGATTGATTATCCTGATGTTGTATACAAAAATGAACGGGCTAAGTTTAATGCAGTTGTAAATGAGATAGAAGATTGTCACAAAAGAGGACAGCCTGCACTGGTAGGCACTATATCAATAGAGACATCAGAACAGCTGAGTGCAATGCTTAAGAAGAAAGGGATACCCCATTCGGTTTTAAATGCAAAGTATCATGAGAAAGAGGCTGAAATTGTTGCACAGGCAGGAAGAAGCCATTCTGTGACAATAGCTACAAACATGGCTGGCAGAGGAACGGATATTGTCCTTGGAGGCAATCCTGAAGGGCTTGCAAAGGATATGCTAATGGACAAAAAGGAATATACAAAAGAGGAATATGAATCTGCATTGAGTAAAGCAAAAGAATTATGTGCCAAAGATAAAGAAAAGGCTATATCCCTCGGTGGACTTCATATACTTGGCACCGAGAGGCATGAAGCACGAAGAATAGACAATCAGTTGAGGGGACGTTCAGGCAGACAGGGGGACACCGGGACATCAAGATTTTATCTTTCACTTGAAGATGACCTCATGAGAATATTTGGATCTGACAGGATTGCAGGACTTATGGGAAGACTCGGCATGGATGAATCACAGCCCATTGAACACAGGTTGGTTACAAAGGCTATAGAAAATGCCCAGAAGAGGGTTGAGGCTCATAATTTTGATATAAGAAAACACCTTATTGAATACGATGATGTTATGAATAAGCAGAGGACAGAGATTTACTCATTCAGGCGGGATATACTTAGCAGTAAAGGGCTCAGAGATAAAATCCTTGAGATGACGGATGATGTACTTGAGGAGATTTTATATGCCCATTGCCCTGAAGATAAGCATCCTGAGGAGTGGGATAACAAAGGACTTAAAAATGCAGTTTATAATCAATTCACTATAATACCTGATGTAGTGGATAAGGCACTCCAAGAAGCAAAAAGCATTGAAGAAATTCATGGGAAGCTCTCTCAGGAAATAAGGCAGCTATATGAGAACAAAGTAAAAGAAATAGGCGAAGATGTATTCAGTTATTTGGAGAAAGTAATAACCCTTCAAATTGTTGACTCTCAGTGGAAAGACCATCTCTTAGCAATAGACCACCTGAAAGAAGGCATAGGGCTTAGGGGTTATGCACAGAGGGACCCGCTTGTTGAATACAAAAAAGAGGCATTTAATATGTTCTCTGAGATGGGTAGTAGAATTGCCTCAGAAATAACAGGCAGGCTGTTTAGGGTTCAGGTTGCAAGAGAGGAAGATGTACAAAAAAAGGTGGCATTTAAACCAGCAAGGATGCAGTATGGCAGAGGCGAAGATGTTCATAAAGGAGGCGGCGACAAACCCCAGCCTGTTGTCAGGGGTACACATATAGGCAGAAACGACCCATGTATCTGCGGAAGTGGGAAGAAATACAAAAAATGCTGCGGGACTGGGGTGAAGTAGCTAAAGTTTGCCAAGGTTAAATTTCTGGGGGAGAGAGAGAGGGTTAGGTTGTGAGGAAATTATTGACAAAAAGTGAGTATGTCATATATCATACATATGACAGGGGGTATTTATGAAAAGGACTACTATATTTGCGGATGCTAATTTGATAAATGAAATCAAAGAGGTCTCAAAAGAAGAAAATAGGAGCGTGGCTGAGATTATAAGAGAGGCAATGCTGAGTTACATTAAACAAAAGAGACATAAAGGAAAAAGTGTGTCTTTTATTGGTATTGGAGACAGCGGCAGAAAAGACATATCAGAACGGCATGAGGAATTGCTTTGGAAAAAAGCTACAAAATAGATACTGCTGTTTGCGATACAGGCATTATCTATGCACTTGCAGATAAAAAAGATTCGTGGCATAAACAAACTGCTGATTTTGTGTGCACTTTTAAGGGCAGGTTAATTGTTCCTTCTACAGTAATACCAGAAGTCTGTTATCTCTTAAACACATATTTAGGCTCATTTACTGAAATAGGATTTATTAACTCATTAATCAACAAGGAACTCAGCATTGAACATCTCAATGCTGCTGATTTAAGCCGCTGCATTGAGCTATTAAAGAAATACGAAGATTTTAATATTGGATTTGTGGATGCATCTATAATAGCAATTTCTGAGAGGCTGAATGTCTGTAAGATACTGACAACTGACAGAAAACACTTTTCTGCGATAAAGCCCAAGCATTGCGATGCCTTTAGTTTGTTGCCGTGATTGAAACGTATTTAAAACTACCAAAGCCAAGTTTTTCGTGGGGAAAAGGGAGAGGTTTAGGCTGTGAAAAAGCCTTTAAATAATAAGTATTGACAAGTGTTGAATAATGTTGTAGGCTCTCCTAAAATTTAAATAATAGGTGTCCTATGGAAAGCAAACAAATGTTTAATACAAAAGAAACCGCAAAATATTTAGGTGTAAGTCAATCAACTATTTATCGTATGGAAAAACAGGGTTTAATCTCCTCAATAAGAACCCCTGGAGGTCAAAGACGTTTTAAGAAAGAATCCATTGAAAAATATTCAAGAAAAAGCCGCACCTTTGAAGCCCCCCAAAATCCAAGTAAATATAAAACAGCTTACTTTGTCAGAGAGCCTGAGATTGCTTATGACATTAAAAAAGGAATAATTTCACCTGAGTCCTCTGTTTATAAAGTAGATACTAGTACTAACCTTTATTTTCAGAGAGAGAATATATGGATTTACAATGATGATATTCTAAAAACTACATGCATAGGGCAAGGTTCTATAGATTTAATTGTAATGTCACCACCATATAATGTAGATATCAAATATAATTCCCATGACGATACAATGTCTCATGATGACTACCTATCTTTTACAAAAAAATGGCTTGGAAGATGTTATGGTTTTCTGAAAGACGATGGACGGTTTTGCCTTAACATACCCCTCGATAAAAATAAAGGTGGTCAGCAAAGTGTTTGTGCTGATATAACTACAATAGCAAAACAAATAGGATTTAAATATCATTCCACAATTGTCTGGAATGAGCAGAATATTTCTCGCCGAACTGCATGGGGCTCATGGCTTTCTGCTGCTGCTCCTTATGTAATAGCCCCTGTCGAAGTTATAGTTGTGCTTTATAAGAACAGATGGAAAAAGACAAGTGGTAGCAGAAAGTCAGATATAACCAAAAAAGAATTTATGGAGTGGACTAACGGCGTTTGGAACTTTAGCGGGGAGAGCAAAAAGAGGGTTGGACATCCCGCCCCCTTCCCTATTGAATTGCCAAGAAGATGTATAAAACTTTTTAGCTTTGTAGGTGATACAATCCTTGACCCCTTTCTTGGCAGTGGCTCAACATTGCTCGCTTGTTTACAGACTGATCGTGTTGGTATTGGAATTGATATTGATAAAAAATACTGCGACTTAGCAAAGACACGGCTTTTGACAGAAGGGCAGATAAACCAACTCAAATTCAATGTTGCATCAGGGGGGAGATAATGGCAAAAAGTATCGGAGATTTAATTATGGAATATTTTAAAAAACATGCAGGAGAGGATTTACCACATGGTCCCGTCGTAGATTGGGTAGAGGAACGGTATCTAAAAATATATAACAAAAAGCCGCGTGATACATGGCGTCAAATAAGGAAATTTCATCAAGAAGGCATACTTGTTAAGATTAAGAAGGGAGTTTATCGCTATGACCCAGACCATGTCAGAGAAGTTGATTTGTTTGATTTTCCTCCCGGGGACTTAAAGTGTTGGACAGACAAGTTGTAAAGGAATTTTTAGAAGAAGAATTTGAAGATTCTGGGATTGAGATTCCAAAAGGAATTTTGAAAAAAGCTCTTGTAGAGACATTTTGCGAATATATTGAAGATAACTACTACGAATGGTTACAAGACAATTTTAAATCATTTTTTATACACAACGACTGGGATTGGATTAGAGAAAGGATTAAACACTATTCAAAGGACTAACTTGATTAAACTGATACAATTTTCAAAACATCCAAGCTAATTATGATATAATTAATTTAGACTAATAACTATGGAGGTAAAAATGGGGGTAACTGCAACCAAATTAAATGATGTGATTGAGAAAGCTGAAGTTCTTACTTTTGAAGAACAGGAGATTTTGCTTGATGTAATAAAACACCGATGTATTGAAAAAAGAAGGGAGCAGATAGCAGTAAATGCCAGAAATACACTTAAGGAATATAAAGCTGGTCGTGCTAAAACAGGAACCGTAAAGGAATTAAAAAAAGATTTAGAGAATGATTAAACTGGTATGGGGCAGTAGTTTCAAAAGGGCATATAAAAAAGCCGTAAAATCCAATCCTGAACTTGAGAAAAAATTCTGGAAATTAATTGACTTCTTTGAAAAAAACCCTTTTCATCCAACATTAAAAACGCACAAACTTAGCGGTAAGCTTAAAGGACAATGGGCATTTGTTGTTGAATATGATTGTAGAGTAGTTTTTGAATTTATGGGAAAAGACAAAGCTGTACTCGTTGATATTGGAACACACGATGAAGTTTATTAATTGGTGAGCATACCTGCCTGACGGCAGTCAGGTGTACGGGGCAAATTTTTTTATAGGCTTGTGCCTTTCACAAAATAGCGAAAAGTCCAAGAACTTACCTACCCTTATGCCGAGCATTTTAGACAGGGTGTTTAAAGAATGATTGTAAATCGCATATACATGAATCTAAGTGATTTACATGGTACCGTGTGGTATAATTAATTCATACCATAGGGGGGTGTCAAGATGACAACAGCAGTGAAAAAAACAATATCCCTTCCGCCTGACCTTGCAAAAGAGCTTGAAACAATCGCAACAGAAGAAGGGAAAACAGTAAGCGCGATTGTTCAGGATGCCCTGAGGATTACGAGAAAGGAAAGGCTGAAAAGAGAATTCTATCAGATTCAGGGCTACTGGAGCCGTAAGGCAAAAGAAAAAGGCATTCTTACCGAGAAAGACATTGAGAAATATCTCAAAAAATGAGGATTGTCTTTGACACAAATATCTTTATCTCCGCAATTGTAATACCTCACAGTCAAGCAGAAAAGGCGATTCTAAAAATTATTGAAGGCGATGACACATTGATAATTTCAAGAGAGATTATCAACGAGGTTTTAACAGTGCTTGCCACAAAGTTCCACCACGACAGAGAGGCGATTAGTCATGTAGCCCTTTACCTTTTAGAACTTGGACAAATGACAAATCCCAAGAAGAGAGTTCAGGTTTTCAAAGATGAACCTGACAACAGGATCCTTGAGTGTGCCCTAAGCGGTAAAGTTGAAGCCATAGTAACCGGCGATAAAGAAATGTTGAAACTCAAAGAGTATGAAGGGATAAAAATTATAAGCTTGAAAGAGTATCTGGAGTTGTAGTCAATAACTGCCCATATCACTTAAATCACCAGATAGAAGATACAGCAAAAGATTTTGCAGGAATTGCACGGGGGTATTTGAGTAATAAAAGTTGAAGAGATTATTAAAAGGATTCTGAAAAATGGATAAGAAAGATATACTACACCCTACAGCTTTCCCAGTGTCCTTATAAGTGCCTCTGCTTTTTTAAGGGTTTCATAATATTCCCTTTCAGGGTCAGAGTCTGCCACGATTCCAGCGCCCGCCTGAACATGGGCAATGTTATTCTTAATCACAAATGTCCTGATTATGATATTTAAATCCATCTCCCCTGTAAAGCTTATATAACCAAATGAGCCTGTATAAGGACCTCTTGCAGTAGGCTCAAGCTCATCTATTATCTCCATGCATCTTACCTTTGGAACACCTGTTATTGTGCCTCCGGGAAATGCTGCCTTTATTGCATCAAAACAGTCCTTGTCTTTTGCGAGAGTGCCTCTAATATTTGAGACAATGTGTATTACATGGGAGTAGTCTTCTGTAAGCATAAACTCATCTACAAAGACCGAGCCATAATCAGAGATCCTGCCTAAATCATTCCTTTCAAGGTCAATAAGCATAAGGTGTTCTGCACGTTCTTTCTCGTTAAGCAAAAGCTCTGCCCTCATCTCAATATCACCTTTAGCATTTATACCCCTTGGCCTTGTGCCTGCAATTGGTCTTGTCTCTACAATATTCCCATTAACTCTTAATAGCCTCTCAGGTGAAGAACTGACTATATGATAATCGCCCATGTTTAAATAGCCTGCAAAAGGAGAAGGGTTTATTTCTCTTAAAGTAGAATAAATCTGCCATGGCTTAACATCCCCTATATCCGCTGATACCCTCTGTGAGAGATTTGCCTGAAATATATCACCTGCTCTTATATATTCCTTTGCTTTTTTTACGATGTTCATATAATTTTCCTTACTCATCTCATGGCGGATTTCAACAGGGTGTTTTGAATCTATTTTCTGAAAATCCCCCTCTCCTCGGATTGAACTTATTCTTCTGTAAATTGAATTAATTTTTTCACAAGCCATGTCGTAACAAGATTGGGGATTGGGGATTGGGGATTGGGGACTAAACCCTTGACTCCTTATTTTTCCCCCACTCTGACACTCTGACACTTTGACACTCTGATACTGTATTATCTCCCTTGCCCCCGGGCATGATATGATGTATGTCTTTTTATCTTTGTGGTCAAAGGCAATAACAGTATCAAAAAAAAGAAAATGGGCATCAGGTATATTAAGGTCATCAATTGCAGTTCGTGGTAATCGCTCAAAGTAATGAACAAAATCATAACTCAAAAGACCAACTGCTCCACCTATAAAAGGAGGAATATTTACAGGTTGTTCTATTTTGTATGGTATCAGGATTTCTCTTAAATTTTTAAGAGGTGTTTTTGTTCTTTCCGATTTCCGACTTTTGACTCCTGTCGCCTCAGGCGATTCGTTAGGACGAGACTCCTGACGCCTCAGGCGACTCGCTGTGGCGAGACTCCTGACTTCAATATCTACAATGCCATCTTTCACCTTAAAAATTAAAAATGGCTCTACACCTATAAAAGAATATCTGGCAATCTTTTCAGGTCCATTTGCACTTTCAAACAAGAAACTATACGGGGATTCAAGGTATTCATATATTTCATGAGGAGGTATAAATGGGATCTCTGCATAAATAGGATGGATTTTGCCCTGTTTTGCATCTTCTATGAATTTAGATTTTGAAGGAAGGATATTAATCATTGGTGATAGTTATTTATGGGTGTAAGCACTAAATTCTAATATCTAAATCCTAAACAAATCCAAATGACCTAAATTCGAAACAGTTTTAAAAGTTTGAATTTTGGATTTAGATTTTAGATATTGTTTAGAATTTAGGATTTCGGATTTAGAATTTTATTTTTGTCACACACTCGCTATTTCTTCTTCAATACGCTCCAGTGCCTTAATCGGGTCGGGCTGAGAAAGTACTGCCCTGCCTATTACAATATAATTAGCGCCGTGCATCAATGCATCTTTTGGGGTCATTGTCCTTTTCTGGTCATCTAATGGAGCCCATGATGGTCTTATCCCCGGAGTTATTATCAAAAAACCTCTGCCACAATAAGACCTGATCGTTTCTATATCCTCAGGAGATGCAACGACTCCATCAAGCCCTGCTTTGAGGGCAAGCCCTGCAAGATGCCTTACCTGTGTGCGCAGATTCTGTGATATTCCAAGTTCATCGGAAAGTGCCTTCCGGTCTATACTGGTAAGGATGGTTACGCCGAGCAACAAGGGTCTTTGAATATTCTCATTCAGTGAACTCTTCACAAGTGCCTCTGTGGTCTCTATCATCATCTGAAAACCACCAAGCGTATGGATATTAAACATGAATACCCTAAGTTTAGATACCACCCTTGCAGTTTTTGCTACAGTTGTTGGGATATCATGATATTTGAGGTCAAGAAAAACCTTCTTGCCCATTGAATTAATCTCTTCTACTATCTTTGGGCCAACCGCAGTGAATAGCTCAGAGCCGACCTTAAATATATCAATGTAGTTTCTAAATTTCTTGATGATTTTGATGGCATCATTAAAATCTGCTGCATCAAGGGCAAGGATTATGCGGTTATGAGATTTCATAAAGTCCTGACACAGATTAGCTTTTAGCTTATTAGCTTTTAGCTTAGTAAATTTATCATTATAGCTTATAGCTTATAGCTTATTAGCTTATAGCTATTTAAATCTTTGGCAGTGTTATCCCTTTCTGCGCCTGATATTTTCCTGCCTTATCCTTATAAGATATCTCACATATCTCTGATGCCTGTATGAAAAGTAGCTGTGCTATGCCTTCATTGGCATATATTTTTGCAGGCAGTGGCGTAGTGTTTGATATCTCTATGGTCACATGCCCTTCCCATTCAGGCTCAAGAGGAGTTACATTTACCACAATACCACATCTTGCATAAGTAGATTTGCCAAGACATATCACTATTACATCTCGTGGTATTTTAAAGTATTCAGCAGATGTAGCAAGTGCAAAAGAATTTGGAGGTATTATGCACACATCACCTTTAAAATCAATGAAACTCTTTGAATCAAATTTTTTAGGGTCAATTATCGTATTGTTTATATCAGTAAAAATTTTGAATTTATCTGATACCCTCATATCATAACCATAAGAACTTATACCATAGGAGATAACACTTCCTCTTATCTGATTCTCTGAAAATGGGGTTATCATCCCCTTCTGGGACATCTCCTTAATCCAGCGGTCATTTTTCACCATAAGGGTTTTCCTTCTTCAAGCTATAAGCTATAAGCTATAAGCTATATAGTGAGTGTATTAATTTATAAAATCCCTCCTAAACCTCCCTTTGCTAAAGGGAGGAATTTCCCCTCTTTGGCAAAGAGGGGCGAGGGGAGATTTTTAGGTTAATGTCCATTTAATTTTGAGACCCTTAATATATTTTACACTGGTATCAGATAATTCATCAATGTAAATACAAATATGGTGATACTTATGTATCCGTTCACATTGAAAAATGCCATATTGAGTTTGCTAAGGTCGTGTGGTTTTATTAGCGAATGCTCATAAATCAAAAGTGCCATTGCAATTAAAACTCCAAAGAGATAAGCCCACCCTAAATTAAAAATAGGAATCAGACCCAAAAGTAACCCTATGGTAATCAGATGGGAAAGCCTCGATATAAAGAGAGAAGTCTTTATCCCGAACTTAGCAGGTATAGAATAAAGACCATGGGTTTTATCAAAATCTATATCCTGTAACGCATAGAGCACATCAAAGCCTGCAATCCAGAATGCAACAGCAAATGGCAGTGGAAGTATTTCAAGGTCAAATGTTCCCTTTACTGCAATCCATGCACCGATTGGGGCAAGTGATATAGCAATACCGAGTATAAGGTGGCTTAACCATGTAAATCTCTTGGAGTAAGAATACACGATAAGCACCAGAATCACAAAAGGTGATAACTTAAAACAGAGTGGATTGAGATTATATGCAGAAATAACTAAAAGGGCAAAGGCAATCACAGTAAAAAGAAATGCCTCCCCTACCCTAACAACTCCGCGAGGAAGCTCCCTATTTTTTGTCCTTGGATTAAGTGCATCAATTTTTCTGTCAATAATCCTGTTCATTCCCATTGCGCCTGAGCGCCCTCCTACCATTGCGAGGGCTATCCAGAATATTTGCAGGGGATTTGGGATACCATTCGCTGCAAGGAGTGCTCCTGTAAATGCGAAAGGAAGTGCAAATACAGAGTGTGAAAATTTTATAATCCTTAGATAGTCTCCTGCTTTCCTAAAAATAGACATGAATTTATTGTAATTTCACACTCCATGAAAAGCAACCACATAAATTTGAAATTTAAAGTATTCAATGATAAGATATTCTGCATTCCTTAAGGAATCCAATTGACAATCTACAATTAACAATTGACAATTTCATAATTTACGATGGCAGAGATAATTCCGTTTAAAGGCATTTTGTATAATCCACATAAGGTGGATACCAGTTCTGTTATGGCTCCACCTTATGATATCGTCACGTCTGAGCTTAAAGATACCCTTTATGGTAGAAGCCCATATAACATTATCCGTATTGACTTTGGTAAGGAAATGAGAGGCGATACTGACAAAGAGAATCGCTACACAAGGGCATCAAGGTTTCTAAGTGATTGGCTTAAGAACAAAGTGTTACTTAAGGACACAAAGCCATCATTTTATTGTTATGAGATAACTTACAGGATAGCAGATAAAAAGAAAAAAATAAAAGGTATTATAGGTGCGGTAAGGATTGAAGAGCTTAATAAGGGTAAAATTCATCCACATGAAATGACCTATTCAAAGCCAAAAACAGACAGATTGAACATACTGCGATATTGTATGGCAAACACAAGCCCTATATTTTCACTTTATAGTAGTAAGGATAGACTTACATCTTGCATACTTAGAGAAACCACAAAAGGCAGGGCATCAATTAAGGCTATAGATGGTGATGGCTTTATTCACAAACTCTGGCGGATAAGAGGTGAAAGAACAATTGAAACTATAAAGAAAGAACTCTCTGCTCAGCATATCTTTATTGCAGACGGACATCATAGATATGAGACTGCACTTGAGTTTAGAAATGAAATGTATAAAAAAGGCATTTTAAAAACAGGCAAAGAGCCTTTTAATTATGTAATGATGTTTCTTACAAACATGGAAGACAATGGATTGACACTCTTTCCAACACATAGATTAGTAAAAATGAGAAAGGGTATAAACATAGAAAAATTACTTAAACCATATTTTGATATAACACCTGAAGACCCTCAAGGTACAACAGAAAGCAAGATGTTTAGTATTATGAAAAAAGGGAGGAACATTCTTGGAATGTACCTTAAAAATAAAAAGGCATTTTATGTTTTGAAATTTAAAGATTCGTATTCAGAAATAAATTCGCATGAGAGCCTAAAAAGACTTAATGTAACAATACTCCATAAGTTCATTCTTGAGAGGTTATTAAGGGTTGATAAGATAGAATACGAGATGAACCCTGAATTAGCAATAGAGAAAGTAAATAAAGCCGTATACCATGCTGTCTTCTTTCTTAACCCCACAAGGATAGAAGATGTGAAGAATGTCGCCCTCGCAGGAGAAAGGATGCCGCCAAAGTCCACTTACTTTTATCCAAAACTACTCACGGGAATGGCGATTTATAAGTTTTGATTGTAACAAATGTTTATTACTTTGAAACATTAGTTTGCCACACCCCCGTCAGATAAAGGAAATCAGCTAACCTCCTTTAAAAGTTATCATTGTTGCAAGCATTTCCGCCCATTTTGCCATCTTTATATCCCACATGGTTCAGATGAAAGTCATCTCACCCATTCCTCTCTTTTATCTATTTCCATCTTTATATCCCACATGGTTCAGATGAAAGCAATTACTCTTTTATCAGATGTTATTAATTTCATTAACTTTATATCCCACATGGTTCAGATGAAAGTTTCCATATTTCATAGTCTTCCGTGCTCATTCCACTCTTTATATCCCACATGGTTCAGATGAAAGTCATCCGCAGTATCTTTATAAACATCGTCTATCTCCTTTATATCCCACATGGTTCAGATGAAAGTCCCCTCTCAAATAAGTCTCGCAGGTCTCCTTCACCTTTATATCCCACATGGTTCAGATGAAAGTCTGCGTCCCTTGCGTACACGTATTTCTTTATGAGCTTTATATCCCACATGGTTCAGATGAAAGCTAAAAAGAATTTTTGCATCTGTAGTTTGATTTCTAACTTTATATCCCACATGGTTCAGATGAAAGTTGTGCTTCCCATGCTCTCATGAGCATCATCACATACTTTATATCCCACATGGTTCAGATGAAAGTTTAATGAGTATTTTGTCCATTATTTTCACTCCTTTCTTTATATCCCACATGGTTCAGATGAAAGACAGATACTTTCCGTCAAACGTGAGTTCTCTCCTTGACTTTATATCCCACATGGTTCAGATGAAAGTCATAAGTGATTTTGAGTTGTAGGTTTCGAAACTTCGCCTTTATATCCCACATGGTTCAGATGAAAGCAAACGTCTATGGTGTAGACTCTGGACATCTGAACCCTTTATATCCCACATGGTTCAGATGAAAGGTCTTGGTCAATTGAGAGTTTTAGGTTTGTGATTGCTTTATATCCCACATGGTTCAGATGAAAGGAGGAATTTTCCGTCGTATGTAAGTCCCTGAGGGTTCTTTATATCCCACATGGTTCAGATGAAAGAATGCTGTCAGAGCTACTGCGTGTGTATCCTGGAACTTTATATCCCACATGGTTCAGATGAAAGAACTCCTCTCTGGTAGTAGCTCATTGCTTGAGCTAACTTTATATCCCACATGGTTCAGATGAAAGTTATCTGATGTCCACAGTGTGATTGCTATTGTTCCTGCTTTATATCCCACATGGTTCAGATGAAAGGGAGAACATTTCCTTCGAATAAAAGTTTGCCTTTGGCTTTATATCCCACATGGTTCAGATGAAAGGCAGTTGTCAAAGAGCTGTTGACATAAGCCTTAAAGCCTTTAATTACAACTATTTTAGCAGTTTTTAAACCAGATATGCATAGCCGTGAAATGAAGTTTCTTGCATCAACCCTCTAATCGCGTTTTCGGTTCTTGGAAAAAACTGTCTTCAATTCCTTGCCCGATAAGCATTTCAGCCTTATACCTCTCAAAAAGAGGTTTGATGCAGCGCAAAATTAAAAGCAATTTCCTTGCCAGCAGACTATTAGCCTATAGTATATTCCCTGTCAACTCCTTCTCAACTCCCATAACAGTCTTTCGGTAATTGAGCCTGTTTTCAAGGCTGTAAAAATATATAGAATCTTCTTCTCCATTTATGGTATTAAGTAGTTCATATCTGCATTTCTGAAGTTTTCCTTCGGTAATATCTCCCTCAAACACCGAATTCTGCACCCACATAAAATACTTTTTTAGTATCTTTCTGACTTTGTTGACCCTCTCTTCTCTGATATCGTATGTAACAATCAAATATGGCATTGCTCACCACCACGCTTTAAACGGGGCATACACATCATCACCGATTAGATGTTTTATTAGCTTATAGCACTCAAGCCTGATGAGCGTCCTGTATGAGACATTCCTCTTGAGCTTCCGGTGCTTTATGGTTGTTGTAAGCTTCTGGTCAAATTCCTTGAGAAATTTCTTTCTGCCGCTTTCGTTCATGTAGCAATAGCTAACATCCTCCTCAAAATCATCAAGGTTTATCATATTATTATTCACAAGCTTAAAAATAATCGGGTCTGCAATCAGCGGCTTGAATATCTCGGCAATATCAAGGCTCAGGGAATATCGCCTCTCCCTCGGCTCGTGTAAATAGCTTATTGTTGGATTAAGCTGCGTGTGATATATCTCTGAAAGTACTGTTGAGTAAATCATAGAATTACCAAAAGATATGAGGGCATTAACAGGATTAGTAGGTGGTCTTTTCTCCCTTCTCTCCATAACAAAATCCTCTTTTAAAACCACATTGAATGCCTGATAATATGCGTCTCGCGCCCTGCCCTCGCATCCCATAAGCTCATTGATAGTCTTTGCTTCGGATGCATTAGCAAGTTCGTCTTTTATCTTCTCCTGAAACTCCAGAGTATCTTTATATTCTCTCAGATTCCTGAGCATGTGAAATAGCGCGCCTTCAACAAATGAAAAGGCAACGAAGAAGCGAAGTTCAGGGTCAAGATAATGCTCCACCTGTCTCACTGTTAACTCTCCTGATACATTTCTATCGCGGGGCATGAAGCTTCCAGCGTAAAATCCGTAATAGTTATAAACATGCATGGTCTTGTTCTGTTGGGAGAGGAAATTCAGGAGCTTTGTGTTAAGGTCAACTTCTCCGTAAAGGTGAATGGTATCTATGTCCTCAACTGGAATCGCCTTTTTGTCACCGTTTTCATTCTCTATATAAACGGTGTTTTCTTTTCGTTTAATCCTGCCGTTTGAGAATATGTAATATGGCCTGCTCATAGTTCTATCCCCAGCAGAATTCATAATATGCGCACTTAGTGCAGTAAGGTTTTCTCAGCAACTGCGGCGGCTTATCCATGCTCAAAATCTCCTGCACTCGTATTAGCGCCGTCTCAACCTCTCTTTGGGTTTCAGGGCTAAGCATAATCTCTTCGCGCTTCCGCATCTTAGGATAATTTATAACGCCTCTCTTTTCAATGCCCAGTTGCTTGAGATAGTAGAGGTAATATAGCAGTTGAATCCTGTCCGCATGATGCATCCTGTTGCTGTATTTTACTTCCCTTATCTCATCATCGCCGACAATATCAATATTGATGAGGTTGTCAATAAGCACCTCTTTCTTATCTTCCCTCGGATACGAACTTTCGCCGAGCAGTTTCCCCATCAAGACTTTATCTGACTTAGACTCCATCTGTATGCCCCTGTCAAAAAGCCATAATTTCCGCTCGCACACATAGAGGTAGTTGACTTTGATGCCCGTAGTTTTAAGGGATTGGAAGTCTATTTCGGCGACAATCATAAGGCAAGAAAGAATTTATAAGCAGGCATGACATTGACTGTAACGCCTTGCTCGTTCAGAGTCTCTTCTTCCGAAAAGGTAATCACATAGCCGCTCTTTACCGAAAATCGTCTGCACGCCTCAACCAGACCTTCAATTTCACGCTTTCGCGTCCCGCTGTCTGCAATACTATAAGCGACCTGAATAACGCTCTTTATACCTGACTTTTCCATAACAATGAAATCGCATTCCCGTTTGCTCTTATAAAAAAAGACCAAGTTGCCGCTTTTATGCAGTTCCATAAAAACTGAGTTTTCAAGCAGCTTTCCATAATCCCGTGAGAACTTGAAGGTAACGGCATTTAATAATCCGTTATCAACCGCATATACCTTTTTTTCGGACAACTCCCGCTTCAAAACCGATTCACTCTGTTTATTTACCGTACGGAAGAGATAAATAGCCTCTGCCGCATCGAGATATTCGTAAAGAAAGTTTTTGCCGGTTTTGTAGCCCTGCGATTTGAGCTCGTTATAAATGTTATTGACAGACAGGGGACTGGTTATATTTTCAAAGACCCGTTTGAGAAAATATTTCAGCACAGGGATATTGGTTATACCGAACCTCTCCACCATGTCGCGGTAAAGCATGACATCGAAATATTCCTGCAAGACCTTATTTTTTAACGATGCGTCTTTAAAAACAATTATCTCGGGGAATCCTCCTTCAAAGAGAAATCGCTCAAAAAGGTTTGCTATCTTCGACCTGCTCTTTGAATGATACAAATCAATCCCTGCATCATGAAACCGCAGATATTCCATAAACGACAGGGGAAAGACCTCGCAAGTGAGCGTCCTCCCTCTCAATGATGTCGCTATCTCCCTGCTTAAAAGACGCGAGTTTGAGCCGGTAACGAAAATATTCTTCGACACCGTGTCGTACATCCTTCTGACAAACTTTTCCCATCCCTCCACATTCTGGATTTCATCAAAGAAAATGCAGCATTCAGACATGGGAATATCGGGATACATCTCCCTGTATGCCTGCAATATCATGTCAAGCTCGTTCTGCTTAAAATCAAGCCGTTCGTCTTCAAAATTAATATAGAGCATTTTTTCTTTGCAGATGCCGGCGGAAAGCAGCAGCTTCATGGTCTCAAAAAGCATATAAGTCTTGCCGCTCCGCCTCACGCCGGAAAGCGTGATCACCTTGCCGGTATTGAGTGGAATAGTCAAATCCCTTTTCCTGCTCTCCGGCTGCGTTCCCTTGTGGAAGTCCCTGATAACCTCTTTAAGTATTTCTTTCTTTATCATAAGGAAAGTTTAGCAGATTTTTTCTTTTTTTGGAAGAAAGAATTAATGTTTTCAATTCATCCCGCATAAAAACCCCTCAAGCTCCGTAAGAGTAAGGGCATCTTCCTTGTTATCCGCAAGCTCAAGAATCTGCATGAGTTGTTCTTTTTGTTGCTTGGTAAGGATTTGAGTTGAAGTTTTCTGCATAAAATCGCCTTTCCCTCGCCCCTACCACCTCAATAAGTCGGTAGAGAAACTTAGGGTTATTGACGGATTTGAGGATAAGGGGATGGTCATGCAAAATTTGACGGTAGATTTCTCAAATTCAAACCAGTGTCGGAATTATATTCCAGCTTGCAAAGAAATAATCCATATTTCGTTTCTTCAAAATGACTACGATATTTCAAAACACTATATAACGGAACAGAAAGGACTTTGCCTTTTATCTCATTTAAAAATACCATCTTCTCTATTCTATCTTTCCATTTGTAATTGCCTTTGAGCTTATCAATTTCTGTATCTGTTAGTTTTGACTGCGGAATAGCACTAAGGGAAATCCCGGAATCTCTTAAAAATCTGCTCACTTCATTATCCCCTATGGTCTCAAGCATAGTAAGGTCAGAACTTAAAAAAGCACTTATAATACCTTTAGCCCTTTCTTTGTCTGCCTCAACTTTTTTATTGCTCCAGAAGGTTTTAAAATAAATGTTTAGCATTTCTCTTTTCTTTTTTATATCCACAATGTCTTTTCCAACGATTACCTTCAAACTTTCCTTTATAGCAAATTCGCCATAAGGAAAAAACATCTCTTTTCCACCCTCATTAATCAGCTTTGAATATATAAAGACTTTTCCAGCCCCTTGACGTTTACGGTAGCACCTTCCCATCCGCTGAATTAAAACATTCAAGGGAGCAGCCTCGGTGATTAGAACATCAAAATCTAAGTCCAGAGATACCTCAACCACCTGAGTGGTAATCCAGATGCCTACATTCTTACCAGTTGAGTCGGTCTTTGTAATCTCAATCTCTTTATTCTCTCTGTCGTCAAAGGCAAACAGAGAATGATACAGTTTTGGTGAAAAAGTCCTTAATTTTTCATAAACAGACACGGCCTTTTTTATCGTATTGCATACTATAAGCATGCTGCTATTTTCAGGCAGTTTTTTGATAATTGTTTCGCATTCGCTAATATCGTTGTTGATGATAGTTATTTCATGTCGAGCATCATTTTTCATTTCCAGATCGTTCCAGCCCGGTACATATTTTTCTGAAGCGACATCCGTAAACTCTTCCTGTAATATGTCTGGAATTGTGGCAGACATTATTAAAGGCGTTATATTGAAATCTTTTGCAACTTTCAGACTTTGCTTTAAAATCTCAATGGTATAAGGAGAATATGAATCTATCTCATCCAGAATCAGATTTGAACCATATAGCCCCATAAGAACCTTCTCATACTGATGAACTCTGAGGGCAAAAGAGAAAATCTGGTCAATTGTTGTTACAAGGACAGGTTTCATTAAGTTTTTATTCAGTGTTATTTCGTGAATGCTTTCTTCTACTGCTTCTGCCTCACCATATTCTTTTTTTAGCGTTGAATAGATAAACCTGCCTGCCTCACCATGCAGAATTCCCACATCGTTACCGTAATACTTTTTTAATTTATTGAATGCAGCGTTTACCGACGCTCTTGTAGGCAGAGTAAAAATAATCTTACCTTTTCTGCTTCCGGCCCAGCACAAAGCAGCCTCTGTCTTTCCACTTCCGGTGGGAGCAATAAGGATTAGAGAGTCCCGACCTTTCAGATTTTTCTGAAACTTTTTAGGCTTGATGTGTTCTGTTAACCTGTTGTAACCCTCAGCATTCAGATAGACCTTTGTATCTTCATCTATTCCCGCAGATGAGATATGGTCAGCCCTGTGCAAGATACCCTTTAGACAGACAAGTTCTTTATTAAATGGCTCTAAGTCAAAAATAATTTTCTGTATTTTGTCTATGATGCTGAAATCAATTTTTGGCGTCCACTCCATTTTAAAATGTTCTTTGAATAAAGAAGTCATCGGTTCAAGGAGATGTGATCTATTTAAGTGTATGTCTATTAGTTCATCTTCAAGTCCATTGTCTCCGCTTCTTTTAGAACCACTTATAAAATCATTCATTTCAAGAAAATTTTTATGATGAAATCCTACGGAATAAATTATTTTGTTCATCCATGTATCTGAAAATGATATTTTTTCAAAAATTGACGGCAGGAAAGCAATTGAGATCAGGTTGTGAGGAATGTATCTCTTTACACCAGACAAAGACTCCTGAAAGGTCTTTGAAACCTTGCCTAAATCATGGGCAAAGCAGCAAAACATAACGGCCTTTTCCAAATTGCCATCAATAGCAAGCCCTTGTGAATTAAATTGGGAAACCTCACGTTTGGCACGCTCCATAACTTCCAGTGTGTGCTCATGAAGTTCTTTTTCTGGATTGCTCTTAGCTAATATCATTACGGATTCCTCAGGACTTTTGGGAAATTTCCCTCAGCGGTATCCTTATATTCCAGCAGCCATAAAAACCTATCCTCATCGCTTGCTTCCCAGTATTCACCCTCATAATATGAGACAGCTTCCTGAATGTAGTAAAGCCGTTCCATCTTTAAATTTCTGTCTTTATTAAGATGACATATCGGCAAAAACATGGAGGCTGCTCCATACACTTCCTTGGGCAGATAAGAATTTTCAATCTTTACCTTATCGAATTTCCTTGCTTCCTTTCTCTCAACATTAATAGAAGAAGCCTTTATCATTGCTAAATCTTCGCTTCTGCCAAGAGAAACAAAGCCTTCAGGATTATTAAGTTTTGAAAGATAGAGATTGTGATATTCAGGGGAATACAGGTAAACAGTATAGCAGGGCTTATAAAGCACTTTTACATAAAGAGGCTTGGTTTCTACTGAACGGTTTACAATTTTTTCTATCCACAGTTCTTTTTTAGAATCTGAAGCTACTGTCCCGCCCAAAAAGGTTCTATAATCAAAAAAAATTCCTTCAAAGTTTCCTTTTATCGCAATGGTTAAAGGCTCTGGCGGTCTTTCTCCGAGAATTTCCCTTAACACTCCAAGCAAAGTAGAAGGTGGTGGCAAGGGATAGGAATCACAAAAGTTCTGATTGCCGTATATCCTGAAATGGGCCGTTTGCCCCCATACATTTATTTTGATGACTTCTTTGCTGTCCATATTTTATCCTTATTTTTTCCTATGAAATCTGCAAGGCTGTCAATTGCTTTCTTTGGCAGCATAGCGTTCACATTTACCTTTCCATTCAGAGGAAATCCTTCATGCAAGCCAAAGACAAGCATGTTTTTATCATCTGATTTAAGACTGTATTCTTCAATAATGTCATTTACAGCCTTTGCCCCGACAGTATGCTTGCTTTTGTCCCATACAATAGAGTCAATGAAATAAGGAAATTTCTTTTCAAAGACTCCGCCCACAATCAGATGCGGTCTTAAAGTGCCGACTAAAGCTCCATTTCTGTGGATGGCAATATATGGTATCGCCTCCAAAATCGCCTGAACCCGTTTTAATTTATCATCTTGATTAGCCTCGTTAATCTTTTTATTTTTATCTTCATTCTCCTCTCTGCCAATCCGCTGCAAATCGAGATTCAAGGTATAGACGAAATAATTCATGTCTATTTCTCTTTGGAAAATCATCTGCCCTCGGTTGTCTTCAGCCTCAGATAGTTCAACCAAACCGAGATTGCTACGATAATCAAGGCAGTTTTTGAAATCCATTAAACCAACAGCATAGGATACACCGAGAGGAGATTTTCTCTTTCTCGACTCATCGGTAAAAAGATAACCAAAAACATCCGCATGAGGATCAGCATCGGCATAACCTATCATCTGTATTGGATCTTTTTTGCCTTTTTCAGGAATTTTTATGTTCTTTTTATCTTCTAATTTCCATCCCTTTTCTCTCACAAAATATTCCATCAAAGGCTGTTTTAAAATTGCACTCGGTGAAAGATAGGCAAAGTCACCCATTGCTGTTGGCAATACCTTCATTGGATTGATATTCCCTCCGAGACCCTCGCCCATTGATGGAGTTCCTGTAAATTTAACAACCATTGTTAATGTTAATCCCTTCATTTTCTATCCCTCCTTCCTGATCGTATTCATTATGCCCATAATAAATGCCAGAGCGTTTTCTTCGTTTTCTGTTATTTGTGTCAACTCCAAAGGCATAGGTTCTTTTAAATAGATGTAAGTACCTATTAATTGCTTTTGAAGTTGAGTAGAATCTTTCTGTGATTTATACAGCTTCAAGGCAACAGAATATGCCTTATCTCCGAGATTATTTCCCAGCGATCTGCCGAGTTCAAAAAATTTCTTTGTCATGCCAATACCTCCTTTATAGGCTTTAACAAAAGCATAGAATGCTGTAATGACCTCGCTTAAGTACAATTTAGACTGTCCCTTAAGCAGATCTGATAGCAGTTTTGCTCCTGAGTTATCCTTATATTTCTCAACAACTCCTAATATATACTGCTCTTTGCCTTTTGTTCTTAATAAACCGGACAGATTCATTAACATCAGAGATGCCTTCGGCAGAAGTGGACGCAAATCAAAACCTGAAATATTTTCCTGATTGTCAAATTCAGGATAAATAAGCATACTCCCAAGAGAAAGAAAGACTGATGATGCCCTCTCAAAGTTTAAATTCAGGTCTTTTCTCAAAAAAAGATTATCAAGAAGTTTCTTGTAAAGATTTAGGTCAGGATTATAGATAATAAACGGCAATCTATTTTTTAAAAATAACTCATAAGCCTTAAAAGCAGCTAGAAGTGATAGTTTCCGACAATTCAAGCATATCCTTGGAGGAATTGATCCGCCACCTGCATAAAGAGGGGAATTTTCCCAGCCTCCTGATACAATCCATTTCCGGCCAGCAATGCTATCCTTAGAGATTTCTGTTTCTGAACTGCAAAAAGTGCAATATACACCTTTTCCTTCCGATGTTGTTTTTAAAAAGTTTTTGATGTTTTTGATAGATTTTGAGATTTTCTTAGTTCTCTCCTTTTCTTTTATTGCAAAAGGATTTATGAGTGGATTGTTTTTAAGGGTTTTTTCAATAATTAACGCATAAGGATTTTCTTTTTCTAAGCCTTCTATCTTTGTATTTAGGTCGCTGATAATAAGCTTGATTGCCTGCTCATCAAATTGCGCCGTTCCAGTCAATTCAATCAGAAAAACTCTTCCTAAATCCAACCACCAATTCATTTCCCTCCCCTCTCTCTCCCAAACCCAATCTTACCCTTCTTCGTCTCCGGCGGGGTCATCAGTTGCCTGATGGCATCAAAGACGACTTTGAACTGTGAATCATATTTCTTTTCAAGTTCATCGAGTCTCTTTGCCAATTCTTTATTAGTAGCTATCATCTCCCGTAGTCTGACAAATGCCCTCACAATCTGAATGCTTGCCCGAACAGCAATAGGACTGTTCAGAACCGTTGCAAGCATAATTGCACCATGTTCGGTAAAAGCATATGGTAGAGTCGGCGAAAACTTGAGCTTTTTGAGGTGGTCGCAATTTGCGACCACCTCTGCTTTTTCTTTCTCAGACAGTTGAAACATAAAATCTTCAGGGAAGCGTTCAAGGTTGCGTTTCACTTGTTCATTGAGCCTCTTTGTGGTTACTCCATAAATATTTGCCAAGTCAGCATCAAGCATAATCTTATGTCCTCTTATCAGCAAAATCTTTCTTTCAATAAATTCTACAGGAACAAGCGAACCGTATTTTTCCATTGCCACCCCCATCCATTTCAATTAATTAAATAATCCCTCATTTACAGATATGCCACGCCGTTCTCTGTAAACGCATATGGTCTTTTTCTTAAGCCCATCTTGTCTTTATTGGACATCACAATTTGTGATTTCCAATTTTCCATTTCTTCATTTGTTAACTGAAACATGAAATCTTCAGGGAAACGGGTGATATTCCTTTTCACAGCCTGATTCAATGTCCTTGTTTCCACGCCGTAGAGCCTCGCCAAATCTCTGTCCAGCATAACCTTCCTACCTCTGATTAAAAGTATTTTGTTTTCAATAACTTCCTGCGGAATTAAATCCATGTTCACACCACCTCCACCATTCCGAACCCCTGCCCTGTTCTCAAGCCCATGCCTATCTGATAAAGCATCTGCAAATCGCGTGGGTCTCCCTTAAGTTTAAAGCAGCCTTCAAAGCAGGTAAGTGTCATATAGGGCTTTCCGGTCTTTTCTCTGAAGCCTTTAAGAGTATGTTTCACCACCTGTTTCTTAAGTTTGACCGGAATAAATTCCAGAGGTTGGAACAATCTTTGTCCTTTTTTGCCGTTTTCACCTCTGATGTTTTCAAGAATGCCGTTGTGGATAGCGTTGAAATGGGTGTTAAAAGTTTCTAAATCTTTATCTGAAAATCCCCCCATCCCCCCTTTTTCAAAGGGGGGCAAAACCGGCTTGCCATTTTTGTCTTCTATCGATATAGGAGAGTTCGTTTTAAATGTAACTTCATCGTTGTTGATCTTCTTTTCATTCAGCATAACTACGCGCTGCAGTTGCAGAATAATTCCATTGCCAAAGTCGAATTCTTTCATCGACAGAAGTCCGTTATAAAGACATACCATAAACTGATATTCTGAAGAGCTTACGTAAAAAGAGAGGCTGCTGTTTTGCGGAAAATGAAAAATCGTGTCTTCAATCTCCACGCCTTCATCAATAATGATTTTTTCTTTTTTGGCTATCCTGCCCGAAGGCATGGATACATTGAATGTAAATGGTTTAACCTTTTTTGAATATTCGGAGTCTTTGGCAGGATAAAGGTATTCTTTATACCCGGCGTCAGATTTATTCAACGCCTCTTTTATCAGGGCCATGAACCTGTGCCTGTAAAGGATCGGTAATTTATTTGTTTTAAAGGTCACTTTTATTCTCAAAATACATTCCTCAACCTTCTCATTTTATCAAGAGGCTATAGTTTGATATTAGTTTATACTCAGGCATATATGATGTCAATTGATTATTGATTGATATTTGTGAGAAAAATCTAAAATTTTGTGATATTATTTAAATTCTTTATTTTCAAACAATATGGAAGAAAGACTTCAGAAAATTCTCTCAAAAGCAGGCATTGCATCAAGAAGGATAGCAGAAGAAATAATCCTTGAAGGGAGAGTTACAGTTAATGGCAAAGTTGCTACTCTGGGGATGAAGGCTGACCCGGGAAAAAACCATATAAAGGTAGATGGCAAGATTATAAAAAGGTTTGAGCACAAGATTTATTTAATATTTAATAAACCAAGAACCTGCATTACCTCCATGTATGACCCTGAGGGAAGACCCACGATTAAGGACTTCTTAAAAGGCGTAAAGGCCAAGGTATTTCCTGTAGGAAGGCTTGATTATGATTCAGAAGGGTTACTTCTCCTTACAAATGATGGAGAACTGGCAAACGCAGTTTTACACCCAAAAAGAGAAATTTCAAAGACTTATGACATAAAAGTTAAAGAAATACTTGATGATAAGGATATATTGGAATTAAAAAAAGGTGTTGTCCTTAAGGATGGTATCACAGCTCCTGCAATTGTAAAAAAAGTAAAAAAGACCGTGAGTAATTCATGGATTGAGATTACAATACATGAGGGCCGAAAAAGACAGATAAGAAGAATGCTTGATAAAATAAACCATCCTGTTTTAAAACTAAAAAGGATAAGGATTAATGGTATTGAGCTTGGGGAACTCCCTGCAGGTGAATATCGCTACCTTACAGAGAATGAAATTAAAAGACTTAAAAAAGAGGTTGGGAGGGCATGATGCGTGATAAGTGGTGTGGTGAGATAAATGAATCCCATGTAGGTTTAAATGCAAGTATCGCTGGCTGGGTTAACAGTCGCCGTGACCACGGAGGGCTTATATTTATTGATCTCAGGGATAGAAGCGGCATTGTGCAGGTAGTTTTTAATCCAGAGATTGACGCTAAAGCTCATGAACTTGCCCACAAGATAAGAAATGAATATGTACTTCTTATAAAGGGTGAGGTCAGGAAAAGACCCTCGGGAACAGAGAATCCTTCAATCCCGACGGGGGGCGTGGAGGTAATTACTAAGGAGCTTAAGATACTTAACGAGTGTAAACCCCTTCCCTTTATGATAGAGGATGAAACTGATGCAGGAGAATTCCTGAGACTTAAACATAGGTACCTTGACATGAGACGTCCTTTAATTCAGAGGAACATTATTCTCAGACACAAAACAACAAAAGCTGTGAGGAATTATCTTAACTTAAATGAATTTTTAGAGATAGAAACCCCAGTGCTAACAAAGAGCACACCTGAAGGCGCAAGAGATTATCTTGTCCCAAGCAGGCTGAACCCAGGACATTTTTATGCGCTTCCCCAGTCCCCACAGCTATTTAAGCAAATACTCATGATATCAGGTCTTGAGAGATACTACCAGATTGTAAAGTGCTTCCGTGACGAAGACCTTAGGGCAGACAGACAACCTGAGTTCACCCAGATAGACCTTGAGATGTCTTTTGTGGTGGAAGAGGATGTAATGAGGCTTATTGAGGAAATGATGAAGTGCATCTTTAAGGATGTTCTTGAACAGGAACTTATAACACCATTTATAAGGCTTTCATATAAAGAGGCAATAGATAGGTTTGGCACTGATAAACCTGATTTGAGGTTCTCGCTTGAGCTTGAAGATGTTAGAGATATTGTAAAAAACTCTTCCTTTCAGGTATTTCTTGATGTTCTATCAAAGGGTGGTATAGTCAAAGGTATAAATGCAAAGGGCTGCGCAGGTTATTCAAGAAAAGAGATTGACGATCTTACACAGGAAGTTAAAACCTTTGGGGCAAAAGGGCTTGCATGGATAAAGATAAAAAATGGCTTTGAATCTCCAATAACAAAGTTTTTCCCCGCTGAGACATTAAAAAAACTTGCAGACAAACTTGAGGCAGAAGATGGTGACCTACTACTCTTTGTTGCTGATACTGAAAAGGTCGTAAATGATTCACTCGCAAGGTTAAGGAATGAGTTTGGTAAAAGGCTTAACTTAATCAAAGACTCTGAATATAAATTTGCATGGATAACCGATTTCCCGCTTCTTGAATGGAATGATGAGGAGAAGAGATACGAGGCAATGCATCACCCATTTACATCGCCAAGGGAAGAGGATATTGAAAAATTACTTTCTTTAGACTTTTCCAATCTTGAACTGTTCACTGCTCACTGTTCACTATTCACTGCCTTAAAGGCAAGGGCTTATGACATTGTTCTTAATGGCCATGAAATTGGTGGGGGAAGTATCCGAATAAACAGGCGCTATATCCAGAATAAGATGTTTGAAGTCCTCGGTATATCTCACAGAGAGGCAGAGGAGAAGTTTGGATTTCTCCTTGAGGCACTTGACTACGGCGCCCCGCCTCACGGAGGTATCGCCCTCGGTCTTGACAGACTCGTTATGATACTTACAGGCGAAAATTCCATAAGGGATGTTATAGCATTTCCAAAAACCCAGAAAGCAGTCTGCCCACTAAGTAATGCCCCTTCCATAGTTGATGAAAAACAGATTAAAGAGCTCAATATTAAGATAGATGCAAAAATTGATGAATAATCTAAATTAGTTAGAGATAATACTTGGTTACGAGAAATCTATCTGACTCAAGATATTCTATGGCACGATTGATATCCTCTTTTTTCCCAATTAATAGAATAACATCACCTGTCTTAAGGAGAAAGTTGGCAGATGGGTTCTGATAAATCTCCTCCCCTCGCTGGACAGCGATAATTGTAACCCCTGTTTCTGCCCTGAGATGCAGTTCCTTCAGAGTATGTCCGTCCGCCTTTGAAGACTCTCTAATAAGATAAGTCTCTGTCTCTATGTCTTTTAAAAATTCATGTCTCTCGGATAAATGCTTTTTAGGCAGTTCCACTGTTCTTAACACATTGTAACTGTCTTTTCTGACATTATCTATATGCTCTGTGATTACATTTCTCGGTATATGGTAGTGGTGAAGAACCTTTGAAAATATCTCTATGGAGGTCTCAAACTCCTCGGGTATAACCTCGGTCGCTCCAAGATTTATGAGTTCATCCACCTCTGCCACATATCTCGTCCTCACGATGATATGAAGTACGGGGTTTTCGTGCTTTGCGATCTGAACAATTCTCCTTGTGGCAGCAGCATCGGATATGGCGATCACAAGCGCCTTTGTCTTGTGAATGCCCATTTTGTGCAATATTTCAGCGCTCGTTCCGTCACCATAATATATAGGCTCCTCTTTTTCCTTCATCTTTTTTACTGTATTTGCATTCATCTCCAGCACAACATAAGGAATACCTGATTCACGCAGAACCCTTGCGAGGTTTCTGCCATTAATGCCAAAACCCACTATTATCACGTGACCAGATCTTTTTGTAGGATATCCCCCCTTCTCCCTGCTTCTTTTCATTTGCTCTAATCTTTTCATCGGCGACCTTGAAACAAGCCATGCAGATATAGAAGGCGAAGCACTTGCAATAAAAGGCGTAAGGATCATTGTCAAAACAGAAGATGAAAGAAACAGTTGATAGGCATATTCCGTCAGAAGTCCAGCAGACTTTCCTGCAACCGCAAGCACAAATGAAAACTCGCCTACCTGCGAAAGGTACAGTCCTGTCTGCATGGAAACCCTCATGGACTGCCCTGCAATAGAAGCTGAGAGCATGCCGGTAACAGTCTTTAACATTAAGATTGCGCACACAACAGTAATTACAGTTCCAACATTACTGACCAGAAAGCCTGTATCCATAAGCATCCCCACGGATATGAAAAACATGCCTGTAAAACTCTCCTTGAAGGGTAGTATGTCCGATATTGCCTGTGAGGCGTATTCTGACTCTGATATCACAATCCCGGCAAGAAATGCACCGAGAGCAAGGGAGAGTCCAAGTTTTGAGGTGAGGAATGCCGTGCCTATACAGAGCAATATTATGGTAATAATAAACAGTTCGCGGCTTCTGCTCTTTACAATCTCGTGCAGGATGCGCGGCACAGCCCATCTCGCAGAAAAAAGAACCACGCCTACAACCGTAACCGCTTTGAGCATTGTAAATGTAATCTCTTTAATGCCACCTCCATCTCCTGCAAGCACCGGCACAAGAAGCATAAATGGGATCACGCAGAGGTCTTGAAAAATAAGGATACCCACGGATGTGCGTCCGTGAGGGCTATTTATTTCGGCCCTGTCCATCAGGAGTTTAAGGACTATTGCGGTGCTGCTTAATGCCACTAAGAAACCATTAAAGATGGCTGCATTCAGCCCCTGCTTAAGGAAGAAAAAGCTGAGGAGGACAACCAACCCTGTAGTTAATGTAACCTGCATTATCCCCCCGCCTATGACCTGGGCACGGAGCATCATAAGATTCCTCATTGAAAACTCAAGCCCGATGGTAAACATGAGGAGTATTACTCCGATTTCAGCAAGAAGCTCTACTTTATGGACATCTTCAATAAACCCAAAACCATGTGGTCCCAGTATGATCCCTGCAATCAGAAATCCAACGATAGAGGGTATATTAAGCCTTCCTAAGATAAAAACCACAAAGGCCGAGACACCAAAAATTACTACCAGCGCTTTTAAAAATTCCAGTTCCATATTTTTTTAATAACAGTTCCGGGGCATTGAAGCATCATTTCTAATAGCTGAAATGGCTAAATATTATTTCTCCTTAATCTCAGCGTCTGTCGTACTCATGATGAGTTTGCTGTAATAATCCTTCAGTAATTCACAGACCTCTTTCGTGTCATCCGTGATCTTAAAAAGTGTCATATCGCTACGTCTTATTGTTCCCTGCAGGATAAGGGTATTCTCCATCCAGTCAATTAACCCCTTCCAGTATTCACTGCCAAAAAGGATAACCGGGAATGAATTTATCTTGTGGGTCTGAACAAGTGTCAATGCTTCAAACATTTCATCCATAGTGCCAAACCCGCCCGGAAATATTACAAAGGCTATGGCATACTTTACAAACATGAGCTTTCTTGCAAAAAAGTATCTGAAATCAAGTGTGATGTCCTGATATTCATTTGGTACCTGCTCATGGGGGAGTTGGATGTTCAGGCCGACAGATTTGCTTTTGCCCATCTTCGCCCCTTTATTTGCGCCTTCCATAATTCCAGGTCCACCGCCTGTGATAACGGAAAAACCTGCATCTGAAAGCATCTTCCCAACTTCCACCGCCTTCTGGTAATAGTACGAGTCCTCTGCAAGCCTTGAACTGCCGAATATTGTGACAGCCGGGCCAAGGTCATAAAGGGTCTCAAAACCGTCTACCAGTTCGGACTGTATCCTGAAAACACGCCATGTATCTGTCTTCCTTAAATCTTCAATCATTTTAATCCTCCTTCCGGTCCCATAAGCTGTACATATTTTGCTATGCCGTTTCTTGTAATTAAGCCGACAATTGTATCGCCCTCTTTTACAACCAGCCTTCCCACATCTTCTTTTATCATCACCTCAAGTGCCTTCATTACCTCCTCATTAGGGGATATTTCCCACAGCCTTTTATGAGGCACATAGACATCGGATACTTTCTTATTTTTGTGGTTTTCTCTGGAAACACTTTTCACTTCTTTAAGGGTTATCATGCCGATATATTTTCCATCTTCAACCACAGGAAAGCCGCCGTATCCATATCGCAAAAAATAGTCATTCACTGCATCCTCAAGGGTTATGGATGGACTCATGGTCACTAAATCCCTTACCATTATATCAGTTACTTTAACACCCAATAGAACCTCCTGCAGGGCCGACTGCTGATAACTTGCCTGAGATGCTGTATAGAGAAACCACCCTATCAGCATCAGCCATAAACCGCCAGCTACACCTGCAAATATGGAAAATATTCCGAAAAAAATAAAAAACAGGGCTATTTTCTGCCCTATGCCTGATGCCTTCCGGGTTGCATAAAAGAAATCCTTTTTCTTTTCCCATATTATTGCCCTCAGTACCCTTCCGCCATCCATGGGGAAGCCGGGAATAAGATTAAACACTCCAAGTATAAGGTTGATACGTGCAAGATATGAAAAAAGTGCCTTTGTTCCGTCATCGGTATTCAGGGATATGTAAAAGAAAATTATGGAGAGAAAAAAACTCGAAAGCGGGCCAGCAACAGCTATCCTTAACTCTGCCTTTGGATGCGGCGGCTCGCCCTTCATATGAGCAACCCCTCCAAATATAAAAAGGGTGATGCTTGCTATAGAAAGACCGTATCTCTTTGCTACAAAGGAATGGGCAAGTTCATGAAAGGCGACAGATGCAAAAAGCAGAAGCGCAGCAAGTGTCCCCTTAATCCAGTAGGAAGTCGCAGGAAGCTCAGGGGCTGCCTCCGGGAAATAGTAGGTGGACAGCGACCATGTTATCAAGCCAAAGACAATAAACCATGAGAAATGCACCCTTATGGGTATTCCCATTATCGTCCCTATCTTCCATGCACCTTGAAATAATCCGTTCATAGAATCATCCTTTCAACTCTCATTCTGTCCACTTCCACTCACGAATCTCCGGCATGTCCTGCCCATAACGCGTAATATACTGCCTGTGATCAATGAGTTTATCGCGTACAAACTGTTTAATGTAAGGCGATATATGCTCAAACTTATGAACACGATCAATAACATCAGCAACAAGATGAAAGCGGTCAAGGTCATTGAGTACACACATATCAAAGGGCGTGGTGGTTGTTCCCTCTTCTTTATATCCCCGCACATGCAGATTTTTATGGTTTGTCCTGCGATAAGTAAGCCTATGTATAAGCCATGGATAGCCGTGATAAGCGAATATAATCGGCTTGTCTGTGGTAAAGAGGGTATCAAACTCCTTGTCCGACAGTCCATGGGGATGCTCTTCTTTTGGCTGAAGAGTCATGAGGTCAACTACATTAATCACACGCACTTTCAAATCAGGCGATTGTTGGCGCAGTATGTCTACGGCAGCAAGCGTTTCGAGTGTAGGCACATCACCTGCGCACGCCATTACAACATCCGGCTCATAATCTTTATCATTGCTCGCCCATTCCCATATACCTATTCCGGCTGTACAGTGTTTGATTGCTGCATCCATATCAAGCCATTGCGGCTGAGATTGTTTCCCTGCCACAATCACATTGATGAAGTTACGGCTTCGCAGGCATTTGTCAGTCACAAACAGCAGGGTGTTGGCATCAGGAGGAAGATACACACGAATAATATCCGCCTTCTTGTTTACTACAATATCAATAAAGCCTGGATCCTGATGTGAGAATCCGTTATGATCCTGCCTCCATACATGAGATGTCAGCAGATAGTTGAGAGAAGCAATCGGCCGCCGCCATGGAATCTCTTTTGTTACCTTAAGCCACTTGGCATGTTGGTTAAACATTGAATCCACAATATGAATAAATGCCTCATAGCAAGAAAAAAGCCCATGTCGTCCGGTGAGGAGATACCCTTCCAGCCAGCCCTGACATGTATGCTCACTGAGGATTTCCATTACCCTTCCGCTGACGGAAAGGTGTTCATCTTCAGGAAACGTCTTACACATCCATGCCTTATCAGTTGCTTCAAATAACGCATCGAGACGGTTGGATGCAGTTTCATCCGGTCCGAATACTCGAAAATTCCTGCTGTCAAGATTAAGTTTCATAACATCGCGCAGGAAACGTCCCATCTCGCGAGTGGGCTCTCCTGTAGCCTGTCCTGGTCCATGCACATCAATTCCATATTCACGGAAATCAGGCATTTTTAAATCCTTAAGCAGCACGCCTCCGTTGGCATGCGGATTAGCGCCCATGCGGCGGTCTCCTTTGGGAGCAATCGCAGCAATCTGCGGCATCAATTTCCCATTCTCATCAAACAGTTCTTCAGGTTTATAGCTTCTCATCCAGTCTTCAAGGAGTTTTATATGGTCAGGCCTCGTTGCCATATCAGAAAAAGGAACCTGATGCGAACGCCATGAGCCTTCTGTTTTCAGTCCGTCAACTTCTTTTGGTCCTGTCCAGCCCTTTGGAGTCCTCAGTATAAGTATTGGCCATCTATGCCCTGCGATAATTCCATGTGCACGGGCATCGTCCTGAATTCTCTTTATATCGCCAATAATTGTCTCAAACGTTGACGACATGAGCTGATGCATATACTCTGGTTCATCCCCTTCAACAAAATAAGGCTTATAGCCATAACCAATAAAAAGGCTTTCCAATTCTTCACGGCTTATCCGCGCAAGTATTGTTGGATTTGCTATCTTATAGCCGTTTAGATGCAGGATAGGAAGCACGGCTCCGTCACGAACTGGATTTAGAAACTTGTTTGAATGCCATGCAGTGGCAAGAGGGCCGGTTTCGGCTTCACCGTCGCCCACTACACAAGCAACTATAAGGTCAGGGTTATCAAATGCAGCGCCAAAGGCATGTGAAATTGAATAACCGAGTTCTCCGCCTTCGTGAATGGAACCAGGTATCTCAGGCGAGGCATGGCTTGATATACCGCCGGGAAAGGAAAACTGTTTAAAGAGTTTTTTTATTCCCTCGGCATCCTGGGTTATATGAGGATAAAAATCAGTGTAAGTCCCTTCAAGATATGTATTTGCAACAACTGCCGGACCGCCGTGTCCCGGTCCTGTTATATAAATCATATTGAGATCGTAAGCAGTTATGACTCTGTTAAGATGAACATAAATAAAATTAAGCCCCGGGGTAGTTCCCCAGTGACCGATCAGCCGGGGTTTGATATGCCCAATATTTATAGGCTCTCTCAAAAGCGGATTATTATAGAGATATATCTGTCCGACAGAAAGATAATTTGCAGCACGCCAGTATGCATCAATATTTTTTAGTTCTTCCTTAGAAAGAATATTTGGCATTGCAGCCTCCATAAAAAAGTTGCTTTTTCTCTAACACTGAAACCGCCTCTTCCGCAATAACAGATGCCTCATCAACAGGAATAACCCATACCGCAGTATTGCTATTCTCTGCACTGATACATGCCTCTTCTCCAATTGTAGCGCTATTAGAGGACATGTCAAGAATTACTCCCATCCATTCCATGCCATTAAGTATCTTTTCTCTCACATGCGGGGAATTTTCTCCGATGCCTCCCCCAAAGAGGAACGCATCAGCGCCGCCAAGAACACTCATATAAGCGCCTATATATTTTCTGGCGCGGCAGCAGAATAACTCCACTGCAAAACGTGCATCAGGACAACTGTCTTGAAGGAGAACCCTCATGTCACTGCTTATTCCGGATATGCCGAGAAGCCCCGATGAATGATTAAGCATTTTTTGAATCTCCGCAAGTGATATGCCTGCTGAATGCTCAAGATGGAATATAATTTCGGGATCTATATCGCCTGAACGTGTTGCCATGACCAGCCCTTCAAGCGTAGAAAATCCCATTGATGTATCTACTGCCCTTCCATGCCTTACTGCGGTTACCGAACATCCCGCCCCAAGCTGAAGAGAAATTACATTTCCTCCATCTTTCAAGTCAGGCTTTAGTTTTTTCCATCGTTTCAACATAGCGATGTGGGCAATACCGTGAAATCCATAACGTCGTATCCCATACTGTCTGCACAAATCCTTTGGCAGTGCGTAAAATGCAGCAACTTCAGGCAGGTCAGCATAAAACGATGTATCAAAGACCGCCGCCTGAGGAACTGCATCGCCGAACATTTTACTGCATGTCCTTATCCATTTCAGTGCATGGGGATTGTGCAGCGGCGCAAGAGAGGAAAGTTTGTCAATCTCCGATTCAACTGCGTTATTGATAAAACAAGAGCCTGTAAACCTTGTTCCACCGTGAACAATGCGGTGCGCAATAATATGTATATCTTTAACATTATGCTCCTGAATAAATAGTTCTAAGACAGACGACGGCTCTCCTTCAATGGTATATTTCCTGTCAGCAAGCTTACTGATCCCGTTGCCATTTTTTACAAATACAGCAAGTCTAATGGATGAACTTCCTGCATTTACAGTCAGAATAGTTATTTCTGCCAATCTTTTTCCTCTCTAAGATAGACCGTTCTGTATCGTCCCTATCTTCCACGCACCCTGAAATAATCCGTTCATGATACCCCCCCTTCCCTAAAGTGCTTTCACACTTTACAGTAATAAGCTACCTCAGCATATACAGTAACATCAGATTAACTATATACACCATCAAAATCCCCATAGAATCCCATGCCAAAAACAATCTCTTTTTCTCTGCACGGTATGTCAAACCAATAATCGCAATGGTTGTCATGGTAATAGAGGATATGGCAGAGATTATGTGATTCTGGCTGACAGAAGAAAGTATCGGACCATTCACAAAAAAGATGTCATCAATAGCGAGGATAAAGATATTAAAAATATTGCTTCCGAATAAGTTTCCTATGGCAAGGTCTATGGCACTTATTTTTACAGCAGAGATGGAAACTACAACTTCTGGAAGTGATGTTGAAATCGCAATAAAAATATTTCCTACAAAGGTCTGCCCGAGACCTGTTGTTTCTGCAATGCCCTCGCCGATTTTTGGTAAAAATATAGCAGCGATAATAACAACAATCGCATTGACTGTATAATTTGTAACAGCAGTCTTTGTTGAAATGTCTTTATATTTCAGTTCAGCAGTCATTTCTTTTATATATTCGGATATTTGACGTTTTTCATAAGAGAAGACCACGCTCATTGCAATAAAATAAATAGCGAAAAATAACAGACTATATACGCCTATCCATCCTAATGCAAAAACCTTACTGCCTAAGAAAAGGCTCACGGTAACTATACTTAGAAGCAATATGCCAAATCCTGCGGAAAGAATATGCCCGTGATGTGCCTTTGTGGATATTGGCATAGGACGATATACAGCATCAAGGAGGGCAAGAATGAGCATATTAAAAACACAGCTTCCAAGCACATCACCTACTGCAATATCAGGAACTCCTGCATAAGTAACAGAGCTTATCCCTGTAGCAAGCTCAGGAAGAGATGTAACAGACGCCATAAGCACCACACCTATCCATACTCTTCCAAGCCCTGACTTTTCAGCAATAATATCTCCGTATCTTGAAAGCCTCGTGCCTGAATAAACAATTAAGGATGAGCAGATTAAAAATCCGAGCCATAGAAGCATTTTTTATTCCCCTATAGTTACCATATGCAAGTATCTTAGCATTTAATAATGCTAAACGTAAGTATATTTCATTATAGGGCCCAAGTTGAGCATTTTTCTTGTTATGATATGAGGCATGTTCATTCAAAAACCCGTGTAACGCAACAGGATTCATTGAGAGGCAATTATTTTTTGGTTTCACCACATAAGTTATTCAAAAGATTTTCTATAAAAATAATTGCCTGTTATAAGGTTCAATGCCTCTTCCCCAGAATTGTTTAAATATCCGCTTTCTCAATTAGATTCTTCTTATAAATTTTATTCAAAAAATTTATAGGGTAATAAAATTTATTGAAGAGATTTTTGCGTTTTTCCTTCTCAAAAATTAAGAGGATGTAGGCCTATAAAGATTTTATTACGAATAAGTGTTGATTTAGGATATAATTTTATATGAAGACTATGAAAACATTGAATTTTGTATTCATTAATTCTGTATCAAAAGAGGATATAAACACGATTGAGGATATTCTGAGTAATGAAAGACTCAGGAAATACCTCTGGATTGAATTTATATTAAACCCCACGATGGTAAAGGCATATAAATCGTATATAGGAAACCCCATTGTGAAGGACAGTCTTATAGATGCATTGAGCTGGTATCTTGCTTTCAGGTGGATACTGCCTGAAAACAAGGCACTTGAAGAATTACATGAAGATAAAATAATACAGCCATATAGGATAAAACTCAGCATTTACAGAGAGAAGAGAAGAAATTTCTTAAAGGGTCTCATCCATGCACGATTATGTTAAGTTCTACATAGAGAAAATAGAAAACCATGCAAGGGTGAAAAAGGAGCCGCTTGAGCTCCTCCTCATTGGTGGACTTGCCATGAGTTTTTATGAAATGCCCAGATATACTATTGATATAGATGCAGAGATTAAATGCAGTGAAAAATTTTTTTCTGAGCTTATTGAATTTCTGAAAAAAGAAAATATCAATTTCAATATAAGTGAAAACATAAGTGGCTGGGGCATTATACCGTTGCCTGCTGGGTACAGAGAGAGGGCAATAACCGTTTATAAAAGTGATTTTCTCATCTTAAAAATTCTTGAGCCGATAGACTTTGTCTTCAGCAAGCTGCTCAGAGGAACAGAGGAAGACTTTAGTGATGCAACGCAAGTTATTAAGAGATATAGGATTACAAAGGATTCACTGATTGGCCGGGAAGCCCTCATAAAATATCCAAAGGATACTGAAACATTGTTCTTCAAGAAAAAGTTTCAGCATTTAATGGAATTAATAGACTAAACCCCGTTAGAAAGCTTGCTCCGTTTAGAGATAAATTTCTAACGGGGTCGTCCCTTAATTCCTCCAGTCTTTTTCCTCTCTCAGATATACTGTCCTATGAGGGAATGGTATCTCAATCCCTTCTTATTTAAATCTCTTAAATATCCTCTTTCTTAATTCATGAGAGACAAGATGTCTTAGTTTAATCAAACCAAAACCCGGGATATCGAGTTCAAACATAATGACATCCCCTTAACTACAACTACTTTACGGCAAGCTCGAATTTTTTTAAACTTTTACTTTTAAATATTCAATGAGTTCTTTAATCCCAATTATTATCTGCATCGGATTAGGTGGACATCCCTGAATATAGAAGTCAACCGGGATAATATTGGAAACTCCATTTGTCACTGCATAGCTTCCTTTATATATTCCTCCGTCAACGGCGCAGTCCCCGCATGCAACAACAATCCTCGGTTCAGGTGTTGCAAGACAGGTTTTTTTAAGGGCAAGTTCCATCTGTCTTGAAACAGGCCCTGTTATTAGAAGCATGTCAGCATGCCGTGGAGATGCAACAAAATCAATGCCAAATCTCTGAATGTCATATATTGGATTTGTTAACGCTGTACACTCCCATTCGCAGGCATTGCATGAGCCTGCATCTATCTGCCTTATCCGCAAAGACCTGTTGAATATCCCGTCAATGCCTTTTTGCAGGTTGACAAAATGCGCAACAGATTCCGGTGATAAGGCTAATAGTTCGGGAACATCAATCGTATTTTTTCTTGTTGTCAGGTTTTTAAAAATTTGTTTAATCATAGCAATCTCTTCTAAAATCAAAAATTAAAATGAAAAATTACAAATAAAAATGTAAAAATAAAAGCCCTGTATCCCTTGATTTTGATTTTTTATTTTTAAATTTTTATTTTGTCTTTTCACATATCACATCCTGAGTAAGATAAATTAAAACTTTTATTGCATAACGGAAAGTCAGGCACAATGTTCCCATGCACTGCAAACGGCACTGCAGGCCAGTTGCAATATGACGGCGACCTGAATTTTACTCTCAGAGGCCTTCCATTTTTATCAGACATAACCCAGTAGAATACCGACCCTCGCGGAGTTTCTGTATAACCCAATGCTGAGGAGCATGGAGGTATCTCCTTTATACTCGCAGCAAGTTCCCCCTTGTATCTGTTTTCAAGGAGTGCATTAATCATTGATATTGAGCATTCTGCCTCCTCTGCCCTGACCATCATCCTTGCAAAGACATCGCCTCTCGCCATCGTATGCGCCTCAAAATCAAGTTTGTCATAAAGCAGATGCGGATGCGCCTTTCTGATGTCATCATTGATTCCGGATGCCCTTGCTGCAACACCGGTAACACCTAATTTTACTGCTATATCTTTTGATAGCCTGCCTGTATTTTCAAGCCGTTCAATATGTGAGACTGTGCCTGTCAGCAGTTTCATAAAATCCTTGTATTCTTTTGTAACCTCATTAATGATGTTCAGAATATCATCAGCCTGAATAAAGATGTCTTTGCTGACCCCGCCTATTTCATTCATCCCTCTAAGGTATCTGCTGCCTGCAAGCCTCTCATTAAGCTGCATAAGTTTTTCTTTTATAACCGCTCCCCCTGCATACCCGACAGCCAATCCAGTGCCTGCACACATATTTCCGATATCTCCGATATGGTTGTACAGTCTCTCCAGTTCCAAAAGGAGTGTCCTGACTGCCTTTGCCTTTTCTGTTATTTCAATGCCTGCCATCCTTTCAACTGCCATGCAATATGCTGTAGAATGTGAGAAAGAAGATGTGCCGGAGACCCTTTCAGCAAGCTTCACTCCATCAAAAAAACTCATACTTTCAAAGTGCTTTTCCGTGCCTTTGTGCGTGTAGAAAAGCCGCGGCTCAAGAAAGAATATGGTCTCTCCCACAGCGCTGAACCTGAAGTGCCCCGGCTCTATTATTCCTGCATGAACAGGGCCAACAGGGATTTCGTATATTCCTTCGCCTTCTACTTTCATAAAGCTATAAGGCTCTTTTTGAACTAATCCCTTTCCCCATTCTTTTAATTCAGGCTCTGTAATATTCCAGTCCTTTCTTAAAGGGAATGAATTACAGGGGAAAGAATCATGCAATACGAGTCTGCGTAAATCAGGATGTCCTTTGGGAGTCAGACCAAACATATCCCTTATCTCACGCTCATACCAGTGGGCTGCCGGGATATCAGGTGTTATAGACGGGAATATAAGGTCATCCTTTAACGGCAGAACAATTATATGAAATTTATCTGTTCCGGGAACAGAGAAAACCGTATATATTTTAAAAGCTGTGTCAATCTCTCTTTCATCAGTTGCAAACATAAGCCGCAGTATGGCCCTCTTTTTCCCGTACAGATAAACACATGCTTCCTTAAAGTCATCCTTCCTGACTTCAATATATAGTTCATTGAAAAGTCTTTTTGTTTTAACTGCCTTATTGATAATCTCTTCCATTATCTTACTCCAAGAACATTGATACATTCCCTGATAGTGCCGTCTATAAAATCCGGTACAGTTAACCCAAGGGAAATAATACATACCGCCATAACCACCATAATAGTATATGAAAAAATATCCGAACCGGTATAATGAGCTTTTATTATTTTCTGATTATCGTATTCTGCATTTCCAGCGCCAAAAAGCATTTTCCCGAATCCGGAAAGCATACCATAAAAAACAATCACTGCGAAAAGCAGAAATAAACCGACTGCCACCCATAACCCTTTATCCACACCAGCCTTTAATATCGTAAACTCACTTAAGAAGATATTAAACGGCGGCGTCCCTGCAAGAGACAATACCCCTATGAACGTTAAGGTCCCAAGCAGCGGCATTGATGAAAGCACACCCGTAATATTTTCTATTTTTGTTGAACCATAGTGCGCCTGAATCCTTCCTGAGGAAAAAAACATAAGAGGTTTTGAGATTGCATGATTCAAAATATGCAGAAGGGCGCCGTAAATACCAACAACCCCTCCGATTCCAATGCCGAGGGATATAATCCCCATATGCTCAATACTGCTGTATGCAAGAAGTCTTTTATAATTTTCCTGTACCAGTATGAATATGGAGGATATGCCCATAGAGACAAGACCAAAAAGAATAAGCAGATTACCTGTAAAATTGCTTCCTGTTGATGGCTCCACAATAGATACAAACCTGATTATTCCGTAAAAAGCAGTGTTCAGAAGTATCCCTGAAAGTAAGGCGCTTATCGGACTCGGCGCCTCACTGTGTGCATCAGGAAGCCAGTTATGCACAGGAGCAAGCCCTGCCTTTGTTCCGTATCCAAGAAGGACAAAGATAAAGGCAAGTTTCATTGTTGCGGGATTAAGCCTGCCAGCAATGGCTTTAAGCGTTGTCCAGTTCAACACCCCTCCTGTTCCAAGAACCGCAGTGGAGGCATAATATGTGATGAATATGCCTAAAAGGGCGAATGTTATTCCCACGGTGCAGAGGATTATATACTTCCACGCCGCTTCAATTGCCATTGGTCTTTTTGTAAAACCAAGACCAATTAAAAGTGCAGATACTATAGTAGTTGCTTCTATGGCAATCCACATGACAGTAAGGTTATTTGTAACTACCACAAGAAGCATGGTAAATATAAATAAATGGAATAAAGCATAATATCTTCTTACTCCTGTGATATCTATGAGGCCTATTTTTAATTCATGCTCAATATAACCGATGGAATAACCCCCGGATGCAAGAGAAAGCAATATCACCAGCGCCATGATATAACCTGACAGTGCATCCATATAAAGGATGCTGTTTAACGAGATTATAGGCGATGATACAGATGAGGTAATTATCGGTATTGAAAAAACGGCAAGGATGATAACACCTATAAGACTCATATAACTTATTAATTTATGGTTCTTCAGTGCATAACAAATAATCGCTGTAATAACAGGTATCAAAAGTATTGCAATCATTAATTCATCCCTTCAAAACAGTGAGTTTATCAAGATCCGCGGATGCAAAAGCGCGTCTGATCTGAATTATGAACATACCGAGGATTATCACACCCATGAGCATATCAAATAAAATGCCGAGCTCTATGATAGTAGGCATTCCGAATGTCAGGGAAAAGCCTGCGAGGAAAAGGCCGTTTTCCATAAATAACAAACCTATCACCTGAATGACAGCCTTCCTCCGGGTTATCATTATGAAAAGCCCTATCAATATTACTGCAACTGAAATCTGAAGGACATTTTTTGAAAACCCGGCAACAAATATCCCTTCCTTTAATGACGCATAAACAACCGCCACAAGGATTCCGGAAATAGTCAGCGATAGTGCATTACTGATATACGGCTCGACATCATGGGTTATCTTCATCTGTCTGACTATCCTTCTGAGAAATACCGGTATTGCTATACCTTTACTTAAAAGGGTAACCGCGGCTGCTATATAGAGGTGGGTTTCTCCAATCATAAATGCCACAATTCCGATTAATAACGACAGCAGCCATGAATTGAGCGTATATGCCCTTACACATGACTCAATCCTTCTCAGGGCATTCATTGCCACAGCGGCAAGAAGGATGCCGACTGATATAAAGTCAATTACTGAAAAGGCCTGTATCCAGTTTTTCATCTGAAAATACCTTTTCTGTCATTGCGAGCGCAGCGAAGCAATCCCCGCACCTTCGAGATTGCTTCGGCACTTTGTGCCTCGCAAAGACATATTGTCGTCTTTTTATGTTCCATCCTATTTACTCATCATTATATAAGTCAACAGCGAAAGCAGCGCCAGGACAAACGCCCCTCCTAAAATAGAAGGTAATTGAAAAAACCTTATCTTTGCCCTTGTTGATTCAACCAATGCCATTAAGCCTGCCATAAAAAGTATTTTTACGATATAAATACCAAATGACGAAGCAAGCGCTAAACTTTCCGTACCGTTTGAAATCCCTGCCGGAAAGAATATATCAACTGCAATGGTGAACAGCAGCATCTGCTTCATATAATGCGCCCATTCCATCAGCGCAAGATATTTGCCTGAATACTCAAGCAGCATCCCTTCGTGTATCATTGTAAGTTCAAGATGCGTGTCGGGATTGTCAACAGGGATTCTTCCTGTTTCTGCAATTATCGCAATCATAAAAGCGGACAGGGCGAGTATATGGGACGGCGAAAAAAGCAGACCGGAGCCGGCAATCCTCGCGATATTAGTTGAGCCTGCTGATATGGCTGCAGTAAATATGCTTAACATCATCATGGGTTCAACCAGTATCGCCACAGTCATTTCCCTGCTGCTGCCTTCACCGCCGAAGGCAGTTCCTGCATCAAGTCCTGAGAGCGCCATAAAAAATCTTCCGAGTGCGAAGATATAAATCAATGCTATTACATCGCCCATTACATCAAAGGGCGATTTTGTGGTTATTACAGGAACAATCATAGAGGCAGCAGCCGTGGAGGCAAATACTATGTACGGCGTTGCCTTAAAAATCCATGAGGTGACACCAGATATAACCATATCTTTTTTCAGAAGCCTTATAAGGTCATAATACGGCTGGAATATGCCGGGGCCGATCCTGCCCTGCATATTTGCCTTAAGTTTCCTGATAATCCCCTGAATAAGAGGGGATAGCATAAGGATTATCAAAAACTGAAAATATTCCATATCATGTACCGAATATTAAAAGCAGTATCAATGTTATCAATATATAAGCGAGATACAGGTGAAGGCTTCCGGACTGAAGTATTTTCACCTTTCCGGCAAGCTTATGGATAAAACCCGTTACAGGGTCATAAATATATTTTTCAAAAAACGGCGTTATCTCTCCACTGTATTCAATAGATTTTACAAAGAACGGTTTTACAAGGTAAGAGACCTTCAATTCCCTCGTGGGAAGATATATCCTCTTAAATATCATCCTTACAGGTTTTGTGAATGCAGCTGCTGAATACTGCATCCTCGGTGTAAGCCATGGAATTCCGCAGTCCCATGAATCGCCGTAAATGATTCTTTTTTTACGGCCCACTGTAAGGATAAAGATAAGAGTTGAAATGGACATAACAATCATTGTAATCAGAATCGCCGCAGGCGACAGCGTGGATAATGTCTCGCTTATACCTATGAAAATCCCTTTATACGCCATTCCGTGCGAACCTGTCAGCATAAACGAAACCGGCTGGATTATTGTTAAAACAATCCCCGGAAATACTCCGAACAGCAGGCATAGTAGAGCAAGTATACCCATGCCGATTATCATGGATAAAGAAGATTCCTTTACATTTTCTGCGTGACAGCTCCTCGGCATGCCGAGAAAGGATATGCCAAAGGCCTTTACAAAACAGGCTGCAGCAAGGGCTCCGGTTAAAGCCAATGCAGCGCCGCCCAAAGGTGAAATTATCTTTGATGTAATGGACGTTGATTTAAAACCGAGAAGGAGCGACTGATATGTAAGCCATTCACTTACAAATCCGTTAAACGGCGGAAGCGCGCATATGGAAACAGAGCCTACGAGAAAAAACAAACCCGTATACGGCATGGATTTAATCAGCCCGCCCATGTCCTCCATATTCTTTGTGTGTGTTGCGTGCATGACAGAGCCGGCTCCGAGGAAGAGGAGACCCTTGAATACAGCGTGATTCAATGTATGATAAAGTCCTGCAATAAGCGCCAGCGAAGAAAGCGCAAGCATGCCGCTGCTCCTGAAGACCATGGATGCGCCTATACCGAGGAGGATAATGCCGATATTTTCCACACTGTGATAGGCAAGGAGCCTCTTTAAATCATGTTCCATCAAAGCATACATAACGCCGAGTATGGATGAAACAGCGCCTATTACAATTATCGCAATTCCCCACCATTCAGGCCCCGGGCCCATTATATCCATGCTTATTCTTATAAACCCATAGATGCCTGTCTTTATCATAACCCCTGACATGAGGGATGATATATTTGACGGTGCTGCAGGATGCGCCCTGGGAAGCCATGTGTGAAACGGGATAATTCCGGCCTTTGTTCCGAACCCTATAATGGAAAAAATAAATACGAGACTCTTCATATCTTCAGGAATCTGGGAGGAAAGCCCTTTGATTCCGGAAAAGCCCATGTCCCCTGTATATCTGTAGAGAATCATAAAAAGCACTATCAGGAATGCCGTCCCGATGTGCGTCATCACTGCATAAACCAAACCTGCCTTTGCGGATTTCTCATCCCTGTCAAATGTGACGAGGAAATAAGAGATAATCGACATAGTTTCCCAGGATATGAGAAATGTAATAATATTGCCTGACAGCACAACCGCATACATGCTCAGGATGAAGATATTGAAAAGGAAACCCATAAGTCCCTTATTGTCTAAATCTCTTGTATAGCCTATTGAATACACAGACACTGCGAATGCGAGAATGGAAATTACAAGGATAAAGAATCCTGAAATGCCGTCGCCGCAGAATGAAAAATCAAAGACTGACGAGATAGGCAGAGAAAACATATTCCGCGGCTCAGTAAATAACAGATACAGACCAAAAACAGCAAAACCGGCAGCGCCAATGGATGAAAGAATATAGATATAGGTTTTTGTCTTCTGGCCGGGCAGCAATGAAAACATCGCACCCGAAAAGAAAAATAAAAAGCCTATATGCAGATAACTTTCAATCTCCATTTTTAAAAAACTTTTTAGTTTAAATAGGTAAAGAGAATAAAGTCAAATCTTCTTCGGTGCATTCTGACCTTGATTAATAATACGTTTAAGGTATCGAAAAACAAATAATTTTCCAATCCCGACACGTCGGGACATTATTTTAATTGCATTTTTCGGGTTAAATATCTGAAAAATAGAGATAGGGCTAAAAATTATGTAAAACCAATAAGAATAGATAGGGAAATTTGGATTGCCAATTTTAGACCGGGGTAAATCTGTGTTCATCTGTGGTTAATCAGGTTCTTTATTCTGGGCAGTATTTGCGTTATAGCTATCTCAATATATACAGCAACATCAGATAACAAGCTCCGGCAGAGATGTTACCGAAGCCATGAGAACAACACCAACCCATGTCCTTCCAAGACCTGTCTTTTCGGCTAAATAAACAATTAAAGATGTGCAGATTATAAATCCAAGCCAGAGAAGCATAATTCACCTTAAATATGCTTTATTTTTGGAATTATCTCTGTCATTCAAATTTCACGCGCCTTTTCTTCTTTTATATAAACCGTTCTGTGCAGGAAAGGTATCTCAATTCCTTCTTCCTTAAACCTCTTGAAAATCCTCTTCCGCATTTCATGCTGCACTATAGCGTTGTCTGTAAATTCACGAATATGGCAGATGAGGGTAAAATCAAGCGAGCTTTCTCCAAACCCGGGAATGAGCCTTACAGATGGTTCAGGCTCGCCAATCAGTCCCTCAATCTTGCCAATTGCCTTTTTTGCTTCATCAATAAGTATCCGCTCAATTTTTTCAGGGTCAGCACTATAACTCACACTTATAGGAATTAATAGTGCCATCCTTTTTTCTGGCAAATAGTAATTTGTAACTATACTCTGCGAAAGTTTGCTGTTGGGGATTATCACCATGTTATTAGACAGCATTCTTACTCTTGTAGTCCTCCACGTAATATCTTCAACATAGCCTTCCTGCCCTGTCTCAAGCTTTACAAAGTCACCTACCCTGATGGATTTTTCAATGAGTATATGGATACCTGCAAAGAGGTTCTCAAGTGTGTCCTTAAGGGCAAGCGCAATAGCAAGACCTCCAACACCTAACGCTGTAATAAGAGGGGTTATTGAAATTCCAAGAACTGTAAGGACAATCAACAAACCTATAACAAAAATTGTCCCCTTTAATATGCCATACGCGAGTCCTGTTGTTGGGATAGGTAACTCGGATTTCTGTATGTACTCTCTGAATACTTTCCCTGAGAGGTTTGCTGTGGCAATGGTTATAGAGAAGATTACAATTACATGAATGGCTTTACTGAAATAAAATACATATCTCTCTGGAAACCCTGAAATGGCAACACCGATGTAAAGCCCGATGGCGATGCACCAATAGATTGACGGTGTCTTAAAAGCCTTGATTATTATGTCGTCAATCTTTGTCTCTGTCTTTCCTGCCCATCTGTGAAGGAGTCTGAAGGCAATGCCTCTTATAATGAATAAGACAGACGAAGACAACAGGGCTACAATGATGGGTATTATTATACTTTTTAAATTATTATCCATCTGATTTCAACTCCATTACAGTATAAATGTTAAAACTATGATGGTCAAATGTTATTTGACACTAAAGTTTGTTATATGGTAAAGTTTTAAACCTTTTCCCATAAATAAATCAGAGAAGATAACAACATTCTTGGGGGTTTGATGCTTGAGGTATCTCCAGAGATTGAAAAAAAAATAAACGATATCCTCAATAAATACATTGAAGGCGAGGGAAATGTAATTTCCCTTCTTCAGGATGCACAGGAGACCTTCGGCTATATACCTGAAAATGTTGTAGATTGGTTTTCAAAAAAACTTGATATTCCTGAAAGCCGTTTCTTTGGTATTGCAACATTTTATGCCCAGTTTCATCTAAAACCACGGGGCAAAAACATAATTACAGCATGTTGTGGAACAGCCTGTCATGTAAAAGGTTCAGAGAAATTAATAAGCACTGCATCAAGGGAATTGAACCTTAAAGGAGATGAGGATACCACTGAAGATGGAGAGATTACTTTTGAGAAAGTGGCATGTCTTGGAACATGCAGTATGGCGCCTGTGGTTATAATAAACAAAAAGATGCATGGGAAGATGACCACTGAGAAACTGGCAAGAGAGATTAAATCTATAACAAAGGCTAAAAAGTGAATAGAATAATTATAAAAATATGCATGGGTCCAGGAGGCATCGCCTCTAGTGGTGCTGATGTAATCTCTACCTTTGAGTCAGAACTGAAAAAGGTAAAGGTGGATGCATTAATAGAAGAAGGGTGTTCTCTACATAAAGTAGGATGCTTTGGTTTATGTTCAAAGGATGTCCTTGTTGATCTGGAGATTAACGGCAATAAGACAACATATCAGTATGTCAAACCTAATATGGTTCAGAGGATAGTACAAGAACATATCATTAACAATAAACCAATTCTTGAGTGGACAACAGATGAAGACTATCAAAACTTCTACAAAAAGCAGGTAAAGGTCGTCCTCTCAGATTGTGGGAAGGTAGACTACGACAGTATAGACTCTTACATTTCCATAAGTGGATACAGGGCAACTGAAAAGGTACTAAAGACAATGAGCCCTGAGGAGGTAATAGAAGATATTAAAAAATCAGGATTAAGAGGCAGAGGCGGTGCAGGATTTCCAACAGGGATTAAATGGGAGGCATGTAGAAAGGTAGAATCCCAGCAGAAATATATTATCTGTAATGCAGATGAAGGAGACCCCGGGGCATTTATGGACAGGGCTGTAATAGAAGGCAATCCACATGCTGTTATTGAAGGCATGATAATTGGTGCCTATGCCATTGGTGCAGATAAGGGTTATGTTTATATAAGGGCAGAGTATCCACTCGCTGTAGAAAGGCTTACACTCGCAATTAATCAAGCAAGAAAAAAGGGATTTCTCGGTAAGAATATTTCTGATACAGGTTTTAGCTTTGATATAAAGATAAAGCTTGGTGCAGGGGCCTTTGTATGCGGTGAGGAGACAGCATTGATAGTCTCAATTGAGGGGCAGAGGGGTATGCCGAGGGCAAAGCCGCCATTCCCTGTTTATAAAGGCTTATGGGGAAAACCAACAATTATAAATAATGTAGAAACCCTTGCAAATATCCCGTATATCATAAGAAACGGTGCTCAATGGTATTCGTCTTATGGGACAGAAAAATCAAAAGGCACAAAAGTCTTTGCATTAACAGGAAAGATAAAAAACACGGGGCTGATTGAGGTCCCGATGGGAATTACACTTAGAGAAATAATCTATGACATCGGCGGCGGAATAGAAGGGGGTAAGGCATTTAAGGCTGTTCAGACAGGTGGTCCTTCAGGAGGATGTATTCCAGTTGATATGCTTGATTTGAATGTTGATTATGAATCTCTTGCAAAGGCAGGCTCTATTGTTGGCTCAGGTGGAATGATTGTCCTTGATGAGGATGACTGTATGGTGAATGTAGCAAAGTATTTCCTGCAGTTTACCCAGTCAGAATCATGCGGGAAGTGTGTGCCATGCAGAATCGGGACAAAGAGGCTTCTTGAGATACTTGATAGAATTACAAAGGGACTCGGCAAGGTTGATGACATTGAGATACTTGAAAAATTAAGCAGCGATGTAAAGGCTACCTCTCTGTGCGGGCTTGGTCAAACCGCTCCAAATCCTGTCATCAGTACACTAAAATACTTCAGGGATGAATATGAGACACATATAAAAGACAAGAAATGCCCTGCAAAGGTATGCAAAGACCTGCTTACATATTTTATTATGGAAGCTACTTGCACAGGCTGTGTTGCCTGCATGAGGGCATGTCCGGCAGGTGCAATTACAGGAGAGAAAAAGAAACCACATGTAATAAATCAGGAGATATGTATTAAATGCGGGGCTTGTTTTGATGTATGCAAGTTTAAGGCAGTGGAGAAAGAATAAAAAAATCAAAGATTAAAAATAAAATATCAAAATTGTGGAAATAAAAAATTATAATTTAAAAAACTCCTTAATTTTGATTTTTGCATTTTGATTTTTGAATTTGAGGAATTATGATAAATCTCACTATAGATGGCAAAAAAATCACGGTTCTTGATAGCACATCAGTGCTTGATGCTGCCAGGCAAAACGACATCTCTATACCTACACTCTGTCATCACCCGAAACTTACACCATTTGGGGGGTGCAGACTATGCATAGTAGAGGTAAAAGGCATCCCGCGTCCTGTAACATCATGCACAACACCGGTAAGTGAAGGGATGGAGGTAACGACCACAAGTCCTTACCTTGAGGATTTGAGAAAAACTGTACTTGAGCTAATCCTTTCAGACCATCCGAATGACTGCATGGTTTGTGAAAAGGCAGGTGATTGCACACTTCAAGAGCTTGCATATTTTTATGGTATTAATCCCCCCATCCCCCCTTTAGAAAAGGGGGGCAGAGGGGGGATTTTTGCCGGTGAAAGAAGGGTTTATACAAAACGAGATGGCAACCCATTTATTGAACGAGCTATGGAGAAATGCATACTCTGTGGAAGATGTGTAAAAGTCTGTGATGAAGTTATGGGCGTTGGTGCAATTGATTTCACATACAGAGGGTTTAAATCTAAGATATGCCCGCCCTACGAGAGGGACCTTGATTGCGTATTCTGCGGGCAATGTGTTGCTGTTTGCCCAACAGGGGCACTCACAGGGAAAATGTGGACACTAAAAGGCAGGCAGAAAGAGATTAAAGAGGTTGACACTATTTGTCCGTACTGCGGTGTTGGATGTAGTATTACACTCCATGTCAGGAGAAATGAGGTAATCAGGGTTAGTTCAAAAGACGATACCATAAATGAAGGATGGCTATGCGTAAAAGGCAGGTTTGGTTATAATTTTATCAATCATCGTGACAGACTCACAAGACCCCTTATCAGGATAGCACCGAAGAATACAAAAGAAGCTCAGAAGATAAGAAGCTCAGAAGATAAGACTATCTCAAATTCTCAACCTCTCAACTTCTCAACTTCTCATGTCTTCAGAGAAGCCTCCTGGGATGAGGCATTGGATTATATTGCAGAAAAACTTAAGACAATAAAAGAAAAACACGGGCCCGATGCTATCGCAGGGCTATCATCTGCAAGATGCACAAATGAAGAGAACTATATCTTTCAGAAGTTTATGAGAGCATCTATTGGCACAAACAACATTGACCACTGTGCCAGATTTTGACACAGCCCAACGGTAGCCGGTCTGGCTACAGTATTCGGCTCAGGGGCAATGACTAATTCAATGTCTGAGATAGAAAACAACGATGTGATTTTTGTAATAGGCTCAAATACAACTGAAACCCATCCTATCGTCTGGCTTAAGATGAAAAAGGCTTTAAATAAAGGTGCAAAACTCATTGTCGCTGACCCAAGAAGGATAAATCTTGCAAAGTTCGCACATGTCTGGTTACAGCAAAAATCAGGGACAGATGTAGCATTGTTAAATGCAATAATGCATGTGTTATTCAAGGAAGGACTGATTGATAGGGTATTTATACTTGTACGCACCGAAGGCTTTGAAGAATTTAAAAAGAGCCTTGAGGAGTATACACCTGAGTATGCTGAAAAAATCACAGGCGTTCCAAAAGAAAAGATAATTAAAGCTGCCCTGCTTTATGGTAAGGCTCAGCGAGCAGGGATATATTACACCATGGGTATAACCCAGCATTCCCACGGCACAGAGAATGTTTATGCAATAGCTAACCTTTCCCTTATGACAGGAAACCTCGGAATAGAAAGCACCGGCGTTAATCCCTTAAGGGGGCAAAACAATGTCCAGGGGTCAAGCGATATGGCCTGTTTACCGAATCTCTATCCCGGCTATCAGCGGGTGGATATACCAGCAATTAGGGAGAAGTTTGAAAATGCATGGGATGTCAAGCTTTCTGATAAAATTGGTCTTACAGCACCAGAGATGATAGATGCAGCCCTTGAGGGTAAGCTTAAGGCAATGTATATTATGGGAGAAAATCCGGCACTCAGCGACCCTGATATAAACCATACAATAAAAGCACTAAAGAAATTAGATTTCCTTGTTGTGCAGGATATTTTCCTGACAGAGACAGCAGAGCTTGCTGATGTGGTCATACCTGCTACATGTTTTGCGGAAAAGGACGGGACATTTACAAATACAGAAAGAAGGGTTCAACGGGTAAGAAAGGCTGTGGAACCGCCCGGCGAGGCAAAGGAAGATTCATGGATAATTACAGAATTAAGTAAGAGGCTTGGCTATGATATGAAATACAGTTCCATTGAAGAAGTTTTTCAGGAAATCGGAAAAGTCTGGCAAGCAGTTGTAGGTATCACATATCACAGGATTGAAAAACAAGGGATTCAATGGCCCTGCCCTACCCTTGACCATCCGGGAACACCGTATCTCTTCAAAGGCGGTTTCCCAAGAGGAAAGGCACAATTCATTATGTTAAAATACAGACCGTCTGCGGAACTCCCTGATGAGAATTATCCATTTATACTCTCTACAGGAAGACAGCTCTTTCAATATCATACTGGTTCAATGACAAGAAGGGTTGATGCTATAAATACTGTTTCACCTGAGCCGTATATAGAAATAAACCCTCAGGATGCAAATAGGCTGGGTATTGCTGATGAACAAAAAATAAAGGTATCATCAAGAAGAGGAGAAATAGAAATAAAAGCTTGGATTTCAGAGAGACCTGACAAGGGTGTAGTATTTATACCATTTCATTTTAAAGAGGCGGCTGCTAATATGCTTACAAATATTGCCCTTGACCCATTTTGTAAGATACCGGAGTTAAAGGTGTGTGCGGTGAGAATAGAAAAGTTAAAAGTTAAAAGTTGAAAGTTATGGAAGGAAATTTTTTAAAATAAAAATTTCCTTAATTTCGTCATTCCGCACTTGATGCGGAATCCAGAAAGTCGTTTTCCTGGATTCCCGCTTTCGCGGGAATGACAACATACAATTTATACATAGGGGGTTATTATGATTAAACCAAGTGTATTAAGACAGCAGGTCCTGCTTGAAGACATTGATGAAGCAGGGCTTCAAGGTATTGCAGGTATTATAAAAAAACTATCCTTTAAAAAAGGCGATTGCCTGTTCAAAGAAAAGGAAGAGACAAAAGGGCTATACCTCATAAACTCTGGAAAAGTAGAAATCTCTAAAGTTACCCCTAACGGCTGGAAACAAACACTCGCTATTCTTACAAAGGGTCATTTCCTGGGAGAGTTATCCATCCTTGAAAAAAGACGGCATGAGGCAACCGCAGTGGCAATTGAAAATACAGAAGTCTTTCTGATCCCAAAGGAATATTTTGAAAAAATGGAAAAAGAAAACCTTTCACTTGCCTTTAAAATAATGAAAAAACTTCTTATAATTACGAGCAAAAATTTAAGACGGATGAACGAAAAATTTCTGAATGCATTGATAAGCTATTAAAGGCAGTGAATAGTGAACAGTGAATAGGTTTTAGTCTTTAACTGAATACTATTCACTAACGACTATTCACTAAATGAACCTCCCCGCAGCAAGCTGCGGGGTATCCAAAAACTAAAAACGCTGTCATTCCGCACTTGATGCGGAATCCATAAACATAAGTACTGGATTCCCCGATTTAATCGGGGAATGACAACCAAACAACAAAACAAAAAAAAAAAATGCCGCTTGATCCAACCAAACGTGCAGACTGGGAAATCGCAGAAGCAGCAGAAGCACACATGAAGACTGTTTATCAACTTGGGGAGGAATTGGGATTAGAAAAACATGAACTTCTTCCACACGGACATTATGTTGCAAAAGTAGATTTTAAAAGTATTCTGAATCGCATGAGCAGTAAAACTGATGCCAAGTATATTGATGTGACAGCCATAACACCCACTCCTTTAGGAGAAGGTAAATCTACCACTACAATGGGGTTAACACAGGGGCTTGGAAAGAGGGGTAAAAAGGTTATTGCCGCAATTCGTCAGCCTTCTGGTGGACCTACAATGAATATTAAAGGTTCCGCAGCAGGGGGCGGACTTTCACAATGTATCCCACTTACACCTTTTTCTCTTGGACTGACAGGTGATATAAACGCAATCATGAATGCCCATAACCTTGCACTGGTTGCCCTTACATCAAGAATGCAGCATGAGTTTAATTATAATGATGAGCAGCTTGCAAAACGCAAATTGAAGAGACTCAACATTGACCCGAGAAATGTTGAGATGAAATGGATAATGGACTTCTGTGCACAGTCTTTAAGGGATATCATTATTGGTATCGGTGGAAAAGATGATGGATTCATGATGCGCTCAGGTTTTGCTATTGCCGTTTCTTCAGAGGTCATGGCAATTCTCTCCGTAGCAACTGACCTGAAAGACATGAGGGAAAGAATGGGCAGGATTGTTGTTGCATACGACAAGAGCGGCAAACCTGTTACAACCGAAGACCTTGAGGTTGCAGGTGCGATGACTGCATGGATGGTTGAGGCACTGAATCCAAATCTCATGCAGACAATAGAAGGACAGCCTGTTTTTGTGCATGCAGGTCCGTTTGCAAATATAGCTATAGGTCAATCATCAATTATTGCAGACAGAATCGGCTTGAAGCTTAGTGATTATCATGTGACAGAGTCAGGGTTTGCTGCTGATATTGGATTTGAAAAATTCTGGAATCTAAAATGCAGGTTCTCAGGACTTAAACCAAATGCAGCGGTTCTTGTTGCAACAATAAGGGCGTTGAAATGCCACGGTGGTGCCCCAATCCCCGTACCCGGAAGACCGATCCCTGAAGAGTATAAGGGAGAAAATGTCGGCTGGGTTGAAAAGGGTTGTGAGAATCTTGTTCATCATATAAAAACAATCAAAAAAGCAGGTATAAACCCTGTTGTCTGCATTAATGCCTTCTACACAGATACCGAGAATGAGATAAAGATGGTAAGACGAATCGCAGAGTTAGCAGGCGCAAGGGTAGCACTCTCAAAACACTGGCAGTACGGCGGTGAAGGAGCATTAGAACTCGCTGATGCCGTAGTAGATGCATGTAATGAGCCAAATAACTTTAAATTCCTTTATGAGCTTTCTACCCCTATTCGCAAACGGATTGAATTAATCGCTACTGAAGTTTATGGTGCAGATGGTGTAGATTATTCTGTAGAGACACTGGCTAAGGCAAAAAAAATGGAAGAAGACCCTGAAACTTCAAAATTAGGAATTTGTATGGTTAAGACTCATTTAAGTCTTACTGACAATCCAAATATCAAGGGTGTCCCAAAGGGCTGGAAACTCCATGTTAGAGACATCCTTACATTTAAAGGGGCGGGGTTTGTCGTGCCTGTTGCAGGAGCTGTCAAGTTAATGCCCGGCACAGCATCTGACCCTGCCTATCGTCGTGTTGATGTGGATGTTAATACAGGAAAGGTCAAGGGGTTGTTTTAATAACTATAAAGATATAAATTCAGGTTAAGGCTGAGGTTAAGGATAAAATATCTTAGCCTCAACCTTAACCTTAGCCTTCTTGAGTAGTAGGAGCTTTAGTTGATAACCAAAAATCTCCCTAACATTTTAACAATAGCAAGAATATTACTGCTGCCATTTTTTGCATCTGCACTTATTTATGACTATTATGATTATGCCCTTATCCTTTTTCTTTCAGCAGGGATTACAGATGTCCTTGATGGGCTTTTAGCAAGGGTAAAGAAACAGGCAACTGTCCTTGGAAGTATACTCGATCCTGTTGCAGACAAGTTTCTGCTGATAACATCATTTGTTATGATGAGCTTGTATGGATGGATACCAAAATGGCTGACTATTACTATTATTAGCAGGGATCTGATTGTAGTAACAGGGTGGTTGATTTTCTATTTTATTACCCATAACATAAAAGTTGAGCCGAGCATTTTAGGAAAAATAGCAAATGTATCGCAGTCTGTTCTTATAGGCGTTGTGCTTCTTCTTATTAATATAAGAAATTCAGCAGACATACCGATGAGTTTTTTAATTGCCGTTGCCTCTCTAACAGGAGTTTCGGGTATACTTTATATTTACAAAGGACTAAAAACTATCAATACTTAAAATATGAATCTCGCAATTAATCACATCACTGAAGGAAGTATTGCCAGCAAAATAGGACTTCAAAACGGAGACACTGTCATAGAAGTTAATGGCAATCCTGCAAAGGATATAATTGATTACATGTATTACTCGCAAGAAGGGTCCCTTTCTTTAAAAGTCCAGCGCGGAAACAAGATATATTCTTTTAAGATAAATAAAAAAGAAAAGACCAATTCCGGATTTGAGTTAAGCCAGTTCAGGGTAAGGGGCTGCAGGAATAAATGTGTTTTCTGTTTTGTTGACCAGCTTCCAAAGGGCATGAGGAAAACGCTCTATCTAAAAGATGATGATTACAGGATGTCATTCCTCTATGGAAACTACATAACACTAACAAATCTCTCGCCTGCTGATAAGAAGCGTATTTTCATACAAAGGCTTAGCCCCCTTTATGTATCGGTTCATACAACAAATAACGAGTTAAGAAAAACAATACTCGGCAACCCAAAGGCAGAAGATATACTTAAAGAGATTCAGGAATTCACAAGCAATAAAATAAAGCTTCATACGCAGATTGTGCTTGTGCCTGGACTAAATGAGGACGTTGAGCTTTCAAAAACCATAAAGGACTTGTATAAATTTTACCCTTATATTGCGTCTATTGCTGTTGTACCCGTGGGGCTTACAAGATTTAGAAAAACAAATGTAAGGGCTGTTGAAAAAACAGATGCCATAAAAGCAATTGAGATTGTAAAACAGTTCAGCAAGAGGTTTAAAAAGCGTCATGGCGACTCCATAGTATATGCCTCAGATGAGCTTTACATAAAAGCTGGTATGCCCTTCCCTTCTGTTGATGAATATGGCGACCTTTCGCAGATTGAAAATGGCGTAGGCTTGATACCATCTTTTTTAGATTCCATGAAAAAATTAAAACTCCCCAAAAAAATAAATCCCAAAAAGATAGTCACATTTACCGGTGTATCCTTTGCACCTTATCTTGAAGATATATCACAAAAATTAAGAATAATGGATGGACTCTCTCTTGAAGTGTTCAAGATAGAAAATAAGTTTTTTGGTCCTACCGTTACAGTTACAGGACTTCTTACAGGCAGAGATATAATTAAATCACTAATGGGAAAGGTAAAGGGAGATTGTCTTTTAGTGCCAAATGTTACACTGCGGGACGGAAATAATATGTTTTTAGATAATGTAACGCTCAAAGATTTAGAAGAGAATTTAGGCATAAATGTAAGGGCGATAAAGCCCACACTAAAAGGGCTATTACAGGGGATAACAGATGAATGTGACAGGAAAAACTAAGGCACTCGGAATATTTGGCTTCCCTGTGGAGCATACGCTCTCTCCAGCAATACACAATGCCGCGTTTGAGGCACTGGGACTTGATATGTGCTATCTTCCCTTCAAGGTTTCTCCGGAAGATTTACTGCAAGCTGTAAACGCAGTAAGAGCATTAAATATCCTCGGCGTTAATATAACCGTGCCTCATAAAGAAAAAGTAATTCCTCTGCTTGATGAGGTTGATGAAGAGGCTCGTTTTATAGGCGCAGTAAATACAGTGGTTAATAAAAATGGCAGACTTAAGGGATATAACACAGACGGTAGAGGCTTTATTAATTCCCTCTCAGAAAATAATATCTCAGCAGAAGGCAAGGAAATACTGATACTTGGTGCAGGCGGCGCCTCAAGGGCAATAAGCTATTATCTGAGTGAAGCTGCTAAGAAATTATTTTTATACGACCTTGATACTCTAAAGACAGAAAAACTTGTAAATGATTTGAAAAAGATCCGTAATAATGTCTTTGCCATTAATGATATAAGAGAGGTTAAAAATTTTGATATAGTCATTAATGCAACCCCTCTTGGACTTAAGCCTGATGACCCGATGCCTCTAAGTACTGACTTGATTACCTCTAAAATGATAGTATGCGACCTCATCTACAAACAAACAAAATTTCTAAAACATGCCGAAGCAAAAGGGGCAAAAACCCTTGACGGTTCCGGTATGCTTTTATGGCAGGGTGTGCTGGCGTTTGAATTGTGGACAGGATTAAAGCCGCCTGTGGATACAATGCGTAAGGCACTGCTTGAGAGAATTGGATGAGGCCTTGAACTTATATTCCTTGCTTGAAAATTTCAGAGGAAGCCATCGTCAATATAAACACCCTACGAAGGCAGGCAGGGTAATCCCGATGCTTCGGGACCGGTCATCCTAATGATGATTTGGCGCCAGGAACCTTAAACAGTATTTTGAAGCAGGCTAAATTGAAGGAGGTAAAATAAAATGTATCGTTTTCTTGTTGTAATCGAGAAGGCAAATGGAAACTATTCTGCATATTCACCTGACTTGCCCGGATGTGTAGCTACAGGATCTACGCGTGAAGAAGCAGAGCAAAGTATGTATGAAGCCATTGAATTGCACTTGCAAGGGCTGAAGGAAGATGGGCTGTCTATCCCTCAGTCAACTTCCTTTGCAGAGTATGTTGCCGTCAGATAAAATTTCAGTACGGGCACTTCCGCTAACATAGCACAAACGGTTAACGCTCAAATCTAAAGACTTCGTTTGTGCTGGAAACGTTATCTCAGAGTCATTTATGTTCCAGACCCAGAGCCGGGGAGTGTTTTTGTCATAACCGCTTTTGAGTTATCCGGCAAACCATTAATAGCGTATAAACGCAGGAGGCGAAAGAAAAAATGAAAAAGAGTAGATTTCCAAAAGGATGGGATGAAAAAAGAGTAAAGAGGGTTCTTGCCTATTATGAGAAACAAACAGAAGAAGAAGCCTTGGCAGAGGATGAAGCAGCATATGAAGATAAAACTCAGGCCATAATAGAAATCCCTATTCAATTAGTCTCTGCCGTAAGAGAGCTTATAGCAAAACATCAAGTACGTCATTTGAAGACAACGGCAGGTAACAGAGGCTAAAAATTTTTTTACAAAGGATTGAACAGGCGAAAAAGGGGACAATTATTTGGAGCATGCCCGAAACTTCATTTAACAACAGGCTTGCGCAAAGACCAAAAGGCAAACAAGACCGCTTTATTATTGAATCTTTTGACTCTGGCGTTTTTGTTTCACAAGCCCGTTATCTGTTCATTGCGGGCATGGGAGAAGATGAAATGAAGCAGAAGGATATGTTAATAAAAAACCTGAAACAGAGTTCCTTAGGAATAGCAGGAATATTTCTTTTATTTGTTGCATTACCAGCGCTGGCAGAAGATTGGAGCCAGCGTTATATCGAAAGTCTTCCAGACTCCGCCTTTGCTGCCATTGAAATTACGAAAGATGGGAAGAAAATTCGACATCTTCCCCATCATAACCATGTGGGAGAAATGGAAAATTCTATTAATTAAATGCCTGCAACGGACGGCTAATAGTGAACTAAAAGAAAATCCGTCCATCAGTAGTCTTAATCTGGTATAATTAAGTAAACTTGATTGGAAAAGGGAGAAACCATGAATAAAAAAGAATTGCTTTTAAACGAGATTGAACAAGTTCCAGAGTCGTTTCTTGACGAAGTGTTGGATTTTGTTCATTTTTTAAAGACAAAGATAACTAAGGAAAGGCTTGATACTGCCATCGCCAGCGAATCTACCTTAAAAAAAGATTGGCTAAGACCAGAGGAAGATGAAGCATGGCAAACTTTGTAAAGGGAGATGTCGTTGTTGTTCCTTTTCCTTTCTCTGACCTAACCCAGTCCAAGAGGCGTCCTGCTTTAGTCATTTCAAAATTAGAGGGCGATGATATAATTCTTTGCCAGATAACCAGTCAAAACATCAAAGACAGCTACGCAATTTCGATTGACGATAAAAACTTTGAAATGGGAGGGTTAAAACAGCCAAGCAATGTGAGACCTAATCGTATATTTACAGCAGACAGCCATATTGTTCTCTATAAAGTTGGCAATCTTACAGCCAACAAGCTCAACGAGGTTATTGAAAAGGTAGTTGAAATTATACGGAAATGAAAGATTTATCCATGCCTGCAACGAACGGCTAACACGCCACAAAAGATTAATCATCCAAAGGCTACGCCCTTCTTTTTGTGGCGAAACCGTTAGCTGTTCATTGCGGGCATGAGGGAAGATTTAAAATGGCAAATACAACCAGCCCATTTTAATTTTACTTTCTTTAATTTTACTTTTTGCTATAATTGAGTTTAACAACATTTTGATTTTCAAAGTTTAGAGGATGCTGAACATCCTCTCTAAATTAAAAGGGGGTAGTATATTATGGATGAAAGAGATGTTTACAGGGCTAAGGAGGCAATGCAGTCTGCAATGAAGAAAGGCCCTATGAGGGTATCGCTGATTATTGGAGCAATTCTGGTCTTTTTCCTGTTTTTAAATCCCTGGGTTCAGATTGGGGCAGGTGAAAGAGGGGTTGTCCTCAATTTTGGCGCTGTTCAGAAAGATGTGTTTGGAGAAGGACTGCATTTCAGGATACCTATAATGCAGAAAGTTGCCCGGATGGATGTCAAGGTTCAGAAATCTTTGACAAGTGCCGCTGCTTCATCGTCTGACCTTCAGGAAGTGAGTTCAGAAGTTGCGCTTAACTATCATATAATTCCAGATAAGGCAAATATTGTCTATCAGTCCATTGGCATACACTTTAAAGAGCGAATCATTGACCCTGCAGTGCAGGAGGTGGTAAAGGCTGTGACAGCCAAGTATACAGCAGAAGAACTTATCACAAAGAGACCAGCGGTAAGCGAGGCAATGAGAGCAAACCTTGCTGAAAGACTCATGGCGCACAACATAGCAGTTGATGCATTTTCTATCATCGGTTTCAGCTTCTCCAAGATATTTATGGAAGCCATTGAATCAAAGCAAACAGCAGAACAGCTTGCACTAAAGTCAAAGAGAGACCTGGACAGGATAAAAATTGAGGCAGAGCAGAAAGTTACAGCAGCAAGGGCAGAGGCAGAGTCCTTGAGGCTGCAGAGGGCAAATATTTCAGCAGATCTTATAGAGCTCAGAAAGATAGAGGCTAATCTCAAGGCAATAGATAAATGGAATGGGATACTCCCCCAGGTTACAGGCGGTGGAGCAATACCATTTATTGGTGTGGGAGATATACAAAAGAGATAAATGAAGCACTATTGCATAGTGCTTCGTAAACAAAATGATCATAAAAAATTAGAGAATCCCATTGGTTATACACAGCATCAAAAGTCATAACCATTTTGTCATTGTCCGGCTTGACCGGACAATCCAGTACGCTCTGGATTCCCCGATCGAGTCGGGGAATGACGCTGTTGCTGATTTATGTCGCCATGTATAGATATGTCTTACTGGTTATCATCGCGGGCATTATAGGCGGCATTATAGCCAGAAGAAAGGGGCGCAACCCGATATGGTGGTTTATACTATGTGCCCTTTTCCCTTTGCTTATTATTGTTATTGCATTGCTTCCACCTATGGTATCTAAAGGGTATACCAAAAAGTGCCCTTACTGTGCCGAGATCATTAAAGAAGATGCAATAGTTTGCAAGCATTGTGGCAGGGAGCAACCTATAGAGATGGTCAAGGTGTCCTCATATTATAAGGATTAAACCATGACATGCTCTACGATTAACCCACCTTTGGATTTATAATCACTGATTCATCACGGTCAGCATTTACAATAACCTTTCTCCCCTCAACACTAATCCTGCCTTCAGAGAAAAGTTTTATCGCAAACGGAAATATCTTATGCTCCTGTTTTAATATTCTTTCTGAGAGGCTTTCTTCGGTATCATCATGATAAACAGGCACAGCAGACTGAATTATTATTGGTCCTGTGTCAACTCCTTCATCAACAAAATGCACTGTGCACCCTGAGATTTTAACGTCATAATCAACAGCCTGCTTTTGCCCATGAAAACCCGGAAAGGACGGTAAAAGTGCAGGATGGATATTCATTATTTTATTGGGAAACTCCTTTATAATCGCCCTGCCGACAACCCTCATAAAACCTGCCAAAACAACAAGCCCAACATTTCTTGCCTTAAGTTCTTTTGCAATATGAGAGTAATAAGAATCTTTGTCAGAAAATTCTTTTGGCTTTATAACAAGATAAGGTATGCCATGCCTTTTAGCCCTTTCAAGGGCATAAGCCTCAGGATTGTCAGTTATGAGAACAACTATTCTTGCCTTGAGATAGCCGCTTTCAATACTATCTATTATTGCCTGAAAATTTGAGCCTCTTCCCGATGCTAAAACACCAATGTTAAGTATATACGACCCCATTGTGCCCTTTTTCAATATATCCTATTACAAATACCTTTTCACCAAATTGTTTTAACTTTTTGATAATACTACCTACATCACTCTTCTTAACAACTATAATAAACCCTACGCCCATATTGAATGTCCTGAACATCTCTTTATCTGAGACCTTCCCCATAGTCTGAACAATATCAAAAATTGGACGCACATACCAACTATCATTTTTTATCACAGCCCTAAGCCCCCTTGGCAAAATGCGTGGGAGATTTTCTGTAATACCACCGCCTGTGACATGCGCCATCCCCTTAATCTTTACGGACTTTTGCAATCCCAAGATGCTCTTCACATAAATTCTTGTAGGCTTTAGAAGTTCCTCTCCTATTGTGCAGCCAAGTTCAGGGATTAATTTATTTGTCTTATATTTTTTGATATCAAAAAAGACTTTTCTTACAAGAGAATATCCATTACTGTGCAGCCCACTTGAGGCAAGCCCAATAATTACATCTCCACTTTTAATATTTGAGCCATCTATAATTTTATCCTCCTCTATAATCCCGACTGAAAAGCCTGCAAGGTCATATTCGTTATTCTTGTAAAATCCCGGCATCTCTGCTGTCTCCCCACCGATAAGGGAGCAACCTGCAATCTTGCATCCTTCTGCAATACCTTTGATCACATCCTGAGCCTTTCTTATAGATAGCTTCCCAGTTGCAAAGTAATCAAGGAAAAATAAAGGTTCAGCACCACTTGTAAGAACATCATTAACACACATGGCAACAAGGTCTATGCCAACTGTGTCATGCTTCTCAATCATAAAGGCAATCTTTAATTTGGTGCCAACACCGTCCGTACCACTTACGAGAACAGGTTTTTTATACTTAAAAAGGGGTAATTTGAAAAAAGCACCAAAAGACCCTATATCCTGAAGTACACCTCGCCTAAAAGTAGAATGGGCTATTGGCTTTATAATATCTACCAATTTATTTCCTCTGCTGATGTCTACACCTGAAGTTTTATAAGTAATTGGCATAAAAAACCTTTGAATTCATAAAGTTAAATGCTAAATTCTAAATAAAACCTTTAAATACTGCCGAGCTTTTTCAACCCTTCCTCTGCGGCCCTCTGAGCAGCGTCTTTCTTGCTCTTACCCTTCCCTGCCCCATACAATTCATCACCTATAAATACTTTCACCTCAAAGGTCTTCATGTGATCTGGTCCTGTTTCTTTATGGACTACATATCTTGGTAATATACCATAACTTTCCTGGACAATCTCCTGAAATCGGGTTTTAAAGTCAAAAAGCAGATTCTCAGAGATAAGTTTTTTTATCCTATCCTTCAAAAAATTAAGTACAAATATCTCTGCCTCTTTAAGCCCTCCATCTAAATAAACAGCCCCGATTACAGCCTCAAATACATTAGCGAGCAGGGATGGTTTCTCTCTCCCGCCTGTTACCTCTTCTCCCTTACCAAGAAGCAGATATGCTCCAAAATCAAGCTCCTTAGCAATCTCTTTAAGCGTATTTTCCTGAACAGCATACGCTTTTATTTTGGATAGTTGAGCCTCACTGTATTCAGGATAAGAACAAAAAAGATAATCACTGATAATTAAACCAAGAACCGCATCACCAAGAAATTCCAACCGTTCATTAAAAGAAGATGAAATTTCGGGATTCTCATTTGCGAAAGACTTATGAGTTATAGCCTCACAAAGAAGGGATTTATCTTTAAAGGTATAACCGATAGAAGTCTCAAGTGTTGATATGTTTTCTGAAAACAATGCATGCATTAGTTCCGCCAAAACCAAATGAGTTAGACATCGCAATATTTATATTCATTTGCCTTGCCTTATTTGGTACATAGTCAAGTTCACAATCGGGATCAGGATTTTCAAGGTTAATAGTTGGTGGGGCAATGCTGTTAACCATGCTTAGAACACTTATAACTGCCTCCACCCCACCTGCGGCACCAAGGAGATGCCCTGTCATTGATTTCGTAGAGCTCACAGCGAGTTTATATGCGTGTTCACTAAATACCTTTTTAATGGCTGCTGTTTCTAACTCATCTCCATATTTTGTTGATGTCCCATGGGCATTGATGTAATCTATCTTTTCAGGTGTGATATCAGCATCTTTTAACGCAATATTCATGCACCGCGCTGCGCCTTCTCCATTAGGATGGGGCGCTGTAATATGATAAGCATCTCCTGTCATACCATAACCAATAACCTCAGCATAAATTCTCGCGCCTCTTTTTAAAGCATACCCCAGCTCTTCAAGTATTAACATCCCTGCCCCTTCTCCCATAACAAAGCCATCCCTGTCTCTGTCAAATGGTCTGCTTGCTCGCTCAGGTTCATCATTTCTTGTGGACAGGGCTTTCATTGCACTAAAACCCACTATACCTAAGGGTGTTATTACAGACTCAGCACCTCCGGCAATCATTGCGTCAGCCATGCCATTCTTAATTAATCTGAAGGCATCACCGATTGCATGTGTGCCACTCGCACATGCTGTAGCAACAGCAGAGTTCGGACCCTTGGCACCAAAACGTATAGAAATCTGTCCTGCGATAAGGTTTATTATTGTCATAGGGATAAAAAATGGAGTGATTCTCTTATAACCTTTTTCCTGAAGGACATTACTATAATACTCAATGGCAGGCAGCCCGCCTATCCCTGAGCCAACTATTACACCTACCCTGTCAGCGATGTCTTCTGTGATTTTAAGTCCTGAATCATCAACAGCCATTATGGATGCAGAAAGTCCAAGATGGATAAACCTATCCATCTTTTTCTGTTCCTTGGTGTCTATAAACCGGTCTATCTCAAAATCAGGAACCTCTCCCGCTATCTGACATGGCAACCCAGCAGGATCAAATCGTGTAATTCTTCTTACTCCGGAACGACCATCCAATAAGGCATTCCATGATTTATCTGTCCCCGTGCCGAGTGGGGTAATCATCCCAACCCCTGTTACTACTACTCTTCTATTCATAATTTCCCGAGTTTCAAATAGAGGTGGAGATTGGAATTATTTATTGCCTGACTTTCCTTTTATATAATTTACGGCATCCTGAACCTTGGATATCTTCTCTGCATCTTCATCAGGGATTTCAATATTAAATGCCTCTTCAAACGCCATAACAAGTTCCACTGTATCGAGGGAATCTGCCCCGAGGTCATCCATAAAAGATGCCTCAGGAGTAATTTTGTCTATATCAACCCCTAACTGCTTTGATATTATCTCCTTTACTTTTTCCTCTACTGCCATTAAACACCTCCATCATAAAAATTTAAAATTAAAAAATCATCCCAACCAGTCGGGACAAAATTGCGGAAGAAATCAAATTAATGATTCCTTTTGCCTCGGCGAATCCGCCTCAGGCGGAAATTTTGCATTTTGCATTTTACATTTTGCATTTTGCATTTCTTACATATACATGCCTCCGTTTACATGAATTACCTGACCTGTAATATAATCTGACTCCTTTGATGCGAGGAATATAGCTACATTAGTTACATCCTGAGGTTCACCAAAATATCCAAGCGGGATAAGTCGTTTCATCTCCTCCTTAACCTTTTCAGGAAGACCTTCTGTCATGGCTGTTTGAATAAACCCAGGGGCAATAGCATTAGCCCTTATACCACGAGTTGCATACTCCTTAGCTATGGACTTTGTAAGACCAACGATACCTGCCTTTGAGGCGCTATAATTTGCCTGTCCGGGATTACCGATAAAGGCAACTACAGAAGATATGTTTATAATCTTTCCATACTGCTGCTTGGTCATCAACTTTAGTGCCTCTTTACTGCATAAAAAAACACCTTTCAGATTTATATTCAGAACTAAATCCCAATCTTCCTCTTTCATTCTGATTATCAGGGTATCCTTTGTAATGCCAGCGTTATTCACGAGGACATCGATCCTGCCAAATTCTTGAATAAATCTATCAAAGGCCAATGCAATCTCCTCAGATTTAGATACATCAATTTTGATTGGGAGTGATTTTACTCCAAGCGACTTTATCTCTTCAGCTGTAGCCTCAGCCTTTTCAATATTTATATCGGCTACACCAATATGTGCCCCCTCTTTTGCCATTCCAATAGCAATTATCCTGCCAATCCCCTGGGCAGCGCCTGTAATGAGAACAAAGTTATCTTTTAGCTTCATAATTTAAAACCCAACTCAAAATTTAGGCAGACTATTATATAATTTCATCTTTAATAAGGCAATAGAAAAAACACCCTTGGTGTTCTACCGATTTAGAAATGTCCTATTCTTACTGATTTAGAAATGTCCGCTTTTTGTATTTTACCTGATCTGCCTTCATAACTGACATTTTTTAAAAAATCGGCTTCGCAAAATGCCTTATAATCGCTTATGTCGACA
>JACQXB010000021.1 GCA_016208965.1 Nitrospirota bacterium
GGTGGAGAGAAAACGTTACAATGACGATGTCAGGACATTAAATACTTACAGAAGGACTGTTTTTGGAAGGATTTTTGCATCAATAGCAGGCGTGGGTAAGGCAGAGTATTATGATATACCTGAGGTACAGAAAGAAACGCCGGAAGTAAAGTTCTAAATCCATTAAGCCGGATAGGGTTGTTTCCGAGCGGCTTTAGATATTGTCCCTTCCCTTTTGTTGTCAATGCCTCGTAGAGAAGCAGGTCTACGACCCTTAGGGAAGGTGGACTAAAATCGAAAGGTCGTAAAACATGGCAAAATCGTCCGGCTCTAACAAAGATACACTGCCCGAGTTCCAAAAGTTCCTTCTTGACAGGAATCTTGTTCCTGAGAATTCAGAGCCTCCTCGGACATAAAAATGTGGAAACAACAATGATATATACTCATGTAATCAGAGATATGTCAAATGCTCCAAAAAGCCCTCTTGATAGTCTTTATGTGAGTGGCTGAAAAAGCACCTTCTGTGTAAATAGAGTTTAAAGGATTTATGTATAATAAGAATAAATCTGTTAACTTAGAAAATTTTTATACACAAAGCAGGTAAGGAGGATAAATGAAAATCGCTTTTGTTTTTCCAGGGCAGGGCTCTCAGCATGTGGGAATGGGAAAAGACCTCCATGAGAATTTTAAAGAAGTGAGAGAAATATATAGGGAAGCCTCGGATGCATTAGGCTACGATATTGCTGAACTCAGTTTTAACGGACCAGAGGAAGAACTCAATAAAACAGTTAAGACCCAACCCTGTATTCTAACCGCAAGCTTTGCTGCCTTTAATGTCCTTTCTTTAAAGGGAGTGTCCCCATCCTGCGTGGCAGGGCATAGCCTCGGCGAATATTCTGCAATAGCGGCTTCAGGCGTAATTTCATTTAAAGATGCGGTCAAACTCACAGAAAAAAGAGGACAATTTATGCAAGAAACAGTCCCTGAGGGCAAAGGAATTATGGCTGCTATATTAGGTCTTGAAAAAGAAGATGTAGACAATATATGCCAGTCTGTAAGTTCAGGGTATGTAGCTCCTGCAAATTATAACTGCCCGGGGCAGATAGTTGTTGCAGGAGAAAAAACTGCAGTTGAGGAGGTAATAGAACTTGCAAAAGAGGCGGGTGCAAAAAGAACAGTTATACTTTCTGTCTCAGCACCTTCGCATTGCAAGCTCATGACAGGAGCATCAGACAGACTTTCCAAACTGCTTGATGATATTAAATTTCACACCCCCAAAATACCGCTTGTAAATAATGCAGATGCTGTTTTCTTGAACACCCAAGATGAGGTTAAGGTGTCATTAATTAAGCAACTAAATAGCCCCCTCTTATGGGAAGACTCTATAAGGCTTATGATTAAAAATGACATAAAGACATTTATAGAAGTCGGTCCAGGGAAAATCCTATCTGCCCTCATAAAGAGGATAGACAAAGAAGCCGTAACACTTAATGTAGAGGATACCAAGAGCTTAACAGAAACCCTGAATTCTCTGAATAGCTAATCACTGCTACCTTTTATTTTCTCCTGCCAGCCCCTTGCCTTATTTAGTATCTCTTCTTCATCCATTGTTGTAAGCCTTCCGGCGTCAACTACAATCTTTCCATTAACTATTACTGTCTCAATATCAGATGGCCTCATGCAGTATGTGATGTGCGAATATATATCATAAATCGGTGTTAGATGAGGCTTTTCAAGATTGGCAATAACTAAATCAGCTAATTTCCCCTGCTCTAAAGAACCGACCTTATCTCCAAGCCCTAATATTTCTGCACCATATCTTGTTGCCATTAAAAGTGCAGTTTTACTATTAAGGACAGTTGGGTCTTCAGAGATAGCCTTATGAACCTTTGCAGCAGTTGACATCTCGCCTAATATGCTGAGGTCATTATTGCTTGCAGCACCGTCTGTGCCAAATGCAACCTTTACACCTGCCTTAAGCATCTTTGGCACAGGGGCAATGCCTGATGCAAGTTTTAGATTGCTTTCAATACAATGCGCCACCCCTACCCTTTTCTTTGCAAGTATCTCTATATCCTTGTCAGTAAGCCATACGCAATGCGCTGCAAACAAACGTTCAGAGAGAATACCTATTTCATCCAAATACTCCACAGGAGTTTTACCATAACGTCTTTGAATCTCTGAAACCTCCCATTGAGTTTCAGAGAGATGTGTATGTATAGGAATATCGTATTTTTCTGCTAATTCTCTTGCACGCTTGTAATTTTCTGGCCCGCAGGTGTAGGTTGCATGAGGCGCTACGCACGGAGTGACAAGCTCACTGCCTTTCCAGTTATTTATAAGATTCTCAGCACTTCTGAAATAATCATCTGCGGACTGTGCATACATTGAAGGAAAATCAATAACACCCGCGCCTAAAACACCCCTCATGCCTATTTTCTCAAGCTTCTTGCCAGCGGTGTCTTCATAAAAATACATATCTGCATATGTTGTAACACCTGCCTTAAGCATCTCAAGACATGCAAGCTCAACTGCGTCAGCAACAAATTCACTTGTAAGAAATTTCCCCTCAACAGGCCAGATGTGTTTTTCAAGCCATTCCTGAAGCGGTATGTCATCTGCAATGCCTCTTAAATAAACCATCGCAGCGTGTGTGTGTGTGTTAACCAATCCTGGGAAGACTACCCTACCCTGCCCTCCTATTATTTTTTCTGAAGTGTATTCTTTTGATATCTCTTCTGATGTGCCAGCCTTTACAATATTTTTCCCTTTTACTGCCACTGCTCCATTCTTAATGACAGTAAGGTCATCTTCCATTGTAAGTAAATAATCTGCCTTAATGATTAAATCACCGTGTTGCATGGTTTTACCTTAGTTGTCATTCCCGTGAAGCTTGTCCCCGTCCCGACGCTTCGGGATAAGCGGGGAACGGGAATCCAGACACCGTTCCTCCGAAAACAGAGAACTAAAAAGACTGGATTCCGTGTCAAGCCCCGTTAGAAAAAACTTTCTAATCGGGGCAAGCACGGAATGACCACCGAAAAATAGACATAGAATTATAAAACCGTTGATTTATTTGTCATTGCGAGAACCCGAAGGGTTCGTGGCAATCCGACCTGAAAGGTCGTTGCGAGTCCCGACATTTCGGGACGTGGCAATCTCAAAAGAGATTCTTCTGCCGAAACTTCGGCATCAGAATGACACTTTGGCTTCGGCTTCGCCTCGCAATGACAAGCGAGGGACCTGCTCGCAATGACACTCTCTATGTCTATTTTTCGGTGACCAGACCCTACGTCATCTCTATCAGCTTTTCAGCTATCTGTACAGCATTAAGCGCAGCGCCTTTTCTTAAGTTGTCTGCAACAATCCACATATTGATGCCGTTCTCTATTGATTCGTCCTCCCTTATCCTTCCAACATATACATCGTCCTTGCAGGCTGCATCAGCAGGAAACGGATAGATATTCTTCTCTGGGGCATCAAAAACTACCACGCCGGGCGCATCCGAAAGTATCGCCCTTACTTCATTAGCTGAGAGCTTTTTCTCTGTCTCAATGTTTACCGACTCAGAGTGGCTCCTAAACACAGGGACTCTTACCGTAGTTGCAGTAATCCTTATGGATTTATCTCCCATTATCTTTTGTGTCTCATTAACCATCTTCATTTCTTCCTTTGTATACCCATTATCCAAAAACTTATCAATATGCGGAAGACAGTTAAATGCAATCTGATGCGGATACACAGATGGTTTTATATCCTTAAAATTAAGCAACGCCGATGTCTGGTTTAAAAGTTCATCCATAGCCTTCCTGCCTGTTCCGGATACAGACTGAAATGTTGTAACAACAATTCTCTTTATTTTTGCTGCATCATGGATAGGGCTAAGCGCTACGACCATTTGAATGGTAGAGCAGTTTGGATTGGCAATTATGCCTTTATGCCACTTTAAGTCGTGCGGGTTAACTTCTGGAACCACAAGCGGCACTTCCGGGTCCATCCTCCATGCGCTTGAATTATCAATCACAACACAGCCTGCCTTTGCTGCAAGAGGGGCAAAATGAATACTCCTCTCAGCGCCTGCAGAAAACAGTGCAATATCTATCCCTTTAAATACATTCTCACTTAGTATTTCAATTTCCACTGGTTTGTCATGGAATTCCATGGTCTTTCCCTCCGAACGCTCTGAGGCAAACAATCTCAGCCTTTCAACTGGAAAATTCCTCTCCTCCAGTATAGATACCATCTCGTTTCCAACTGCACCAGTTGCACCAACAACTGCAACTACATATTTATCTTTCTTCTTTAGCATCTACCCTTTTCCTTTCTATAATCCATTAAGATTGATTTAATTTATCATAATCATAACTATAAATTCTATAGTTTTTCTGAGACCGAATTCTGTTGATAGAAATCTTTAACAGGCGATTGGATTGGCTTTGAGTAAAATAAACTTTTGAACGACTGTTAATCCTTCATTCAACTACCCCGAAAAATAGAGATAGAAAAGCTAAGTCCTTAACAATCCTGTCATTGCGAGCACCCGAAACAATCCTGTCATTGCGAGCACCCGAAGGGTGCGTGGCAATCCGACCTGAAAGGTCGTTGCGAGTCCCGACATTTCGGGACGTGGCAATCTCAAAAGAGATTCTTCGTTACGCTCAGAATGACACTTTGTGTCAGATTGCTTCGCCTTCGGCTCGCAATGACAAGCGAGGGACCTGCTCGCAATGACACTCTCTATCTCTATTTTTCGGACTACCGTTAATAATTGACTAATTTAAATCTTATCTTGTAGTATCTCTATACCTTATTTCAATATGAATTGTTATTTCTGGAGAAGCTATGACGATCACAGAAAAGATACTTGCTGTGCACTGCGATAGAGAGGAAGTATCGCCGGGAGAGTTAATAAATGCAAAGGTTGACCTTGTTCTTGCCAATGACATTACTGCACCCATAGCAATTACAGAATTTAAGAAAATCGGAGCAAGTGATGTCTTTGACAAAAACAGAATTGCCTTTATACCTGATCATTTCGCCCCTCAAAAAGATATCAAGGCCGCAGAGCAATGCAAGATGCTTAGGGATTTTTCAAAGGAGTATAACCTCGGACTATATTTTGAAGTTGGGAGGATGGGGATTGAGCATGCCCTCCTTCCTGAACAGGGCATTATTGTGCCTGGCGACCTTGTTATCGGTGCTGACAGTCATACCTGTACTTATGGCGCACTTGGTGCATTTGCAACAGGGGTTGGTTCTACTGATGTAGCATCAGCAATGGCAACAGGGGAGTGCTGGTTTAAAGTGCCTGAGTCCATGAAGTTTATTTATTATGGAAAACTCAATAGATGGGTTGGGGGAAAGGATTTAATACTTTACACAATCGGAGACATTGGAGTTGATGGCGCTCTTTACAGGGCAATGGAATTTGAAGGTGAGACAATACGCTCTCTGTCAATGCATGCGAGGCTTACAATGTGCAATATGGCAATAGAGGCAGGGGGTAAAAGCGGGATTATAGTGCCTGATGAAATAACAGAAAAATATGTAAAAGAAAGGGTGAAAAGACCATATAAGTTTTATACATCTGATAGAAATGCAGACTATATTGAAATAAGGGAATACGACTGCTCAAAGATACCTCCAGTTGTTGCATGTCCTCACCTTCCGTCAAATGTAAAGCCTGCAGCAGAGCTTTTTGAAGTAACCATAGATCAAGTGGTTATCGGTTCTTGCACAAATGGAAGGATTGAGGATTTAAGGGAAGCAGCAGAAGTCATAAAAGGTAAAAAGGTAAACCCAAATGTGAGAATGATTGTTATCCCTGCAACACAGAAGATTTATAAGCAGGCAATTAAAGAAGGTCTAATTGAAGTATTTATTGATGCGGAGGCAGTTGTCTCAACCCCTACATGTGGTCCATGCCTCGGGGGGCATATGGGAGTCCTTGCAAAGGGTGAACGGGCAATCGCAACAACGAATAGAAATTTCGTGGGCAGGATGGGACACCCTGAAAGCGAGGTCTATCTGTCAAACCCTGCGGTTGCTGCTGCGTCAGCAATTATGGGGCGGATTGCAACACCCGAGGAGATAATATGATTCTAAAAGGCAAAGTCTGGAAATTCGGGGATAACATAGATACCGATGCAATAATACCTGCGCGCTATCTCAATACATCAGATCCTAAAGAACTTGCAAAACATGTGATGGAGGACGCTGATAAAGAATTCCCGGGCAAAGTAAAAGCAGGAGATATAATAATTGCTGGAACTAATTTTGGCTGCGGCTCGTCAAGGGAGCATGCCCCTATCGCAATAAAGGCAGCCGGCATACAGTCTGTTATCGCAAAAAGTTTTGCAAGGATATTTTACAGAAACGCATTTAATATAGGGCTTCCAATATTTGAATCAGATGAGGCTGCTGATAAAATTGAACAAGGCGATGAGGTTGAAATAGATGCGGATAAAGGTATTATCAGAAACATCACTAAAAATGAAGAATACACTGCAAAACCCATGCCTCCATTTATGCAGGAACTGATCTCCGCAGGCGGTCTGATTAAATGGACAAAGAAAAAGATAAAGACTTCATACCAGCCTACCTGAAACTTCCTAAAAAATCCCTGAGAGAAAAAATACAAGCTGCCAAGGAAATATGCACGCTCTGCCCACGCATTGGAGACCTTGTTATTGATGACAGCGGAATTGCATTAAGGGGATTACTTGTAAGACATCTCTCTTTTAAACCAATATCTCCGTTTTCCTCTTATGCCCTTCTTTCATTTAAGACCCTTCACAATCTTATAGTTTTCATCAGAATATACAACCTTAAATCTTTCCTCAATGGCACCGAACCACCAGAACCTTCCCAAGAGTTTTCGTGCCTCATTAATCCATTTATCTTCCATTGAACTCTGCCTGACTAATATATATGATACATTATTCTTTTTCATATCCTCCATCCATTTATTATAACTGTCTGATTTTATATAAACTACCTTACTTGAAAACCCATTATTCCATAAAGGAGAAAGAAACAATGGTTCAAAGGTATACGCGAGGGTATCGCCTTTTAATACATTATTTCTTATCCATATCCAGTAGCCATACTCAGGGCGTGCGTATAAGTCTATATTAAATTGGGCATGGCGGGCAATTGTACGTTCCTTAACAGGAAGGGAGATAAATTCTTTAATCTTCTTCGGCATAATGCACGGTGAGTTTGCAGTAAGAAATGTATATATTACAAGCAACAATGCAATAACTTTCAATACCCTTCCTTTTTTATCAAAACACTCAAGCACAAGCCCGAAAGATATAGCACCAAGCCCAACAATAAAAATGACATACCTTGTATTCCAGTTCCTTGGATGAAAAAGGAATACAATAATAAGGATTATTCCTAAAAATAAAAAGTTATACTTTTTCCTTTTTACTGCATAGATAAAAGAAAATACACTGCTTGGCAGAAACAATATAAACCATATAGGACCAAAACCACTTAACCTTGAGTCATAAAGATAATATTCCACTCTCTCAAGCCATACATAAAATGGTCTTGCCAGAGAAGATAATTTATTGATAATCTGAGGCGCTGGGTCTACTATCCCGCCATATAGACCTTTAAAGAGAGTGATATCAAAAATAGAAATCTCCATTGGATAAACAGGATTCTGGTATAAAAGCCAATTCTTTATATACCAGTAACCACCCATTAAAATGGCGGGCACTATAAAATATTTTGTATAAGGCATTATACTATCCTTTATGGAATGGCCATTATTCCTGAAATATCCTATAATTTTATGGATTGCAATCGCGCTGGAGAATGTCAGAAAGAATAATGGTCCGGAAACCTTTGAGCCAAGTAATATGCCAGCTGTCAGCCCAGATAAAAAAATCGGGGTTTTCTCAAATCTGGAATCTTCCGGAACATCATACATCAAAAAATTAATTGCAATAAGGAATAGCACAGAGATAGCAATATCTACATAATTTGTTGTGGACTGCAGTATTACTATGGGCGTGAAAAAAAACAGCAAAGAAGAATAAACCGCATATCCTTCCCTTACTTTTAACTTAATGGCAATACTGTATATTGCAAGAACTCCTACGAGGGTAAAAAACAATTGACTTAAATCAATTATGATGTCACTCTCAAGGAAAATGGTGTTCCAGAGGAAAAACAGTTCCAAGTTCTTAGGGAAGATATTAATAAATAGGTCAATAAATGAAGGCGCAAAGTTATCCTTAATGGCACCGCTTTGCATGATATACCCCACTATAGGGAGGTGATACCATAGGGCATCCCATGTATATGAAGGGAAAAGATAACCTAAAAATACCATATAGCAGACTGATATAAAAAAAAGGACGAAAATACAAAGCAACAATGCATCCCTCTTAATGACATTGAAAAACCGTGCAGCCTCATCTTTAAATTCAGAGAGAATGTTTTTAAAGAGTTCGGGGAAAGGGGAGGATTTACAACTTGAGATAACCACCCATGATAATACAATTGATGATATTAAAATATTCAATATAAAAAGAGGCATTGCATATAGCCCTTTGAACAAAATACCTAAGAGCATTTCTGTTACCACTATCTGCGTTAGCCCCAGAATAAATGCGCCTATTAGTCTGTCAACAAATAATAGATTGCGCCTTTTCTTAGAGAATAAGAGTATATACCATGCAGAAAATAGCAAGGTGTTTACAACTACATAGGTAGTAATGTTAAGAAGGCTCATAGTAAGTTAGCAGTCAATCTGGCTCGGGCTGAGTTCACATCTTGCATAATTTTCGTAAATCTTCTCTCTTATAAAGAGGACAAGTATATTTCCATCAATATGTCCATCCCTTCTCATGAATTCCATAATCTTCAATACCTGCAAAAGCTTCATTGGCTTTTTATAAGGCATATCCAATGCCTCAAATATATCAGCAATAGCAATAATCCTCGCCTGATAAGGTATCTGTTCTGCCTTCAATTTGAAAGGATAACCTGTTCCATCAAGCCTCTCATGATGCGCAGCCGCATAATCTGACACATACTTGAGTTTCTTTGGAAATGGTAAATGGTTTAACATCTTATGTGTGACAAGGACATGAAGGATAAATAGGGACACAGAGCCTGTCTAAAAACTATTAATTTGTCACCCTGAATTTATGGAGCACTTTTAAAGTGCTACCATTTATTTCAGGGTCTCATAACTCATTGGTTTTATTAGATGCTGAATCCCTAAGCATCGGGACAATATGATATAATACACTGTTTTATGAGTTTTTAGACAAGCTCCACATCCCATATTTTTGTTATGAACGAGTATATAGATACTTTGAATGTTTTTCAATGTTTTTCAGGTGGGGTTTATTATGTAGGCGAGGGAGATTCCTTTGAGCTTTATCAGGATTATTTTGCGTCAGGTTCTGCTCCTGCCTCAAGTAACAATGGATACCATAGATTTGCATGTTTGTACTTGACAATATACAGCTATAACATTAAAATACAAAAAAATGCTTCACCTAATAAAATAAAGAAAGGAGAAAACAATGAAAGCAAGAAATCTTTTACCGCTGATATTAGCAGGTCTTTTTATAATCCTGCCAATAGTTGTCCATGCAGGCGATACTGACAATCGTGCATATGTAACTAACGCAGGGAATAATACTGTTTCGGTAATTGATACAAAGAAGAATGAAGTAGTAATGACTATAAGAGTTGGCGTATGGCCAGCAGGAATGGCAATTGACCAAACAGCCGGGAGACTTTATGTTGTTAATTCAAATAAAGGTGACAGCACTGTCTCCGTAATTGATATGGCAAGCAATTCGGTAGTAGCAACAATAAAGGTAGGCACTGGCCCCATGAATATAGCACTTAACCCTGCTACTAAGATAGGATATGTAACTAATACTGAGGATGAAAATCAAATTATCTCCATAATTGACCTTGGAAAAAATACTGTAAAAGGGACAGTAAAAGTAGGAGTAGGACCATTTGATCTGGGTATTGTGGATAAAAAACTCTATGTAACCAACTCAGGTGACAATACAATCTCCATCATTGATATAACAAACAATAAGGTAGTAGATACAATAAAATCTGGCGCTACACCGCTTGGGACGGCAGTTGATGCTGCCAATAAACGAGTGTATGTAGCTAACCACAGTGATGACTCTGTTTCTGTTCTTGATACAACAGACAACAAGATAGTGGCAAGTCTAAAGGTCGGTAAAACCCCCTGGAGTGTAACAATAGATCCTGCTAATAACAGGGCATATGTAACGAATAGAGGTGGCAATACCGTCTCAGTTATTGATACCAAAAAGAACGAGGTAGTTGAGACAATTAATGTTGGCAAACAACCGATTGGTATGGCAGTTGACTCTATTAATAACAGATTGTATGTGGTTAACCACGCAGATGTTTCTATTTCTATAGTTGACGCAAAAAACAATAAAGTTGTTGGAACAATAAAGTTGGCTCCTACTACCGACAGCAATTATTCAGGCTCACCATGGAGCATTGCAATATATTAAATAATTCAAGTCAAATTTAACATTGCAAAATTCAAAATGATAATTGTTAAATGCTCATTGATAATTTTTACTTGAATCTTTATAACCAGCGGGGGGTTACTCTTTTATTCGTAAATACATTACGCTTCCTGCAGTGCCAAAGACAACAGGACCAATCCATGGGGCAAGCCATGGCTGAATAGCGCCTGTGTTACCGAGCGATAAACTGACCGAATAAATCAACCAGTAAAAAAGGCTTATCACAAGTCCAATACCTGCTGACCTTATGCCGCCCCCTAACTTATTGTTCAGGGCTATTCCTATCCCAAATAGAATCATGACAAAATTTACCATTGGATAGGCGAGTTTTGCATAAAGGTCTACAATATATTTAACATTTTTAAAACCAGTCTTCTCAAGTCTTTTGTAGTAGGTATATAACTCAATAAAACTCATTTCCTCTGGTTTTCTGATCTCTTCCTTAAATATCTTTGGGTCTTCAACAGCCTGAGATACAAGTGATTTATATGTTTTGGTTGTCTTGTCGTTAAAATCATAAATGGTCACATCCTCAAGTTCCCATCTCCCGTCAAGCCACTCAGCGCTTTCTGCCTCTATCCTCTTTGTTAATTCAAAAGATGGATTAAAACTGAATATGCTTATCTTTAATATCTTTTCCTCATCAACAATAAAATCTTTAATATAGATCAAGCTTCCATCAAGTCCCTTAAGCCACATCGCTCCATCCCTATAACTAATCTTAGATTCTCTTTGCAGAATTTTTACATTCCTTATCCATGAGGCCTTTTTCATAGCTATAGGAACGATGCCCTCGCTGAGTATAAAAGCAAGCAAACTGATTACAACACCTATAATAAGAAAATACGAAAAAACTCTCCTTATACTTTCACCTGATGCCTGAATTACTACTGTTTCTCTCCACTTTGATGCTATCCCAATAGTAAGAAGTATAGACAACAGGGAGGCAGGTGGGGAGGCAAACAACAAAAACCTGGGGGACTGTAACAAAAGATATTCAAGCACTAAATAAACAGGCGGGTTTTTTGCGTAGAATTCATCTACTTTATCAAAAAACTCTGCAATTAATAAGATTGCCGTAATAGCAAAAATGATAATAGAAAAAAATTTTAAAAACTCTTTTAAAAAATATTTAAATAAAATCCTCATAAGTTTTATCTCATTCGCCACAGTCTCTACAGGCAAATCGCTGTAGCGAGGCAAATCAGCCGTGGCTGATAACTTTCAACTTTAAACTTTTAACTTTAAAACCTCTATCTTTATATGCCATATAAAATAATAAAATAGATGCCATACCAAACAATAAATTTGCTCCCCATACTCCTATGAAGGCAGGCAATTTCCCTGCTTTAGCACTACCTTCCCCGAATATAAACAGTAAATAATAAAATACAAGAATAGAGAGGCTGAAAGAAAAGCTTCCTACACGTCCTGTTTTCCCTATCCTCATAGAGAGTGCAGGACCAAGAAGACCAAATATCAAGCACGAAAACGGAATAGCCAATCGCCTGTTCAGTTCTACCTGCCATAAAATATTTCCACCCATACCATTCCACAACGTTAAAAAATCTATCTCGTCGAGCTTCCTCTCCCCCTTCGTCTCTATTGTTGCTATAAGTATCAAATTGTATTTCTTAAAAGTAATCTCTGAAGACCCTCTATCTGTAAGTGTATGTATCAGCCCATTATGCATATTGAGTTCCAAAACCCCACCTTCTGGATGTGTGGCTATAGAGCCGCTCTCAGCAACTATCACAAGTGGATTCTTTACAGAAGAGCCAGCATCTGTGTATACAAAAATTCCATCAAATATATTCTCTGATGGTATATCTTTAACAAATATAACTGTCCCCGTAAATACAGTTGAAAAGGTTTCCTCCTCTATAGTCATTGATGCCTTCTTGACAATTACCTCGTATAAAGTACGTTTAAAGGAATGTATGCTCTTAGGCAAGATATAAATGCTGATAAATAATAAAACAGCAAAACTCATAATTGAAAACATAATAGCTGGTTTTGAAATAAACCAGAAGCTTACACCACTGCTCTTCAGTGCAACTATCTCATTGTCGGAACTCATCCTTCCATAAGTCAGAAACACTGCTATAAGAAGCGCCATAGGCGCAGAAAGAAGCAGTATAGATGGTTGTAAAAATAAAAACACCTTAAGAAAATCCTGTAACGTTACCCCTTTACCAACAACAAGCCTCGTCATCCTTACAAATTTTTCCATAAAAAGCACAAATGATAAAAAAGAAACAGCAACAACGAGGTTTATAGAAAGCTCCCTTGATATAGCTCTATGAATTATCATGACTAATTATAACAGGTTACTTGATTAAAAGGAGAGGCGTTTAAATAAAAAAGGGGCGTCCTGATCCCGACGCTTCGGGACAGGACGCCCCTCCGAATATTCTCAGAATAGCTCTACAGTATAGGCAGATACCGTGCTATCTCGTATGGATGAATTCTTGTCCTGTAGTCATCCCACTCAACCTTTTTACTGGTAATAAAGTTGTTAAATGTATGCTCTCCTAAAGCCTTGCGCACAACCTCACTCTTCTCTGCTATCTCTATAGCCTCAATCAAACTTCCCGGCAGGGCTTTTATCCCCAAATCTTTTCTTTCCTCCTCAGTGAGGTGGTAGATGTCCTTCTCTACAGGGTCAGAAAGTTTATAGCTTTTTTCTATCCCTTCTAATCCGGCAGCAAGCATTACCGAGAACGCAAGATATGGGTTACATGCCGGGTCAGGAGAGCGGAACTCAATCCTTGTTGCCTGTTCCTTACCTGGCTTATATAGAGGTACTCTCACAAGTGCTGAACGGTTTCTCCTTGCCCATGCAATATAAACCGGAGCCTCGTATCCGGGAACGAGCCTCTTGTATGAGTTAACCCACTGGTTAGCAACTGCGGTAATCTCAGGTGCATGCTTTAACAACCCTGCGATATAGCTTTTGGCTGTGTCAGAAAGATAATACTTGTCTTTTGCGTCAAAAAAGACATTTTTATTACCTTTAAAAAGTGACTGGTGTGTATGCATACCGCTTCCATTCTGTCCAAAAATAGGCTTGGGCATAAAGGTAGCATAACAGCCATACTTAGTCGCAACCTCTTTAACTGCCACCCTGTAAGTCATAACATTATCAGCCATTGACAGAGCATCAGCATATCTAAGGTCAATCTCATGCTGTGAAGGAGCAACTTCATGATGAGAATACTCAACTTTTATCCCCATTGCCTCAAGGGTAAGGACGGTCTCCCTCCTTAAGTCACTTGCCGCATCTAAAGTAGTAAGGTCAAAGTATCCGCCTTCATCCAGAACCTCTGTGCCTTTGTCATCCTTAAAGTAAAAAAACTCAAGTTCAGGACCAAGATAAAAAGTGAATCCCTTCTCATTTAATCTTTCAAGGTTTTTCTTTAAAATATAGCGAGGGTCTCCTTCGTAAGGAGTGCCGTCAGGGTTAAGCACATCGCAGAACATCCTTGCCACTGCCTGCTCTTTAGGTCTCCACGGAATAATCTGGAATGTGGTGGGGTCAGGCTTTGCAACCATATCACTCTCATCAATCCGTGCATAGCCTTTAATAGATGAACCATCAAAACCCATCCCTTCTTCAAAAGCACCCTCCAGTTCTTCACTGGTAATAGCAAAACTCTTCAACTGTCCCAGAATATCCGTAAACCATATTCTGATAAACTTGACATCATTGTCCTTAACGAATTTCAATACTTCCTCTTTTGTCTTTGCTGCCATTTCATCCTCCTTTGTTATTTAAATTTTTTTACCACTGAGACACAGAGGCACAGAGAAAGTCATTGTAAATTTATTCCCGAATTATCGGGACAAATTACAAATTTAAAATTTGTCCCGACTTATTCGGGATGCAATTCTCCGTGTCTCTGTGCCTCTGTGGTTTATTTGCTTCATGACGAAAAAAATCCTTTATAAAAATTTATTGCCCTGTCACGGTAGACATTATAAAACTTTTCTGTATCATTTTTCAGTTTTTCAATATCAACCGGTTCATTTTTTCCGCCGCAGACGGATCCGCCAGTGGCGGAAAACCATTCATACACCATCTCCTTTGTCACCTCAATATGAAACTGAAAGGCATACGCATTGCTGCCATATCTGAATGCCTGATTCGGATACAAATCTGAACGGGCTAATCTCACCGCACCCTCCGGAATATCAAAAGTCTCTCCATGCCAATGAAAGACCTTGAATCTTTTCCAGAAGTCTCCCTCATCAGGATGGATTGCAAGTTTCTGCATTAAGGGGTCTTTCACCCCATCTATAGTAAGTTCAACATCATACCATCCGACCTCCTTTTGATGTCCTGCATAGACTCTTGAACCAAGCGCCTTTGCCATTATCTGCGCACCAAGGCATACGCCCAAAATCTTTTTCCGTTTTGAGATAAAGTCCCTCACGAGTTTTTCTTCCTCTCTGATATAGGGATAAATCTCAGATTCATTAACACTCATATGGCCGCCCATCATTATGAGTGTATTAAAATTATCAGAGTTGGGAAGAGCCTCGCCAGTTGACAGTTCAACAATTTTATAAGGTATATTCTTTAACCTAAGATAATCCTCTATTGTCCCGGGGCCTTCAGTCTCTATGTTTTTACAAATTAAAATTGCCATATTAAAAAACCTCTTTCGGGGTTGGGGATTAGTTTTTTTACCAAATCCCAATCCCTAACCCCCAATCCCCATCAAATCGCTGCCTCTCCGCTTTCACCCGTCCTTATTCTTATGACATTCTCAATTGAATAAACGAAAATCTTGCCGTCTCCAATCTCACCTGTCTTTGCCTTATCTTTGATAATTGATACTACCTGCTTTGCAATGGCATCTGACAAAACTACCTCAATCTTAATCTTGGGGACAAAATTTATATCATATTCTGCTCCTCTATAATATTCTACATGCCCCTTCTGTCTTCCAAATCCCCTGACATCTGTTACTGTCATACCTTGAACCCCTATTTCATTTAGGGCATGTTTTACTTCATCAAGTTTAAACGGTTTTATAATTGCCTCTATTTTTTTCATATTACCTCCTCTTAAGTCGTTAGTGAATAGTATTTAGTGAACAGTAAAAAACTAACAACTATTCACTGTTCACTATTCACTATCTTTATTGTGTATATGCGCTTTCTCCATGAAGCGAATGATCAAGCCCTATAAATTCTTCTCCATCCTTGACTCTTAATCCAACCACCCAGTCAACAAGTTTAAGAATAACTAATGTAGAAACAAAGACAAATAAATAAGTCACTGCAATTGCAATAGCCTGAGTGCCAAGAAGCGTTGGATTTCCATAGAATAAACCGTTTCTGCCAGTAGGGTTTATTGCGGCTGATGCAAAAAGTCCGACTGCTAATATCCCCCACGTCCCGCTTACACCGTGAATTCCAATCACATCAAGGGAATCATCATAGCCAAATTTTGATTTCAGATTAACGCCTATATAACACAGTATTCCCGCAATTGTACCGATTAATATTGCCGATAAAGGGCTGACAAAACCCGCAGCAGGCGTAATGCCGGCAAGCCCTGCTACAGCTCCGCTTACTGCTCCCAGCGCTGTCGGCTTTCCCCTCTGTAACCTTTCAATAATCAGCCAGCTCATTGCTGCAGCGCCTGCAGCAGTATTTGTTGTAACGAACGCAACAGAAGCAAGCCCTCCGGATGTTAAGGCGCTTCCTGCATTAAAACCAAACCAGCCAAACCATAAAAGCGCCATGCCAAGCATGGTCATGGGTAGATTATGCGGCAGCATCGGCTCAATGCCGTATCCCCGACGCTTGCCAATCACAATTATCGCTGCTAAGGCTGCAATAGCTGAACTGATATGAACAACTATGCCGCCGGCGAAATCAAGCGTTCCCAACGTCTTTCCCATCCATCCGCCGCCCCAGACCCAGTGGCATAATGGTGAATAAACAAATGTTACCCAGAGCGCTGAAAAGAGGATTAATGCAGAGAACTTTATCCTTTCAGCAAAGGCTCCTGTAATAAGAGCTGGGGTTATAACTGCGAATGTCCCCTGAAACATCATAAATATCAAATGAGGGATAGTAGGCGCAAACGGAGACGGTTCCTGTCCAACGTCATTAAGTCCAAACCAATCAAAGCCCCCGATAATACCAAATCTGTCGGGCCCAAATGAAAATGTATATCCCCACAGCACCCAGATTACACTCACCATACAGAGCATAATAAAGCTGTGCATAAGGGTCCCGAGGACATTCTTTCTTCTAACCATGCCTCCATAAAAAAGCGCAAGCCCTGGCGTCATGAGCGTAACAAGCGCTGTTGAAATAAGCATCCATGCAGTATCACCGCTGTTTATAGCAGTTGATTCCTGCGCATAAGAAATATATGGAAGTGTTAAAATCATCATCACTACCAGAACAATCCTTAATTTCATTTTCCCTCCATTCAGGATATTTTGAATAGAGATTTAGCAAAAGTCATACCCGACCTAACCTATTGATTTAATGGCAGATTACGTTCAATCTTTCCTACAAAAATGTAGGAAAGGGTATTGCCCTTTCCAATTTTTCATTAAAAAACAACGGCATACGAAGAAAAGCTACAAAATTGTAGTTATTACATTTTTGTATTATCAATTTCTCTAAATTGCCGCCTCTCCCCTCTCTCCTGTCCTTATCCTTATAACGTCCTCAACTGGATACACAAATATTTTGCCATCGCCAATTTCTCCTGTTTTTGCCTTTTCTTGAATTATGGAGACTGCGCTGTCCACCATTTGATCAGGTAACACTATCTCTATCTTCACTTTCGGGACAAAATTTATGTCATACTCTGCTCCGCGGTAAAATTCTATATGCCCTTTCTGTCTTCCAAAACCTTTAACCTCTGTTACTGTCATGCCCTGTACGCCTGATGTATTAAGCGCTTTTTTTATCTCATCAAGTTTAAACGGTTTTATTATTGCTTCTATTTTTTTCATGGTCTCTCCTTTTTATTTTTCACTATTCACTGTTCACTATTCACTGTTTTTACGACGTATATCCGCTCTCTCCATGCAAAGCCTGGTCTAAGCCTATAAACTCGCTTTCTTCATCAACCCTCAAACCCATAGTCCAATCAAGAACCTTTAATATTATCAACGTAACGACAAAGGCATAAACCCATGCAGCACAGATGCTTATGATTTGGCTCCATAACAGGGAAGCATTGCCGAAAAACAAACCGTCATTGCCTGCTGAATTAATTGCCTTTGATGCGAACAACCCAGTAGCTATTGCACCCCATGTGCCCCCAACTCCATGAACTCCCACTGCATCAAGGGAATCATCGTAGCCAAGCTTTGTTTTGAAGTTCACAGCCATATAACAAACAGCTCCTGCCACAAGCCCTATGACAATTGATGGCATTGGCCCAACAAAACCGGATGCAGGGGTAATCGCAACAAGTCCGGCAACCGCGCCTGATGCGGCCCCAAGCGCTGTTGGCTTGCCTCTCTGTGCCCATTCAGCCATCATCCAGGACAATGCTGCTGATGCTGTTGCGATATGTGTAACAACAAATGCAGATGTTGCCAGAGAACCTGATGCTACTGCGCTGCCGCCGTTAAACCCGAACCAGCCAAACCAAAGTAATGCTGCTCCAAGAAAAGTCATGGTAAGGTTATGCGGGGGCATTGGTTCTATCCCATATCCTTTTCTTTTCCCTACGACAATTGCAGCAGCCAGGGCTGATACACCTGAGCTGATATGCACTACAAGACCGCCTGCAAAATCAAGAGCGCCAAGGTTTCTTATCCAGCCGCCAAGACCCCACACCCAATGTGCAAGAGGGGCATATACAAAGGTTGCCCACAATATAAGGAATATAAGATATGTCTTGAATTTAAATCGTTCAGCAAAAGCGCCTGTTATAAGCGCCGGGGTAATTACAGCAAACATCATCTGAAATATCATAAATGCCTGATGGGGAATAGTTGCTGAATAATCAGGATTTGGCTCAAGACCTACACCTTTTAAGCCGACCCAGTCAAGATTCCCTATTAAATGTCCGACATCAGGGCCAAATGCCAGGCTGTACCCATAAAGCACCCACACAAGAGTAATAACACCCAGCGCTATAAAACTCTGCATTATTGTCCCAAGGACATTTTTACGCCTTACCATTCCACCGTAAAAGAGCGCAAGTCCAGGGGTCATCAGCATAACAAGGGCAGTAGAAATTAAAACCCATGCAGTATCGCCAGTATCAACTTTTGGCGCATCCTCAGCAAACGCAATGGATGGAAGCAAAAAACACATAATCGTTAAGAGAAGTTTCTTTAGTTTCATATTATCCTCCTTAGTTAATCCGATAATTTAAAAATCAAAGATAAAAAATCAAAAATACAAATTAAAATGTAAAAATGTCTTTTGCCTTTATCTTTGAATTTTGATTTGTCATTTTGCATTTTGATTTTTGCTTTTTTATTTTGGTGCGATAATCCGTTTAAAAACTCATCACCACATTCACGCCTGTCACAAAAGTATCATCAATTTTTCCATTATGGTTATACGAAACTCCGTCAACCTCTCTCTCTGCCTTGCCCGATAAAGGGAACCAGTATTGAACAACCGGCTGAACAACAACATTCTTTGCAACCGGAACAGTAAAGCCGGCTTTTACCATGCCGTCATGAAATGCTTTATATTTCTTGCCGGTATACGCTCCTGTGGAACTCTCATATGTATTCCAGTAGTTACTATCACCTGCAAAATAACCTACTGATGCACCGAGGTCAAAGGTTATTTCCTGATAAACAGGCAACGAGTGAGATATAGCAAGATTGATATACGTGCCTGGATATGCGGTTATATCCTGATAAACTGTCAATGTCGGCTTCGTGATAATGTCATACACTATACTCAGAAATAGTTCTTCGGTCTCAGCGGCATATTTTGTGCCGTAGTAAATATACCCGCCTGTGAGGCTGAGCTTGTCTATCGTATAGGCATAGCTCATAGTCAAATCGGTTTCGTTGAAGCTCTTCTGATCCTCTCTGTCAGGAACAAAGCTCTGTGTCGGGGTTTCCTTACTGTTAATATTACCCCAGAAAGATGCTGAAAAACCCTTATAGGAAACAGTAAGGGCAGGCTGAACCACCAAGCTATCTGAGCTTAGCTCAAAACCTCTAAATACGTAACTGTTAAACACACCAACTGATGCACTGCCTGTTACCTTTGTCTCTTCAGCGTAAAGACTGCTAAGAGAAACAAAGGATATTAAAACTGCTGCTAAAATCAAAATCCTTAAACCTTTCATCATGCACCTCCTCTTTTAGTTTATTTCGCAGGCTAAAGCCTGCGGCTACTCTCTTTTAGTTTCCCTGTCTACTGTCTACTGCCTACTGTCTACTACCTACTGCCTTTATCCTCCCTTCTATTCCATATTTTTTTATCCTGTATCCAATCATCCTCTCAGTTATACTCTCGGTTATACCGAGTTTCCTCGCAGCCCTCGCCATAACCCACTTGCATTCCTTGAGGGCATTGATTATTTCCCCCCCCCTCTCAATCTCATCAATCTTATCTTTAAGAGAGTCCATCGCTTGCCACCTAATTAGGAGATATTAGCCAAAACCATGCCAGCAGATATATGTTTGATTTACAAAGGATTTGGATTATTGGAATGCAACACTATTGTAGCGTTAATACAATTTTGTTAGATTAATTTGGCGGTTCATCATGAATCAGAATGACATTTCGGGACAGCCTGACATTTGCATTATTGCGCAATAATACATATTTTAAATTTTTATACTCCCTATAAGTCTATTGACTTCTGTTTTTTTGGGGGAGTAAGATTTAATTGTAAGTTAAAAAAATATCTAAAAACCCTTTACTAAGGAGTTCATAAGTAAAACCTCACAGTTTGTCATTCCCGCAGTCAGTAAGCGGGAATCCAGACAGTTAAGGAACTGGATGCCCGATTAAAAACTTCGGGCATGACGGATAAAGTTTTATGTGTCTTTACTTATGACCGCATTAGTAACATAACAATTAACAAAGGGGGTTGAGTATGAAGACATTGGGTTTTAAGGTGTGTTTATTATTATTGGCTGCATTATTTTTGTGTGGGGTGATGGCAGGGGAATCCTCTGCATGGGTGATTGAAACAGTTGATGCACCTAAAATGTTTTGTGAAGGAAGTTCAAGGGCTATAGCTATTGACAAACTCAATAGGACACATATGGTATACGGAGGTGACAATCTCTATTATGCCTATTTTAATGGAACAAGTTGGCAATCAACAGTTGTGGATAACAACCCTAATGCCCGAGTAGGATGTAATGCTAACATAGCAATAGATTCAAACAACAAGGTGCATATCAGTTATTTTGACTATACCAATTTCTTACTCAAGTATGCAACAAATGCCTCTGGTTCTTGGGTCATTACAACGATTGGTTCGGCAGGGGACCCCGGAAGTACTATAGATGCACCACTGGTAGGCTATAGCTCCATAGCAGTAGATTCAAATAGTAAAGTCCACATTGTCTATGAGTGGTCAGGTATTCAGTATGCAACAAACGTAGGAGGCACATGGAGTAGTGTAAGACTTGGTAGTGGATATTACCCATCCATAGCAATAGACTCAAATAATAAGGTGCATATTGCTTATACTGGGTATGTTTATAGTACCGGTGCTATTTATACCGGTGCTATTTGGTACCTAACAAATGCCTCCGGCAACTGGGTTGAACAAATTGTTGAGTCAAAGGGAAATTCTTCCTTTGCGTGGACATCTATAGCAATAGGGTTAAATGGTAGACCGCGTATAAGCTATTATAATTATCCTGCCCTTAAGTTGGCAGTATTGACTCCCACTAACACATGGTTTATCCAGACCATTGACAGTGGAGCGGATGTTGGGCAGTATTCCTCCCTGGCAATAGGTTCGGATGGCTTTCCCAGAATAAGCTATCATGATGGTTACCCCAACTATGACCTTAAGTTTGCGACAAATGCCTCTGGCGCATGGGTTACCAGGGTCATTGATGGTGCAGCAAATGCAAATGTCGGGCTATATACATCCATTGCATTAGATTCAAACAACAGGTCGCATATTGTTTATTATAACGATAAGCTTAACAACTTTAAGTATGCTACAAACAAGTCAGGCACATGGGTTGCTAACATTTTTGATAAAGCTGGAGATGTAGGGAAATATTCCTCTATAGCGCTAAGTTCAAATGGTAAGCCGAGGATAGGTTATTATGACTCTAATAGGGGCGACCTCAAGTTTACAAGATTAACCTCTACAGGCACATGGTTTACCCAGATCGTTGACAGTATAGGGGATGTTGGGCAATTCACATCCTTAGCAATAGGCTCTAAAGGGCCACGTATGAGCTATTATGATGTTACTAATGGTGACCTTAAGTTTGCAGCATTAAACACTTCTACAGGCACATGGTCTACCCAGACAATTGACAGTGCAGGGGATGTCGGGCAGTATTCCTCACTCGCAATAGGTTCGGATGGCTGGCCCCGTATAAGCTATTATGATAAAACCAGTGGTAACCTCAAGTTTGCCACAAATGCCAGTGGCGCATGGGTTACATCTGTAGTTGATAGCTTAGGTGATGTGGGTCTAAACACATCCATAGCATTGGATTCAACCAATAATGCGCACATCGTCTATCTTGATTCTGGTGGCACTAACATGAAGTATGCAACAAATGCAAGAGGTTCATGGGTTATCACAACAATTGACACAAATCAGTGGGGTCGTAGTAACTGCTCCATAGCAATAGATTCAAACAACAAGGTGCATATCAGTTATGCTGAGAGGCTTGTAGTGGATGATAGTTATTTAGGAAATCTCAAGTATGTAACAAACGCAAGTGGCTCATGGGTTACTACCATTGTTGAGGAAAGTAACAGCTCCTACGGCAGCTTTGGTGCGAGTTCTATAGCGATAGATCTAAATAACAAAATCCATATTGGCTATAATGCTTATCCCACTAGCAGCTCCTATACCACAGTTCCTCGTGCAATCAAGTATGTAACAAATGCAGGAGGCACATGGGTTAGTGAAATCGTTGTTGGCTCTAATTATATAGGGGTAACAGACATAGCAGTAGATGCACTCAACAGGGTGCATATCAGCTATTATGATTGGCTTAAAGGTGACCTTAAATATGCCCGCTCGTATTAAAGCAGGGCGTTAAACCCCATTGTGAAGCCCTGACCAAAAGGCAGGGCTTCACAACCTTCCATACTCATTTCAGTTTTAACAAGCTGTCTGATATACCAAAACTTCATGGGCAAGCCGGCCTGATAATTTATCTAACTCAACCTCAAGATCATAATGGCTTTGAAGATTAATCCAGAATTGAGCCGACATATTAAAATAACGGCCAAGCCGTAATGCGGTATCAGCTGTGATACTGCGCTTGCCATGAACTATTTCATTTATACGTCGTGGCGGGACATTAATATCATGTGCAAGTCTATACTGACTAATATCCATTGGTTTAAGAAATTCTTCAAGTAATATTTCGCCCGGATGCACGGGCGGCATTTTTTTTGGGGCCATAATTAACACCTCCTTAATGGTAATCAACAATTTCAACATTATACGAATTGCCGTCATGCCATTTAAAGCAAATTCGCCACTGTTGATTAATACGAATGCTATGTTGTCCTTTTCTA
>JACQXB010000006.1 GCA_016208965.1 Nitrospirota bacterium
GCGTAAAAGGATCACATAAATAGGCTTTATTAAGGAGATTTATCGAAGCCAGAGACACCTTATTGTAATTTTCCAGTTTTTACCGTTACTGGAAATAAAAGTTGGTGTAGCTAAATGAATTTTTTCACACCTTCTGAATGGATACCAGTAGAGAAGGATTTTAAAGATGCAGAAAAGCATGAAGACGATATTTATTTCATTATTAGTTGTTATGTTATTGGTAGGTTTTAGCAGCAGTGTTAGCGCTGCAACTGTTACATGGAGTGGCGGAGGATTAGACAATCTTGCCTCGAACCCTGCTAACTGGTCAGGCAATATAGTGCCTCAATATGGAGATGACGCAATTTTTGATGGCACATCAATAAAAAACTCTACATGGGATTTAAACCTAACCCTTGCAGGTCTTACAATAAAATCAGGATATACAGGTAAGGTCACAAAGATATCAGCCGTAAGTCTTGTTATTGCAAAGAACGTTGTTCCTCCATCTGCACCATCAGGTCTAACAGCAACAGCAATATCTTCAAGCCAGATAAACCTTTCATGGACAGACAATTCTAATAATGAGGCAGGTTTTAAGATAGAACGTAAGACCGGTGTTGGTGGGATATATAATCAAATTGCAACTGTTGGGGCAAATATAGCTACATACTCTAATACAGGATTGCTCACAGGGACAACCTATTACTACAGAATAAAGGCATATAACGGAGTAGGAGACTCTGCTTACAGTAATGAAGTGAGTGCTACAACGACAGCAGTTGCTCCAACCGCAACAACCAACCCAGCAACCAATGTAAATGGCAATTCTGCCACATTAAATGCAACAGTCAACCCAAATGGTTCAGAGACAACAGTATATTTTCAGTGGGGGACAAGGGAATGGAACCAGCAATGTTTCTGCGTTAGCCAACATAACCGGGCTTTTGCCAAATACTACTTATCACTATAGAGTAAAAGCAACTAATGTAACAGGAACAAGCTATGGTTTAGATAAAAATTTTACAACTCCGCCTATTACGTTAACTATAATTTATCCTTTAAATGGTGAAACAATCAACAGGTCTGATGTGATGGTCAAAGGCACAGTAACTAATACTACTGGCAGCGAGACAGAGGTAACAGTAAACGGAGTTGTTGCAACTGTATATGGCAATAATTTCATAGTCAACCATGTACCTTTAACAGAAGGCTCAAACACCATTACAGCAACTGCAACTGACACAGCAGGAAACACAGCGATAACAGCAATAACAGTGAACGCAGTAACCTCATTGTCTTATGTAGAGTTATATGCAAATATTGAATCAGGCATACCACCTCTTACAACTTACTTCTCTGTTTCAACAAGTATTCCTAATGCAGTATCAACTTATCAGTTCGATTATCAAGGAGATAGCACTATAGATTACTCTGGGACAATCTTTGACAACGTCAGTTTTACATATACAACAGAAGGGATTTACTATCCAACTGTTATTGTTACAGATAATCAAGGGATTACCTATTCAGATACAATTGCAATAGTGGTTCTAAATGCAGCAGAACTTGATGCATTGCTAAGGGCAAAATGGGAGGCTATGAAGACGGCATTAATAAACGGAGATATTGAAGGAGCGGTGAATTATTTTGCAGAAAACTCTAAGGATAGTTTCAGACAACAGTTTGCAGCACTTTCTCAAGTTCTTCCACAGATTGTTGCAGATATGGGTAGTATTAACATGGTTAATACTGGGGAGAATTATGCCGAATACGACCTTAGAACTGTTCGCAATGGCACAACATATTCTTTCCAATTGCTATTTGTTCGCGATGTGGATGGCATATGGCGAATCAGGAGTTTTTAACTTGAAGATGAGGAATAAATCGATGCAAAAAAACATAGGTGAACTAATATGAGATTGTTTTGGTTGGTTTTCGTTGCTGCAATACTTCTTGGAATAACTGTGGTCTCTTCCGAAGCTGGCTGGCTCATCTATCATAAGCCTGCTTTCAAAGGGAAGATTATTGATATTGAAACCAGAGAACCAATAGAAGGAGCCGTGGTAGTGGCTATATATTACAAATATCCTATAATCAGCGGGCCTGCAGGAGGAAGTAGTTCTATAATTGACATAAGAGAAATCTTAACAGATAAGAATGGGGAGTTTTATATCCCACCATATACAACTATCATTCAACCGTTATCAGAGGAGGATATGGCTAATTTTATTATTTATAAACCTGGTTATGCCAATATTGGCGAACTGAATTTGGAAGGCTATTTTTCAGGTAAAGAGACCAAAGATCAGGAAGGTACATTATTCTGGAATAAAGAATTAAAATTCAGGCTCTTGGCTAATGGAGTTGTTGAACTGCCTAAACTCATGACGTGGGAGGAAAGGTGGAAAACAAATATGATTTCTGTAAGTGGTGATACCCCGAAAAGTAAATGGCCTTTATTAAACGAAGCGATTGAAAATGAAGAAGAATGGTTGAAACGCAATAAGGATTGGAGGCTTAAATAGGATGAGGAAGCTATGCAGGGTTACATTATTCTTCTTTGCTTTTTGTATATTAACTTTTTCTTTATCGTTTGCCCTTGAAACAATTACACATGAGAAAATTAATGAATTTATTGCTATAAATACTTTAAATGGATTTTCGTTAGATTCTTATTTAAAAAATCAGTTAGGGTTTGCAAATGGAATAACAGAAGATATTAAATCCACAGAAACAAAAAAAGTCTTTGAATGGATAAAAGTTGGCGGACTCTATGAAGACAATCCACCGTGGACTATCCCTTATTTCCGTTCAGCAAACCATTTCCATAACCCCATTAATAAACAGGGATTCAGTGGTATCTGGGGTACAGGATTTGTTTCTGGAGAATCATCTATCCCATGGTCTCAAAAAGCGATTGGAACACAAAGCCCTGGAGGGTATTATTCATGGTATGATGCAAGGGACTATTTCTACAAGGCACTGACAGCTACCGACAAGAATACAAGAGAGAAGAATTTTTCAGATACTTTTAGGGGGCTGGGTCAGTTGATGCATTTAGTTGAGGATTTATCGGTGCCTGAGCATACGAGGAATGACGGACATTATTTGAAGGCATATGAAGGGTGGGTTAAGGACACCCAAAAAAGTAACGATCCACAGCGAAAGGCAATTTTTGATACAGCCCTTGCTAACCCTATCTTTTTCAATAAAGATGCCTTAAATCAGCCCAGCGCTTTTTCAACAGCGCCTGTTCCTATAGCCAATCTGTTTGATACAAACACATACAACGGTTCTAATCCTGACGTTACCATTAATAACAATATTGGTCTCTCAGAATATACCAATGCCAACTTTGTCAGTCCTGATACGCGCTTTAAAAACTTTGCATACCCATCGAAAGATACCAGCGTGGTAGTAGTTGATTATGATATCGCAGATCCGTTTAATCCCGGCAATACAGTGAAAAGACCATATTATAAAAAGAAGGCTGATGGAGATTCTGGATATCTCCTTACAGGAGTAGATTATCATCGGTTGTATAGACAGACCAACTTAAGCGAACCAGAGTTAGGCCAGCTCGAAGTGGTGGTTATTGCTCCAATGGATGGCAATGTTTTCAGTGATTATACCAAAAGATTACTTCCCCGAGCCGTAGGCTACTCCGCAGGGCTATTGAATTATTTCTTCAGGGGAGATATTGATTTGGTGGATGATGCAACGACTGGTTCAGGTTACGTAATAGTCAACAACACAGAAGAGGATATGAACGGGACATTTGAGCGATGAGAGGATAAAACTACAAAGCTGGTCTTTGAGCATCGGAAAGACAAGTTCAGGCAATAACAAAAGCATCAACATAACATTCACTCCTCCATCTGATGCTAAAGAGTGTGGTAAATATGTGCTCGTATTCAAAGGGCAAATGGGTAATGAACAAGGAGCAGTAGTCGGGAAAGTCGTTAACACAGCAGAGAACTGTTCAAGCCTGACAATAGTGGATAAAGACGGCACCCCTGCAACAGATACCATCCTTCGTAATGGCACACTTGACTTTAAAACAACAGATGGATGTTGTGGGGATATTGTCTGGTCTGTAAGTGTTGAAGCTGGCTCTACGCTTGGCGGTTCTACAATAACTCAAGCAGGAGTTCTTACCGCTGGCGCTACAGCTTGCGGAAGTTTAACTGTTACTGCAACATGTTTAGCGTGTGGGACATCTGCAACACAATATGTCAGGGTTACGAATGCGGGGCGGTGGGTTTGGGTTGAAATGTGTTCTGGAGAAGACCCACAATGTGGTGGTGAGGAATGTATTTTCATATCTGGTCAATATCGGTATTCTGCATATATTCTATACAAATATCCACCAGAGTCTTGTTCTTGGTGCTTAGCTTCCTGCCAAACTTATGGTTGCACAAACAACAGCCCCCAAATAATATGTGGGGCTCAATCTTCTGCAAAGTATCAATGGCAATGTTAATGAATACTAAACAAATAAAGCAGATAACTCACTTTCTCTCAGCCTATCCCAAAGATGTGGTAGAACTTGGAATAGAGGTATGGAGAGTTGGAGCAATACCTATTGCAGAAAAACCAATATATTGATGTCATTGCGAGGAAGCGATAGCGATGTGGCAATCTCAAAAGAGATTCTTCGCTACGCTCAGAATGACACTTTGTGTCAGATTGCGGAGTTTATCCCGAGCGGCAAAATTGAGATTGCTTCTGCCGAAGTTTCGGCATCGCAATGACAAGCGAGGTCCCTGCTCGCAATGACACTTAAAATGTGTGGTTTTTCAGCAGTCTCAAATTGTGTTTCATGGAGAAAATCAGGGGAAATGTTAAAATACACTACAGATTCTAAAAGGAGGATGTATGTCTGACAAAGAACGTTCAAAAGCCCTTGAAGCGGCAATCTTGCAGATAGAAAAACAATTTGGTAAAGGCGCTATAATGCGCCTCGGTGCAAAGGGTATTCCGGAGGTCACTGTTATTCCTTCAGGCTCTATCGGGTTAGATATAGCAATGGGGGTTGGTGGTTATCCGCGAGGACGAGTTATTGAAATCTACGGGCCGGAATCATCGGGTAAAACCACCCTGGCGCTTACTGCAGTTGCAGAGGCGCAGAAAAGAGGCGGCTCTGCTGCATTTATTGATGCAGAGCATGCCCTTGATGTGGGGTATGCAGAGAGACTCGGCGTAAAAGTCAATGACCTTTTAATAAGTCAGCCTGATACAGGAGAGCAGGCGCTGGAAGTTGCAGAAGCTCTTGTCAGAAGTGGTGCGTTGGACATTGTAGTAATAGATTCAGTTGCAGCACTTGTTCCCAGGGCAGAGATTGAAGGTGAGATGGGAGATAGCCTGCCGGGGCTTCAGGCAAGACTCATGAGTCAGGCACTGAGGAAACTCTCTGCTGTTATATCAAAGAGTCAGACAATTGTTGTATTTATTAACCAACTAAGAATGAAAATAGGAGTAATGTTTGGAAATCCTGAAACCACCACTGGAGGCAATGCACTTAAATTTTATTCATCTGTAAGGCTTGACATAAGGAGGATAGAGACCATCAAAGGCGCAGAAGATGCTGTAGGAAGCAGAGTAAGGGTTAAGGTGGTAAAGAATAAGGTTGCTCCCCCGTTTAGGCAGGCGGAATTTGATATATACTTTAATGAAGGGATTTCAAGGATGGGTGAACTTATTGACTTCGGCGCTGAGAAGGGGATTATAGAGAAGGCAGGTGCATGGTACTCTTATGGTGGAAACCGTATAGGGCAGGGGAGAGAGAATGCCAAAGAGTACCTTAAATCAAATCCTGAGATAACAAAAGAGATAGAGGCAAAACTCAGGGAAGCTTATAGCCTTAAAGGATAAGCCATGTATATAAATATAAATACACTTCTTGAAAAGGCTATTGAGAGGGGTGCCTCTGACTTACATATAAAAGCAGGTAGTCCCCCAATAATGCGAATTAATGGTGTAATTTCCTTTATGCAAGGGAAGAAAAGACTTACATCAGAGGAAACAGCAGATATAGCATTTTCTGTAATGAGCGAGGCGAATAAAGAGGTCTTCAAAAAGAAAGGTGACATTGATATAGCGTATAGTATTCAGGGTGTTGGCAGGTTCCGTTGTAATTGCTTTATGCAAAGAGGCAGTATAGGGATTGTCTTCAGGATCATTCCTATGGAGATTCTTGAAGTGGAACAATTACACCTGCCGGTTATCTTAAAGAAAATAGCCTTAGAGCCCCGTGGGCTTGTACTCGTAACAGGTAATACAGGAAGCGGGAAAAGCACCACCTTGGCAACAATGATTGACCACATAAATTCAAATAAGACCTGCCATATAATTACAATTGAGGACCCAATTGAATTTCTCCACAGGGATAAGAATAGCATTGTTAATCAACGCGAGGTCGGGACTGATACAGAGTCTTTCAGCAAGTCACTTCGGGCAGCACTAAGGCAGGACCCAGATGTAATTCTTGTTGGGGAAATGCGTGATTTTGAGACAATCCAGACAGCACTAATTGCCGCAGAGACAGGACACATGGTTTTGAGCACATTGCATACCGTAGATGCCACTGAAACTATAAATAGAATTATATCTGTTTTCCCGCCATATCAACATAAACAGATCAGGTTGCAACTTGCATCAGTTCTTAAAGCTGTTATTTCCATGAGGCTTATTCCAATGGCTGATGGCAAAGGAAGGGTGCCGGCCGTTGAAGTAATGGTAGCAACAGCTACTATAAATGGCTGTATAGAAGACCCTGATAAAACAAAACTCATTCCTGATGTCGTTGCTCAGGGCTTTAGCCAGTACGGGATGCAGACATTTGACCAGTCTCTCCTTAGCCTATATAGAGGAGGTCTTATTACCTATCAGGATGCCTTGCTCACAGCCACAAGCCCTGATGATTTTGCCCTCAAGGTCAAGGGCATTCAATCCACCAGTGAGACATGGCAGGAGGGAGTTAAATATTCAGGTGAGAAGCCAAAAATTGAAAGGTTCTCCCGATAAAAGGGTTTGCAAATCCGATGCACGAAATTATGCACTAAGGCTTCTGAGTTATCGTTCAAGGAGTAGAAAAGAAATCCTACAAAGGCTTAAGGAGAAGGGCTTTAGTGCTCACGAGATAGAAAAGACTGTTAGTTTTCTCCAAGACGCAGGTTTTATAAAAGATGAGGCAGTTGCACAGGGTTTACTCCATAATGCTGTGGATAGAAAATATCTTGGCAGGAAGGGCATAAGGATGTTACTTCTTAGTCGCGGGATTGAAAAAGGGCTGATAGATGAAACGCTCTCTGTCCTTACTGATGATATGGAACAGGAGGCAGCAGCGAAACTTGTAGAGAAGAAATTAAAAAACCTGAGGGGTTATCCTGAGGAGATTATAAAGCAAAAACTCTGGGGAATGCTTAGCCGCAGAGGATTTTCATCATATGTAATTAATGCTGCGATTAAATCCTTAAGATTATAAATACCAAGCCTTTATCGTAGATTTATCTATTGGGCAAATTTGGGTTTTTTAAAAAGACAGCAATCCATGGTGAAATCGCAAAGGCTTGAGATTGCTTCACTTCGTTCGCAATGACAGAATAAATTTTCGTAATGTGTCATTGCGAGGAGTCTTTATTCCGAAGCAATCCCGTCAATTCTCACCGTGAATTGCTGTCAAAAAGGCATTGCATTTTACATTTTTTCTTAACTTATGATATGGTTATAAAATTCACAGAGGGAATGAATAATGAAGATTAACAAGGTTGTGCTTGCATATTCAGGAGGGCTTGATACTTCTGTAATAATAAAATGGCTTAAGGAAAATTATAACTGTGAGGTTATAGCCTTTTATGCAGACATTGGACAGGAAGAGGATATAAAGGCAATACAAAAAAAGGCGATTAGAACAGGGGCTTCAAAGTTTTACAACATAGACATTAAAGAGGAGTTTGTAAGGGACTATGTATTTCCTATGCTAAGGGCTAATGCTGTTTATGAGGGCGCATATCTTCTTGGCACATCAATAGCAAGACCGCTTATAGCAAAAAAGCAAATAGATGTAGCAGAAAAAGAAAAGGCAGATGCAGTTTCTCACGGAGCAACAGGCAAGGGAAATGATCAGGTGAGGTTTGAGCTTACTTACTATGCCCTGAAACCTGATATAAAGGTTATTGCACCATGGAGAGAGTGGCAGTTTAATTCAAGGCAGTCTCTTATGGATTATGCAAAGAGGCATAATATTCCAGTTACTGCCACAAAAAAGAAGCCGTATAGCACAGACAAAAACCTTTTTCACATAAGCTATGAAGGCGGAATTCTTGAAGACCCATGGGTAGAGCCTCCAGCGGATATGTTTACATTGACAGCCTCTCCTGAAAAGTCACCTAATAAACCTCTTTATATAAACATTAAATTTAAAGATGGCGACCCCGTGGCTATAAACGGGAAAAAGCTTTCTCCATCAAAACTCCTTAAGCAGTTAAATGATTTAGCAGGAAGGCATGGAATAGGCAGAGTAGATATTGTTGAAAATAGATTTGTAGGCATAAAATCAAGGGGTGTTTATGAGACCCCAGGCGGAACTGTGCTTCACATTGCCCACAGGGCAATTGAATCAATTACTATGGACAGGGAAGTAATGCACCTTCGGGATTCACTTATACCAAAATATTCAGAGCTTATATATTATGGTTACTGGTTTTCACCTGAAAGAGAGACGTTGCAAGGGCTTATTGATAAATCACAAATAGGTGTTACCGGAACCGTGAGAGTCAAACTTTACAAGGGTACCTGCACAGTCACTGGCAGAAAGTCGTCGGTGTCTTTGTATAATCCTGAGCTTGCAACATTTGAGTCTGAGAAGGTCTATAATCAGAAAGACGCAGAGGGATTTATAAAACTGAATGCCCTGAGACTGAAAATAAATTCAAAAAGTAAAATTAAAAAATAAAAATTTTGGAAAAGAATTTAATAAATAAAAATTCCACAATTTTGTCCCGACTATTCGGGATGATTTTTAAATTTTACATTTTTTATTATGTCTGACATTAGATATTATCTTGCCCTGAATTTTTTACCTGATATAGGACCGGTGCTTGGAAGGAGGCTTCTTTCTGCGATTGGGAGCCCTGAAAACATTTTTCAGATGTCAAGGAGTGAGCTTAGAAAGGTTGAGGACATTGGCGAAAACAGGGCTAAAAGTATAATAGGTTTTAAGCAGTGGGATATGGTTGATAAGGAGATCAACCGTGCAAGGGAAAACGATGTAACACTGATTACCATAAGAGATAAAACATATCCTGAGGGGTTAAAACACATTTACGATGCTCCACTTATACTTTATGTTAAGGGCGAGATTAAAGGTGACGATAAATATGCAATTGCAGTGGTTGGTTCAAGAACGCCAACGAGCTACGGGCTTCAGGTGGCAGAGAGGATAAGCCATAAGCTTGCTTCATCAGGTTTAACCATTGTAAGCGGCATGGCACGCGGAATAGATACTGCTGCCCATAAAGGCGCTTTAATGGCAGGGGCAAGGACAATAGCAGTGCTTGGCTCAGGAGTTGATATTCCTTATCCTTCAGAAAACAAGTCCCTTATGCGGGCAATTGCCTCCACAGGGGCAGTAATAAGCGAGTTCCCTATAGGGACTAAACCCAATAAGGAGAATTTTCCAAGAAGGAATAGGATAATAAGCGGCTTATCACTGGGCGTAGTTGTTGTTGAGGCAGGAATTGATAGTGGTTCTCTGATTACAGTAGGATATGCACTTGAGCAGGGCAAAGAGGTTTTTGCTGTACCAGGAAATGTTACATCTGAGACTTCCAAGGGGACAAACGACCTTATAAAAAAAGGTGCTAAACTTGTTGGGGATGCAGAAGAAATTATAGAGGAATTGAAATCTCAGATAAAAGGCATTCTTAAGGAAGACAGGATAAAGGAGAAACCTCTTCCATCGATGACTGATAACGAAAAGAGACTTTACGATATTTTAAATATGGAGCCAAAACATATAGATGTTATTACGAGAGAGGTTAAAATCTCCACACAGGAGGCATTATCCATACTGCTAAGCCTTGAGTTAAAGGGTATAGTAAGACAAATAAACGGGAAAAATTTTATTATTAATTAAATTAAGTGATTTTGTAGTCATGTCGTTATTGACCCGAAAATACCCTGTCATTGTCCGGCTTGACCGGACAATCCAGACTTTAGTTGTTTTCTGGATACCCCGATTAAATCGGGGTATGACACTAAAGGGTAATTTTCATCTTCCTTTGTGCCGACTTGTCAGCATGAGGGTTTAGGTATTAATTAAATAGGAGGGATATAAATAGGTGAAGTCACTTGTAATTGTTGAGTCTCCTGCAAAGGCAAAGACACTGAATAAATTTTTAGGAAGCGGTTTTTCCATAAAGGCATCTATTGGACATGTAAAGGACCTTCCCCGAAAAGAGCTTGGTGTAGATGTTGAGAAAGACTTTAAGCCAAAGTATGTGGTAATAGAAGGTAAGGCAAAGGTCTTAAAAGAATTAAAAAAGGCAGCAAAGGAATCTGACAGGGTCTTTCTTGCGCCTGACCCTGACAGGGAAGGTGAGGCTATTGCATGGCACATTGCTGAGGAGTTAAATGGTGATTCAGATAAGGTCTTTAGAGTAACCTTTAATGAGATAACCGAAAGAGCGGTAACAGAGGCAATAAAACACCCGAGAAAGATTGATGTGAATCTTGTCAATGCCCAACAGGCAAGAAGAATTCTTGATAGGCTCGTAGGATACAACCTTTCTCCGCTCTTATGGCGCAAGGTAAGTCGCGGGCTTAGTGCTGGAAGGGTCCAATCCATTGCATTAAGATTTGTGGTTGATAGAGAACGTGAGATAAATGCATTTAAACCTGAAGAATATTGGAGCATAACAGCAACACTTGTCGGAATCGACTCGTACCGAGAAGGCAAAGAACCCCTGTCTTTTAATGCAAGATTATTTCAGTTCAACGGTCAAAAGGCAGATATTAAAAGTGAAGCAGAAACAAAAAATATTGTTAAGGCTTTAGGTGGTAGAGTCTTTAGCGTAAAAAAGGTAGAAAAGAAAAGCAAGAAACGCACACCCCCGCCACCTTTTATCACAAGCACACTTCAGCAGGAGGCATCAAGAAAACTTAGATTTCCTGTAAAAAAGACAATGCTTATTGCGCAGCATCTCTACGAAGGAGTTGAACTCGGTGAAGAGGGTTCGGTCGGACTTATAACATATATGAGAACAGACTCTGTGTGTATTGCCGCAGAAGCACAGCAAGAGGCAAGGGGATATATATCAAATAGATTCGGCAAAGACTATTTGCCTGAGAAACCTCCTCGGTATAAAAGCAGAAAAGAGGCGCAGGAGGCGCATGAGGCAATAAGGCCTGCCTCTGTTTTTAAGACGCCCGAAGATATTAAAAAGCATGTTTCCAAAGACCATTATTTTTTGTATAACCTTATATGGAATCGTTTTCTTGCGAGCCAAATGGCGCCAGCACAACTTGAGCAAACCGCAATTACCATTGATGCAAATCCCCCCTCACCCCCCTTTGAAAAAGGGGGGCAGGGGGGGATTTTTGAATTTCGCGCTACAGGCACAGTAGTCAAATTCCCGGGCTTTATGGCTGTTTATATAGAAGGGATTGACGAAGCAGTTGAAGAAGAAGGGCTCCTCCCTCCACTTAAAGAAGAGGACGTCTTAAAGGTTCTGGGGATTCTTTCAAAACAACACTTCACACAGCCGCCTCCAAGATACACAGAGGCAACGATTGTCAAAGACCTTGAGACAAAGGGCATTGGAAGGCCAAGCACATACGCCACAATAATCTCAACAATACAGGAAAGAAAATATGTTGAAAAGACTGAAGGGAAATTCAAGCCGACAGAGCTTGGCATAGTGGTTAACGACCTCCTTGTTGAAAGGTTCCCGGAATTAATGGACATAAGCTTTACTGCAAAGATGGAGACAAACCTTGATAATATTGAAGAAGGCCATTCCAAATGGGTTAAGGTAATACGAGAGTTTTACACTCCTTTTGAAAAAGCCCTTGATGATGCAATGAAAAATCTTGGAAAAGTAAAGCCAAAAGATATAGGGACAGAGATTGTATGCGAGAAGTGCGGAAAGCCAATGGTTATAAGATGGGGAAGGCATGGAAGGTTTATGGCTTGCTCAGGCTATCCTGAATGCAAAAATACAAAGCCATTAGAGGGGCAAGGGGCAGGGGACAAGGGACAAGGATTAAATGCAGAAGCACAGCAGACAAATGAAGTGTGTGAAAAATGCAGCTCGCCAATGGTGTTAAAATCAGGAAGGTTTGGGAAGTTCTTAGCCTGCAGTAAATACCCTGAATGTAAAACCACAAAACCGTTAGCAACGGGGATAAAATGCCCTGAAGACGGCGGAGACATAATTGAAAGAAGGACAAAAAAAGGCAAGGTATTCTTTAGTTGTAGCAATTATCCCAAATGCAAGTTTGCAACATGGTATAGACCTGTTTCAAAGAATTGTCCTAAGTGTGGAGCAAATATCTTAGCCGAGAAGAGAACAAAGGCAGGAGAATTTTCAGTTTGCCTTAAAAAAGGCTGTGGGTATAAAGAAGAAATCCAGGTAAGCAGTGGACAGGAACAAACAGCAGCAAAATAACAGTCTTTGTCATCTATTGTTTAGTAATTCCCATCAGACATCAGGCTGACAGGATATCATTTGACACCCTCGTACCCCCTTTGTTAAAATAGTGCATCTTGGATAAGGGGGTCCAAATGCTTACAGTAAAAGCAAGCAAGAGAGACTTAATAACCTTTCCCGAAAACCTCTTGAACAAGCTCGGCATCAAAGATGGAGAGAAGGTGGACGTGAAAGTAAAGAAAGACTCAATTGTTATTATCAGGGAGTCGGAGGATTTTTTTGCCCTTGAAGGCGCATTGAAGGATACCGACATAGAAGGACCTGTCAAGGAGCTTGCTAAGGACTGGAAAAGGTGGAAACCTCGAACATCATTGTAGATACGGATATTATCATTGATTACCTTAAAAAGCGACAACCCGGCGCTGAGTTTCTTAAAAAAGCCTATCTTAAATACCGAATCAATGTAACCTCTGTAACCATCATCCCTCTTGATGAGACTGCTGCAAGGAAAGCTGCCGCCATCCATTTTGCTCTTAGAAGCAAAGGCATAGATATAGGAGTTAAGGACTCCTTCATTGCAGGCATTTGTGAGGCCTACAACATGCCGCTCTTGACCAGAAATATCAATCATTTTAACCGCATCCCCGGCCTAAAACTTCTTGCCATTGAATAATCTAATCCCTCTCATTTTTATTCCTCCTTTTCGCACCCTTTCGCCTATTCTGCGGTACAAACGAAGCCTCGGGTTCGAGGTTCCGTTTGTACCGTTATGTGAAGTTGCGAGCCCCTTTTTTAAGATTGGTATTTTCCAGATACTCTATTGTGAAACTTTAACCATTTTATCACGCAGAGATAGTGAAACATCTTGTAAAAGAACAACACCTGCTTTATTAGGTTCTATTATCGCGCCCTGCTTTGATGCTTCTAATGTGGCATTGATTTCATGGGTATCCAGTGCCCATATGGCTCCTGTTGCAGGATCAATAATAAGCCACACCTCCCTATAGTCACAGCTACTACCCCTAATACCCCTAAAAGTATACATGAAACATTAACTCATATGCATTATTCGAACAGCAGTTATTAAAGCGATGCTCAAAGGTTGCACTTAACTTGTACTTTTTATGCCAGAAAACAGATTGTGTAATATCAAAGTTATGATAAAAATCGTTTGACCCGAGCTGATTATAAACATATTTATAAGAAAGGGTTGTTTTCATATTCATAATTTCATATATGGTTGCACCAACCTCTGGATATAAATATAAATAAAAACGAGACTTCCCATAGCCTAGCCCTCCGTTAATTAATAAATAGGTATTTATATCCGTAGATATTTTTTTTGTTAATCCGATGCCACCGGAGGCGTTCATCGCAAGATGATTCTTTAATTCTTTATCGTAATGTTCTTCTAAGCCTAATCTAAATTCACCAGAGATACCTTTTACAAATTTGTTCCAAGGAATAAGAGATTTCATAGCATATAGTTGAAAAGATTCCAACTTAATAGATTTCTCAGTTATCAATAAACTGAGTTCACCCAATTTTAGAAAGTTTTCATTAAACCTGAATCCTGCGTGAAAAATCATAATTTTACCTTTCTGGATTCCCGCTTACTGATTGCGGGAATGACAACCAAATAAATGTCATGCCCGAAGTTTTTAATCGGGCATCCAGTTCTTTTTCTATCTGCTTTAATGTTCAGGTTAAAGTATTCTCTATTATCATCCGAAAGTGAATTTGAAGCAGGCAAAAAGTAAAGTTTCGCATAATTACGCCCTTTTTCCATTCTATATCCAAGCCCCAGTTGACTATCATCAAAGGTTTTGAGTGGGGACTTGTATTGTGAAAGATCGATATAATATGTGCTATTTGATGGTATTTCTTCTTCAGTTACCTTTCTTATTTCGTCGGTAATTGTATTCAGGTCCTTTTTATCGATCTCTCTCTGCCTGTAAAGGTAATTGGCATAGGATCTTATCAACTCAACTTGGTAAAGCCTCTTGGTAATGTTATCACTTAGCTCAAGACGTTCAAAAGTTTTTTTAAATAGATTATAGATATAGTCTATGCTGTCGTTATCTAATGCATCCGAAAGCATTCTAATATTCCATTTATCAGACGGGATAAGCTTTGTACCTACAATCAAATTATTCCAATAGGCTGCTTTTACTACATCTTTTGGAGTTATCCATAACCGATTGTTATTCTTTAAAAAATTCTCTGAGCTTAAAGACAGAATATTGTATATTACTGTTGCACAATTATATCCGGTAAAAAGGTACCTCATCTGTAAATCTTTCAGTTCCCAGATATGATAATACATGAGCATCTTATCCTTTTCAGACAAATCTAACTCATATTCCCACACATTTCTGTCTTCTATTTCTAAATATCTTTTGACCTGCTCACTATAGGGTAATAATGAGAAAAATCCATTCATACCTGTTAGTGTGCTTTTTATAATTAGAAAAGGAATATTGATTGTATCTATAATGGTAAAAAATGAAACAGCATGTTCTACATAGTTCGATTTATAATTATAACCAGACAGTTTAAGAAAGACATGTCCCATCATGCTTGAGGGATTAGAAACATTTTCTGAAACAAAGACCAATGAAATTTCATCTGCTGGTGCTTTCTTTAGATATTCTTCAAATTCAGCACATTGAACATGGGGAAAGATATCATCATCTAAATTAAGCTCGGATTTTATCCAAAAAAATCTTGCAGGGAACTTACATATACCGTGGGAGTCTCCTTTATCAATGTCTCCAAAAAATGAATAAATCGTTTTCTCAAGTTCATTTTTTAATGAAAAGATATCTTTACTCAAAATAAAGTTAGGGTCTTCTATATTTAACTTTCCATTGCTTACATGTAATAAGGATTTCCAAATAGGAGAATTATGTAAGTTCTTAGCAACAGCTTCATTCAATATATATGCAGGAATAGTATCATCATTATTTTTAGCATAACTAATTTCTGCAAAGAGTAAAAAAAGAAGGGGAATTATTATCCCCTTCTTCAAAATTATATTACTACTTATAGTCCTAAAGAGTTCAATCAATTTTTAGTAGCACAATCAATTTTTATGTCAGCAGGTTCATATTTCCACATAGCACCAGTAATAGCATCAACCGTTGTACTTAACGGACTAGTAGCTAAAACATCGAGAAGGAAGACCGGATTAAGTTTTTTTTCAAATAATACTTTTTGTTCAGGGCACTCTTTTACAGATATAACTTTGGCTGCACCCTTCCGCACCACTTCAATTGTCGCTGGTACAGCAGTCTCCATACCATCAATCGTAACATGATAAGCCTTGTTTTGTTCTGTTGTCACATTAACCTTCTGTGTTGATCCACTAAATATTGTGGCACAACCACTAAGAAAAAAAACTACTACTAAAAAAATAACAAGATTTTTCATCTCTACCTCCTATAGATTTTTTTGTCTTATAACCATAAAAATCAAATGAAAAACTTTCTCCTCCTTTTCCCCCATTTATTAATAGTAATTATTCGGTTGAAAAGTCGTAAAAAATACGTCATTTCGGGCATATAATCCAAAGAACTTAAATGGGTGTTTAATGCAATTATTAGTTGTCACAAATGTTGCAATTAATCAACAATCGGTTAGAAAGCCATACCTACATTTACACCGTAAATATCTGCCTTTGACTCCGGTTGATAGATAGCATTGTAAACATCGTCAAGGTCAGACTTAGAGAACCTCATGCCTTCATAAAATACACTAACTTTGAGCATAGCCCACTTAACCCCGACCTCAGCAAAAACAGAAGCCTCATTGCCAGGTTCAAGCGTAATAGTGTCAAGCCCGAAAACAGTCCAATCTATTTCGTTCTCAGTGTATATAGGAAGTTTTACTCCAGCTTCTGTAAATCCTTTCAGTTGGTTGGAGAAAGCATGATCACCGCGAATTCCCAATCGAGCATAAATAGTAGACCATCTCTCTTCATACCCAATTGCAGTAGCCGTACTTTGTATATCCCTATTCCACCACCTCCAACCAAGTCCAGCAAAGGGTTCAAGAGAAGATTTTTCTGCTACCATAAATTTCCAGCCTGCATCTCCTTCCATCTTGAAACCAAAATATTCTGTATCTGTTTTTGCAGGCGTGCCTGCCTGAGTCTGTCCATCATAATCTATACTCCCTCCAAACAACTCACCTTTAAACTTTAAAGTCATTGTCTTAGAAATATCTGACTTGGCTGAAGCTCCAAGACCATAAATTGGCCCCGATTCTTTTAAAAGTTGCGTTCCGTTATCATTAAATTCCTTCCATGTAAAGCTTTCCACCTTTAAATATATATCAGATTCATTAGCAGCAAGAGCAGGTGTAGAAAATGAAATCACACTGCCTGTTATAGTCAGCATTGACAATGCAACAATTACTACCAGTCGTTTCATCATGGGTCTCCTCCTGTTTTAAAATGGTTTGAAAACAATTCACTTGTTGTAAAACCCTTCTCACCTCCTTCCTGAGATTTTTACTTTCTTAGTCAAGACCTATTTCATAATTAAGTTTTTAAAAGTCACTTTGTTTTTCTTTCAAAGAACCTTTTACAAACATTTCTTACTTTGCGTTGTTGATGTCTTGCTTCGTTTTTGGGATAGTTTGACGGCTCTACTCACCTCCCTTAACCTTTGCATTTCTCTTACCCCCACCATTTTCCACCTCTCAAAAGCAATTTTGATTTTTATAAGACTGATATAAAAGGTTATTTACCCCCATCTTTCCCCCCTTTATCTCTAAGGTCAATAGTTTTAGTTTTTTGACCGATTAAATTTCCACAGATAGACTAACAAATTTATACCATATATATATGGTATTTGTCAAGAAAATAATCTGGACATATATGTATGGTTTATTACAACTGAAAAGACCACATATAATTCCGCTATGAGAGGGATAAGAAACGACATGAGAAAAAGATTAGGGGAAAGGATACGGGAGTTAAGGAAATCTGCAGGCATCACGCAGGAAGAGTTAGGAGAGAAGGCAGAGTTGAACTATAAGTTTATAGGTGAACTTGAACGAGGAAAGGTTAATGTAAGCATTGTTTCTATTGCCAGGATTGCTGAGGCGTTAGGAGTTAAAATAGGGGATTTATTTTCTAAAGAAAAGATCCCCATGCAAAAAATTTTAATAAAAGAGAAAAGTCCCTTCCCACAATTTTCTTCTCAAGACCTTCATCTCATCAAAAAAACCCTTCGGCTTTTGAATAGAACCTTTTCAAAGGTATAATTTTCTTTTTAAGTCAAGGCAGAGGCGACTAATTTCCTATAGCCAATTACTCAAAAACTCCCGCCGGTTTTTCATCTGTTCAGCGGTCAAAGAAAAAATGAGTTTGCTCAACCCACAAAGCATTTCACCAATAGGTCTTTGGTCTGATAAGATAATCCCATAATGCTCTTTACCATCAAGCATATAGTTTTTATGAAGCAGAGTAAAATCTCTTTTGTTGTGTGTCAAGATTACTCTTTTTCCTTTTACTGCAAATTCAAGTTGCTCAACGTCACTTAATCTCTTTTTACCAGCTTCTTGAGTAGTAAGAACATCAAAGCCTTTTTGGTTAAGGGCTTGGGCAAGAGAAACGTCAACATCCTCATCAAGATAAAGCTTTATCTTCACGAACCAAACTCTTGCTTTATCTTCTCTTCAGAGTCCAAATCTATATCGTGATCAATCTCATCCCTGTAATCGTAGTAATAAGACAAGGCATCATATATCTGCGAAAGGTTGAGATGAGGGAGTTTTATTTGTATTTCTTCGGGTGTAGCACCCATTTTGTGATATATAGCAATGCTTTTAACTGGAGTCCGCGTGCCTTTTATAATAGGCCTTCCACCCTGCACCCCCTGAACGGTTTCAATATAGGCATGTTCAATCTTTGTTGTCATTTAGTTTAAATTTACTCCTAAATTGCCGTTATGTCAATAAGATTTCTCTATGAGGTTAAGATAACTACTCTAAACTGTTGATAATACCAAAATTCTTTATTCTCTAATGCCTTTTAAAAATTATACCACAAAAGATATTCTGACATAAAAGAAAATTACTCTTATTCACAAGGCTCAAAAAAGAAGCAAACCATATTCTTATCAGCTACAAAGGGGCTTATCTCTGGTATAGAGAAGATTTAAAAGTTATCCCTTTCTTCTCAAGACCTTCATCTCATCAAAAAAACCCTTCGGCTTTTGAATAGAACCTTTTCAAAGGTATAATTGATGCGTTTACCCCGTTAGAAAGAAAAGCCCCACCACAGCCATGTTAGAGATAACTCTCTAAACCCTGTTAGAAATCTATTTCTAAACAGGGTAAACAGGGCGAGCTTTCTAACGGGATTTACTATTTATGCAGTCTTAAGCTCTTTATGGAGATGTTCCTTTATCCAGCTTCTTATTAAATTTGATACATCAACACCTTTTACCCTAGCAAGTCTCTTCAGCTTGTTAATTGTCGCATCATCAAGCCTCATTTGAAAATTTCTTTTAAGAGGCGGCCTTTCAAATACTATCTCGCTCGTTTCCTTAAGTTCGTCGAGATAATCTATGACACTGTGAGTGTCCCAGAAATCTCTTTCTTCCTTCCGGCTTTTAAATTTTGGTATTTTTTTCATTTTTATTTACCTCTCCTTTTATAATATTTTCGTTCTTTTTCATCCATATCTCTTGCAGTTATCACCTTCGCTCTACCTTTTAATTTAAAGGCTATAACAACAGTCAAATATCTTCCGGATAGGGTTTTGGACAATACAATATATTTTCCCTCCCTGCCTTTTAGTATGAGAGGATTATCTCCAAAAACTACTTCTTCAACCTCTACAGGGGAAATACCATGTTTTGCAATATGAAAAACAGTCTCCTCATCCCAGAGTATCTGGCTTACTTTCATATAGTTACATTGTAATTAAAAAAAGGCTTTTTGTCAAAAAATAGGCTAATCTGTCAGCAATAAAAAGGGGGCTTATCTCTGGTATTGAAAAAATTTAAAAGTTATCTCTTTCTTCTCAAGACCTTCATCTCATCATCAAGATAAAGCTTTATCTTCATGAACCAAACTCTTGCTTTATCTTCTCTTCAGAGTCCAAATCTATATCGTGATCAATCTCATCCCTGCAATCGTAGTAATAAGACAAGGCATCATATATCTGCGAAAGGTTGAGATGAGGGAGTTTTATTTGTATTTCTTCGGGTGTAGCACCCATTTTGTGATATATAGCAATGCTTTTAACTGGAGTCCGCGTGCCTTTTATAACAGGTCTTCCACCCTGCACCCCCTGAACGGTTTCAATATAGGCATGTTCAATCTTTGTTGTCATTTAGTTTAAATTTACTCCTAAATTGCCGTTATGTCAATAAGATTTCTCTATCAGGTTAAGATAACTACTCTAAATTGCCCATTTAGATATTAGAATTTGAAATACCATTTTTGGCAACCCTCAAAAAAATAAAGGAATCACATTGTCAAATAGGATCAGGACAGCTAATATATAATATGACAGAAAAAGAGACATACAGCGAAATAACCTTTCTTAAGGCCGAGATAAAGAGGCTCAGAAAATCCATATCTAAACTCACCCCTTCGTTAGAAGTTCTGCTCAGTCGTTATGGCTTTAAGGTATACAAGAAAGAATCCTCAGAAGACCTGCTACTGCCTGCCCAAAAATATATAAATAAATTTTATGAAATGCTCAAGAAGTATTCTTTTAGATTATTTTTAAGAGATGTTATAAAACATCAGAAGTCATTTGTGGTAGAGGATGTTACCCGGTATGCAACAAAGGATGTCACCAGAGGATATGTTGATTTTTTAATAAAAACAAAACTTATTGAACATGTTTCAACTCAACATGATATATATCGCCTTATCAAGAGACCAATAAAAAGTTTTGGAGAGACACTTGAATGGTTTATGGCAAGCCTTATGAAAAAAGAATTTGAGGCAGAGGCTGTCTGGGGAGTGAAGTTCAAAAGACCCAACGTAGGTGGTGATTATGACCTCATAGCAAAAATAGACTCCTCGATACTTTACATGGAAATTAAATCATCTCCTCCAAAACAGATTTATGATAGAGAAATTACTGCCTTCTTAGACAGGGTAATTGATTTATCACCTCAGGTCTCTGTATTTTTTTTAGATACAGAGCTAAGGATGAAGGATAAGATAGTTTCCATGTTTGACGCTGAACTTAAGAGGAGATATAAAAAGTCTGTGCCTGTGGAACGGATAGAAAGGGAACTCTTTCATATAAATAAAAAAGTCTTTATAATAAACTCAAAAGACAGCATAGAGGCAAATATCAGGACTGTGCTTAATTTCAGCCTGTTCAGGCGGGGAAAGATTCTTTAGCTAATATTTCAAATTCCGTCCCCTGTTATGTTTAGAGAACAGGAGCGATTATAATAGCAGGAGGGATAGATGTCTAAAGACATATGTATAGTTTGCGCATGGAGAGAGAACTGCCAGAAAAGATTCTCGGCAAAAAGTAAAGACTTCCGCTGCCCTGATTTTGTAAGGGATGTTTCCATCCCGAGGGACAGGGAAGATGCAGAGGTATGTACCAGACGGTACATACCAGAGGAAACTGCGTCCAAACAAAAAGAAAGCCATTCTATACCCCCAAAATGAAAGACATGTTAGGACGGGAAGATGCCCTGACAGCTGAAGATGCAAGAGGGCTTCTTCTCGGGTCAGCAGTATTCCATTTACCACAGGAGATTGAATTAGAAATAGGGCATTCCTTAGGGAGGATTTTATCAAGAGACATAATATCTCCTGAGGACCTTCCTGCCTTCCCACGTTCAACGGTTGACGGCTTCGCTGTCACCTCCTCAGATACATTTGGTGCAACAGAGTCAATGCCCGCATATCTTAATGTTACTCATGAAATATTAATGGGAGATGAGCCTTCCTTTGATTTAAGAAAAGGCGAGTGTGCAAAGATCGCAACAGGCGGGATGCTTCCTCAAGGTGCAGATGCAGTTGTGATGTTTGAGTATTGTCAGCCTGCCGCAGAAAAAATAATTGAGGTCTTAAAACCAGTTGCACCAGGAGAGAATGTTATTCAGGCTGGCGAGGATTGTAAAAAAGGAGATGTAGTTCTAAAAAAGGGACACAGAATTAGACCGCAGGATATTGGTGCACTTGCGGGTCTTGGAATTATAAAAATACGGGTTTATGAAAAACCAAAAGTAGCAATTATCTCAACAGGGGATGAGGTGGTCCCTCCATCAAGTCCTTTAAAGACAGGACAGATAAGGGATATAAACTCATACAATCTTGCAGGGCTTATTGAATTAAATGGGGGAATGGCAATAAAGAAGGGTATATTTCAGGATAACTATGATGTGCTGAAAAAAATTATTGAGGAATCTCTCAGGCAATCAGATATCATTATTATCTCAGGTGGAAGTTCGGTAGGCACAAAGGACATTACCGCAAAATTAATAAATGATATTGGGAAACCCGGTGTGCTCTTTCATGGTGTCTCTATAAAACCCGGAAAACCCATGATTGGAGCCATTGTAAATGGCAAGCCTGTGTTTGGACTTCCAGGACATCCAGCAGCAGTAACAGTATGCTTTGAGCTTTTTATAGCACCTGTCCTAAAAATACTTACAGGAGAAAAACAGGGGTTATCCCGGAAAGTAAAAAGGACAATCAGGGCGAGACTATCAAGAAATATCTCGTCAGGTTCAGGAAGGCAGGAGTATATCAGGGTCTTACTTGAAGAAAGGGACGGTGAACTCTGGGCAATACCTATCCTTGGAAAATCAGGGCTTATAACAACCCTCGTTAAAGCTGACGGCACTATTGTAATACCGTTATATAAAACAGGACTTACACAAGGCACAGAGGTTGAGGTAGAGTTGTTTTAAGATGTAACCTTATCGGCGACGGAAAAGAGGCCCAAAGATTTTGACTTTGGTTTTTTCCGCCAAGTTATCTGCTGTTGCGGGCATCATCATTTGTATTCTTTCTCGAAACAAATCTGTTTTCTTTTCCCTCCCTAAACTCACAAGCATAAATATGGTCTAAAAACATACTCTGTCAGTAAGCAATTATCTCGCCGGTCTCAATTATCTTTACTGGGATGCCTTCTAACACTTCCGGGATCACATGACTCATTTCATCTACTGGTCTTTTAACATATACCTCAATAATAACCTGACCGGGTACCGTTTCAGAAAGCCCTATCCCCATTCCGGCGACTCCTTCAATACGAAGAATGGCTTCTTCATGTCGCTCTTTAACCTTGCTCACAGCCTCTATAGCTCTATGGTTTGCCTGAGGAGGTAATTGTGATTGCGCTGTCATTGCTGAACTCCCTGTTATTCCTCCAGATGTTGTTCCCAAAAGGCAATATTCATTAGCCCCTACCATACTGATATCTAATGATGACAGAACATCACTGATGGGGTTAGCAACAGTAACAGTGCTGCTTCCTGCAAACAGTAGACCTACCGCCCTAGAATAGGGTGAACAGTCTTCAACAATTAATGAACCTGAATCCCCACCTGTGCTGAATCCTGCAGGTCCAATCATAATCTGCCCAAAAAATCTCGCTTTTTGGGAACCTATTCCGCATGTCTTATTATAAGTAACATCCACGGTAACATTTACTGCGGTGATGGTTCCATGAGTCAGACCCGTTGTACGCCCACTTTTTTTGACCGCCATATCAAGTGTAGGTGGAACTATAGAGTTACTCACTTGCCCTATGCCTATGATGGAACCTGATGGGTCTACCGCGCCGCTTCGGATCTGGGCAATAGCAGCATCTACTTTGTTTATAGTGCCACGCTTAAATGAGATGGGCACAAACTTCGAGAGGTTGGCTACTACATCAGTATAATCATTGTAACATGCAGGGTTCTGGTCAATGAGCCCAGGCTGGATAATATCTTCGCCAATTGTTCCTTTATTGGTTTTTGCCAGGACATGGTTGTTACTCAAGATATATTGAACATTATTAGCCTGAACCAGAGACCCAAGTGTCCCACTACAGCAGTACAATATGCTGATGTCATTAATGTTACCGCCAGACGTACCCAACAGGATGGGACGCTCCTGCCATTCTGTATTTTGCGACCAAGCAAATTGAGTGATGACCAGTAATACCAAGATGGAAAAAGCTAAAGCGGTTTTATAAATATTCTTCCTTTTCATGACTCGTCCTCCTTTCTTTATTAGATTTATCATAAACACTCACAAGATTGGTTACCTCTTAATTCTATAATCAATCACCTCCTTTTTCCTGCCTGCAATGTCAGCTAACGGGTTTGTATCTGTCCGTTGCGGGCAGGGATTTCTTGATTTTTAGATAAGGTTAGTTTTTAGTGGCTGTGTTTTCTTCTGTCCTGAATCTTGAAAGCTATTAGAAAAATAATCCCCGCCAATACTGCTATGCCAAGCATGATATAAAGTCCTTCCATAATTAATCCTCCTTGTCTTTTGGAGTTACAAAATATGACAATAACGCAAATAATACAAAAGCCAATCCGAGAGAAAAACCAATCGATGCAATAAACTTATCTGTCAATATACTCCCGATAACACCAGCCGTAAGTGTATATTTAGCTGCGTCTGCAAAGATGTTCCCTATTACTTTTCTCCTATCACGATTCATGTTTTTATTATAGCATATTCATACTTATTCGATTTTTTTGACAGTTTGAGAGTTTCAGAAGGGCAAAGCTCTTTAGAGCCTTACCCTTCTGAATCAGTTATCTGCCGTTGCGGGCAAACAAATTTATGTTTTGGAGACCGCATATTTTACAGGCAAAAGCCTGTCCAATGAAACATGTCTGGAGGCATCAAGAATCTCAATACCAATAATCCTGCCATTTTCACCGATATCAAGAACGATGTCCTCGGAAACTCTCCTGTTTATTACATCCTGCTTTTTATCATCAAGCCTGATGTAAAGTAGGTCTGTCTTGTCGTTATAAACGATATTCACATCACACCTCCCATTTCCCATAGAAAACATACACGGTCACAGTGATAATTTTATCTTGTACTATCTCACTAATTCGGTAACTTTTTGGAGTTTATCAAAAGGTGTTTCATAATTCAAGCCCCCATGTTTCCTCAGATGATTAAATTCAAACAGAAAGTTTCCAAGATTCATAATCAGATCCTCCTCGGATTCAAAGGTGTTTTATCCAAATAGTAAGGTTTAAAAAGAAGAACAAGCTCGTACCTGTTGGTTGATTTTTACTATACCCCGCACTATGGAATGGTGCAAGGATATACCAAAAGAGTTACCTAATTATTGGGCATGAACAATTTTTCCCATAATAGAATTTCAAGGCATTGATAGCTTGGTTCAATGTTGATGTTGCTGATTGTTTTTTCTCCGCAAGATAATATAGATAATTCTTTATGTCGTTATCGTTAATCTCAGGTGGGGTTTTGCCTGTAAATCTTATAAAATCCTTGTTGTAATAAAGATAACCTTTGACAGTCATGCGGCTGTATTTTCTTGAGATGAGTTCACGAGGTGATATTACTTCAACCATTCTTGAACTGGTTATCTATCCTGCGATATATATGCTGTGGAAAGGCAGAAAACTCAAGAGCGCGAAAGCGCTTTAATCTCTTTTATCAGGGCGCTGAAAAGCTGAGCCTCTTTTACCTTTTTTATCACCTTGCCGTCTTTAAATAGGATACCGAATCCCCTTCCGCCAGCAATCCCGATATCAGCCTCCCGTGCCTCACCTGGTCCGTTAACAACACATCCCATTACAGCAACCTTCACAGGGCTTTTTACATCCCTCAGTTTAGCCTCTACCCTATCAACAAGTCCTTTTATATCTATCTCACACCTGCCGCATGTAGGACATGATATTATCTCAGGACCAACCTGTCTTAGATGTAAAGATTTTAAGATTTCATACGCCACCTTTACCTCCTCAACAGGGTCAGCTGTCAATGATACCCTGATAGTATCTCCGATGCCTTCATTGAGCAATATTCCAAGTCCGACCGCGCTCTTTATTGTTCCAGAAAAAGATGGCCCTGCCTCTGAAATACCTATATGAAGGGGATAATCAAATTTTTTGGAAAACAGCCTGTAAGCCTCGTTGGTCTTTATTACATCGGAAGCCTTTAAAGATACCTTAATAGCAGTAAAATTCATGTCTTCAAGTATCCTTATATGTCTTCTTGCACTCTCTACCAGTGCCTCGGCAGTTGGATGACCATATTTTCTCAGGAGGTCCTTTTCAAGAGAGCCGGCATTAACTCCTATTCGTATTGGTATCCCCCTGTCTTTTGCAGCATTCACAACCTCTCTTACCTTGAGTTTATCTCCGATATTTCCGGGATTTATCCTTAAACCATCTACGTCGCCTGCTATTGACTCAAGGGCAAGTTTATAGTCAAAATGAATATCAGCTATAAGTGGGATTTTTATCCTTCTCTTTATAGCCTTGATAGACTTTGCGGCATCGGAATTTAAAACTGCCACCCTTACAGCCTCACAGTTAGCAGCCTCAAGTTTTTTTATCTGAGATACTGTTGAAGCCACATCCCTCGTATCGGTCTTTGTCATGGACTGGACAACAATAGGGGCACTGCCTCCGATGAAGAGGTTCCCAAGTCTGATACTTTTAGTTAATCTTCTCTTCTTCACTCTTTGTATTGTGCTCTTTGTTATTTTTACTTTGCTGATAGTTCATTACAGCATTTAAATGTTCTTCAGGAGTCACAGAGAAATGATGGGTCCCGTCATTTTTAGAGACAAAAAACATATATTCAACATCTGCAGGATAAAGTACGGCTTTAATTGATTTTATCCCGGGCGATGTAATCGGTCCTGGCGGTAGGCCCTTTATAACATATGTATTATAGGGAGTGCGTCTTTTCAAATCGCTCTTTGTTATTTTATATCCCATTTTTTTTACGCCATAGATTGCGGTTGGGTCTGCCTGAAGGCGAAGATTTTTTCTTAAGCGGTTGTGGTAAACAGCGGATATTGAAGGTCGCTCATCATCTACCATCGCCTCTTTCTCAATAATAGAGGCAAGTATTAGAACCTCGTTCTCGCTCATACCGAGTTCTTCTGCCCTTTGCATGAGATGCCCATTAAGATTTTCCCTCAGTCTTCCAACCATTATTGTAAAAATATTTTTGGGGTCCATGCCTTTTGCAAAATTATATGTGTCCGGATAGATATAGCCCTCAAGGCTTGGTGCACTTATTTTTAGAGAATCCAGAAAGTTTTTGTCTACTGTCAGATTCCACGATTCCTCATCCATAAGTCTTGTGTTCATAAATTTTAACTTTATATCATCTAAGTCGGCTCCTTCCGGGATAATAATAGTATATTCAATAATCATTCCCTTTCTCAGGCGGTTGAATATACCCCATGTGCTCATGGAGGTATTGATATTATAATAACCTGCCCTGAGCTTTCTATCTATTGATGCAATCCTGCCGAGCAGGAGAAGGGCGAAATTGTCTTTTATAATACCCTTTTCTCTCAATATACCAATGCCCTGCCTATAAGTAACGCCCTCTGGAATCTTAATCTCTTTCCATGTATCACTAAGAGATAGGGGGGCAAAAATACTCAGGTAGGTAGAGATACATATCAACAAGGCAGAGCTAAAAACTATAAATACTACATCGGTACGACCTATAACAGGCTTTTTCATTAATGTTTGATTAAATTTTTATACCCCGCGGCTTGCAACGGAGGGGAAACCTTTTTTGTCATTCCTGCGAAAGCAGGAATCCAGTATTTATGTTTCTGGATTCCGCATCCCCCGATTATCCCGAAACATCGGGACGGAATGACAATGTTGTTTTTTAGTTTACTTGAGTGTTTTTATAAAATCATCTACAGAAAGTGCAGGAAGGGTTATAAGCTGAACGCTTCCTCTTGAGCCAAGCTCGACAGACATTTTCATCACAGCCTCATTATTGGGTGCTTCTAAGATTGTAACAAAGTCATACGGACCAAGCACTGCGTATTGGCTTAGGACTTTAATGCCCATCGCTTCTATTTCTTTGTTTACCTCTTTAATCCTGCTGGGGCGCTGTTTTATGGTCTTCCTCCCCTCATCAGTAAGGTTACTTAATGCAACATAGATAGCCATAAAGCCTCCTTTCTATATAAACCTTAGGGGTTTTTCTCTCCCTTAGGTCTGATATGCTTGTCAAGGAAATGGTGCCTGCAGAACGATGTCATGATTCTGCTACAACCTTCCCAAAATTTTCTAAAATAGTTAGCCCTATTTTTTGACTTTTCTCCGGGTGGAATTGCGTTGCAAACACGTTTCCCTTATGTATCATAGATGTGAACTCAATACCATAATCTGTAGTTGTTGAAACAATAGCCCTATCCTCCGGCACTACATAAAAGGAGTGAACAAAATAAAGATAACTCTTATCTGGGATTCTGTCAAGTAAAGGGGTATCCCTTTGTATCCTTATTTCATTCCAACCCATGTGAGGAACTTTTAACCCCTCTTGACGGAATCGAACAACTTTTCCCTTAAAAATATCAAGCCCCCTACATCTGCCAAATTCTTCTGATTCACTAAATAAGACATGCAAAAGGACAACCCCCTTGGCATTCTTAATAATATCGGGCTTATTTGTTACCACGGCATTAACACCTACTTTTAGAAACCCCTTCTCAACACTTCTGAGGTTCCCCATCCCGTAATCAACGATAGCAATCATGTCTGTATTATGGAGCCTTAAATTAATAATTTCAATATTCTCATAATGTCCGCTGACATCAAAAATGTACCTGTCCCCTTTTTTCGTTAGTGGTGTGTTCCCCCCTCGTGAAATGTCAATTTTGGTGTCTGACCCCGGGTTTCCCGGGTTTTTACAGGTGTGTGCCTGTTTTTTTGCCCTATGAGGAAATAATGTGAGAATTATCTTGTTATTAATTTCCCTTGATTTTGAGCGGCAGTGATAACATTTTGATTTGCTGTGAAGACTTGAATGCCGGGCACGGTAACGTAATCGCCATCATCTGTAATGACTTTAACCACCCTGGCACGGGAAATAGCTTCAAGAATAAACAAGTCATAGCCATCAAGCTGTTGTGTAGAAAATCGTGACAATGCCGCGTCTGTAATGGTTTCGTCTATTTGAAGTTCGACTATTTGAGACATTGTTTTGACCTGATTCCATGCGGTTTGAACTTCTGCAACTACATTTGCCCGTTCCGACGAACAGTTATGGCGATATTCTTTACTGCTTACTGCTCCATTGGCACGAATGTAAATTCCCCGCTCGGTTTTTTCGATCAAGTGCGCTAATTCAGCAAATGAAAGCCCGCATCTGAAAAGGTTGCTTTTCACTGAAAGAGCTTTGCTGATATACAGAGGATAGTCATTAATCTGGTATGGCTTGGGTGGAGTATCGGCAAGATTAACTCGTGAGTAAGTAGTCCAGTACCAGACATTTGAATCAACAAGGAAAAGATCATCTTGTCGCGGGGTATCATTACGAAGGTCAATTACATCTACTGTTATCGTATATTGTACCGGCATTATAAATTCTGTGACTGTTCTAGCAGGACATCATCAACAGCCTTACGCATTTCCGGATTGGAGTAATATTCCTTGGCGTTTTCGATAACACGCTTAAGAACCGACATGCCTGTTGGAGTCAGGTTGGTTATTTTAAGAAGCCTGTTAAGGTCTTCAGATTTAAAGTCTTTGAGCAGTCGCCCGATTGCTGAATTAAAAAATGGGGAGGCGAATATCTTTACATTTTCAAAATCAAGTTCGACAACCCGTCCTGCCGATAATTCAGGATGGATCATGTCAAAGATTTTATGACCGTCTTCCAGAGTAATACAATTTTCGCCTGTTACTTTGAATACATCTACTTTCATGATGTCCTCCCTCTTAAAAGATAGGTTCGTCAATAACCTCTGAAGAAAGCCGATAAAATGATTCGTCGCATTGAAGCGTGATATTTACAAGCGTCCCCTCGAAGAATGAGTCCCGATTCATAAATGCCTCCTGAGTCTCACTGATTAAAGCATAACCTTCATGGCTGAATATTTCAAGTCTGCCCTTGTTTATTTTCACAAAATCCAAGCCCCATTCCCCGGCTTGTTCCATTCGGCTTGGTCGTTGTTCCAGATTCAAAGGCCCATTTCAGACAACTCGCGGCACTTAAAAACCTGGAGCGGGGATCATCTCTAAAAAATAACCGGACATTGGAAGGTATACCAACTCCAAAATCTACAACAGTTAGTTTCAGTTCATGATGAGCCGGATAATGCTGCCCGCAACTGAAAATGCCAATAGCCGATTCTCCGTGTTCAAATGCATTGGCATATATCTCCCAGACCCTTCCTACAATTTCATTCCTCAATCTATCGCTAACATGAACCCAGCCGCGTCCGAGCCATTTTGTCTTCAAGTAATCAATGAGATTATCCTTGTCTTCAATTGCATCCTCACGATATGGAATAGAGTTGCCTGTCCATGGACCGCCGGCATGGCCAAAGATTGCCATAAAACCATTCTGCTCCAGGTTTGTGCGTATTCTGTCCTGTAATGAATTCCAGTTAAATGTTACAGTTCCATAGCGTGACTGTATCAAATGTGCAAGCCCGCCAAGAAAGGCGACAGCGTTTTGCCTTAAAAAGTAACAGCGGGAAAAATTAACGTTCACATCCAGAAAATCATCATTTGCCTGATTCCAGAGAGCAAATAGTTTGTCAAAGTCTAATGGATCATCATTGATTGTCGGTATGTTAAGGGTAACCATTACAGTTCGCCTCGAAAAGCTTTTGCCATCAAAGCGGGTGTAAAGGCGGAGAGTTCGGATTCTGTTTCGATTTGCAGTTGTCGGAATTCATCTACTTTTTCTTGAAGACCGTTGAGGTGTTTTACGATACTACGCTGCCTGTCTTTGTCTTCCGGGAATGGGACTTCCAGGTTTGCCAATTTTGTTCCATTCATATTAGGACGATTTCCATCTTCTATTCCGGAAGAAACAGATTCCCAGTAACTTGAAGATTGAAAGTACCAATACAAAAATTCAGGTAATATTAAAGTTCCTACACGAAGACGAATCAGATAGGATGCAAATACGGCATCTGGCGGATCAGTTATGAGAAAACTCTTGCCTGTAGTTGCACCTGTGCGGGCAAAAACAATATCTCCGGTTTTTAGGCGATACTTATCTAAATTATCGCACTTACAATAAGGGACTTTTTCCCATGCAACTTTACCATTCTGTATATCAGTAATACGGAGGAATTTAGGCCCGACAGGTTCATGACTTGCCGACTCTGTGTATCCATATTGAGGTTTTTCGCAAATGTCTTTAATCTTCTTAGTTACCCATCCCTCATTTTGCCCGTTTTCAAAAACAGAAGCGATAGCTGCTGGAATATACTTTTCAGCCTCGTCAATTACCGAAGCCCTCAATTTTCGTGTCTCTTCAACACGTCGTGTCAATCCCTCAATCCGCTTTACAATTCGACGCTGTTCAGGTAATGGAGGGACAGGGATTTCGACTTCTTTAAGTTTGCTGGTATTAAAAGCTGACTGTCCAACAAATTCAATACAATTTACAGCAAAATATCCTGAAAGCCAGAGTTCACGCAGACAAAAATAGAGCCATTCGCTCATCAATACTTTTTTATGGCATTGTAAACGAGTAAGATGATTACTATAGGTACATCGTTCTTTCCACCCTGAGAAAATACATGTTTTCCCGACCAATTCAGTGCTATTGGTATTGTTGAAAATGATGTCACCAGTTTCCAACCATCTGCCTGACTTGTCAGCCTTGTCTTTTGGAATTCGACGGACTAAAGACATGTCTAAAAAGCCGTCTTTGGAAATATTGTTCATTCGTAAATGAGGTATGCCATTAATAACATCTTTTGTGCCGCACGCAAACCCGGGATGAATGTCTGTTAAAACATTCTTATCACCAAGCTTTCTCCACACCCATCCTTCCGGCAGATCATACTTTTCCATTGCCGTTTCCCTCTAACAACAATTCCTGCATTTCCCGGATGAGATCAAATATCCTCTCTTCTTTTGTAGCAATGGACTCTAAAATTTCCTCCGGCTCCGGATGTTCAATCTTTTCAGGTTCAATCAGCCCGAGACCGGAAAGCGTCATATTGAAATTCTTTTCCTCTATAAGTTTCGCCGGGACAAGCCATGAGCGCCCTTCTTCTGTCTTGCGTTTAGGCCATTTGGCTAACAAATCGGGGAAGTCATTGCGGTATTGAGAACCGAACTTGCGAGCTTTTCTCAGAGATGAGCCATCTCCTTCCAGACGATAGAACCAGACATTCTTTGTAGGCTTGCCGGTTTTCTGAAAGATAAAGAAACAGGTTGGATTTGGAGTGTAAGGCTCAAACATTCCTTTCGGAAGGTTGACCACTGCCTGTAGATCAAATTCTTTCAGCAGACGACGTTTCACTTCTATATGACTGTTGGAATCACCAAATAATATTCCGTTCGGGAAAATAATGCCTGCCCGACCGCCGGGTCTCAGGCTGCGTAAGGCGTGGGCAAGAAAGAGAACATACTTATCTCCCTTTTCTACTCTCAGAGAACGCTTTGCATCAGAACGATCGCCGGAGAAAGGCGGATTTTCCAGAATAACATCGAACTGTACCTCATCCCATTTATCTTCACTGCCGCAGATGGAGTCTCTACGAACCATAGGTGAATGGTCAAATTGATGGAGCACGGCATTCATGGCTGCCATGCGCATAATATCGGGATCACTTTCAAAACCGTGGATGGCGCCTTTCTGTAAAAAATTCCACTGACCCCGTTTTAGTTTGTCACCAATCCCTCTGCGCACAGGCAAGCCATATGGGCCGATTGTCTCCCGTACAAATTCAGGACTCGTGTTATTCAGCAGGATATGTTCATAAGCTGCAATCAAAAAACCTCCGGTGCCACATGCCGGGTCACAAATGGTCTCGCCGATTTTGGGGTCAACCATTTCAGTTATTACACGAATAAGATGACGCGGGGTGCGGAATTGTGCTGCCTTCTTTTGACTGCCAAGGTCGCTGGAAAGGATTTCAAAGAGATCTCCTTTGACATCTGCATCTTCTGCCATAAAGGAAATGGGATTGATTATATCTACACTGCGACGCAGGGCTGCGCCGTTTGGGATAACTATAGAAGCATTTTCAAAAATAGATTTTGCCCCATGGGAAAGCAAGGGATGTTCGGCAAACATGGGAAGTGTATCACGCAAGGTGCGAAGCATTTGCTCATTATCCGGGTTGGAAGTTAAAACACTCCATTGGAGCGGCTTAAAGTCAATCTCACGATTTCCAAACTTAAATTTGCGGAACAGGCTTTTATAATTGCCGTTACCTGCTTCCTTTTGTTCGACATCCATCTCTTCAAGCATTTTCAGAAATAGAAGATATGATATTTGCGTGACATAGGTAATGGGATTAGTGACGTTTGCCTCCCACATTACCTTGCAGAGACGCTTTAGTGTATTTTGCAATTCTCCTGAATCCATCTTTATCCTTTTATACAGCGAGCAGCATGTTCAATTCTTCAACAATCTTAGCAAGTTTTTCTTTACCGAATAGTTGTTCCATACGCACACGTCCACCCCAGAGAGAAAACGGAGGTTGGCTAAACATTCGCATTTCTATTTTATCTCCAGCCAATACTCTGGCCTGTAAAAGTCGTAACATTTGTGCCTGCTCAGGCTTTATACTGTCTGAATGCTCAGTAACCCATGAGTTAAAAACATTAACGATTCTTTCTTCATGCGTTGGAAACTTAAACTGCCCAAGTGCGGCACGAATAAAATCCGTTAGAGAACCTGACGGTTGCTCAAAAGCTTTACGGAGAACTTTCTCATCAAAGTAGTATTCCGGCGAGTTTAGTCTTCTTGCCAATGATTCCCACTCTTGCTCGGTCAATTCTTTACCGGCAAATATTTTCTGCACTACAGGGTCTGTTTTATGAAGTTCTATAATCTTGTCTGTCCATTTCTCTTGATATGTCTTGCAGTCTATTGCTAATCCTTCTGGACCAATGATTATCGTTTCTCTGCGTCTAAATTCATCTTCCAGTGAGCCTTCAGCTATCACAAAAAACTCATGAGAGTTAGGCTCAGGATAGGGTTGAGGTATTTGTTCAATTCCTATATCTGTAGTCTTCGATTGTTTAATATTGGGTCTGCTACTAACCTCTTTCGGGCGATGATATTCCGTTCCCGGATCATTAAAGTTTTCTGTATTGCCTACAAAATCATAGATTAAGAATTCAGTTTTACCGATTTTAGGACAAAGACGGTTTCCGCGTCCGCGCATCTGAGCATACTTTATTGCGGATTTCGTAGGACGAAGCATCACAAGGTTTTCTACTTCTTTGTGATCGTATCCTGTATCCAGCATATCAACTGAAACAGCAATGATAGGTAACGGGTCATATTTGAATTGATCAATAATTGGTTTAGGATCTCCGTTGTTGGAGTAACAGGTTATTTTCTTTGCAAACTCTTGTCTAACCTGATTTGGCGAACGATTCAATTGGCTGGCAATGCGTAGGCAGGCATCATCAGGTAATAGCTTATTGAAGAGCCTTTCCAATATGACAGCCTGTTTTTCAGACACGGCAAAAATAATGGTCTTTCTCGGTCGTTGCAGAGACCGCTCTTCTTCAATCCGAAAATATTCATCAATGATAAGTTTCAGCCTGTCTTCAGATTCCGCAGTGCGTCCCCAGTCGTAATAAGTTAATTCAACATCATCCCACTTAGCGCCCTCAAATGTAAGCCTGCTTTCGGCTAAATAGATTTTATAGTTCGCAATGAACTTATTGCTGATACCTTCCTGCATAGTATATGAAAACGTCGGCTTTCCTTCTTTTTTTACGCTGTCCCAGCAATCAAAAAACAAATAAGTGCTTTTTACAAGTTGTCGTTCGTGATCGCTAATCCGGTGAAGCTCGCCGGGATTTGGTGTAGCTGTAAGCCCAATATGAATAGCATCGAAATGAGCCAATGTTGCTCTATGAATATTGTAAATTGACCGATGACATTCATCGGTTATAACCAGATCAAAATAGCCATGACCGAAGCCGTTTGCGCCTAACTGGCTGGCGATAGTGTCAAGTGTGCCTATAACAATCTGACCTTCCAGACTTTTTTTGCCACCATAAAGCAATTTTGATGGCCAGTCACGCAGATAGTCATCGAAAGTTTCCTTCGCCTGTTTTGCCAGTTCAATACGGTCAGCAAGAAACAGAACTCTTGAAATCATTGCTGCCTGAAACCAGCGTTTCATTAGCATCGCAATAGTAAGTGTTTTCCCTGTACCGGTCGCCATTTCGAAAAGCATTCGGCGACGTCCAGCGATGAGCGAATCATCAGCTTTTTCTATGCATTTCAACTGGTAAGGACGGGCCTCTATTTCTTCACCCTTAAAACGAAACCTGGCTGGCAATGAAATGGATTTTAAAGATTCTTGCAAAGATCCACGCCGATGAATTTTAAGGTTGGCACGACGCTCCAAGTCAGCTTGCGTGGGGACGCCAAGAATTGCCCGCGCATCTCCACCATCAATATAGTCCCAGAAATAATGTTCTTTCCCGTTGCTGAGAATGATGAAAGGAGACCTCAAAGACTGAGCATAATCTTTAGCTTGTGTTTTTGCGCTATAGGGATCAACTGAAAAACGCTTGGCTTCAATTATAGCCAAAGGCTGAGTTCTGGTATTTTTAAGAAGATAGTCTGCACGTCCATCTGCAGAAGGTTCTTCGGTAGAAACCTGTGCTTTATTGAAAATGTCCCATCCAGCATCTTTAAGAAGCTGGTCGATGACTATTCTTGCATCTGCTTCGGTTGTCATTGTTTAATTAAAACACATTCTATACTAAATCACTGCAATTTTTCAGCTTTCCTTTACGACCGTTTCAGCCGAGATAATCCCTGCCCCTTTTCCAAGTATGAAATTCATCCCTTCAAAATAGATACATATTCAATATGTTCAAATTAAATGACACCTGCTTAAGCAATTTCATAACAATGCTTATGGATGGTCAATAAAAAGTTGGTGAAATCCCTGTTGTAATGTGTCCTGTGTCAATATGCTACCTTGACTTTGTCTCTCAAGTTACACTAAATTACTTCTTATGCGTAAACCACTTGTAGCGGCAAACTGGAAAATGAACAAGGCTATAAAAGAGACCCTGGATTTTATACACTCATTCCTCCAGCTTGTTGAGGATAGTGGAGATGTTGATATTGTAATTGCACCGCCATTTACCTCTTTAGCAGATGCCTTCAGGTTACTTAGGGCAACCAACATAAAACTCTCTGCCCAGGATGTCTTTTATGAAGATAAGGGTGCGTTTACAGGAGAGATATCACCTGTTATGCTTACTGATGCCGGTTGCAGTTTTGTAATTATTGGACACTCAGAAAGGAGACAGTATTTTTTAGAGACTGACGAGATTGTAAATAGAAAAATAGATGCTGCAAGGAGAAACGGGCTTGAGGTCATTCTCTGCATAGGAGAATCTCTTATGGAAAGGGAGGACAATAAGACATTTGAAGTGCTTGATAGACAGCTCAGGGATTCTTTAAAGGATACTGCTATAGATGGGATAACAATTGCTTATGAACCTATCTGGGCAATTGGGACAGGAAAGACCGCCACACCTGAGCAGGCTAACGAGGCGCATACATTTATAAGAGGGTGGGTTAAGAGAAAATATGAAGAATCTGCTGATAAGATGAGGATCCTTTACGGAGGCAGTGTTACACCTGATAATATTGAATCCCTGTTGGCAGAACCTGATATAGATGGTGCCCTTGTTGGTGGCGCAAGCCTTAAACCTGAGGATTTTGCTAAAATAGTAAAAAGTGCAAAAAGGAGGATATAGATGATTACCCTGGTAGTGATAATACATGTGCTTGTATGTTTATTCTTGATATTCGTGGTATTGATTCAGAGTAGTAAGGGGGCAGAGATAGGCGCTGCTTTCGGAGGCTCAACGCAGACACTGTTTGGAAGCCGCGGGGCAGCAACATTTCTAAATAAACTTACAACAATAGTGGCTATTATCTTTATGCTGACCTCCCTGTCTTTGGCAATACTGACTACAAGGACTGAATCGGTCATAACCAAAACGCCTATTAAGGCAGCTCCTGTAAAACCGTTCCCAGAAACTACGTCGGGGCCGGTTCAGTCAGATACCGGTTCGGGGCAGCCTCCGGCTCAAAACAAACCTGCACAGCCTGTGAAGTAATTAAGGATTCAAGTGAGAATAACTGATATAGGATCCACGATTCATGATACATAATTTATATTTTTCATTGTATCGTGCATCTCGGAACGAGTCGTTTCCGACTTGTATCTTGTATCGTATTATTTTATCTTTGAAGTATAGAACCCTTTGTGCTCTTGCCCTAATAACTTTTGCACTATTATTAACCTCCTGTGTAAAGGAACCACCTATAAAGAAACCCAATACACTCACTGTTGGTTTCCTCGCAGATGCCAAGAGGCTTCTTCCAATGCTCGCATCAGATAGCGCCTCCGGAGATATAAGCGGTTTAGTGTTTAACGGGCTTACGAAATACGATAAAAACATTAAAATTACAGGCGACCTTGCAGAGTCATGGACAGTTTCCCCCAATGGTCTTACTATTACATTTAATCTAAAAAAGGGAGTCAAATGGCAGGATGGGGTTGAGCTTACTGCAGATGATGTACTCTTTACTTATCAAAAAGTCACAGACCCTAAGGTTGCTACACCCTATAGCAGCAATTATGGGCCCGTAAAAATGGTTGAGGCAATTGACAAATATACGATAAAGGTTACCTATTCTGAGCCGTATGCACCTGCCCTTGAATCATGGGGCATGGGGATAATCCCCAAACACATGCTTAACGGAAAAGATATTAACACCGATGAATTTAACCGCAAACCCATTGGTACAGGACCTTATAAATTCAGGGAATGGGTTACAGGGCAGAAGATTGTCATTGAGGCAAATGATAACTATTTTGAAGGCAGACCAAAAATTGACCAGTATATTGCAAAGATAACAACTGACCAGCAGACAATGTTCCTTGAACTGCAGGCAGGTATTTTAGGCCTTATGAACCTGACACCTATACAATTCAAGGTTCAATCAGAAAAGGCGATTATAAAAAAATATTTCCAGAAGTTTAACTATCCTGCATTTGCATATACATATCTTGGATATAACTTACTTGACCCAAGGTTTGCAGACAAAAGGGTAAGACAGGCAATAACATATGCAATCAATAAAAAGGCAATCATTAACGGAGTACTTTTTGGCTATGGCACACCGTGCACAGGACCTTTTCCCCCTGAGTCATGGGCATATAACCCAAATGTGAAGACCTATGAATATGACCCTGAAAAGGCAAAGGCACTCTTTAAAGAGGCAGGCTGGGCTATCGGGAAGAGCGGTTTTTTGGAAAAAGATAATAAGCCATTCTCTTTTACGATCCTCATTAATCAAGGGAATGATGTAAGGCTCAAAACCGCTCAGATAATTCAGCAGGACCTTAAAAGGATAGGAATAGATATAAAAGTTACAGTGCTTGAGTGGCAGACAATGCTGCATGAGTTTATAGACAAAAAGAAATTTGAGGCAATTATTTTAGGGTGGGGACTTTCAAGGGACCCCGACATGTATGATATATGGCATTCATCAAAGACAAAAGAAGGGGAATTTAATTTTATCTCATACAAAAATCCTGAAGTTGACAGGCTTCTGCTTGAAGGAAGAAGGACATTTGATATAGAGAAAAGAAAAAAGATATATAACATAATACATGAGCTCCTTGCAGAAGAACAGCCCTATACCTTTCTTTATGTCCCTGATGCGTTGCCTATACTGCATAAACGTTTTAAGGGAGTAGAGAAGACCGCTCTCGGTATCGCCCATGACTGGCCAATGCACTGGTATGTGCCAAAGAACAAGGCTGAGTGGTATAACTAAATGTAAAAATTCTAAATCCTAATATCAAAATTCTAAACAATATCAAAATTTAAAATTCTAATGTTCTAAATAGTTTGGATTTGGGTCATTTAAATTTGTTTAGGATTTCGGATTTTGAATTTAGGATTTAATTTTAAAAAATGCCTCGCTTCTTCTCAGCTTTAACATACAAGAATTTCAGGCTATTCTGGTTTGGACAGATCATATCCCTTACAGGCACGTGGATGCACTCCATGGCACTGGGATGGCTTGTTCTTAAACTCACCAACTCCCCCTTTTACCTTGGGCTTATAGGTGCCGCCGGAGGGCTCCCGATACTTTTATTTTCATTAATTGGAGGAGTAGCAGCTGATAGATTTCCAAGGAAAAAAGTATTATTGACTACTCAGATAATGTTTATGGTGCTTTCACTTACACTGGCAATTCTCGTGTCTTTAAGGGTTGTAAATGTATGGTATGTTCTTATCATTGCATTCCTTGCTGGCACTATAAGTGCCTTTGATATCCCCGCAAGACAGTCTTTCATCTTAGAGATGGTTGGCAAGGAAAGTCTCCTAAATGCCATTGCCCTTAACTCAGCAGCATTCAACGGAGCAAGGGTTATAGGTCCTGCTCTTGCAGGGCTTCTAATCCAATATCTGGATTTGGCAGCATGCTTTTATATAAACGCTTTAAGTTATGCTGCTGTAATTTTTGGTTTTTTAAAAATAAGATTAGATTCTAAACCATTAACAGTTATAAGACACGTCAATATTGTTGAAGACTTCAAGGAAGGCATAAAATATATCTTAACCGAGCCACAAATATATGCCATTATTATACTGGTAGCAGTAACGAGTCTATTTGGTTTTCCTTACATTACATTCCTGCCTATATATGCAAGGGATATTCTTAAAACAGGCGCTCATGGTCTTGGTGTGTTAATGGGTTCCGCAGGGGCAGGCGCCTTTATCGGAGCAATAGGCCTTGCACTAAAAGAAGACTTCAGCAAAAAGGGTCTGCTTTTTGCAGTCTCTGGCGTGATGTTCCCGGTTGCGCTTCTTATTTTTTCATATTCTACAATCCCGTGGCTTTCATATACAATGCTCTTTCTTGTTGGCTGGAGTGCAATAAGTCAGATGGCAACAGCAAACAGCATGCTTCAAATAATAGCCCCGGATAGGCTAAGAGGCAGGGTAATGAGTGCCTTCACAGTCATGTTCTTAGGAATGGCAACAGTAGGAAACCTTATTGTGGGGAGCATAGCCCATTACATTGGCACACAAAATGCAGTGGCAATCAGTGCAGTATTTTGTCTTAGCGGAGTAATACTGCTTATAGGAAAGAAGCCAGAAATATTAAGGAGCTAAATTGGCGGGAGCGTGTGGGAATCGAACCCACCCTTCCCGATTGTGTCGGGAAACACTGGATTTGAAGTCCAGGAGGGACACCAGAACCCTATGCACTCCCATTGGTGATTCTAAAGGATTTCTCTGGCATTTGACAACTGTCATATCCCCGGACCGTGAAAGCAATCTTATCAAAGTGATTTTTTGATATAAACAGACTCTTATCTCTCACTTCTGACCCCTCAATTCTCTAATCTTCCCAAGCGTATCCTGATATATATCTTTTTTTGAAGGATTAAGTTCTATTGCCTTAAGCGCGAGTTCCTCTGCCTCGTTGAGATTTCCCTTTTTTGTGTAATAAAGCCATGCAAGATTGTTGTACGCATCTGAATTATCGGGGTTTTTCTTTATTGCTTTCTTATACGTCGACTCTGCCTCATCAAATTCATTTTTTTGAAAATAGATATTACCCATGTAAAGATACGCCAGAGGAAGTTTTTTTGATGCAAGTTTGTATTCCTTCAATGCATTATCAATCTCTCCTTTTTTCTCGTATACAACGCCGAGGTTTATGTGCTCCTCAGGGCTCAATGGATTGTCAAGGATGACTATTCGCGGAAGGGAACAAGAAGTTAAAAGTAAGAAGTTAAAAGTTAAAAGTGAAAATGCAATTAGATAAAAAATAATCTTAAAACTCTTAACTCTTAACTCTAAACTTTTCACTTTCTTTTGATAAGCAGTGTCCAGAACTTTGTCTTTTCCCATGTCTTTATAAAATCATCTTCGGGTAGGAACTTGCCCTTATCTTTTCCCGAATTTACAATTACGTCATCCTCATTATACCCGACAACAACCATGAAATGATTTAACTGAAATACCCAGAAACCATAATCAACAAGCACAATAAGCGGATAACCTGCATCTATGTTTTTTTTCAGGTCTTTCATATTTCCTGAATATTGTTCTGCAAGCAATCCTTCTTTTTGAGGATAAATTACCATATCAATATTCAGGGTGCCTTTCGCAGATCTGCTGTATATCTCTTTTGCAATATCATCAGGAGTAACATCTATCTTCCAGTAATTCATAACACCTGCAAGAGATGCAGGTCCGCACTGATAAGACTCCTGAGCATAGAAAGGAACATTACTGATAATCCTGCTATACCTTGATTCAGGCATATTGCCATTGCTGACAACAGCACATGAATGCAAGAAAAATGTGAGAAGAACAAGAAATAAATAAGCAGGCATATACGTTGAACATGCCTGCTTATTTCCAGACTGCAATCTTAGCCTCATTTTATTTCGTTATTACTACACGGTGGCCTGTAAGCTGGATTAACAGCACAATAAGTATGGCGATTACAAGAAGAGCTATCACTATCTCGAGCCCATCGCCTCCAACCTTTATATCGTCTATCTGAAGTGCCAGGTTGTGTATCTGCTGGTCGCTAAACTGGGTAAGCCTGCTATTAATCTCTTCCTGTGCATATCCCAGTTTTTCAAGCCGTTCCCTGACCATCTTTGTTTCCAGCACCTTCTGTATCTTGTCAATGTCAGCAGCCCTGTCAACTTGTGAAAGCGCTATTACATCAGAAGGAGCAAAGCCAGCCTCAACCCTTGGGATAATGCCAATAATAAACATTGCAAAGACAAGATACCACAAAATCTGTTTCATAAATGGAATTTTCATCTTTTTCACCTCCCTTCACTTTTTTAGCTATTAGCTATTAGCTATTAGCTTATCGCTTATCGCTTATTAGCTTATAGCTATTTCATGCTCTTTACCTCCTAAAATTAATCTATCACCCGACTGATAAGGCATTTGCTCAAAATTATACAACTTAGGTCATAATTACTCTTTAAGAAAGAGCTTCCTGATATCGCCAACGCGAAGTGTAATCTTATTACTATCAAGATACTCCAGAAAAGGCAGTGCGTACTTTCTTGAGGTATTCAGCATATCACGGAATTCTGCGACAGTCATCTCCTGTTTTGTCTTAAAGAAATTTTTAAGGCTCTCTATCATTTTATTGCAGCTTACTGCTGAAATGTAGACAGAATCATTTATCCTTACAAGGCTTCCCTCTCCTGCCATAATCCTTAGGAGCTCACCAAGTTCTTTGTCGCTTACTGATAATGTCTTTGTAAGTTCTTCTTTTAAAGGCGGCTGAAAAGCGTGGCTCTCTATGACTTTTAGGATTTTGTCTTTTACTGCCTTCTTGTCGTCACTTAAAGAGATATTGAATGACTTTAATCTTACAATCTCTCTTTCAACTACAATATCTTTTGTTATTTTAAGAAGTTCATCAAAATAACCATGCTCAATTCCCTTAAAGACCGTATTCAGCTCACCCTTAGGGAAGCCGGGTTTTAAAGAATTCTTCTTGTGAAAATCACTAAGGACTAAAGATATCTTCTGAGAAAATTCTTTAAAGGCATTTTTGTGTAAAAGCCTCTCTGCTGTTTGAATTATCTCGCCCTTTTTTATCAACTGATTAACTGCATTGTCTATCTCAGGGATTTCTTCATTAATCCAGCCGTGAAGTTCAGAAAGACTTATGCCGTTAATTCCATATTGAAAAATTTTTGCGGATAATTTTTCCTCAAGGCTTCCATTTTTTAAAATCTTAAGGTCATCAATTTTGTCTTTTCTTCTCCTCCGTCTTGGCAAAGGGTCAATAATCCCTCCGCCGCCTATTGTCTGAAGCGGAGAAAACCGCCTGATGATGTATCTGTCTTTAGACATTGCTACAACAGGAGACTTTAGCCTTATCTGGCAGTATGCCCTGTCTCCCGGCTTAAGCGATTCTTTTTCATAAAGGATAATTCTTCCTGTGAGCTCTGATGTGCCTGTATAAAAATGTACAAGGTTTTTATTTTTAAGTTTTGTCTCAGCGTCCTTTAATAATTCAATCTCTGCATCAAGCACAGATGTTAGCTTAATTTCTTCAGGCATTGTAAGCACATCCCCCCTATGAATATCTTCCTTTGAAACGCCCTGAAGATTTACAGCAACCCTTTGACCTGCATAAGCAGTTTTTACTGCCTCGCCATGACTTTGAAGTCCTCTGACTTTTGTCTTTATGCCCTTTGAAAGTATTTCAACAGGTGCGTCAACAGAAATGCTTCCTGAAATAGCAGTGCCTGTAACAACAGTGCCAAAGCCTTTGAGGGTAAACACCCTGTCCACAGGAAGCCTGAATAAACCCCTTACAGGTTTTGGCTTAATGCTTTGTGCAACATCTCGTATTTTTTCTTTTAGAAGCTTTATGTTTTCTCCTGTCTTTGCTGACACAGGTATTAGAGGCGAGTCTTCAAGAAAAGTTCCTTTTACAAAATTTTTTATGTCCTCTGAAATGAGATTAAGCCAGTCTTTTTCAACAATGTCCGCCTTGGTTATGGCTATTAATCCTTTTTTGGCCTTAAGCAGATCGCAGATAGCAAGGTGCTCTTTGCTTTGAGGCATTATGCCTTCGTCAGCAGCAATAACCATAAGCACTATATCAATCCCGCCTGCGCCTGCAAGCATATTTTTTATTAATCTCTCATGCCCGGGCACATCTACTATGCCAACCCTAAGACCGTCAGAATAATTTAAGTGGGCAAAGCCAAGGTCAATTGTAATGCCGCGCTCTTTCTCTTCCTTAAGCCTGTCAGAGTCAATGCCTGTTAAAGCCTTAACAAGAGAACTCTTCCCATGGTCAATATGACCTGCTGTGCCGAGAATTATGTAATGCATATTAAAAAGGAAAACTTATTGGTGACACCATAAAATAAATTTTTGAGCAATGTCTGCTTTATATGGCTTAAACCGATACAGGTATCTCCAGTAAAATCTTATCATACCTTACAATCGGAGTTGTTTTTTCTCTTCCTTCTTTTGCCTTCTTCAACTCTATAAGCCCCATCTTTGCCAGGAATTGGACATCATCAAAAGTATTTTTTATGTCTCTATGAAGCATCTTTGCAAGTGCGTAGATTGATTGAGGATGGTCTTTTTTAATGGTTTTCAGGATTCTTAATCTCTCCTCTGTCAGCACTTTTTTCATAGCCTCAAGATTTTCAAAGGAAATACCCTCATGCTTCTTTACCTTCTCGCCCCTTTCCAGCTTTTTCCATACCTCCTTGACCTCTTTAAAGAGTTCCGCATCAGATTTTATCGCTATTTTTATGTTTTTAACCTTCATAGTCGCCCCTCCTTAAATTGTTCAATGTCTTTTTTAAAATCGCTCCAGAGTTTATCTAACCCACGAAATTTGTAAGGATATTCTTTGTCCCTGTAATGATAATGGTCTCCTTTCTTCTCTGCATTATCATAACCAATAACTCTTTCATCTTTAACTATGTATGAAAAAGAATACTTCAGTCCATGAGGTTTGTCTTCACTTTCCGGCACTTTCCATATCTTTATCTCCTGTAACGAACCATCTGTAAAATATCTTTTCTCATGAAAGACAAGCCCTGCCTTCATATTGGTTTAAGTATACCAAATATTGAATGTGTGAGTCAACGGGAGAAAGCAAAGCCTTTACAACCTTCATCTATATGTTACCTAAATTGAGCGATTCTTTAGTAAAAATCTTATTTAATCAAAGTATTTTGAAGAAAATGCAACTACCCACCGAGTGTCATTCTCTGGCTTGACCAGAGAATCCAGACACCGTCCCCGCGAAAGCGGGGAACTATATTATAAGGGAATAGGTTCCCATTTACATGGGAAACCCTGGATTCTCCGATTGAATCGGGGAATGACAAAGTATAAGAATCGCTCAATTTGGATGTTGAAGCTGTAGAATAACCCCTCATTGAAAATTTGTGAGGGAACGAGCAAAAAAATGAATGCGTAAAATGCGCTGTATTGAACGATCTCAAGGCCGGGAGGGGTAAAGTGACCCCCGAAAACTAAGGGTTTCGAACTCAAGGGGACTTATTCTACAGACTCGTTATATAATTAGGCATCAATAGAGTCAGGTAAAGGGGGTTTATTATAATGTTTAAGACCTTAGAGGCTATATATGAAAATGGGGTTTTTAAGCCAACAAAAAAGGTTACAATTCCTGAACATAGCAAAAAACTAATAATATCTCCAGAAAAAGAATGGGTAAGGGAGATAAAATCTTTACTTAAAAAAGTCCATAGCAGAACAAAAAAATTCCCTTCAGAAGAAATCGAAAAGGATATAACCCTTGCCTCAAAAGAAAAATGCCGAGGCTGATATTCCACTTATGGATTATCTCTGATTCAAGCCATTGTTAGGTGCCATTTTTTATTTATTGTTTTATCTGTTTATTGTGTATTATTATTGCCTTCTGTTGATTCCAATTCCTTCAATATTTTATTCACATCTTCTTCTGTCGATGTAAGCTTAGATTTACATATTTTGATTAATTGAGCAGCTCTTTTCACTTTTTCAGAAAGTTCATCAACAGAAATTTGTCCTCTCTCTATTTCTGAAACAATCCGCTGCAACTCTTGAAAAGCGTCTGCATAATTAGTTTCGTCGTTCATAATTCGTCTGATTTTTTAACCGATTTTACATTGCTAATTATATTCCCGTCAACTACAAGAGTGTTTAAGATGTCGCCTTCTTTAACTTGCTGATAACTTTTAATAGCTGCCCCATTGAGGAGTGTTATAGTATATCCCCTCTTCAATATATTTATTGGACTCATTATGCTAATACTTTTTTCATAATTATTCACTGCCAAATGTGTTTGATTAAGATGTGAAACAACATCTTTTTTTAAGTTTATGATGATTTGTTTAATCTGCTGTTTAATATTTTTATAAAAAAAATTCGATTGTTGAAGTAACGTTTTAAATTGAACATTGATTTCATTATTATTTTTTATGAGCATATTGACAGGCAATGAACAAAAACATCTTACTGCATATTGAAATTCCCGTTTCTCGTCTTTTATTATCCTCTTGGTTTTATCAATTAGTTTTTCCTCTGATTTTTGAAGTAAATCAGAAAAATTATGAAACTTCTGAAGTAAATACCCACCTAATGCTGTTGGTGTGATTGCGTTTTCATATGCAATCATTTCAATTACGGTTTCATTTGTTGCGTGTCCTATCCCAGTAATAACAGGTATAGGAAATAAAGCAACCTCTCTTGAAAGAAAAAAATTATTATAACACGATAAGCCAATATCACCACCACCACCTCTAATAATTGCAACCACATCAAAATGGTGAATTACTTTTTTAATTCTTTTTAATTGACTGCTTATTGATTCAACGGCTTTTTCACCTTGTAGAAGAGCAGGGAAAAGAAAATGGAAAAACTTATAACGCGATGGGTTGTCATTAATTACTTTCAGGAAATCTGCGTACCCCTTGCTTGTCTCAACGGAAATAATTGCAATTCTCTGCGGCAATAAAGGAATTTTATGTTCTTTATTTTTGTTAAAGATTCCTTCTTTCTTGATTTTTTCAATCGTTTCAAGTTTTTCTCTTTCAAGTTCACCCAATGAAAAACTTGGGTCAATATCAATTATTCTCAAACCAAGTCCGTATACAGGGTCATAAGTTATTCTCGCAGAGAAAAGAATTTTTATTCCGTCCTTTAAGGGTTCTTTTAATACTTTTTGAAAGTTGTTGCTAATTCTCATGTAATCATCTTTCCAGAGATTTGATTTAATTTGAGCAATGACTTTTCCGTCTTTTTTTTCTACAAGTTCGGGATAGCAATGTCCTGAGAGCGGGTAATAATTCAGTTTACTCATTTCGGCTTTTATCCAAAAAGGACTTTTGTATCTTTCTGAAAGTGTCGTCTGAATACTTTGAGTAATTTCCAATAAAGAGAATATAGTTTTATTGTTTGCTTTTTCTATCATATTACAGTGTCAGGTTGGTCGTTTCTAAAATGGCCTGTAACTCTTTCATAGGCAAATAGCCCGCTTTTTATACAAACTGTTCGTTTGTTTCCCTTTTATCAATTCTATGTAACTAAAGCTGTCTTTACACAATTAACTAGACTCTTAATCTCTCTATCCCCCACTGTCCTTGCATCAATAAGCAGGGCGTCATCTTTAATCCTTGCAATTACAGGAGGCTCACCTATTCTCAATCTTTCTTCTAATTCGTTAACAGAAATATTGACAGGTTTGATTGATACCACGAAAGTTGGGAAGTTTACCTCGGGCAGAGAGCCACCGCCTGCATGGGACTGGTCTTTTATGACTTCTACCAATGCCTGATTACCGATGTCTTTCCTCAAAGAGACATGAATTTTTTTAGCCCGTTTTTTAATCACATCTATGGATTGGGTAAGCATACAGAGTGTAGGGATTTCTTTTACTGCCTTTTCTTCATCAAGATACTGCATAAGTGTTGCCTCAAGGGATGCGAGGCTTAATTTATCTATCCTTACTGCCCTCAAAAGCGGGTTTTTCTGGAGCTTTTGGACAAATTTCTCTTTACCAACAATTATTCCAGCCTGAGGGCCGCCTAAAAGTTTATCTCCACTAAAGGTAACTATATCTACCCCTGTCTTAATAATACTCTGAACCGTAGGTTCTCCATGTATTCCATATTTTTCTAAATCAATCATACAGCCACTTCCAAGATCTGCCATCACTGGAATCTTATATTCCCTGCCGAGTTTAACAAGTTCCTCTACTGATACTTCCTCTGTAAACCCGATTAATTTATAATTACTCTGATGCACCTTAAGAAGCATCACTGTATTTCCGCACAGGGCATTCTCATAGTCATAAAGATGCGTTTTGTTTGTTGTCCCAACTTCTCTTAAGATTGCACTACTTGCCCTCATTACCTCTGGAATCCTGAAAGAACCACCTATCTCTACAAGCTCACCCCTTGATACAATCACCTCTCTGTCCTTTGCAAATGTATTTAGACAGAGAAGAACAGCAGCAGCATTATTATTTACAACAAGGGCGTCCCCTGCTCCGCTTAACTCTTTCAGAATAGGCTTTATATGGGAGTATCTCTTACCCCTTTTCCCCTCCTGGAGTTCATATTCAAGGTTTGAATAACTACCTGCTATAAGGTTTATATTCTCAACTGCCTTTTCAGAAAGTACAGCCCTTCCAAGGTTTGTATGAATCACTACCCCTGTTGCATTTATCAGCGGCTTTAATTTATATGCAGATAGTTCTTTAATTGTCTGATCAATATCAGGAGAAATTGTGCCAATAGACAATTCTCTGGATAGACCACCTTTGAGTATTTCTTTTCGTTTTATCTCAAGCACATACCTTATAGCCCTTAGAACTATCTTCCTCGGATAGGACTCAAGCCACTTTTTAGAATAAGGGCTTTTCAGGAATTCATCAACAGACGGTATTTCTGAGAGAAGTTTTTGTTTTGTTTGCATTGTTTTTTCTAACACAATGTGGACGCCGTGGTCAAGTCATATTAAGTCCTTATGACTCAAATCATACATCCCGAGATGCTTTTATGCCATAATATAAATGTAAAACAGGTTTCGAGGATTTCAAGGGTTCCATGGTTCGAGTGATTAAGAATGCAAAAATCAAAAATCAAAATGCAAAATTAAGGAGTTTTTTTAATTTAAAATCAATTTTTTCCACAATTTTGATATTTGATTTTTGATTTTTAATTTTTTACTTGAATCCTTGACCACTATGCTCCTTGAATCCTATTTATGTGAGGTAAAAAATGTTTAAAGAAGGCTGTCCCGGAAGCAAAGAAATAAAGCATCCTAAACCAGAAGATATAAAATGCCAGCACTGTGGCAAAGTTATTGAAATATGGTCCGATGAGATAGAGGTAAAATGCAAATACTGTGAGAAAATAACCACAAGACCGCTTGGAGTCACCTGCATAGAGTGGTGTGCCTTTGCAAAAGAATGTGTGGGCGAGGAGAAATACAGCCGCCTTAAATCAAAGACCTCTAAATAGCTATAAATTTATCCCCTTTTCCTTTGCGAAATTTTTTATTATCATAATCGCGCTGTGAAGCCTCTGAAGTCTCATATTTCTTGACCTTATGCCCGTTACATCGTTAAACGGGAATTTTTCTCCTCTTATTTCTGTATGCACCTTCATGACATTTTGATAAAGCACCTTTACAGATTCTGCATCAAGAGGTTTCAGGAATAAAGGATTTATAAATACATATCCTTCTGCAACATCCTTTGCAGTAGCAAGAAGACTCTTACCCCTTATGCTAATCATTTCCTTTCTTCGTTATAGATGTGCTTTCAGATTTTTTTCTGTTAAAAATCCTTGAGGCCCATATACCTGCTTCATAAAGCAATATGATAGGTCCTGCCATCAGTATTTGATTAAATGCATCGGGCGTGGGCGTAAGCAGGGCTGCAAGAATAAACGCCAGAATTACTGCATATTTCCTGTTTTTTGCCAAAGTGTCTGCTGTAACAACGCCTATCTTTGTAAGAAATACTATTACAACCGGCAGTTCAAAGACAGCGCCAAAGGCAAGGATAAATTTCAAGCAAAAATCCATATAGTTGCCTACAGACAACATGGGTTTCAGTGTCTCTGTCTTATATGTAAGCAGGAAGTTCATTGCAAACGGAAGAACTAATAAAAAACAAAATAATGCGCCAATCAAAAAAAGGGACGTCATGATAGCCATGAGCGGAATAGCATATTTTTTCTCCTTTAATAATAGACCGGGACCAGCAAACCTCCAGAACTCATACAGAATAACCGGAGAAGTTAAAATAAGTCCGCTTATAGCCGATATCTTCATGTGCATCCAAAATGCCTCTGCCGGTGCAAGAAACACAAGGTTTATATTTGGATTTTTAGAATCTTCAAAGAATATAAAAGGACTTGTAATTGAAAATGTTAAAGTCTTCTTTAGAGGCACAGTAAGTATATGAAATATATATTCGGAATAATAAAAGCAGATTCCAAAACCAATGAAAATCGCAATAATAGATACAAGAAGCCTCTTTCTTAGTTCGGTAAGGTGTTCTGTGAGGGGCATCTTATCAGGTGCTGGCATCTTTCGTCTTTTCCTTGTCTTCTTTTTGATTATCCATATTTTGGTCTGATTCAGTTTTCATGAGTGAAGAGGGAAGCCCTGAGACATCCTTCTTTACTCCTTCAACCTCATCTTCCACTTCATCTATTGATTCTTTTACACCCTGAACTGCTGTCTTTAATTCCCTGAGAGCCTTGCCTACTGTCCTGCTTAACTCTGGGAGCCTTTTAGGCCCAAACACCAGAATCGCCACTACAAAAATCACTATTAACTCCTGAAAACCAAGGTCAAGCATAATTATTTGCCCCCGATTAAAAAAGCGCCATCTGCTCTGTCTTCTCTGAAGAAGAAAAAACAGGATAGTTATTATTAAAACATGCAGTACAATAGTCTGATGGATTTGGCACAACAGTTAACAGTCCATCAAGGCTCAGGTAATTCAAGCTGTCAGCAGTAGTGTGTTTTCTTATCTCTTCAACACTGTGAGTAGCTGCTATAAGTTCCTTTCTTGTTGGTGTATCAATACCGTAAAAACAGGGACCTATAGTTGGAGGAGAACTTATCCTCATATGGACTTCTTTAGCGCCGCCACCTTCTTTTATCATTTTAATAATCTTTTTGCTCGTTGTACCCCTTACAATTGAATCATCAATAACTAAAATCCTCTTGCCCTGAAGAAGCTTCCGAACAGGGTTTAATTTTAACTTTACCCCAAAATGTCTTATAGCCTGCCGAGGCTCTATAAATGTGCGACCTACATAATGATTCCTTATAAGCCCAAATTCAAAAGGTATTTTACTTTCCTCTGCATACCCTATTGCAGCAGGCCCCCCTGAATCAGGCACTGGTATTACAAGGTCAACATCAATAGGGTTTTCCCTTGCAAGCTGACGGCCAAGTTCTTTGCGTATTCCATTTACATTAAGCCCGCCAAAGATATTGCTATCAGGCCTTGAGAAATATATAAATTCAAAAATACAGAAGGCATACTTTTGTGGGCGGAAAGGTTTAAGCGACTTTATCCCATCTTTATTTATAATTACCATTTCCCCCGGCTCTACATCCCTCATATACTCCGCACCTATAAGGTCAAAGGCACAGGTCTCTGATGCAGTAACATAGGCGCCATCAAACTGCCCTATGCTTAGAGGTCTGAATCCATAGGGGTCTCTTATTGCAATGAGTTCATTCTCTGTCATCAGCAGCAGGCTAAAAGCGCCCTTAAGCCTTTCTACAGCATCTACAAGACGTTCATAAAGACCGCCTGCCTTTGAATTTGCGATTAAGTGAACTATGACCTCGCTGTCAGATGTTGACTGGAATATAGCACCGTTTTCCTCCAACTCTTTCCTTAATTCAAGGGCATTTACCAGATTTCCGTTATGCGCTATTGCTAAAGAGCCCAGCGAGAAATTAACCATTATAGGCTGGACATTTTTCAGGACACTTGAACCAGCAGTTGAATAACGGTTGTGACCTATTGCTATGTCCCCGGGCAACCGCCTCAGCCTTTTTTCACTAAAGATGTCTGCTACAAGTCCCATGGATTTCTCTATATAGAGGTGTCTCCTGTCCGAGGAGCATATACCAGCGCCTTCCTGTCCCCTGTGCTGAAGCGCATGAAGTCCTAAATATGTTAAATTTGCAGCCTCGGGATGACCATAGATACCAAAGATTCCACATTCTTCATGAAACTTGTCTAAAGGCAGTGATGCGTAATGAGTGACAGGTAGCGAGCGAGATTTTTTTCTTGTCTTCATAACTTAGATATTGTATAACACGAGCCTATAAGTATATTTCATAACTGACAACGTATTTAGTATAACATTTCTTGCTGACAACTGACCCCTGACAACTATTAACTGAAAAATAGACATAGAAAGTTGTCATTGCGAGCAGGCCCCTCGCTTGTCATTGCGATGCCGATATTTCGGCAGAAGCAATCTCGCTTTGCCGCTCGGGATAAACTCCGCAATCTGACACAAAGTGTCATTCTGATGCCTCCCGACGCTTCGGGACGGCAGAAGAATCTCTTTTGAGATTGCCACGTCCCGAAATGTCGGGACTCGCAATGACAAATAAATCAATGGTTTTATAATTCTATGTCTATTTTTAGGTATTAATTGCCTTACTCGCACCACTGCCTTGCATTCTGAAATATCTTTAACCACGGAGATATCTTAAGTTCTATCTTCCACTTCTCAGGCATCCATCCCCATTGCCATTTAAGAAAAGCCCTTTCAGGATGGGGCATAATTGCCAGATGCCTTCCGTTAGAAGAACATAATGCTGCAATACCTGATACAGAACCATTGGGGTTAAATGGATACTTTATGGCAATCTCGTTATTGTCATCTACATAGCGGACAGGCGCTAATCCTCTGTTTTCTATATCTTTTAGAATTTTCTCATCAGGGGAATAAGTCCTGCCTTCGCCGTGTGCAACCCATACCCCTAATACTGAACCTTCCATGTCTTTTAGCATGATTGAAGGACTGGAGAGAATTTTAACTGTGGAAAAACGGGACTCAAAACGTCCTGACCTGTTATGGATAAACCTCGGCTGTCTTGTATTTTCAATGCTCTGCCATGGAACCCATCCAAGCAATGCCATAAGCTGGCATCCATTACATACGCCAAGGCTGAATGTGTTTTCTCTCTGATAGAATTCCTGAAACTGCTCCCATATCTTTTCATTAAACCTTATAACCCCTGCCCAGCCTTTTGCTGAGTCAAGCACATCTGCATAACTAAAGCCCCCGACAAATGCTATGCCTCTGAAGTCCTTGAGATTAATCCTTTCACTTAAGAGGTCTGTCATTGTTATATCCCATGGCTCAAATCCTGCCTGATAAAATGCAGATGCCATCTCCCTGTCACTATTGCTTCCCTCTTCACGGATAATGGCAACTTTAAATCCCCCCATCTCCCTTTTACCCCCCTGTAGCCCCCCCTTGCTAAGGGGGGGCTGGGGAGGTGAGGGGGGATTTTTTTCATTGATGTTTACAGGGGTAAAAGTCAGAATGTAATTTGGACCCTTGCGGTCATAATTTATCTCTCTTTCTTCTTCTACGCACTCAGGATTTGCCTGAAGCCTGTCAAGCCTGTAACTTGTCTCCTCCCATACTTTTCTTAGGTCCCTCATGTCTTCATCCATTATAGTGACGAGTGACCCTTCGTCAGGCTCAGGGCAGGCTGAGTGACGAGTGACAAGATTTATTTTGATTCTCTTTTCAGCTAAGCTTCTGCCAATGATTTGGTAAGGTACTGAAAAATTCTTAAGTACAGAGAAGACTTCATCTTCTTTCTCGGGAAGATATTCTATTGCCAATCCCAATTCTTCAGAGAATAACAAGGGGAGCACAAATCCCCCCATCCCCCCTTTGTCAAAGGGGGGTGAGGGGGGATTTTCTGTGTTCTGTGTTCTGTGTTCTGTGTTCTGATTTATCTCTATTTCCATTCCGCAATTCCCTGCAAATGCCATCTCAAGCAAAGTTGTTATTAATCCGCCGTCGCTTCTGTCATGTCCTGAAAGGATTAAGTCCTTAGAGATTAACAGTTGAACAGCATTAAATGTGTGCTTAAGCAAATGGGGGTCATCTACATCAGGGGACTCATCCCCAATCTGGTTGTAAACATGGGCTAATGCGCTTCCGCCCATGCGGTTTTTTCCTTTTCCCAAGTCAATAAACAGGAGTTTGCTTTGTCCTGTCATTTTTATATCAGGGGTAATTACTTTTGTAATGTCAGGGCATGGTGCATAGGCAGATATAACTAAGGTGCCAGGAGATTTAACAATCTCTGCCTTTCCATCTACATCCTTCACCTGAGCTGCCATTGAGACGCTGTCCTTACCACCATCAACAGCAATTCCAAGTTCAATCATAATATCCCTCATTGCCGCTGCTGCATCATAAAGCCTTGCGCCTTCACCGGGAAGCTTTGCCGCCCACATCCAGTTACCTGAACACTTTATATCTTCCAGTGCACTAATTTTTGCCCAAACAATATTCGTAAGTGCCTCTCCTACGCTAATCCTTGCCATAGCAGATGGATTGATTAATCCTTTTATCGGCTGTTCTCCTATGGAGATAGCTGAGCCTGTAAGCCCAAAATGGCTCTGGGCAATGACTGCAACATTGGATAAAGTAAGCTGTAAGGGGCCAACACACTGCTGTCTTGCAATAAGTCCTGTAACAGACCTGTCAACCTTGTTTGTGAGAAATCTTTTTGAACCTACTGAGAGTAAACGAAGAACCCTTTCAAGTGCATCCTTTATATAGTGACGAGTGACGAGTGACGAGTGACGAGTATCAGTTAAATCCCATGGGAATTTTAGAGGCTGAGTTTTTATAGGGATACGCTGGAGATGAAATGTCTTCTGCGGCATATCACCCAAAACTTTTTCCAAATTTAGATTAACAGGTGTGCTTTTGTCTTTCTCATCATAGAGCACTATAATCCCGTCTCCTGTAATATCGCCAATTACATCACACGGCACTTTTTCCCTTAAGCACATATCCTGAAAAATGCCAATGTCTTCCTTCTTTATAAGCAGTGCGTTCTGCTCCTGATACTCAGCTCCCCATATCTCAAGGACTGAGAGTGTGTTATCACCAAGCCGAATTCTTCTTATCTCAATCTTTGCGCCAGCAGGATAAATAATCTCTTTAACAACATTGCAGTTTCCCCCCGCGCCCTGGTCATGAATGCTGACAATCGGATTTCTGTCTCCAAGCTCTACGCATGCGCGTATCACCCTGTTAAGCTTCTGCTCCATCTCTGCATCACCACGTTGAACAGCATTAAAGTCAAGCTCTTCAAGATTCTCACCCTGAATCATGCTTGATGCTGAGCCGCCGCCAATGCCAATCCTGTAAGCAGGGCCGCCAACCTTTATCACAAGCATTCCCTTTTCTGGTGAGCCCTTCTCAATATGACGAAAATCTATCTGTCCTATACCGCCTGTAAACATTATGGGTTTAATCCATTCACTGCGCTCTCCGTTTGGAAGCCTCATGCCAAACGAGCGCGTGAAGCCCTGAATAACAGGCTCGCCAAATTTATTTCCGTAATCAGAGGCGCCATTGCTTGCCTGGATCTCTATTTCAAGTGGTGCGGCTAAATTGGTTGGATATGGAAATGTTCTGTCTTCCCATGGCTGCTCATATCCGGGGATTAATAAATTTCCAACACAATATGCTGCTGTCCCGGCAATGACAAGACCGCCCCTTCCAGTTGCCTGAACATCACGGATTCTTCCACCTGTGCCTGTCTCTGCACCCGGAAATGGCGCAACGGCTGTTGGAAAGTTATGCGTCTCTGCTGTAAAGATAAGGTGATATTTAGTCTTTGTTTTCTTTAATGCAGACGGTTTGTCCAGAAATTCAGGCAGTATTGTATTAATTTCATATCCTCTGATAACGCTTGAATTGTCCCTAAATGCAATAACGCTATTTTTAGGGTTGGTTTTAAGTGGTTGTTTTATGATATCAATCAGGGAGTAAGGTATCTCGGCACTGTCAATTATTAATCTGCCTTTAAAAAACCAGTGCCTTGAGTGCTCACTGTTTGACTGGCTTAAATCAAAACATTCTACATTAGTCGGGTTTCTGTGAAGCTCATTGACAAAGAGGTTGTAATAGTAATCAATATCCCATTCATCAAGCCCAAGCCCCATCTCCTGATTAATCTTTACGAGGGCAGACTCGCCTTCTTCTATCAGGGGTATTTCATATACAGGTTCGGGTTTAATCCCTGTTTCAAAGGTTATAAGAGGTTCGGGATATGGACACTCAGTCATACGGTCATAAAATAGTGACGAGTAGAGAGTGAGTAGTAAAGACTGAAGTTGAGAAGTTGGGAGGTTAAGAAATTTGGATTTCTCATCTTCCCATTTTCTTAGCTTCTTATCTTCCGAGCCTTGTTTACTGAATATGAATTTGTATCTCCTTGAACGCTCTATGTGGTTTATTTTTGTAAGTCCGCAGGCATGGCATACTGCCACTGCATTTGTTGACCATGCGGTTGTAAAATTCATGCGGGGACCGACTTCAACGACAGAAGCTGATAGCTGATAGCTGTCAGCTAAGAAGCTTCTTTCTGAAAAATTTTCAGGTTCAAAGGTCTCTGACAAAAGCCAATTCAGAATCTTAAGCTCTTGGTTTGTTAGTGGCTCTTTAGTTTCTACATTAAAGCAATGCTCTGTTTCTATATCCTCAAATCCCCCCATCCCCCCTTTGTCAAAGGGGGGTGAGGGGGGATTTTTTTCATTATCCTCTATATGAGGAGATGTTTCCTGTTTTAAGACTGACAGGAGATTATTTTTTTTTGATTGAGAAATCGCAGGTCTTCGATAAAAATGAAGTATCATTATTGAATTGCCTACTTAAATACCCTCTTGAATATGAAATCCACATTCTTCAGATAATACGATAAATCAAATAATCTCTCTACCTCTATCATTGGAAGATGCTTTTTTACATCTTTGTCTTTCTTAAGAAGCTCTTTAAAATCTTTTCCGTCTTTCCAGCTTTGCATTGCATTTTTCTGGACAAGCCTGTATGCATCTTCACGGCTTAAGCCTTTTTCTGTAAGCGCAATCAGCACCCGCTGGGAATTGTAAAGCCCGTAGCTTCGCTGAATATTATCAAGCATCCTCTTTGGATATACATGAATGCCTTTAAGGATTTTTGTAAGCCTCTGAATCATATAGTCAACAAGAATTGTGCTGTCAGGGATTATTATCCTCTCAACAGATGAATGGCTTATGTCTCTTTCATGCCATAACGCAACATTCTCCATTGCTGCCATTGCATTTGAGCGGACAACCCTTGCAAGCCCGCAAAGATTCTCACACCCAACCGGATTTCTTTTATGAGGCATTGCTGATGAGCCCTTCTGACCTGCCTCAAACGGCTCTTCTGCCTCAAGCACTTCTGTCCTTTGAAGATGCCTTATCTCTAGCGCAATTTTTTCTATGCCTGCTGCTATCAGTGCAAGGGTGTTCACGAATTCTGCATGCCTATCTCTCTGCACTACCTGCGTTGCCACAGGCTCAGGCTTTAATCCAAGTCTTTTACAGACCATTTCTTCTAACTTTGGAGGAATATTGGAAAATGTCCCTACTACCCCTGATAGCTTACCGATATTGATAACTTCTCTTGCTTGCTTAAGCCTCTCAAGATTCCGCTTTACATCTTCATACCACAGGATAAACTTTAGCCCAAATGTCATTGGCTCTGCATGAACACCATGGCTTCTACCTATGCAAGCCGTATCCTTGTATTTAAATGCCTGCACTTTTAATACCTTCATTAAATCCTTCATGTCCTGAGTGATAATGTCCACTGCATCTCTCATTAAAATCGCTAACGCAGTGTCAACTACATCAGAAGAGGTAAGCCCTTTGTGGATATAACGGGAGTCAGGTCCCACATTCTCAGCAACTGATGTCAGGAAGGAAATTACATCATGCTTAACAGTTTTCTCTATTTCATCAATTCTTTTGACATCAAATTTTGCCTTCTTCTTTATTGTATTAAGGCTTTTTTGCGGTATCTCTCCAAGCTCTGCCCATGCCTCGCAAGCAGCAATCTCCACATCAAGCCACTTTTGAAACTTGTTTTCAGGCTTCCAAATTCTTGCCATATCAGGTCTTGTATAACGTGGTATCAAAGTAACCTCCTTACATATAATGTTGCTTAATTTCCCCCTCGTCTAATATTATTGTTCCAACTTCACCTGAATACATTATTTTGTTATCAGAATTAAATTCGTATTTGACATCAAGGGATAAAGACTCCAAGGATAAGATTTTGTAATGTTTGCATTTGTAAATATGATTTCTGCCAGATTCGCCAGCAACATAAATCTCAAAAGACATTAAGAAATGCGGTGCATCGTAGATAACCTTGAATTCATCCGAAGGCGAAAAATAAAAACTTTTAAGCCTTTGGTGCTTGGTGAAGGTGTTATTCATAAAATTCATTCCTTAAATGACAGTGTGTGCCATTAAATTCTGCCCGTGACATTCCTACTCAGATAGAACATCAATTTTAATATTTGGTGAGCCACATTTTTTACATTCGTATTCAGGCTCTTCGTCCATTTCCAGGTCTGTAATATTTTCACCATTAGAATTTACCTCATATTTATACACACAAGTAGCGATGAACATTTCTTTATTTTCACAGTTTTTACACTCAAGAGTAACCATCTTATTATCCTCCATTCTTCAAATTGACTTCTAATAAAATGAAAATGAAGTTAAGGGACTGTGATTGTGAGACACATTCGCAGACACCTTCCTTTTTCTTTATCATTAAATGTTTCCTTCAGCCAAAAGTGTCGCTCCTCCTTCTCCAGAATAAATCCTTTTGTTATTAGAATTAAACTCATGTTTGACATCTACCAAAAGGTTCTCAATGGATAAAATTTTCCAGTGACGGCACCTATAGATATTTTTTATACCTTTTCCCCCATCAATAAAAATCTCAAGGGAAAGAATAAAGTGGTGCGCGTCATGAATAACTTTAAAATCTTCAGAAGGCGAAAAAAAGAAACTTCTTTGGGTAGAATCAATGTTTTTGATATTATATGTCTTGCACTCTAAATATTGATACTCCCCTTTAAATTGAAAAATAATATCTGGATACCCCATGGATTTCTTTTTCTTCTCTTTTCCTGTTGGTGTAGCTGGTTCTAATCCTTGTTCATTCATAGTGTTTTTTACAAAAGGTTCAATATAATTTCCAACCTCATTAGGTCTATCACTTTCTATTCCGTTTGTACTAATCCTTTTAGCACTTTCCACTGCAACAAGTTTTAGTTTTTCGAGTAGCTCTTTATCATACGGAACTGATAAATCAAATGGAATTACCTTGCAACCAGAGAGACTTTCGATAACTAAATTAAAAGGAATGTCCTTCAATGGTGTGAGCATCTGCTTGATAACATTTCCTAATCTAACGACGTAATCTTTATCAGCCATTTATTTTACCTTTCTGAAGATAAGGATATTCTCTTTTTTCATTACATTATAAAGCCCAAAAATAAGTTTCAAAATATTTCTCTCCAACTTAAAACCAAGCCCTGTCATATAATCAACAGTAAATTCTACCGTCTTTACTTCTTGCCCCTGATAAGTGGCATTACCTATAACAATAACAGCATATTTATTAGGTTTTAAAATCCTATACATTTCGCTATAAGACTTCTTCATGTCGTTGTTATATAATTCAACTCGTTCTCTTCCTTTTCCACGCACACCGATAAAATCTTCTCTAATTTCATTCAATTTATAACCCATGTCCTCTAATGAGTGAGCATCATTTTCTATATAATCAAGGGCAATAGAATATGGCGGAGAGGTTATAATTCCATCAATAGAATTATCAGGTAGTTCAGTATTTCTTGAGTCTCCTTCTTTAAGGTTAACATTCCCTAATTTTAAATGTAATGTTTCAGTGATTTCTTTATAGTCTTTTACCGAATCTATCATCAGATTCAAATTCTTGATAAATGACTGTTCAAAAGAACGTCCACGTCTTGATTCATCACTAACTGCCAATAGTCTTGTAAGAGCATAAAAATCTCGTGTATTATTATCTTTAATACCTTCCAAAACTTTGTAAAAATCCTGTTCTTGATTGAAGAGAGATGGTTTGATTTTAGATATTAGAACATTTTTTGATTTTGTAATTTCATCTATTGCATAGACAGAGTTTGTTTTTACTTTACCTTGCAATACACATAAAGGAGAAATATCAATTCCTATAAAATTTATCCCTAATAGCTGTGCTTCCAACGCAGTTGTTCCACTTCCAGAAAATGGTTCAAATACGGTATCGCCTTCTTTTAGCCCGATGATATTTAGTAATGCTCTAATCATCTGAGGATGGAATTTGCCCTTATACGGATAAACCCAGTGAGTTAAATATTGATTTACAGACCGTGTTCTGTTTTTTTGGATGATTTGAAAATAGTCAGTAAAATTTTTCCCAACAGACTTAAGGTAAGATGATTTTTTTATTATTTTTTCATTTAGCTCATTTGATTTATTATTTAATTTAAATTCTCTCAGTCCATTGGTAACTTCATAATCAGCCCCGAAAGCCCTCAATTCCAATTCTGCCAATGACAGCTCATAAATAAACTGAACATTGTCTAACAAAGTTAAGTCAGCGTCTTTTGAATAACTAAAATCATAAGCCCAAAACTGACTTGCATCTTCAGCTCTTTCTAACATTATTTCACCCTTACGATTTGCAATAGTTGTCAATTATTACCTCCCTCTTGCAAGCCCCTCAATTAGATAAGGCGGCAGTCCTGCCTCCCGCATCTTCTTTTGTATAGATACTATATCATAAGGTACCCTCTTTATTTCTATGGAATTTTGGGTGAGTATTGCGTATGAAGCATCAGGGTTATGGTCGCGGGGCTGTCCAACACTACCTACATTTGCTATATACCTGCATCTATCTTTAATATCGGCATAATCTTTGTAAACCGTTATCTTACCATCTGAACTCAGCAAGCGTCTCCAGATAGCGTTTATCCTGTTCTAATGTCTTTTTCTGATATTCTTTTAGTTCCATTTTTTATCTCAGCCAATTTCTGTGAACTGTGTTCAATTCTTTGCTTCCAGCATTAACTGCGCTCTTTGAATTGCTTTGTGTAATTTTTCAGCAAATAGTTCCTTTGGTGGTAATTTGGTTAAATATCCTGCTACTTTTATTCTGTCTTCTGGCAAAAATAGTAACTCAATATGCTCCTTGCCTTTTTCTGCACAGAGGATTAGCCCTACAGGCGGGTTTTCACCTGCAAGCATTTCGTATTTTTCTATGTATCTTAAATAAAGCTCCATCTGTCCTTTGTATTCTGCTTTGAATTTACCAAGTTTCAGGTCAATTACAACAAAACACTTCAATCTCCTATGATAAAAAAGCAAATCAATGTAGTAGTCCTCGTTATCAATGGTAATTCTTTTCTGTCTTGCTACAAAGTAGAAATCTTTGCCTAACTCAATAATAAATTTTTCCAAAGCATTTAATATTGCCTTTTCCAAATCCTTCTCACTATAAGTATCACTGAGTTCTAAAAAGTCAAGGACATAAGGATCCCTAAAGACTAATTCAGGAGTTATCTTATCTTCTTCTTTCAATTCTTTTAATTGCTTTTCAATTGTCTTTTCCGGTAATTTTGAGAGGGCTGTTCTTTCATAGAGCATGCTATTTATCCTATCTTGTAAAGTGCGGACGCTCTAGCGTTCCTTCTGGCAGAGAGTGGAGTAAAACCGGTGTTTCAAATCATCTTTGATAGGTAAAAGTATCCTTATGTGTGTCCAACTCAACCCTTTGAATTCTCCACGCAGTGCGTGGAGAATTGGATAAGTTTCATAAAACTGGATCATAAACCATAAGTTTCGTGCAGAGAAAGATTTGCCATATTGGGCGATTAATAGTGAACTCAGTGAGTTCACTATCTTTTCACCATATTCAGCCCTGTCTGATTTTATTATTTCCTCTTTTATAGTTTTTCCAATATTCCAGTAAAGGATTACCATCTCCTGATTGATAGTAGCAGCAACCTTTTTTCTTGCCTGTTCAATTAAAACGGAGATTTTATCAAAAAGACCTTTACTTTTCACAATTTTGCTCATCAATCAATCCTTTGCCGATAAATCGGCACATTAGCAAAAGCACAAATAGCCTTGAGATATTCACCCCGCCAGTTGGATTTGAATTCAACATTTTGCGATTCAACTGATTTTAAAGCCATATTTCCTTTCTCTCCCCTCGTCATGTAATCTTTGCCTCAATATCCAAACCGTGAGTTCAGGATTTGATCAACGGCAAGACAATCGAGATAAACCTTGACCTGTTCCAATGTCTTTTTCTGATATTCTTTAAGTTCCATTATTGTTCCTTAATGAATTTCAATCCCTGTTCTTTAAAAAACTCAAAAAGGTCAATGTATTTAATCTGGTATTTTAGTTTTATTGGGGTCGTCTTTTTCCTGAGTAATAATAGTAGTTCCTTTTGCTTGAGCCAAAGCAATTAAAAATGGGTCGGCGTCAGGTTCACCCGTTTGTAATTTCTTCTTATCGGGCAAATCAGGAAAATCCTTTATAATGTCTTTTGCAAATTGAAATATTTCAGGATTAGTTGAAATAAAAAAGCGTTTTTTATGCGCCACAGCCCATTTTTTTAACCTGTCATCTTTACCCAAGTATCTCATTATTTCCTCATACACAACATTTGTTGAGAACATATTTTTCTGCTTAATAAGAACTCCTATTTCATCCCAGATAGCCTTAAAGGTAGGATTATTCTGAGGATAAAAATTTATCAAGGTTATCAAAACATTTGTGTCAACGACGTATTTATCCCCAAAAGGCAATTCCATAACTTATATCGCTTCTTTAACTTTTGATATTTTATCTAACGTTACCCCGAGATAATCAGCGGCACTTATATTATCAATCTTATTCTGTTCATAAGCTCCGAAGACCATAGAAACATATTTTTTACCTCTTTCCTGTATGCAAATCTTGATTTCATTTTTTTTGCCTCTTCCGCCGAAAGGCTCTTTATATTTACTCTTCCATTCTTCATGTTTACTGTGATAATATTCCTTCGTAGTTAAACCCAAAATTAATAATCTTCTTAATATGACCTCGGGGCTAACCTTGAAATCTTGTGCAATATCTTTTAGAATGTGGTCAGGCCATTCTTTCAGTTTCTCATTTGCTTTAACAATAGGATGATTTAATAATTTATCTTTCGGGGCTAAAAATGCTCCTGCAAAACGGTTACAAAATCTTTCTATATTTTGTGTCTCGTCTTCTTTCAAATCACAGATACCACCTTCTCTTAAAAGCAAATGAGCAAATTCATGGAAAAGTGTAAAAATCTTTGCAGATGGCTCATCAGACCTTTTTAGAATAACAACCGGAACATCTTCATCAACTAAAGAAAGCCCTCTTATTTCCTTGTTTTGTGTAATGCTAATCTGAAAAACTAATATCCCGTTTTTTTCTAATATTTTTATCCACTCCTCTAAAGCGGTGTCTGTAGTAAATGAAACAGGGAACCCCTTAACACCTAATTGTCCTCTAATCTTTTCTGCAAGTTCTTCCGGATTATCCGATAAACTTGCCCTTAATGATAGTTTCTGAATTGGCTCGTCCAATTCTTTCATTAACTCAATAGTAGAATATTGAAAACGCCTTGCCTTTCTGATAGCCAAATGTGTTTTAGGATGAAGTGGCTTCTTTTTTTCGGAAGGAAGTGTCCGGTAATCAGTAGGAAAAGACGGTTCTTTTGGTGGGGTGGGTAATAAGAATGCTGTTATGGGTCTCTTGTAAATAAAGGCTAACCTTTCAAGTTGTGAAAAGGTGGGGTTTGCTTTACCTTTCTCCCAATTCTCTATAGTAGTTGTTGTTATTTTCTTTATTTCCTTAACAACATCCTTTGGCTCCATTCCAATACTTTCCCGTGCCCATATAAGAACTTCTGGTTCTATTGAAACGGCAAATGATTTATCAGGCATTTTATTCCTCCCATTTATTATTCCTTCAGCCTATATATCTCAAACGGCAATTGGCAATAATCAATTCGGTATTCTAAAAGATAATCGGTATCGAGATATTTGCTCGGGGCAAAGACAAGGCGCTTTTTGCCTTTGTACGGACCTAAGCTTTTTGCTACGTCAAGTGTGAGTGCGGTTGATTTTAGATAGTCAATATCAGGCTTGTAGAAAAGATATACTTCATATTCCTTTGATTCGCCAATGAAGTTTTTCTTTTCATTAACTTTTTTAGGATTAAATTCCTCTCCGGTTGCAGTATAAAAAATATAGCGCGCAAGCTCCATGTAATCACGAAGCTTTTTCCCTTCCAAAATGCTTTCCATCTCAATCGGCTCGCCAAGTTCAAAATAACTGAAAGTGCCGCCTAATCCTTCAAATCCCCCCTTGCCCCCCTTTTCTAAAGGGGGGATATTTTTAAGTCCCCCTTTGACAAAGGGGGATTGAGGGGGATTTTTCTTAATCCCCTTTATAACCCGCCTTACCCTTTCAGCAGTAATCTTATCCGCATAATCTTCGCATTCAACAAGAATAAACTTACGATTTCCGCTGTCTTCTTTATTTAAATCCAAAACTGCATGGGCAGTTGTGCCTGAACCGGCGAAGGAGTAGAGAACAATGGAGTCATTATCCGCAGATAACTTAAGTATTCTTTTTATCAGAGATGTAGGCTTTGGATTTTCAAATGGTAAATCAACTTCTGAAAAAATCTCTTTCAATCCTCTTCTTGCTTCACTATTACTACCAACTTCATTAGCAAACCAAATAGTTAATGGTGTAATTCCTTGTTTAACCTCCAGATGATGATTCTGGACAAAACTTTTACCTTTAAAACTTAAAGTCGCCATTTTAAATCAACCCTCCTTTTTCAAACACCTTTCGATGTTTGCTTGCAGGTATGGGAGTTATTTTGGGCATATTACGATACAGTTACCAATTCAATTGCAACAAGCTTTTCATTAAACCCTTACCTCCCTCTTGCAAGCCTCTCAATTAGATAAGGCGGCAGTCCTGCCTCCCGCATCTTCTTTTGTATAGATACTATATCATAAGGTACCCTCTTTACTTCTATGGAATTTTGGGTTAGCAGGGCGTAGGCTGCCTCTGAATTGCCGTCCCTTGGCTGGCCAACGCTGCCAACATTGACTATATATCTGCAACCCTCTTTAATATCAGCGTAATCCTTATAAACAGAAATATCACCTTCAGGATTCATTTCTGCTATAAAGGGATAGTGACTATGCCCTACAAAGCATATTCTTTCAGTAAAGAATTGAAAGTTTATATATGCATCCCATGTGTTCAGGATATAGTGCCATTGCTCAGGCTCTTTTGGTGTTGAATGGACAAGATAGACATCCCCAAATCCCCCCTGCCCCCCTTTGCTAAAGGGGGGTAAGGGGGGATTTTCTTTATTGCCCTTTGTATCTCCTTGTGACACAAATGTTTCATCTGTAATTTTCAAGCTCTTGAAAATTGGAAGGCTCCTAAGAAACTCCTTATTTCTATCACTCAGAATCTCTGTTGTCCACTCTATTACCTCTTTGGCATAGGGATTAAAATACTCAATATCGGTTATGCCAATAACTGCATGGTCATGATTGCCAGCGAGGAATATTTGTGTTTCTTTTCTTAGGATTTTTATACATTCGTTTGGGTTAGGACCATACCCGACGATATCCCCTAAAAACCATACTGCATCAGGATTTTCTTTTTTTATTGTAATAAGGACAGACTGTAAGGCTTCAAGGTTGGCATGGACATCAGAGATAATGGCATAACGCATTCGCTAAATTAAAAAATTAAAATGCAAAATGTATCCCGACTATTCGGGATGATTTTTGGTTTTTGGTTTTTGAATTTTATCAAGGATACCGTTTATAAATGTGTATGAATCTTCTGTTCCGTATTTCTTTGCTATCTCAATTGCCTCATTAATTGTGACTGATGAAGGTATCGTGTCCTGATAAAGCAGTTCATAGGTAGCGGCTCTAAGGATATTTCTATCAATGACAGCCATCCTGTCTATACTCCAGCGCTCTGCTACCTGTTTTATAACACTGTCTATTTTTTCTATATGCTCAACAGTCCCTTCAACAATGGTGCTTGCAAATTTTCTTACATCATCATCTTCTTTAATCCCATTCCAGAAATCTTTATATAAAGAGGCAGGAATTACTTTCATGGAGTTTGTAAGGTCAAGCTGAAACAGCATCTGAAGGGCATATTCTCTGGCTCTACGGCGCTTCATAGGGCAGTGACGAGTGACGAGCAACAAGTGACAAGTAACAAGTAACAGCAAAATGCAAAATTCGGGATGCGCATCGCAGAATTAAAATCCGGGATCTGAAATCTGAAATCAGAAATTGAGAACTCGTTACTCATAACTTCTTTAAGAGTTGCGCCATTTCTATGGCTACCATTGCAGCATCAGCCCCTTTATTACCGCTTTTTGTTCCTGCCCTTTCTATTGCCTGCTCAATGGTATCAGCGGTAATTACACCAAATGCCATTGGTATGCCTGTCTCCATTGAGGCAGACGCAATCCCTTTGGCTGTTTCTGAGGCAACATATTCAAAATGAGGTGTGGCTCCTCTGATTATAGTTCCAAGACATATAATGGCATCGTAGGTATTTTTTGAGGTGATTTTCTTTGCAATAAGTGGTATTTCAAATGACCCGGGTACCTTTATCACATCTATATTTTTTTCATCTGCCCCATGCCTCAAGAGCACATCCATTGCCCCGTCCAGTAATTTGCTTGTAATAAAATCATTAAACCTGCTTACTATTATCCCGAATCTTAAGCCCTTTGCCTGAAGCTCTCCTTCATATGTTTTCATAATCCCTCCCTCTTTTTAAGCTGATAGCTGATAGCTCATGGCTCATAGCTCATGATTACACTTCTTCAAGCATATGTCCAAGTTTTTCCTTTTTCGTCTTAAGATATTTAAGATTTTTTTCATGGGGCATTATCTCTATGGGCACTCTTTCCACAACGCTCAGCCCGTATCCTTCAAGGCCAATAATTTTTTTTGGGTTATTTGTCATCAAACGCATCTTTTTTACCCCGAGATTTACGAGTATCTGCGCGCCTATGCCGTAATCCCTTAAGTCTGGCTTGAACCCGAGCTTTAGATTTGCCTCAACTGTATCAAATCCACTATCCTGAAGCTCGTATGCCTTTAGCTTATTTGTAAGGCCTATGCCCCTGCCTTCCTGCCTCATATACAAAAGCACTCCCTTGCCTTTTTTTCTAATGATATCCATTGCCTTATGAAGCTGTTCTCCACAGTCGCATCTCTTAGAGCCAAATACATCTCCTGTAAGGCACTCAGAATGAACCCTTACAAGCACCCTGTCATCAGGTTTAATATCACCTTTAACAAATGCTATATGCACAGTGCTGTCAAGAAGATTACCAAAGGCAATCGCGGTAAAATCACCGCCATACGCGGTGAATATTTTTGTGGTAGCAAGTCGTGTTACAAAAGATTCATTGCGCATCCTGTATTTAATAAGGTCTTTAATGGTAATGATTTTTAGATTATGTTTTTTGCAGAATTTCATAAGCTGGGGCACCCTTGCCATTGTGCCATCGTCATTCATTATCTCGCATATAACACCTGCAGGCTCAAGCCCTGCGAGTCTTGCGAGGTCAACAGAGCCCTCTGTCTGCCCAGCGCGTTTAAGAATCCCTCCTGGTTGTGACCTCAGAGGAAATACATGCCCAGGTCTTACCAGATCATCCGGCTTTGTTTTGAGATTTATGGCAGTTAGTATTGTTTTTGCCCTGTCATGGGCAGAGATGCCTGTTGTTACACCCTTTTTTGCCTCAATTGAAACTGTGAAGGCTGTCCCAAAACGAGAAGTGTTGTTTTCTGCCATCATTGGGAGTTTGAGTGCTTCAACACGTTTAGGGGTGAGGGATAAGCATATAAGACCCCTACCATGTTTCGCCATAAAATTTATAGCCTCAGGAGTTACTTTCTCGGCAGACATTGTAAGGTCGCCCTCGTTTTCCCTGTCCTCATCATCAACAAGGACTACCATCTTGCCATTTTTGATATCCTTTATGACTTCTTCAATTGTATTGAATTTGTATTTATCCATAATTAAATTAAATCCAAAATCCTAAATTCTAATTTCTAAACAATATCAAAATTCTAATCTTAAAATGACTAAAACTTGTTTTGAATTTTGGATTTTTGCAATTTGATATTGTTTGGGATTTAGAATTTTGAGTTTAGGATTTTATGTAGTGAATCCTCCTTCTCTTAGTTTTTCCATAAGCCCTGTATTATTGTCCCTGTTAGATAAAAATTTCTCCACGTATTTGCCTAATATATCAGCCTCAAGGTTTACCTTATCTCCAACTCCTTTAAATCCAAACGTTGTGGCGCTAAACGTATGCGGAATAATGGCGACCTTAAAGAATTTGTCCGAGACATCTATTACTGTTAAACTTATGCCGTCAACTGTTATAGAGCCCTTCGGAACAATATATTTTAGAACTTTCCCTGGGGCATCAAATGTATAAAATGTATATTCTCCTTCCTGCCTCTTGTATTTTATTGTCCCCACACCATCAACATGGCCTGTTACTATATGACCGCCAAGTCTATCAGTTGGTCTTAACGCCCTCTCAAGATTTACTTTATCATTAACCTTAAGTTCTCCGAGGTTTGTATTTTTCAGTGTCTCAGGGGATACATCAAAAAAAAGTTCAGGGGTTTGAGTTTTGCCCGCCCCGCTTCGCGGAGCGAGGCCGGGGAGCTCAGAAACAGTAAGGCAGACACCATTTACTGATATGCTTTCACCTGTCTGTAACTCCACTTTGTAATCGGGTATAATGCACAACTTAATGCCAACCCCTGTATTTCTGATAGATGTAATCGTCCCTAAAACCTCAATCAGTCCTGTAAACATTAGTACCCTACCATTCTTCTATGTTAATGAAGAACTCGTAATTTTTCTCATATAGATTAACGGTCTCTTTCCAAGACGCCCTAAAGACATACTTACCGTTTTTTTTCAAAGTTATATTTTTCTCTTTTAAAGGAATCTTGTATTGATTCGCAAGAGACATAATTCTTTCCTTCACCTCTTCAGGTCTTGTTTCTACACTTACACTTGTCTCAAGTGTCTCTTTTACATCGCTGCGGAAGGCGTAGTAACGATAGTAGGGAATTGCGAACTGAAACGCCGAATAAATTAGTAAGCCAAGAATTAATAGATAAAAGGTGTTTTTTATCATAGTCTTACTCCTTAATATTTAAGGTTCATAAGTTATTATTAATGAACAAGACTGCCTATCCTACTCCACCTTACTTTTTTCAGTAAATCTCCGTTTTTATCCCATGACCAGTAAATTATCAATGCCTTTCCTTTTACTTCATCCATATCTACATATCCCCAGAATCTACTGTCAAAGCTCTGGTCCCTGTTGTCACCCATCACAAAAAATTTCCCGTAAGGGACAGTATAAGGTCCCATATTAGGACATGGTTCAGGTAAATGAACTGTATATGGCTCGGACATGGCAACCCCGTTTACATACACAGTCTTATTCTTTATCACAATCTCATCGCCCCCAACACCAATAACTCTCTTTATAAAATCCCTGCAGTCCGTTTTAAAAAAAGAAGCAATACTTTTACTCTCAATGACATTTTCAAACCTCTTTATAATGTTTTTGGAGAAGCCCTTACATTCCTCATTATTTTTAGGAAAAGAGAATACCATGATATCTCCTCTTTTTGGCTGTTGTATAACCAGAAATCTCTTCTCTGTAAAGGGGATTTTAACACCATAAATAAATTTATTTACAAGTATATGGTCCCCTATTTGAAGCGTGGGTATCATAGAGCCTGACGGTATCTTAAATGCCTGTATAACAAATGCCCTTATCAAAAGCGCAAGGATAAGGGCTGTTAAAATAGCCTCTATATATTCTCTTAATTTTGATTTCCCTTTAGCCAATTTCTGTTTAACTCCATGTTTTTTAGTGTCAGTGTCAGTTTTCAGTGTCAGTAACTGACACCAACACTATTCACTGACACTTATTTTACCTTAAGCACTGTAAGAAAAGCCTCCTGAGGAATCTCAATCCTTCCTACCTGTTTCATCTTCTTCTTGCCTTCCTTTTGTTTTTCAAGGAGTTTTCTCTTTCTTGTTATATCACCACCATAACATTTGGCGATAACATCTTTCCGCAAAGGTCTTATAGTTTCCCTTGCTATTATTTTATTCCCAATAGCCGCCTGAATAACTACCTCAAAAAGCTGTCTCGGGATAACCTCTCGTAATTTTTCAGCGAGCTGTCTTCCCTTATGATATGCCTTTTCCCTGTGGACAATAAGGGAAAGGGCATCAACAGATTCTCCATTTAACAGTATATCAAGCCTGATGAGGTCAGATTCTTTATATCCTATAAATTCATAATCCATTGAGGCATAACCACTTGAAAGCGATTTTAGTTTATCATAAAAATCCCATAAAATCTCGTTTAAAGGAATTTCATAAGTTAAAATAATCCTGTCTTTTCCCAAATAAGTGAATTCTTTCTGCACCCCTCTTTTCTCTTGGCATAACGCAAGAATCTGTCCAACATATTTTTCAGGCACAAATATAGTTGCCTTTACATGGGGTTCTTCAATCTTCTCACACTTGTCAGGAAGTTTTGAAGGGCTGTCAATAAATAATGCCTCTCCAACTGTCTTTGTAACCCTGTAATTTACAGTGGGTGCTGTATTCACAAGCGAAAGCTCAAATTCCCTCTCAAGTCTCTCCTTCACAATCTCCATGTGTAGCAGTCCGAGAAAACCACTCCTGAAGCCAAACCCTAATGCCACGGATGTCTCAGGCTCAAAGGTAAAAGAGGAGTCATTAAGCCTCAGCTTTCCAAGCGCATCCTTCAGGTCTTCATAGCGGGCTGTCTCTGTTGGATAAAGCCCGCAGAAGACCATGGGTTTTACCTCTTTATACCCTTGGCACGGTTCAGGGGTAGGATTTTCAGCATTGGTAACTGTATCACCTATCTTTGTATCTGATACACTTTTTATCCCTGCAGTAATATAACCAACCTCTCCGGCACTAAGGCTCGGGACAGGCTTTCTATCAGGTGTGAATATGCCAACCTCACCAACCTCATATGTCTTCCCTGCTGCTATAAGTGTAATCTTTATCCCCTGTTTCACCTCTCCGTCAAAGACCCTGACGAGAATAATTACCCCTTTATAGGTATCAAACCATGAATCAAAGATGAGCGCCTTTAAAGGTTTGTCTTTATCCCCCTTAGGTAAGGGCACCTTTTTTACCACTGCCTCAAGAACCTCCTTGATCCCTATACCTTTTTTTGCAGAGGTATAGATCGCCTCGGAGCAGTCAATTCCCATTAAGTCTTCTATCTGAGCCTTTACCTTTTGTGGCTCCGCATTTGGCAGGTCAATTTTATTTATAACAGGGATTATCTCAAGGTTATGCGCGCTCGCAAGGTAGGCATTGGCAAGTGTCTGTGCCTCTACCCCTTGTGTTGCATCAACTATAAGGAGTGCACCCTCGCAGGAGGCAAGACTGCGTGATACCTCATAAGAGAAGTCAACATGCCCTGGCGTATCAATCAGGTTTAGTATATAGTTTTTTCCATCTAATGCAGTGTAAGTTAATCTTACTGCATGTGCCTTTATTGTTATACCCCTTTCCCTTTCAATGTCCATAGAGTCAAGCACCTGTTCTGTCATATCTCGCTTGGATACAGCGCCTGTTAGCTCAAGGATTCTGTCAGCGAGAGTAGACTTGCCGTGGTCTATATGGGCAATGATAGAAAAGTTCCTTATGTTGTTTTGAGCCATAATTTTCAGCTCATGGCTGATAGCTGATAGCTGATAAGCTGATAGTAGTTACTATGAGCTATGAACCACGAACTTTTTTAAACACCAGCCCTGCAGCGCCTATTGCACCGCCTTCCTCCAGTATAGTTTTTAATATCTCCACATGAGAGGAGAGGGATTTAATTGTCCTTTTATAAACCTCTGCTTTTAATTCCTCAATAAACAGGTCCCACGCACCAACAAGTCCACCCCCAAGGATTATAGCCTCAGGGCTAAAGATGTTAATTATGTTAGCTATACCGATGCCTAAATATTTCCCCAACTCCCTGAAGATATTCCTGCTAAGGGTATCTCCTTCAAAGGCTGCCTTATACACGATTTCCGGGGTTATTTTATAAAAATTGCCATTATGGTATTCCCTTAATATGCTTTTTTCACCTTTCTCTAACAAGGAAATCACCTGTTCAACAACAGCCCTGCCAGATGCATACGATTCAAGACAACCAAAACCACCGCATGTGCAGTAGCGGCCATCTGTTTCAATAACCATATGTCCTATCTCAAATGCCCCCTCAAAGAGTTCACCCTTATAGATTGCCCCGCTACCCAATCCTGTCCCTAATGTCAGTGCAACAAAATTATTAAATTCCTTTCCTGTGCCTGCTAACTTCTCTCCATATGCATAGGCATTAGCATCGTTTTCAATCACGACAGGCAAAGAAAACTTTTTCTCAAAGATTTCCTTAACATGGCTGTTATTAATATCAGGTATATTTGGGGACTCAAGGACTACCCCATTTTTCCTATCTATTATTCCAGCGATTCCGAAACCGATACCAATCACATCAGACATTAGAAGGCTTTTTACGATTGTAAAAAGTTTGTCAGTAATATTATCTAAAGGCGTTGGCTCGGCAACCTTCTCAAGTATTTCCCCATTTTCATATATGCGTACAATCTTTATGTTTGTACCGCCAATATCAACACCAATTGCGCTTCTCAAGATTAATCCTCCTAATAAAGTGTCAGATTGCCTGAGACTTTGCCTTTACTTCAACACTTATATCAAAACATAAATCAGGGTTAAGAATACATCCAAGATAGGGATATGCCTATACTAAAAAAGGTATTTAGCAACAAGGAGTTTCAAATAATATCATAAATCTTATACTGCTGTAAACCCCGCACCAAATTGGTGCGGGGTTTACCTTGTCAGCCTGTTGAAAAACTCTAAAATAACCATAAGTGTCATTCCCGCATGCTTTTAGCGGGAATCCAGTTTTTGTAAATTCAATAAGTTCTGGATTCCTGCTTTCGCAGGAATGACAATCTGGAGAACAAATTAGGACTTTTTCAACAGCCTGTTGTATCTTATGTTGAAAATCCTGTATTCTTTCATAATGCAGATGCTAAAACCCTTAGAACAGTTAGAGGTAATTAAAAGGGGAGTTGTTGAAATCATACTTGAAGATGAGCTTCTGAGGAAACTTGAGCGGTCATATAAGACCAGCACACCTTTGAGGATAAAGGTCGGGTTTGACCCTACTGCCCCTGATATTCATCTGGGACATACTGTTTTACTCAGAAAGATGCGGCAGTTTCAGGACCTTGGACACGAGGTCATATTTCTGATAGGTGATTTTACAGGCATGATTGGTGACCCGAGCGGGAGGGATGAGACGAGGAAGCCTGTCACGAGTGAAGAAGTAATAAAAAATGCCGAGACATATAAAGAGCAGGTATTTAAAATCCTTGACCCCAAGAATATACAGATAAGGTTTAACAGTGAATGGTTTGAGAAAATGTCTGCAATGGATATTGTTAAGCTCGGCGCAATACGGACAGTAGCAAGAATGCTTGAGAGAGAAGACTTTAAAAAGAGGTTTGAGAATCATCAGGACATTACCATATTAGAATTTTATTATCCGCTATTTCAGGCTTATGATTCAGTGCATCTTAGGACAGATATTGAACTTGGGGGTACTGACCAGCGATTCAATCTCCTCATGGGAAGGTCAATGCAGAAGACAATGGGCATGGAAGAACAGGTAGTTATCATGGTGCCGCTTCTTGAAGGGCTTGACGGCATAAACAAGATGAGCAAAAGTCTTGGGAACTATATAGGCATTACTGATTCACCAAAAGATATGTTTGGAAAAATAATGTCCATAAACGATAAATTGATGCTCAGATATTATGAGCTTCTTAGCCGAATATCCATAGAAGGGCTTAATTCATTAAAAAAAAGCATTGAGTCTGAAGAGATACACCCCAAAAAGGCAAAAGAAGACCTTGCAGTTGAAATTGTTGAGCAATATTATGGCAAGGAGCAGGCTTTAAGGGCAAAAGAAGAATTTGAACATATTTTTAAAGAAAAGGGCTTACCTGATGAGTTACCTGTTTTTAAACCCGAATGGGAAGGCGGTGAAATTTGGCTTCCAAAGCTGATGAAACTTTCAGGCGTCGTCAACAGCACAGGTGAAGCCATAAGGCTGATTAAACAGGGCGGTGTAAGCATCAACGGTAAACGATGGGACGACCCCGATGAAAAATTATCGCAGGGAGAATATCTGCTTAAAGTTGGGAAAAGGAAGTTTTTGAAGGTTATGAGGGGGTAAGTGTAAGGAATAAATACAGGAGAATAAATACATACTGTATTTATTTAAGAAATATGGGATGTGTGTGTGTATTTTTATTAAGTTTTCGTACCAAAAGGAATTTTTGAAATTCCGGCAGTAACTCCAGCCTGTCTTTGGACACTTTCCCCATATTTTACCAACTTGCCTTTTTACCTATATTACCACAAAATACAAAGTATAGGGCTTATTTTAAAATGATTTTTTCTTTATCTAAAACGTTAAATATGATATATTGTCTTTAATGAGTTCTTGAAATAGGAAGTTGGTATATTAATCGTTATGCCCATATTGAAAGAAGGCAGTGAAAGAAGGCAGTGACCCAAGGCCTTCAGAACAAGTATGAACTTTACTGCAAGAAAATAACTAAAATTATAATTACTAAAATTAACTAAACCTTGATATTATTAATTATGATAAGTTATTATATTTAATAATGTGGCACATCAAAGAACATCGAGATATCAAAAAGACATGTTCTAAGTTGCCGTTAAACATAGTAAAGAAATACGAACTTTGGAAAAATATCATTTTTCGTCATGGTCCTGAAAAATTAAAAGAATTTCCCGGTTTTCATGATGAAAAATTAAAGGGTGTGCGCAGGGGACAACGCTCGTCGCGTTTGAGTGACCAGTATAGGGTCATATATACTGTGGGAAGAGATATTGTTACAGTTTTTGTTATAGAGATAACGCCACATAAATATTAGGAGGACAATGATGAAATCTCAGCAAAGTGCATTCAGAGCAGCAAAATCTCACGCTGTCTTATCAACAGGTGAAACTATTAGATTGCTTCGCGAATTGAAAGGCTGGACTCAGGAGGAACTCGCACGTAAATCTGGCATCAGTGCAACTAATATCAGTCTCTTGGAAAATGATAGAGTTGAAATTGGCAAAAAGCGTGCTGAGCAGTTTGCAAAAACATTTAATGTTCATCCTGCAATAATTATGTTCCCTGAATACGAAACAAAGGAAATTGAAAAGGCGGCATAACATTTCACTCCACAGGATGCGGCATAACGACCGCCGCACCTGTGAGTTTTAGCGTTAGACAAAGATATTATAAAAAAATATCAAAGAAAGGATTATTAAAATGCCAAAAAAAGATGTAATTGCTGAAATATTTAAGATATGTAACAAAAAAATAATTTTACGTTCGATAATAATTTAGTAAAAGATATTTCAAAAAAATGTAACTTTGGGAATCCGTTTGATGTAACAAAAATTGATAATAAAAATAAATTACCTGATATTTTACTGAAAAATGATTATGCGATAATACATTTAGGCAGTGGAAAACATAAGTTTATTAAAGGTATAAAAAAAGTATTTCATAATTTCGAGCCTGTTCAAAAAGAAATTGAATGGACATATAAAAAAAGTTTATTAAACGAATATAATACAAGCGAATCAAATATATTGTCGGTAGCAAACAATCAGAGAATTTTGCATCATTTCTTATTTGGGAAAGATAAAGAATTTGATGATATAGAAATTCCACATCGTCCGAAAACCTATTTCCCCCACCGAACAAAAACAAGTCTTGAATATCGTTTTGGTAACGACTCGAAATTGATTTTAAAAAATATTCAAATTGAAATAGATTTAACAATTGAATTTGAAGGCACCATCGGCGTATTTGAAGCAAAAAACGGCACACCTGATAGTTTTTCAATTTATCAAGTTTATCATCCTTTCTTATATTATCATAATATTAAACAAAAGCCTGAGATGAGTCGAAAAGTTAAAGAAATAATCTGTACTTATGTTGTAAAAAATATCGAAGAAGAAATAACAAAGTTAAGATTATGGGCTTATACTTTTGAAAACCCAACTGATATTACATCTATTAAATTTATCAAATCGGCATGTTATATTTTAAAAAAGTAAAGAGGTGTTGTAATGCAAGAAATTTTCCAAAATAAAATTTTCAATGAAGATGTAATGAGTGTCTTAAAACGAATGCCAGATAACTATGTAGATATGATTTATAGTGATCCCGATTATAATGTCGGTATAAAATATAATGATAAGTCATATACAAAAGATTTTAAAGAATATATTGACTGGTATATCGAATTAGCCAAAGAATCATTAAGAGTTTTGAAAGATGAAGGTAATTTATTTTTTATTAATTACCCCAAACAAAACGCATATTTACAGGTTAAATTTCTAGAAGATGTTTGTTATGAAGTTTCTGAATATGTATGGATATATAACACAAATGTCGGTCATTCCCCCAAAAAATTTACAAGGGCACATCGCAGTATTTTGCATTGCAGAAAAATAGAAAATAATAAATGGTTTAAAAAAAATGTTGCCGAGCCTTATAAAAATCCAACAGACAAGCGAATATTAGGAAATATTGCAAATGGTTCAACTGGCAGAATGCCTTATTCATGGTTATATTATAATTTAGTTAAAAATGTCTCACGAGATAAAACCATTCATTCTTGTCAAATACCATTAGGTTTAGTAGAAAAGTTGATTTTAGCTTCAACGGAAGAAAATGATTTAGTTTTTATACATTTTGGTGGTTCTGGCAGTGAAATAATACTGACAAAGCATTTAAAGAGAAAATTTGTATCCGCTGAAATAGATAAAATATATCATGATATGATACTTGAACGATTAAAAAGAAATGGCGACATTCCACATAAATATAAATTACAGATAGAAAGAAAGCAATCCGATAGAATTATTAATAACCAGATGGTTTTTTTTGACGCAAAAGCACAGAAACAAGACAATCTATAAAGAGAAGTAGACAAACAACGTCACTTAAAGCAATAAAATCGTCTAACAATTCGCTCCAGCGGACAAAAAAGCTGCGCTTTTTTGCCGCTGAGCTCAAGTGTTAGGCCCTTTCAGAGGGATAGAGGATTAGAAAGAAATCAAGCGAAACACATGAAAAGGAGCCAATATGATATCGAATATTTGGCACCAGATTCCGTTCCCCTTATTGTTGATCTGCCTATTTTTCTTTATAGCATCAGGGGTAAGGCGAATTGGTTTAAAAAACAAAGGGACTATGCTATCTACTTTCCTGCTTGCAATTCTTTTATTGTGGATGGTATTTCCAATACTTCCTTTTTCTATATTATCAGCACTAATTATCGTAGGCGCATCGTTCGGTTTGGCATTTGCGCATCGTGAACCTGTTCTGAAAATCATTACCTTTTTCTTAGTCGCAGACGTCTTATTGATTTCCATTAATCAGCTCATTGAAGTTTCAGGGATCGCACGACGGCTTCCTCCTCTAGAATTTCTCATCAGGCGTGAACTTGTGTACTTTTATTTCACTGAAATAGTTATAGGTTCACTTTTGGTTGCGGTTGTATTTCTTATAACATTTTTGGTGATAAACTATGTTCTTAAAGTTGGCGAAAATAAGATACATCACGGTAGCCCATGCTTTTTAGTGACCACTATATTGACTTATGTTATCCAGCAGTTTCTACACCTCGAACATCCAGAAATGGGTTACAGGGTATTCCCCAATGGGAACATAGTAAAATATACAAACCTCAACACGGGTGATCCAGTAAGTGTAAATGCGCTAGACTCAATATTTAAGTCGGATGGCAGCATTATAATACCGCAATATGTAAGCATACTATCATATGGCGGCATTTTTTGGACGGTTGTGTTGATACTTGTCGTAGGCCTGAGTATTGTTTTCGGTGTTGCATTATCGCACAAAGGCGTGTTATCGGAATGGTACCAACGCACTTCACGACTAATCGTATTTGGTGTATTCTATTTTTCCTTTTATCACATAATATTGATGAGCTTTCTTTATTCTGATTATGATTTACTTAATGGCCTGATGATGATACTGCTTTCTGCGATTACTATACCTTTTGGTGCTTTAATTGGATACTCTCTTAATGAAATGGCTATTCACAAAGAAAACGCCTAACAAAGCAAATGCACTCGGACGGCAAAAAGCGCCGCTCGTTCCTCGCTCTGCCTTTTGCCGCCAGTGATTTGCAACGTTATGTAAATAAGAATATTCAAAAACAATATTCAAAAACACATCGTTTTCAGTATAATAGTGCATGCCCAACTATTTAATAGAAATCTTTGAAGATGAAAAATTAATAGAGCGAATTAAAAAGCGATTACCGCACCTATTTCAACTCGCAGAATTTGAAAGCTCAAGGGCAGGAAAAATTGGAATGGAAATTGGCTCTGTTCGTGAGAGAATAATTGTTGCCTTACTCATCTATAAATTCGGTGAAGCTAATGTAGAGTCAGAAATTCCTATCACAGAATCAGAAGTGGATGTAAAACTATTTGGTGAGCCTATATCTGTAAAAACAATAACAGGAAATAGCTTCGCTGGTGTTAAACTGATATGGACAGTAGATGCTGAAAAGGCAAGACAATTTAGTGAAACATATCAGCCCATGTGTGATATGCTATTCGTTCAAATAAACTGGGGGAAAGAAGGAGGATTTTTCTACATTCCTATAAGAGTTCAGAAAAGGCTTTTTGATAAAATAGGAAGAAAGAGCTATATAAAGCTTCCCAAAGCAGGAACAAATCCCAGAGGTGTTGAGATTACAAAAGAGGCATTGATAGCTTTAGTTGAAGACAGCGAGACAAAAGTTATTAAAATAAATTGGCAACGCAGCAAAATAGAATTCAATCCTTACAAGAGATGGGTTGACCTTTGGAAAGAGGACAAAGATGAAGTCTAATAGAAATAGAAGAAATGGGACAAAGACAAGTTCTTTTGGTTCTCCAGGGCGAATTGGCCATGATTCAAGTTCTTTCTATGCGAGCAGATTATATGAAGGACTACCGAAGGAAAATAAAGTTAAGTATCTGGAGAACCCTGTACCAGCAGATTGTTTAGATAAAATCTTTTGCAAGACAAGTGAAAACATAGAGGAACTGCCTGACAACAGCATACATCTTATGGTTACATCACCGCCCTACAATGTAGGGAAGGTATATGATGAAAATTTAACTATGGACGAATACAGAGCATTTTTAAAGCGTGTATGGGCAGAGACAAAAAGGGTACTGGTTCCTGGAGGTAGAGCTTGTATTAATATCGCAAATCTTGGTAGAAAACCTTATATCCCCCTTCACACCTTTATTATTAAAGATATGCTTGATTTAGAGTTCTTGATGAGGGGAGAAGTGATTTGGAATAAAGCTTCAAGCGGCAGTCCTTCAACCGCATGGGGTAGTTGGCTTTCAGCACAAAATCCAACACTCAGAGATATTCACGAATACATCTTAATCTTCTCAAAAGATAACTTTTCAAGAGGTAGCCAGCATCATAAAAAAAGCACAATCACCAGAGATGAATTTCTTGAGTTCACAAAAAGTGTATGGACATTTCCGGCAGAACCAGCCACAAAAGTTGGACACCCTGCTCCTTTCCCTGTAGAGCTACCGTACAGACTGATTCAACTTTATACATTCAAGGAAGACATTGTTTTAGATCCTTTTGCTGGAAGCGGTCAGGCAGCGATAGCGGCAATAAAAACAGGAAGACATTATGTTGGATACGATATAAATGAAGAATACGTAAATTTGGCAGAGAGACGAATTAAAGAATTCTCCGAAGCCTTTAAATCCCCTAAATTGTTTAAACCAGAAAAACAGGTCTTAATAAGCAATAAATAGAAATAATTACATAACAAAAAAATCCAGCGGATGCGATAAACTGCCCCGCTGATTTAGGCCGTTAGACGAAAAAATAAAGAGAATAATTTATGAAGTTAAAATTGGATATAAACAGTTCAAAGTTCAGGATCAAGTCTTGAAAAATCAGTTTTTATCTTTTCTGCCTCAACTTTTTATTCTCCCCCTATTTTCGTTGCCTCGTCAATAAGCATCACAGGAATGCCGTCTTTTATATGGTAAAGGAGCTTACACTTATCACAGATAAGACCATTCTGGGATTCAGTTAACCTTATATCTCCCTTGCACTTAGGACATGCTAATATCTCAAGTAATTCTTTACTGACAGCCATTTTTAGCTCCTTGTTGGATAAGATTCTTTTGAGAGAAGTTTATCTTAAAAATAATGCCCCTGTCAAATTTCAAAGCGGGTCAATTAACATTTTATTTTTCAATTTGCAATTTTTATAAAATACTGTTAGATTTTACTTGTCTGTATGATTGTTTTTAAAAATCAACCTGCCCTTAAGTTAGAAAAGTTTTATTTCACAGGGCAAATAAGGAGGTGGAATATGCTTTTTAGAAAAGAAGAGCCAAAAACTGAGAATACAAAGACGAATGGTTATGAAGAGAATTCTGCGAAGGACATCGGTAACCAAAAGATAAATACCATTCTGAAAGGAAGTAAGTTAACAGGCGATATAAATATATCCTGTGATTTAGAATTAAGCGGAGAGGTTGAGGGCAATATAAATTCTGAAGAAAGTTCCAACATTGTTATTAAAGGAACTTGCAAGGGGAATATAAGGACGCGGGGAGGTAATGTTGACATAGAAGGAGAATTGATTAACGGAGATATTATTGCAGGCGGTGATGTAAAAGTTTCAGGCAAGTTTAATGGCGGGATGGTAAAGGCAAAAGGCAAGATTTATGTAAATGGTGAATTCAAAGGCAGATTGGAAGGCAATGAAATTGAGGTAGGATCCAATGCCAGAGGAAAAGGAGAACTTTTTTATAACGAATATATTTCTGTTTCCAGAGGGGCTCAAATTGAGGCGCAGATAAGTCAAATTAAGGAAGAACCCAAAACAGTAAAAAAACTTCCTGATATAAGAGTAGTAAACATTGAGCATTGAGAAGCCTTACTTAAAATTTCACAGAGGAGGATATTAATTTATGTCTAATGGTATTACAAATGTTACTCTTGATTCATGGGATGAGGAGGTTCTTCAGTCGACAGGCATTGTAATGGCTGATTTCTGGGCAACATGGTGCGGACCATGCAAGATGATGTCCCCGGTAGTTGAGGAATTAGCAAAGGAATATGAGGGCAAGGCAAAATTTGTAAAGGTAAATACAGATGAAAATCCCGAGCTCGCAAGTCGTTATAAAATTACAGGTATACCAACCCTTATATTTTTTAAAGGTGGTAAGATGGTAGACCAGGTGGTAGGGGCAGTTCCTAAGGGACACCTTAAGACAAAACTTGACTCCCTTCTTTAATAAGAAATGCTTTTTGATGTCATAATCATCGGTGGAGGTCCTGCAGGGCTTACTGCAGGCATTTATACCTCACGGGCACGACTCAAAAGTCTCCTTATTGAGAGGGCATTCCCTGGTGGTCAGGTAATGACCACTGAATGGATAGAAAATTATCCTGGTTTTGATGAGGGTATCTCAGGGGTTGAACTCTCCCAGAAGATGGAAAGACAGGCAAAGAAATTTGGGCTTGAGATAATACAGGGTTCTGTAGCGCGGCTCTCCTTATACGATAAAATAAAAAAAATAGAACTTGACGAAGGTCAGATATACGAGTCAAAGACATTGATAGTAGCCACAGGGGCAAACCCAATGCATCTTAAGGTAGAAGGTGAAGACAGATACAGGGGCAGAGGGGTTTCATACTGCGCTACCTGTGATGGAGCGTTCTTCAAAGATAAAAAGATTGCAGTCATTGGAGGTGGAAATTCCGCTCTGCAGGAGGCAATATTTCTTACAAAATTTGCAGAGATGGTTTATATAGTGCACAGGAGAGGTGAATTCAGGGCAACAAAGATACTGCAGGAAAGGGCATTTGCAAATCCTCATATAAAAGTTATATGGAATTCTGTTGCGGAAAAGATAGAAGGTGAGGATACAGTGAATACATTGTTTTTAAGAAATGTAAAGACAAAAGAATCCACGAGACTCGAGGTTCAGGGAGTATTTATCTATGTAGGTTACAATCCCAACACAGAGTTTCTTAAAGGGCTTGTTTATCTCAATGAGGAGAATTACATAGTTACTGACGAGAAGATGTCTGCTTCTTTGCCCGGGGTTTTCGCAGCAGGCGATGCAAGAGTAAAGTTTCTAAAACAGATTGCCACTGCTGTTGGAGATGGAGCTATGGCAGCCATGGCAGCAGAAAAATATATAGAGGAGAATTTCTAAGATAATATCTGAACGTATCTGCCTTCAAAAACCTTAAAAGGCAACATAAATTATATCGATGCCATATTGCAAAGAAGTTAGAAGTTTTTTCTTATAAGGTTAAGGGAATGCCAATTGCAATATGGCATGTTTAAAGGAGTTGCCCTAAGGCTTTCTCAGGTAGATACGTTCAGATAGTTTAAGGAAGATTATGTTTGAAGCATTATCGGAAAAATTAGGAAGCATATTTAAAAAATTAAAAGGGCGAGGATTATTAAGGGAAGAAGACCTTACCGCTGCCCTTAAAGAGATCAAAATAGCCCTTCTTGAGGCTGATGTGAACTTCAAGGTTGTAAAAGACTTTATAGAGAGGGTAAAGGCAAGGGCTATTGGTAAAGAAGTAATTGAAAGCATTACACCCGGGCATCAGGTTGTAAAGATTGTCCATGACGAACTCTGCAGCCTCATGGGCGGCGAAGACAATTTATCTTTAAGCCAGAGAAAGATCCATCTCTCCCCTAATCCACCTACTGTTATTATGCTCGTTGGTCTTCACGGCTCAGGCAAGACAACTACCGCTGCAAAGCTTGCAAAAGGCTTTAAAAAGGATGGACGCAGACCTCTGCTCGTTGCCATAGACACAGCAAGGCCTGCTGCTATAGAGCAGCTTATCTCTTTAGGGTCGCAAATAAATGTGCCTGTTTACGGAACAAAGGCTGGAGACAGCCCAGTGAGGGTTTGCTCGGATGCTATTAAAAAGGCTCATTCCGAAGGCTGGGATGTTGTTATCCTTGATACAGCAGGCAGACTTCATATAGATGAGGAGTTAATGAAGGAACTGGATGACGTAAAGGCAGCGGCAAATCCAAAGGAAATCCTGCTTGTAGCAGATGCTATGACAGGGCAGGATGCTGTAAATATTGCAAAGTCTTTTAATGATAGGCTTAACATAGGAGGTGTTATCCTTACCAAGATGGATGGTGATGCACGTGGTGGGGCAGCGCTTTCAATTGTTGCTGCTACAGGAAAGCCCATAAAGTTTATAGGTGTTGGGGAGAAGATTGATTTACTTGAGCCATTTCATCCTGAGAGGATGGCGTCCAGAATACTGGAGATGGGTGATATTGTAAGCCTTGTGGAAAAGGCACAAGAGGCAATAGGCATGGAAGATGCCATTAAATTGCAGAAAAAACTAAAAGAAGACAGGTTTACATTTGAAGACCTGAAAGATCAGATAAAGCAGATTAAGAAAATGGGATCTCTTGAAAATCTCTTTGGTATGATCCCCGGATTAGGTAAGCACATATCCCGAAGTGTCGGGACGGTAGATGAGAAGGAATTTATTAAGATTGAGGCGATAATCAATTCCATGACTAAAAAGGAAAGGGAAAGTTATGCTATAATTAATGGCAGTCGCAAGAGGAGAATAGCCCTTGGAAGCGGGACTACTGTAGCTGATGTGAATAGACTTATTAAACAGTATCTTGAAATGAAAAAGATGCTCAGGATGTTTAAGGGTGGTAAAGGTCCCGGGCTTAATAAGTTTAAGTTTCCTGATTTAAATTTTTTCCGGGGGCGTAGTTGACAAAAATACTTACTATCTTAATTATAGTTATACTTCTACTTGCTGTTTATCGTATAATAATGAAAAAATAGAATCTTAAGGGGGTAATAATTTGGTTAAGATTAGACTTGCGCGTAGGGGAGCAAAGAAAAAGCCATTTTACAGGGTAATTGTATGTGACTCAAGGGAAAGAAGAGATGGCCCATTTCTGGAAATCATAGGGACCTACAATCCATTGACAGAGCCTTCTGATATAAAGGTAAACACAGAAAGAGCTAAATATTGGCTTAGTTGTGGAGCACAACCAACTTCTCAGGTGAGAAAACTTTTGAAGCTGGCTGGCTTATAAAAGGTCAGCAAAATTCTTACGGAGGTGGATATATGAAAGGGTTAATCGAGCAAATGGCAAAGGCTTTAGTTGATAAGCCAGAGGAGGTTTCTGTTGCTGAGGTGGCAGGGGAGAGGACAACTGTTTACGAGTTGAAGGTTGCAATGAGTGATCTCGGTAAAGTTATTGGGAAGCAGGGGAAAACTGCAAGGGCAATGAGGTCAATTCTGGGTGCTGCAGGGGCTAAACTCGGTAAGCACTGTGTTCTCGAGATATTAGAATAGTGAAATGTGACATCCTGACGCTTTTTCCTGATATAGTTAATGCCTATCTTAAAGAAAGTATATTAAAGAGGGCACAGGAGGGAAAGCTTCTTGAGGTAAAGATTTATAATCTTAGGGACTTTGCCGCAGGAAGACATAAAGTACTTGATGATTATCCTTTTGGCGGTGGCCCTGGCATGGTGATTAAGCCCGAGCCTCTTTTTAAAGCAATTGAGCATATTAAAAAAGACGGCTTGCCAAGGAGGGTAATCCTCCTAAGTCCACAGGGGAAAACATTTACTCAATCAATGGCTGAGGAGTTCTCCCGAGAAAAACAGAGAGTGGTATTTATATGCGGAAGATATGAGGGTATTGATGAAAGAGTAAGGCTAAGGCTTGTGAATGAGGAGGTCTCAATTGGGGATTATGTACTGACAGGTGGAGAGTTAGGCGCCCTTGTTATAATTGATTCAGCAGTAAGGCTTATCCCTGGCGCCTTAGGAGACGAGAGGTCAGCAGATGAGGAATCTTTCTCGTGGGGACTACTTGATTATCCCCAGTATACAAGACCAAGGGAGTTTCAGGGGATGAGGGTTCCGGATGTGCTTATATCCGGGAATCACAAAGAGATATGGCTCTGGCGAAGGAAAGAGGCTTTAAGGAAGACAATAAAGATGAGGCCAGACCTTATTAAGAAGATCAAGCTTGCAGACATCGATAAAAAATTAATCTCAGAGATTGAGGGGGAAGAATAAAATGGATTCCATAAGGATTATAGAAGATAGTTTTAAAAAAGAAGGCCCTTCCTTCCGTGTAGGAGATGCAGTGAGGGTAAATGTCAAGATTATTGAGGGGGATAAGGAGAGGCTTCAAACATTTGAAGGCATTGTTATATCCCGTAGAGGCAGTGGAACGCGGGAGACCTTCACCTTAAGAAAGATATCTTATGGTGTTGGGGTTGAAAGAATATTCCCACTTTATTCACCAATGATAGAGGGTTTAGAGGTTATTAAACAGGGTGATGTAAGGAGGGCTAAGCTATATTACCTGCGCGGGAAGAAGGGGAAGGCAGCAAAGGTAAAGGAAAAATCTTTAACAACAACTGCATAACCCCGTTATTATTTCTCTACGATGAAAAAATCCGCAGAGATTACCCTGTAATCACAGGCATTGATGAAGCAGGCAGGGGCTCTTTAGCAGGTCCTGTTGTTGCAGGAGCAGTTATCCTTCCTTCAGGGCTTATCATTAACGGGCTCAAGGACTCAAAACAAGTTCCTGAGAATAAGCGCAGAGGACTCTTCTGGAAAATTGTATCTAACGCTGTTAGCATAGGTATTGGCATTATAGATGCTGGTATTGTAGATAGGATAAATATACTTAGAGCCACAAGGCTTGCCATGGAAGAGGCTGTTAGAGATCTGAAACAAGACCCTGATATTCTATTAATTGACGCCCTTAATCTTTATGATATTAAAATCCCGCAGAAATCCATTATCAAAGGGGAATCTGTAAGCGCCTCAATAGCAGCAGCCTCTATTATCGCAAAGGTTGTCAGGGATGACATAATGCTCAGGTATCATGAAAAATACCCGATTTATAATTTTAAAGTGCATAAAGGATATTGTACAGAAGAGCATGTAAGATTAATAAGCATACATGGCCCATGCCCTATTCACAGAAAGAGTTTTAGAAAGGTAATGGATCTACCACTACCATTTGAAATATGTGAAACACACATGGTGACAAGTCCGCACAAAGGAGAATGAAAACAGTCAGCGAAACATCTGTCCTAATCGTCATTCCCCGACTCGATCGGGGAATCCAGAGTTTTATCCTTCCTGGATTCTCTGGTCAAGCCAGAGAATGACAGCTTGAAGGTTAAATGTATTTTCGGAGCAAAGTAGAAGTAGAGGGTAGCAAATAGCGAGATTTTTCTCTCTACCCTCTACTTTAGAAAAAAGTGTTTTACAAAATAGCCGCTGATATTATTGTCTTGATTCATTTTCTATGGATAGTATTTCTCATAGTTGGTGCGTTCCCGGGAAGGAAAAATAAATGGGTAAAAATTTTCCATATAGGAGGAATTGGTTTTGCTATTGTTATACAAGTCTTCGGCTGGTATTGCCCACTCACACATCTTGAAATCTGGTTAAGGCAGATGCATAACCCTTCATTATCTTTCGAGGGCTCATTCATAATACATTATGTAGAAAAATTCGTCTATTTTAACCTCTCACCAGAGATAATCTTTAGCATGACCATTGGGCTTTTACTCCTCTCTGCATGGCTTTATATTTTTAAATCCAAGAGCTCGTTGAAAAACTCAACAAGCTCTGATTACACAGATAAAAGATTAGATTACAGAGATTAAAACTCCTTGGAATATCTGTGTAATCATTTTTCCTAATCGGTGTAATCAAGGCTGTTGAGGGCTTTTCAACAGCCTGTCAAGAATTGACTTAATCGCCAAATCCCTTTATATTTCAAATATGAGGTCTTCTATAAAAACCGTAGATTTTCTAATAATTGGTGGAGGTGTTGCAGGGCTAAGGGCAGCAATAGAGGTTGCACCAGTTGGGAGTGTCATTGTCCTTACAAAGGACATGCCTGCAGAGAGCAGCACTGGATATGCACAGGGAGGGATTGCAGTTGCACTTAGTGATGAAGACGAGGTAGGCATTCATTATGAAGACACTATAAATGCAGGAGATGGATTGTGTAATAAGGATGCTGTCAAGGTATTAGTTGAAGAGGGGCCAGAACTAATACTTGAGCTTATCTCATGGGGTGCTGAGTTTGATAAAGAGGGTAGTAAACTCGCATTTACCCAAGAGGCAGCGCATTCCCGCAGAAGAATCCTACATGCCCAGGGAGACTCCACAGGAAGGGAACTTGAACGTGTACTTATTAATAAAGTTCGCACTTTTAAAAGTGTTTCAAGGTATGATTTTGCATTTACTGTTGATTTAATTATAAAAGACGATAGATGCGCAGGAGCCATTATTTTAAGAGATAGAGAAGCCATCCATATTTATGCAAAGGCTACTATACTTGCCACAGGAGGCGCTGGACAGCTTTATTCAAGGACAACAAACCCTGCTGTCACAACAGGTGATGGAATGGCAATTGCTTACAGAGCAGGTGCGGTGCTTCAGGATATGGAGTTTATACAATTCCATCCAACAACGCTTTATTCTCCTTCTGCTCCTCAGTTTCTCATTAGTGAGGCAATGAGGGGAGAGGGTGCAATATTAAAAAATATCCATGGAGAGAGGTTTATGCCAGGGTATCATACCCTTGCTGAACTTGCACCGAGGGATATAGTATCAAGGGCGATTATCTCTGAGATGGTAAGAACAAATGCAAAACATGTTTACTTAGACCTTACGCATCTTGATAAGAATTTTGTTAAAGGACGATTTCCGAGGATCTATTCAACATGCCTTCAGTTTGACATAGATATAACAGAAGACCTTATCCCTGTCTCTCCTGCAGCGCATTATGTAATGGGAGGAGTTAAAACCAATCTAAACGGTGAGACAGACATAAAAGGTCTTTTTGCAACAGGCGAAGTTGCATGCACAGGGGTTCATGGTGCAAACCGTCTTGCCTCAAACAGCCTCCTTGAAGGACTTGTATATGGGGCAAGGGCAGGGAGGTCAGCAGGGGAGTATGTAAATAAAAGTCAGAAGTCAGAAGTCAGAAGTCAGAGGTTAAAAACTGCTTCTTCCATTTTGCCTTCATTTGATACAGTGAAGATAAAAAGTACCTTGAGACGTTTGATGTGGGAGAAGGTTGGCATTATAAGATGCAAGGAGTCTTTAAATGCAGCAAGGGAATGGTTAAGAAAATGGGATTCTATCCTTAAGGCGGATTTCACAAGCAGAGAAAGGCTTGAGCTAAAAAATATGCTAACAGTTGCTAATTTAATTGTGGACTCAGCCCTCCTTAGAGAAGGAAGCATTGGAGCCCATTATCGTTCTGACTTTAAAGAAAGAGGAGAAAACTGGCAGAGGCATGTTATATCTCAGAAAGAAAAAGGCTTACAGCGGGCTGATGCGTAGGGTAAAGATAATCTGCACAATAGGTCCTTCAAGCAACTCAAAGAGGGTAATTCATGAGTTGATAAAAGCAGGCATGGATTCTGCGCGGTTAAACTTTTCACATGGAACTCGCGAAGAACATCAAAGGGTAATTAAAACAATAAGAGAAGGCTCTAAAAGATACAACTCACCTGTAAGTATAATTCAGGATTTGGCTGGGCCTAAAATCAGGGTTGGTTCAATTAAAGACGGACATGTAATGCTCTCAAAAGGCTCGGTATTATCCCTTACTACGAAAGATATTGAGGGCAGTAGTGAACAACTATCAATATCATATCCTTATCTTATTAAAGATACAAAAGTTGGAGACAGAATCCTTTTAGACGATGGTTTGATCCAGCTAAAGATTATAGAAAAGCGAAAGGCTCGGTTAATTACAAAAATTATTGAAGGTGGACTTTTAAGGGAGAAAAAGGGAGTAAATCTCCCGGGTGTAAAAATCTCTGCCCCTGCATTTACTGAAAAAGACAAAAAAGATGCTGAATTTGGAATAAAAATGGGGGTTGATTATATAGCAATGTCTTTTGTTCGCTCAAAAGAAGATATACTTAATCTTAAAAGCTGGTTAAAAAGACACGGGGCTGATACTCCTGTGATTGCAAAGATTGAGAAACCTGAGGCAGTAAAAAACATCAACGGGATACTTGAGCTTTCAGATGGGATTATGGTTGCAAGGGGTGACCTGGGCGTTGAAATTCCCCCTGAAGAGGTTCCTTTAATCCAGAAGAGACTTATATATGAGGCAAACAGGTCAATGAAACCTGTAATAACCGCAACCCAGATGCTTGAATCCATGACAGAACACCTTAGACCAACAAGGGCAGAGGCAACAGATGTTGCCAATGCAGTCATTGATGGAACAGATGCCCTTATGCTTTCAGGGGAGACAGCAGTGGGTAAGTATCCAGTTGAGACATTGAAAATGATGGATAGGATTATTAATTTTACAGAGACAGGGTATTCAATAACTACGGAAAGTTCACAGCCCACGGCTCGCCATTCACGGTTTACAAATTTTGCGCAGGCAATTGCGGAGTCTGCATGTATATCAGCCCATGACATAAAGGCAAAAGTAATTGTGGCTTTCACAAGAACAGGTTTTACAGCGCTCCTTGCATCAAAACAGAGACCTCAGGTTCCAATTATTGCTTTTACAACTACTAAGGATGTTCAGAGAAGGATGAATCTTTACTGGGGGATAAAGCCGTTGATTATGGGGTTTCCTCACAGCACAGATGAGATGATATATAAATCAGAAAAGGCATTACTCAGGAATGGTATTGTTAAAAAAGGAGATTCAATTGTAATAATAGCAACCTCTCATTTTGCATTAGGAGAGAAGACCAATATTATGAAACTTCACAGGATTGGATGTTAGGTTTATGAAATACAAAAACCAGATAACGTTTTCACAAGCGATGTTTGCAATCTGGTGGGTGTGTTGACTCTTGCAAGACACATGACAGATTGCAAATGTTTCATAAAACGCTTGTGTTGTGTTATCTGCCCGTGCGGGCAGAAAATACACTATTGTTTATAAACATCTCCTCTGCCTCCGATTGATTTTATTTCAACAGTCTTATCTTTGACATTAACCTCATAGACTATCCTGAAAGCGCCCATTTCATAACGGTATTTACCTTCAAGTTCACCATGTAATCTTTTGATATGCGGACCAGAAAGCGGTTCTCTGCTGAGATTATCAATGCAGTTATTTAGTCTTCGTTTGGTGTCTTTATCTTGTTTTTTGTAATACTTTTCTGCTTCGTGAGAGATAAGGACTTCATACATCTTCTCTAACCTCTGCCCACCTTTTAACCCTTCCAGCCTTAAAGTCCTCATCTCCTCTCATTATACTATTCAGAAAATCTTTGTCTTTGAGAATTTCCTTTGTCGCCCGCTGAGGCGGACAAGCACTCTGTTATCTGCCGTTGCGGGCATTTTTATTTAAATGGTCGCTGTCCCTATTTATTTTATACAATTGTAATAATAGCAACCTCTCATTTTGCATTAGGAGGGAAGACCAATATTATGAAACTTCACAGGATTGGATGTTAGGTTTATGAAATACAAAAACCAGATAACTTGTTCATAATAGCACCGAGTGCCATTTTGCTCCAGAATATTGGGATGCTATCAGCACTTGGTGCGGATATTTTCATTCTGGCAGAATTGCCAGATTCCCTTTTCCTGTCAAAATATCTCACTCACCACCTCCTTTCGCTAACTCAATGGTATGCTCCTGTATGTATCTCTGTTTGCCTTAACGATATAATTAATTATTGCTTAAACCCCTTATGGTGTCAAGTTTTTCCTTGTACAGAACAATATAGTTTCTATCACATCTGTCCAAAATAAATTTTCAAAAAATAAAAAAATGATACTGTTACTAATACTTCCCCCCTTTGTAAAAGGGGGGTGAGGGGGGATTTTATGGATAAATGCTTCTGCTTAGAGTTTTTTATTTATAAAAATCTCCCCTCCCCCTCTTTGCTAAAGAGGGGAACATAAAAAAAAGGTGCAACCTGATTTTAAAAATATTGATTTACCCGTCTAAAACCCTTATGTTATAAGGGTAAGTTTTGTGGTTTTAAATTATCTTGGACAGCAGTGAGTTTCTATTAATTAAAAAAATGTTAAAATAGACTTCTGAAAAGGAGGTAGCTCGCCATGAATATGCAGGAATTAATCAAGCCTCTTATACAAAAAAACAACACAAAGATTGTGCTTATTGTTCTTGATGGCGTTGGGGGGCTCCCTAATGCCTCGGGGAAAACAGAGCTTGAGTCAGCAAATATACCGAATCTTAATGCACTGGCAAGAGGGTCTGCATGCGGATTGCATGTCCCAATTGCCTATGGTATTACACCGGGCAGTGGTCCCGGACACCTTGGAGTTTTTGGATATGACCCAATAGAGAATCAAATAGGAAGGGGAATTTTGGAAGTCCTTGGTCTTGGACTTGAGGTTAAAAGGACAGATGTTGCTGTACGGTGCAATTATGCCACTATCAAGGGCGGAATTATCATAGACAGAAGGGCAGGAAGGATACCAACCGAGCAGAATAAAATATTGACAGATAGACTGCAAAAAGAGATGAGAAGAATTGATGAAGCAGAACTCATATTTGCCCCTGGAATGGAGCACAGGTTCGCTGTCTTAATGAAATTCCCTAAGCCGCTTGAACCTGATACCGCGATGATAACCGATACAGACCTGCAAAAAGAAGGGGTCACTCCCATTTATCCAGCACCACTTTCAAAAAATGCAGAGAAAGTATCGAAGATTGTTGAAAAAGTGATAAATAAGTCTCAGGAGCTCCTAAAAAATGAGGAAAAGGCAAACTATATTTTAATGAGGGGATTTTCAATCATGCCGCATCTAACACCATTTCAAGAGGCATTTGGATTAAATGCCCTTGCTATTGCCGCATATCCTATGTATAGAGGGTTTGCGAGGCTTGTAGAAATGGATACACCTTCTCTAAAAAAAGATGTTAAGGAAAAGATTGAGTTTTTAAAACAGAAATACAATGACTATGACTTTTTCTTTTTGCATGTGAAAAAAATTGATTCCTATGGTGAAGACGGTAATTTTGAGGGTAAGGTTGCAAGAATAGAGGAGTTTGATAAACTGTTGCCAGAGATACTTAAACTAAAACCTGATGTGCTTATTATAACTGGCGACCATTCAACGCCATCGTTAATGCGAAGCCATAGCTGGCATCCTGTGCCTGTGCTTCTTAAGTCTCCTTATGTCCTTGGTGGTCTTTGTAATGGGTTCTCAGAAAGGGAGTGTATAAAAGGGGAACTCGGGATTTTTCCTACAATAAATCTTATACCTTTAGCCCTCGCAAATGCTGGAAGACTCAAAAAGTTCGGAGCATGAAAAACACCGCGTAATATGATTGGAAAATTACTGAGAATCCTCTTTCCAGAGCCCTGCCCTATTTGCAACAACCCACCCAAGAACCATAGGATTGCACCTATATGTCCTGTCTGCTGGGAAGGGATTTCTCCATATACTGGCCCTATATGTCAGGTATGCGGTAAACCCCTTGTTTCTCAAGAGTCTATAATCTGTGAAGAATGTATTATTGATAAACCATATTTTAAGATAGCGCGGGGTTTTGGGCTATACGATGGAGCTCTAAAAAAAGCTATTAATCTCCTAAAGTATCAAGGGATAAAAAGACTTTCAAAACCTTTATGTGATATAATTTTCAGGATAAACCCCGCACCAGAGAAATCTTTGTGCGGGGTAAAAATCCCCGATGTGGACTTAATACTGCCCGTTCCTCTTCACAAAAAGAGACTCATGCAGAGGGAGTTTAATCAATCAGCCCTCTTAGCTAATGGTATAGGGAAAAGGCTTGGAGTTAAGGTAGCTATTGACTGTCTTGCAAGAACAAAAAATACAATACCGCAAGTAGGTCTTAGTGGAAAGGAAAGAAGACAAAATCTGAAAGGTGCATTTGAGGTAAGGAACAAAAATCTAATTCATGGTAAAACCATTATGCTCATAGATGATGTATTCACCACAGGCGCAACAGTGAGGGAATGTTCTAAGGTCTTAAAAAAGTCAGGCGCAGGAGATATCTATGTTATTACCCTTGCAGATAGCGGGGGAGATTAGTGAATAAATGCAAAATTCAATCCCGACGCTTCGGGACAAAATGCAAAATTAATGAGGCACTATACAACAATAGTGCTTCATTAAGGGAATAGAGGTTATGTTTAAAATCTTATATAAACAAACGCTCGCTCCAAAGATTGACATGATGGTGATAAGTGCCCCCTACATTGCAAGACATGCAAAGGCTGGAAACTTTGTTGTAATAAGGCTTAATAAAAAAGGAGAAAGGATTCCGCTCACCATTGCTGATGCTGATGTGGGAAATGGAACTATTACATTACTCTTTCAGAAAGTAGGTAAGACTACAGAAGCACTGGGGATGTTAAAACGAGGTGGTTTTATCAGGGATATTGCAGGACCACTTGGACATCCTACGCCAATAACGAAGTATGGGGATTGCGTCCTTGTAGCAGGAGGTGTCGGGGGCGCTACACTCTATCCTATTATCAAGGCTTTGAAGGAAACAGGTAATAATATAACATTCATTATGGGAGCTCGTTCAAAGGAATATTTGATTTGGGAGGAGAAATTTAAAAAAATTGCAGACGAGTGTATTGTTACCACAGATGATGGAAGTTATGGCAGGAAAGGATTGGTTACTGATGTACTGAAAGAGGTCATCCAGAATAAACCTATTGCAATTGTAGTTGCTGTTGGACCTGTAAGGATGATGAAAGCAGTTTCTGAGCTTACAAAACCTTATGGGATAAAAACTATTGTGAGCCTAAATCCATTAATGGTAGAAGGAACAGGCATGTGTGGCGCTTGCAGGGTAAATATCGCTGGGAAGACAATGTTTGCTTGTATTGATGGTCCTGAATTTGATGGGCATGAGGTGGATTTTCAGGTGCTTGAAAATCGTCTTGGGTTTTATAAAGAAGAAGAAGAGAAGGCTTATAAGTTGTTTTTGAATAAACCACGTAAAGGCAAGCCTTAAAAAGGATTATTAAGATAAGCCATGAAAGATTTGATCCCGCAGCAAGCTATTGCACAAAGGATTTTTTGATAAGACATCAAAAGGTCATGATAGACAGGGACCTTGCTGAACTATACGGAGTGGAAACCAAGCACCTTAACAGACAGGTAAGGCGCAATATCCAGAGATTTCCTGAAGAATTCATGTTTCAGCTTACCATTGAAGAACGGAATAAACTGGTGACAATTTGTCACCGGTTCAAAACAATGAAACACTCAATGACTCCACCTGAACCAAAACGCAAAAGAATTGGATTTCTTAGGGAAAAAGAGAAATAATAGCGAAGTTTAAATAGAAATATGCCAGCAAAGAAAAAAGATAATTTAGAAAAAGAGAAACTCCTTGCTGAGATTGAGCGGTTAAAGAAGGAATTAAAGAAAAGAAAGAACGAATGATAGAAATGGAGCTAAAACTGTTAAAATTAAAAGGCAGAAAATAAGAGGACAAAAACTGCAACTTGAGGGAGATGTAATACAATGATGTCTAAAGAAGATTTGATAAGTAATATCCTCTCTATCCCTTCTGATGAAAGAAGTTATTTATTTACCACAGATAAAAGTAAATAAAATGGAAATCCTTATTTTACAAGCAGTTTGGCTGAGTTTATTTTCCTGCAGGAAGAATAAGAGGCTGAACAGTAAGGCAATATGAACAACAAAAACCAAAAACTCAAACTCACGTGGATTGGCAGGGAGAATTAGACGAGGTGAAAAAATAGCACAGCGTGCACTTCTCTTTGGCGCAGATGATTTAAACGGCACAGTCATAGAGGAAAAAATTACCCATTCTGCAGGCGCGCTTTCAGACAATACAATGACAAGGGCTGAACTGGTGAATTTAATAAAAAAGGCAGGCAAGGTGCCGGTGGAGAGGGATTCGTTTTATAGACCGGTAAAAAGATTTCCTTAATTGACATCTTTTGCCGTAAATTGGTATAAAATCATTGGATGGGAAATGGCTTTTAGTTCAATAATAATCCTCTATGGTATAATTAAAGTATAAATATCTTGTCACCGATATACTATGTAACGGTATATTCAACATGATAGAGACCTCCACCATAATCGAAGCATTGTGCTATATCCTCAAGAAATTAAAAAAAGCAGATAAAATCAAACTCGTCAAGCTGATATACCTTGCCGACAAGTACCATCTCATCCGCTATGGAAGAACTATAACAAATGATGATTACTACGCAATGGAACATGGGCCAGTAGGTGCAACCGTTAAGGATGTCCTCAGCTTTGACCATTTTAATATTCCCCCAAAAACATTCAAATATCTCTCAACCTTAATAGTCAAGGTTGATGAGAATCATTTTAGAGTAAATCCTGATGCGAAAATTACCTTCGATATGCTGTCAGATACCGATAAGGAAGCCCTTGATTTTATTATTGAAAAATTTGGCGGTATGAATTCATGGCAATTAAGAAATTATACGCAGCAGTATCCTGAATGGTATCAATATGAAGATATGCTCAAAAGCAGGCTTACAAAAAGAGAGCGGATTGATACAAAGGAATTATTATATACAACAAGAAAAAATGACATTCTACGTATGCCCCGCAAACACGTCAAAGAGTCAGAAAAAATTCTGACAGGTAAATTTGACTGATTGTGGACTTCCCGCCGAATTATATTGCTAAAACTTTATCAGGCTTCTGTGTATGCTACTTCAAAAATACAACTCATGACCCCGAAGCGCCGCCACATTATCATATAACTGTCCCTATTAGTGACGATTCAAGCCTTTTATTGTGTATTATTACTTCCCAAGTTGAAAACAAAGCATGGTATTACCATAAAACCAATGAGGAAGCAGAATCATGTCTTGTAAGTGTAGATAAACACGATTTACCTTTCTTAAAAAGAAAGAGTTTAATTGATTGCAATCAACCGGTACTCATACACAAAAACAAGTTTAGCAAAATAATTGACCCTGACCATAAATTTGAAGTTGTAACTCGAAATATTCCAAAAGAAATCAAAAAGAAAATCGTTAAAGCAATAAAAGACAGCCCGATTGTGAAACCTTTTATTAAGAAGCTTATAAAGTTTCCTTAGGAAGAATTAATCACTAAACAGAGTAGTCATATATTTGTTATAATCTTTGAAAATTAGAAAAGTTCTCTATCCGAGAATTATCATGCTCATCAATGAGAGGATAAATTGAATAAATCTGACTACAAAACTCCAGAAGAAAGAATCGGCACTGATGAAATCTTTGACATGGTCTTTAGGGATTCATCGGTGAAATATGGCTTGCAGGAGTTTTCTAAGGATATCTTAAAAAGAATAAGTGCTTTTGAAAAAGAAGATGGTAGGTTTTATATACGTTGCTTAAAAAGAGATAAAGACATTTTTGTTTATGACAGAAATAAAAAAATGGGTAAGCCGGAAGAAGTTATTCGCCAGCTCTGGCTTATAAAGCTAACCAAAGAATATAAATATCCTCTTGACAGAATAGAAGTTGAGAAATCAGTTCACTTTGGCAGAGAAATTAGAGAAAAATCAGCAGATATTGTTTTATATAAAGAAGACAAAATCACGCCGTACATCGTTTTTGAACTGAAGCAGCCTAATGCCAAGAAAGCAGAAGAACAACTGAAATCATATCTAAGCGCTGAAGGTGCAGAAGGCGGAGTCTGGTCTAATGGTATTGAGAAATTCATACTTTACCGCCCTTATCCAAAAGAATATATTACTGTCCTGTCAGACATTCCTAATGTTAATCAGACATGGGATGACCTTTTTGAAGAAAAGTGGACTTATGGTGACCTGAAGGACAAGTTTGATCTTTCTTTTATTATTTCCCGACTTGAGGAAATGGTTTTAGCACAGGCAGGCGTAAATGTATTTGAGGAAGTTTTCAAGTTAATCTATGCCAAGCTATATGATGAAGACCAGGCAAAAGATGTACGGACAAAAGAAGAAGTTCATTTCAGACAGTATAAAGACCCAAAGAAAACCTATGTAATTATAAATGATGAGCTTTTCAAAGGAGCAATTGATGAATGGCAAGGGATTTTTAATCCATTATCAAAAATTGATTTAACTCCTGAACAGTTACAGATATGTGTTCCTTTTCTGGAAAAAGTTAAATTTTTTGACTCTGGAAGAGAGGAATTGGAGATAATTGACCGTGCCTTTGAGCATTTGATTGCTGAGGTTTCAAAGGGTCAAAAAGGACAATACTTTACACCCCGCAACGTTATTAAGATGTGTGTCAAAATGCTTAATCCTAAGAAAGATGAATATATCATTGACCCTGCCTGTGGTTCGGGAGGATTCTTGCTTCACACTATGTATTGGGTTTGGGATAATGATTTAAAATCTGTCTCCTTTTCAGCAAAACAAAAATATGCTAATCGCTATCTCTATGGAATTGATTTTGATGATAATATGCGCCGGATTTCTCAGGCATTGATGCTAATTGCCGGTGATGGCAGGCATAATATCTTTAAACGCAATGCATTAGATGGAAGGGACTGGATAGGGGAACAGGCAGAGGAAGCACGGACACAGTTGAAACCATTATTAGCCAGACAATACGAGGAAAACCGCAAGACTTATCGTTATCTTAATTTTGACTTATTGATGACTAATCCTCCATTTGCAGGCGAGATTACTGATTCAGGCTTACTGCGTCAATATGAGTTTGCAAAGAAGAATGGAAAACTCAAACAGAAAGTAGAACGACACCTACTTTTCATAGAACGTTCCTTAGATGCACTCTGTCCAGGCGGAAGAATGGCGATAGTCTTACCCCAGGGAATTTATAATAATACAAATATGGAATGGCTGAGGCTCTGGCTTTTTGAAAAGGCACGAATCCTTGCAGTGGTCGGTTTGGAAGGAAATACCTTTAAGCTCCCAGCTCCTGCAAAAGGCACAGGGACAAAGACATCTGTTTTATTTCTGCGTAAATGGGATGAAGATGAAAAGCCTTTAGAAGATTATCCTATTTTTATGGCAGTGTCTAAAAAATCAGGTAAGGACAATTCAGGAGAGTATGTATATCTTAACGAGAAAGGGCACAGGATAAAATCAGAGGGTGGCATCTTTGAATCACATGAGAATTTAAGGCTTGATGACGATTTAGATGAAATTGCAGACGAATTTGTAAAGTTTGCAAAAAAAGAGAAATTTATGTGGTGGAGATAGAACATGTTATTTTTTATAGATGAAAGTTGGCAATCAACTCAGGATGGCAAATACAAAGTCGGAGTGTTATCGGCGATTCAAATAAAAAGTCATGATTTTAATGAGTGCTCCAAGCAGATATATGAACTTAAAATTAAAAATTTAGGATACCGTGCTGGAGATTTAGAAATTAAGGGAAGAGAAATTTTAAGAAACTATCTTTTTGAACTTGAGTCAAAAGGCATAAAATCAAAAGAACTAAATCTCGTTAGAGATATTCTTACCTATATGCAGACTTTAGGTATAAAACTTTTTGCTTCTATTGTATTCTCAAAAAAGGAAATTGATTTGGCTTGTGCTAATGTAAATCAACTTGAAAGACCATTTTTCTTTTTATTTGAACGCATAGATTTATTTATGAAGGAAAATTATCCAGGACTTATGGCTAAGTTAATCTTTGATGATAGAGGGATACAATTCAATAAAAAAATATCAAAAAGTGTGAGTAATTTCTTCCATAAAAGTAGCATTGGCCAGGAGTTTGATACTATTATTAAAGTTCCTTTCTTTGCAATCTCCACAGAGAATGTAGGAATACAAATGGCAGATATAGTTGCTCATATTTTGGGTAGCAGATTTACAGGAGATAAAAAACAAATAGAATTTTTCAAGAAAGTTAAAAGTCTTGAGTTTATAAGCAGAACTCTTGTTGATATAAGAGGAAAAATGTTACAACTCCTTGGATTTAAAGTAGTAAAAGAGAAAGAGGCTGGCGATTTATTCAGTCCGGGAAGAACTGTATAAAACTATAAGAAAGCTTGAAAGCTCCCTACCAGCCTCAAACTTATTATAGCTTATGTTAGGGTAAAAATCAATAAATTTTAGCGGGTGAAATTTTAAAGAAATGGTCACTTATTCAATCATTAAGAAATCTCAAATTGAGGGCATATATCGGCTGGATGCTGAGTATTATCAGCCAGAATATTTATCTTTAATGAAATCTTTAAAAATAATACCAAATGTTGAATTAAACTCCCTTGCTTTTGTGACTGACGGAATTCACTCCTCAATCGATTATGATAATAAAAGTAACATCAGGTGTTTATCTGCACAATCTGTACAAGATAACTATTTTGATTTATCAGCAAATACTTTTATTTCAGAAGATCAACATAAAGTTAATTTAAGGACAAGTCTAAAAGTAGGAGATGCTATACTTTCATCTGTAGGAACAATCGGTAATTGTGCCGTTATAACAGATAGTATTCTACCAGCAAATGCAGACCGCCATGTAGCAATAATAAGGTTATCTGCCAATAAACTATCACCGTATTTCTTATCGGTATTTTTAAATTCTAAATACGGAAGATTTCAAACCTTAAGAGAATCTACAGGGAATGTTCAACCTAATTTATTTATCGATAAAATCAAAAAACTGATAATTCCAACGATAAAAAACCACAGAGAGATTAGCGAATTGGCTGAAAAATCTAACGATATGATACTTGCTGCTAATTTGCTTTACTCCCAAGCCGAAAATCTGTTTTTAGAAGAATTAGGATTGAAGAATTTTAAACCACAAGAGAACTTGTCCTATGTTGTTAATCTCTCTGATGTAAAATCCGCTCGCCGTGCCGATGCCGAATATTTCCAGCCGAAGTATAAAAGGATGGTTGAGAAAATCAAAAAACACAATTTGAGTCTACTTGGCGATCCGGTTACAATGAAGAAAGGATTCGAGCCGGGAAGCAACGAATATCAAGATAAAGGAAAACTATTTATTCGCGTGAGCAGCATTTCAAAACATGGAATAATTGATAAAGACCAGAAATATTTAAGTGGAGAATTGTATCAAAAATTAAGAAAAGATTTTGAGCCAAAAATTGGTGAGATATTACTGACTAAAGACGCAACGCCCGGCATTGCCTATGTATTGAAAGAGGCTATTGAAGGAGTTGTGGCAAGCGGCATTATGCGTTTAAAACTTAAAGAGAATATTGAAGCGGAGTATTTGACTCTCTGCATCAATTCTATTGTCGGTCAAATGCAGATTGAACGTGATGCAGGCGGTTCAATAATTGCGCATTGGAAGCCAGAACAAATTAAGAACTTACAACTCCCTATATTCCCTAAACCAACTCAGCAAAAAATCGCTGACTTAGTCCGTCAGTCCCATGAGGCAAGAAAAAAGGCAAAAGAACTCTTGGAAGAAGCAAAAAGAAAAGTTGAGGAGGAAATTGAAAATAATTAATTAACCACGACATCAAATACAGTTTTATAAAAATTGTCCTTGAATACCCAGTAGCTTTGCTACTGGGATGAAAAGGACATCCTGACGAATAGTCAGGATAGTTTTTTGTTAAAATACGGGCATGAGCCCATTGAGGAGAAGCAAGCACTGTGTATATGACCTGAAGTACCATTTTGTATGGATACCAAAGTATCGGAAGGAAGTATTGAAGAGTAGGGTAGCAAGTAGGATGAGGGAGATATTTGGGGAGATAGCGGAGCAATATGAGATTGAGATAGATACGATGGAAGTAATGGATGATCATGTGCATTTGTTTTTGTCTGTGCCACCGAAGTATTCTCCTGCAGTAGTAGTACAACGAATAAAGAGTATATCTGCGAAGATAATATTCCGAGAATTTCCAGAGATAAAGAAGAGCCTTTGGGGTGGTGAGCTTTGGAATGACGGATACTTTGTACGTTCTGTTGGCGATAAAGTAACAGCCGAAGTAATCCGTAAATACATTAAATATCAGCATAATGAACAAATTGGTTTTGAGTTTTAATGCCCCGCAGTTCTACTGCGGGGTTCTTTACTTAATTGTTTAATTACATCAAGAGCGAAAATAAGAAGGGCAAAAAACTTTTTGGTGGAATAGTCGCAAACTCTGACCCAAGAAATTATTGCGGAAGATGGGTTTGCTTTGATAAGACAAGCAAAGAATTAAAAGATAATGATTTTAGTAATTGGAAGAATTTGGAGCTTTAATTTGTTTACAACATCACCTACCGCCTGCCTGTCGGCAGACATGGCATGGGGCGGGATAGCGAGGATGAGAAATTTAGTATAATATATAAAAAGGAGGTAGCGTTATGGGAACTATTAGCAATGAACTTGTAGCAAAAATTAAATCTTTGCCGGACAACGAAAAGATAGAGCTGGTAGATTCTATCTTAATTCAGCTTGACAAGCCTGACCCTGAAATTGACCGTGTTTGGGTAGAGGAGGCTCGCAAACGCTGGCAAGCATACAAAATGGGCAAAGTTGAGACTGTGTCTTATGAGCAGGTAATGGACAAGTATCGCACCAGATGAAAGTTCGTTTTTTAAAACCTGCGCAGTCGGAAGTTAACGATACCTTTGCATGGTATGATGCCCATTCACACAGCCTCGGCGTACAATTCTTGGATGATCTTGACCGTGCAGTCAGAAGAATTGTGGCATATCCCCTTGCAAACACAATAATTGAAGATGGTTTTCGGCGTTGTCTTTTATCAAGATTCCCTTATGGAATAATTTATGGCCTTGATGCTGAAACTGTTATTGTCATCGCAGTAGCCCATCTGCACAGAGAGCCGCGATATTGGATTGACAGACTGCTTGAACAGAAAATCAATCTGTAACGACAACATGATTCGACCATGTGCTGGCAAAGCACTGTGGCTTCACAGCCGAGGATCTAGACTTCATCCCAGAGAAATTATCGTGGCAGATGGATTTATTTTGATAAGCCGAAAAAAGATTTAAAAGATAATGATTTTGGTAATTGGAAGAATTTGGAGATTTAACCCGCTTGACTATCTATCAAGTAACGAGGTTAAGAGGATTTGTTAAAAAATGAGATATAGAACACCCCAAAAAAGAATAAAGGACTTTAAAGAAGTCGCCCTTGGGCTGACTGAAAGACAGGCAGTTAAAGAGGCAAATCGTTGTCTTCAATGCAGAAAACCAAAATGTGTTGAGGGCTGTCCTGTTGAGATTGATATTCCAAAGTTTATAGCGATTGTAAAAGAGGGAGATTATCTAAGCGGGCTCAAAAAGATAAAAGAGTCAAATAACCTTCCTGCAATCTGCGGCAGGGTGTGCCCACAAGAGACACAGTGTGAAGGTAAGTGCATATTGAGGAAAAAAAGCAGGCCTGTCTCAATAGGGGCACTTGAGAGATTTGTGGCTGATTATGGGGTATCGTTAGGTCCTATGGAATCGCCTAAGGTAAATCCTCCAAATGGGCATAAGGTTGCAGTTATTGGCTCAGGGCCAGCAGGGCTTACAGTAGCCTCAGACCTTGCAAGGCTTGGATATAATACTACAGTCTTTGAGGCGCTTCACGAACCAGGTGGTGTGCTCCTCTATGGTATTCCTGAATTCAGGCTTCCAAAGAAAATCCTTCAAAGAGAGATTGATTATGTCCGCAGCCTCGGGGTAAAGATTGTAGTTAATTGGTTAATAGGAAGAACACAGACAGCAGAGGAGCTTTTAGAGGATGGTTTTGAGGCAATTTTTATTGGAGTTGGCGCTGGTTCCCCGAAGTACATGGGCATATTAGGTGAAAACCTGAACAATGTTTATTTTGCATCAGAGTTTCTAACAAGAGTTAATCTTATGAAGGCTTATGACTTTCCTAAATATGATACCCCTGTTAAAAAGGCACAGAAAGTTGCTGTCATCGGGGGGGGCAATGTTGCAATGGATTCAGCAAGGACGGCATTAAGGCTCGGTGCAGAGAAGGTGTATGTGATTTATAGAAGAACCGAAAAAGAGATGCCCTCAAGACATGAGGAGGTTGAAAATGCAAAGGAAGAAGGCATAGAGTTCCATTTTCTCTCGGACCCGAGGACGGTGCTTGGAGATGAAAGGGGCTGGGTGCGCAGCGTTGAATGTGAACGGATGAGATTGGGTGAGTCTGATACATCAGGAAGAAGAACCCCTGAACCTACAGGTGAGAGATTCTGTATTGAAGTTGACCAGGTGATAGTTGCAATCGGTCAAAGTGCAAACCCAATACTTGTCAACTCAATTAAAGGGCTGAATCTTTGGGGCAATGGTTATATCGTAGTAGATAAAGAAGGTAGGACGAATCTTGAGAGGATATTTGCAGGTGGCGATATTACAACAGGCGCTGCTACTGTGATAAGTGCCATGGGTGCAGGGAAAAGGGCTGCGAGGGCAATTGATAATTTTATTATGAGGAGGAGAGAATCTCTCCAACAATCTCCTGAACCTGCTTTGAGTCAGAATAAGCCTCAATAATGGCACCTGCCTTGAATTCCTTTAGCAAATAAGGGGAACAAAAACCCACAATTACAGTATGTCTTGATGCCTTTACTGTTTTTTTAAGTATAGTTTTTAATTTCCTGCTTAATCCACTCCTTCCTTTCCATGCAGAGATTTTTGAAAAGATGGCGATGATTAAAAATCCCCCTTTGCCCCCCTTTGTCAAAGGGGGGATGGGGGGATTTTTAGATGAAATGGTTTTATTGTCAACATAATAGGTCTCTATGTTTTTGTATCTCGCTTTAAGTGTATTAATAAATGGCTTGCCTGATTTGTTGTTGTCGTCATCAATGATGAGGACAGCTATTTGGTCTGAAAATGCTTCCTTTTTGTCATTGCGAGCCCCGAAGTTTCGGGGCGTGGCAATCTTTTTGTTTTTAATACCCTTTTGAGATTGCTTCGTCACTTCGTTCCTCGCAATGACATTTTTTACGATGCTTATTGATTTTTTTGTCAGCTTATAAGCAAAATCCCAGTTTGCCTTTGTTCCGATATCTTGCATCCTGTATCGTGCATCTTGTATCACTAATTCTTTTTTCCCTTTTATAATTTTTTCGTAAGACTCATCAACCCTCTTTTCTATCTCATTCCATCTTGAGGAAAAATAATCTATTATTCTTTCAGGTTCGCTTGGATGAAGGATTATGTCTGCGCCTGCATTTAAAGCCATTAAACATGCCTTCTCCTCAGGATATCTAATTGCCTGCATATTCATTGCATCTGTGACTACAAGTCCTTTAAATTTCATTTCAGTTTTTAGTAATCCTTTAATGGTCTTCTCCGAGAGGCTTGATGGAAATCTTGAATCAATAGCAGGCACTTTGAGGTGACCTACCATTACCATCTTGACTCCTGACTTTATTGCCTCTTTAAAGGGATGTAGTTCAACTTTTTCAAGCCTTTTCATATCTGCCTTTACTATTGGTAGCCTTATATGAGAGTCCACGCTCGTATCTCCATGCCCTGGAAAATGTTTTGCACAAGCAATAATCCTGTGTTTCTGAAAACCTTTTATAAATTCATTCCCAAACCATGAGACCTTTTCAGGATTCTCACCAAATGCCCTTACAGAGATTATAGGATTTTGGGGGTTTGTGTTTATATCAAGTACAGGTGCAAATATTACATTTATTCCACATGCCTTTGCCTCTTGAGCGATAATGTTTATGGAGTTCCTTAACAGATTAATATCATCTTTATTTTTTGGGTTAATCGCCTGTCCAATAGCCATAGCTGGAGGGAACAATGTGCCGCCTTCTATCTGCTGTCCAAGTCCTCGTTCAAGGTCAGAGGTTATAAAAAGAGGGATTTCACTTAGTTTCTGCAATTTCTTAATTGCCTCGCTTACATCTTTTAGCTTCCCGCCAAAAACAATAAAACCACCAATGCCTTTCTTAACAAGCGATTGGTAATATTGAAACTTTTTATGGACATCTTTCCCATCAAGCCTTGCAATTATAAGCTGTGCAATTTTTTTATTTTTATCCATGGGCATAAAGTAGCATTGAGGGTTAAAAATTGTCAAAAGATAGTATTGAAAATTACCTCAGCAGAGTAATTTATACTATCAGGAGGAGTGCTTTATAGATACCCCATGCAAGCAGGGCACAGACTGGTAGTGTAAATACCCATGCCAGAACAATTTTACCTGCAATCCCCCATCTTACAGCAGACAGTCTTTTAGTTGCACCAACGCCCATGATTGCGGTTGCTATGACATGTGTTGTACTGACAGGAAGCCCGAATTGACTCGCACCCAAAATAACAGCAGTTGCTGATGTCTCTGCAGCAAAACCATGAACAGGTTCCAACTTCAACATATGAACACCCATTGTTTTGATTACCTTCCATCCCCCAATGGCTGTACCCAAGCCCATGGCGAGAGCGCATATAAGTATAACCCAGAACGGGACATCTACAGAATGAAGAACGCCAGCACTTACAAGTGAAAGGGTGATAATTCCCATTACCTTCTGTGCATCATTTGAGCCATGGCTGAACGCCATAAATCCTGACGAGAGAAGCTGAAGTTTTCCGAAATATTTATTTATAGTTCCTGCAGGAAGCGTTCCAAAGATTTTTAATATAACTTTCATAAGGGAGAATCCCAGCATTATTCCAAGTATAGGTGAAATAAGCAAGGCTGAGAATATTGTCATTAATCCTGTAATGTTAAGAATCTCTATGCCCCCATATGACACAGATGCGCCTATAAGACCACCTATAAGGGCATGAGATGCGCTTACAGGCATACCCAATTTTGTCATTGCAGTATTCCATGTAAATCCAGCAGAAAGCGCAGCAGCAACAACAACTGCCGTAACAGCCTTAGGATCTACAATCCCTGTTCCTATTGTCTTTGCTACCGCGGTTGTAGAAAATGCCCCTAAGACATTCATCCCTGCCGCAAGCAGGACTGCCTTGGTAGGTGTCAATACCCTTGTTGAGACAACAGTCGCAATTGCATTAGCGGAGTCATTCCAACCATTGCTGATGTCAAAGAGTATAGCAAGTACGATGATAAGAATGATTATTTCAGGCATGCTTGAGCACTATAGCCTCAAGAGTATTCGCAACATCCTCACATCTGTCGGATGCATCCTCAAGATGTTCATATATCTCTTTCCACTTAATTATAAGGATAGGATCTTTAACATCATCGAACAATCTCCCCAGCGCATCTCTAAACTCTCTGTCAATCCTGTTTTCAAGTCTATTTATCTCAATGCAGTAATCCTGCATATGAGAATAATTTTTTTCTTTAAGCTTCTTTATTGCTTTATGTATAACTTCAGTAGTTGTGAAGAGGTCTTTAGACATTGAGGTTGCTTCTTTTGTTGGCTCTTTTATCTTAAAAACAGAAAGCCTGTCAACCGCCGCCCATATCAGGTCAAGGACATCATCCAGCCTTGATGCAAGGGTGTACAAATCCTCTCTGTCTATGGGTGTGATAAAAGTTTTGTTGAGTTTTTTCATTATTTCATGTGTTAATATGTCCCCTTCCTGCTCCACCTCATATATTTCTTTAGCCCTTGCCTCAATATTGTCAAAGTTTTCCATAAGAGAGACAAGAAGAGAAGCTGCTTTTGTGAGGTTTAATGAAGCCCTGTCAAATATCTCAAAGAAGTCTATTTCTTTTGGAAAAAGTTTCATGATTTTTATTCACGGATAGGATATAGGAAATGAAAGCATGATGTCAAATAAAATGCTCCCTTACTGCCTTCCTGAAGACAACCCTGCCATTCTCCATGTCTACCTCTATGACATCTCCTTCTTTGAATGTCCCGTCAAGGAGTTTTGTTGAGAGGGGATTTAAAATCTCTTTTTGAATTGCCCTCTTAAGCGGTCTTGCTCCATAAAGTGGGTCATAACCAATCTCTGCAAGATAATCCTTTGCTTCGTCTCCTAACACAATATCAATGTGCTTGTCTTTTATATACAGCTTCATACGATTAAGCTGTATATCAACTATTCTCAAGAGTAATGCTTTGTTAAGTGCATGAAATACTATTATCTCATCTACCCTGTTTAAGAACTCAGGTCTGAAAAAGGTCTTTAGCTGTTCCATCACACCTTTACGTATCTGATCTTCATTGCTCCATTCAGTAAGCATCTCCTGAATGTGCTGACTTCCGATATTTGAAGTCATTATAACAACCGTGTTTCGGAAATCCACTGTCCTTCCATGTCCGTCTGTAAGCCTTCCGTCATCAAGCAGTTGCAAAAGCAGATTGAAGACCTCTTGATGTGCCTTCTCCACCTCATCAAAGAGGATTGCAGCATAGGGTCTCCTCCTTATTGCCTCTGTAAGTTGCCCCCCTTCTTCATAGCCCACATAGCCCGGCGGTGCCCCGATAAGCCTTGATACAGTGTGTCTCTCCTGATATTCAGACATATCAATCCTTACCATTGCGTTTTCATCATCAAACAGGAACTCTGCAAGCGCCCTCGCAAGCTCTGTTTTTCCAACTCCTGTCGGTCCAAGAAAAATAAAGGAGCCAATTGGTCTGTTAGGATCCTGTATACCCGCCCTTGCCCTTCTAACAGCGTTAGCAACTGCATTAATTGCCTCATCCTGCCCAACAACACGCAACTTTAGTCTGTCCTCCATCTTCAATAGTTTCTGCACCTCTCCCTCAAGCATCCTGCTTACAGGTATGCCTGTCCATTTTGAGACAATCTCTGCAACATCTTCTTCGTCAACCTCCTCTTTGAGCAACCTGCTTTTGCCATTCTGTTCTAAGAGTTTTTTATTTTCAGCATCAAGTCTTTTTTGAAGTTCAATAAGTTTTCCATATCTTAATTCTGCGGCTTTGTTAAGGTCGCCTTCTCTTTCAGCTTTTTCAGACTCAATCCTTGTCTTTTCAATCTCCTCTTTGATAGAACTTATCTTCTGTATCGCTTCTTTTTCCTTCAGCCATTGTGCCCTTAAGAGATTCCTCTTTTCTGTGAGTCCGGCAATCTCATCCTCAAGATGTTTAAGTCTCTCTCTTGATGCCTCATCTGCCGAACTTGCCGAAGCATCCTTCAGCACAGCCTGTCTTTCAATCTCATACTGCCTCAGTTTCCTCTCAAGCTCATCAAGCTCAGATGGCATGCTATCTATCTCCATCTTAAGTTTGGACGCTGACTCATCAATGAGGTCAATAGCCTTATCAGGTAGAAATCTGTCTGAGATATATCTGTTACTTAAAACCGCAGCAGACACAATCGCAGAGTCCTTTATCCTTACGCCGTGATGAACTTCGTATCTTTCTTTTAATCCCCTCAAGATTGATATAGTCTCTTCAACAGTTGGTTCCTTTATATAAACAGGCTGAAACCTTCTCTCAAGTGCAGGGTCTTTTTCAATGTGCTTTCTATATTCAGAAAGCGTTGTTGCCCCTACACATCTTAGCTCTCCTCTTGCAAGTGCGGGCTTTAACATATTGGATGCATCTATTGCACCTTCTGCAGCGCCTGCGCCAACAACAGTGTGAAGTTCATCAATAAATAAGATTATCTTTCCTTCTGCCTCTTCTATTTCCTTAAGCACAGCCTTAAGTCTGTCTTCAAACTCTCCCCTGTATTTTGCCCCTGCAATAAGCGCACCCATATCAAGGGCAACAACCCTTTTATCCTTCAGGCTCTGCGGGACATCACCTGATGTTATCCTCTGTGCAAGACCTTCTGCAATAGCGGTTTTTCCAACCCCTGGCTCTCCTATTACAACAGGGTTGTTTTTTGTCCTCCGAGAGAGCACCTGTATAACCCTTCTAATCTCCTCGTCTCTTCCAATAACAGGGTCAAGTTTACCCCTTCTTGCAAGGTCTGTTAAATCCCTGGCATATCTTTGAAGTGCCTGATACTTAGCCTCAGGGTTTTGGTCTGTAACACGATGGATTCCCCTTATCTCACGCATTGCAGAGAGAACCTTATCTTCAGTAACACCAAACTTTTCAAGAATCCTTCCTGCATTTCCCTCTGTGCCAATAATCCCTAAAAGCAGATGTTCAACACTTACAAAGTCATCTTTAAGATGCTCTGCATGTTGAAATGCTTTTTCAAAAACATCCTTAAGTGTCTGTGTGATGTAGATCTGCCCTATTGGTGTGGGACCAATGACCTTAGGAAATTTTTCTATCTCTGTCTCTATTTGGGACCTCAGTGATTTTACATCTACTCCTAATTTTTTGATAACCTCCAGTGCAATTCCTTCATCTCGAAGAGTCGAGTCTCCGACAAGGAGGACATAAAGCAGGTGTTCTGCATCTACCTGCTGATTACCCTTTTTCTGGGCAAGCTGTTGAGCCTTTTCCATAGCCTCCTGACTTTTTATTGTCAATTTATCAAGTCTCATCTATTCCCCCACTTCTAAATGATTTGTCATTCCGTGCTTGACACGGAATCCAGATGTAGTTCCTGTGTAAACAGGAGGTCATACAAAAGGAACTGGATTCCCGCCTTCGCGGGAATGACAGCTTATAGGTATTTTCAGAGCAAATTTTCATTCCTCTTCCTCAAATGCTTCTTTTATTCTCTTTTCAAATTTCCTTTTTATATCCTTTTCAAGGTAGTCCATCATTTCCTCCATCTCCCTGTGCATTGTCTCAAGCCTCCGCCTCATCCTTAAGATTATATCCACACCTGCCCTGTTTACTCCCATGTCTTTTGTAAGTCCCAGGATCATCCTTATGCGCTCTAAATCTTCTTGAGAATATAACCTTGAGCGTCCGACCCTTTGTGGATGAAGCAGTCCCTCTCTTTCATAGAGTCTAAGGGTCTGTGGATGAATATGAAACATCCTGCAAACGACGCTTATCATGAATAATGGACGTTTTTTATCTTCCATAACTTATTCCTTCAAACCCTAAATTCTAATATCTAAATTCTAAACAAATTCTAATGTTCAAATAACCAAATTCAAAACAGTTTTGAATATTTGAATTTAGAATTTTGATATTGTTTAGTATTTAGGATTTCGGATTTAGAGTTTAAGCCTTATACGCTTTTTCCACCTCTTTTAACGCTTCCCTCATTTTATCTGTAACTTTCTTTGGCACTACTATTTTTATGGTTACATATTCATCGCCCCTTATGCCTATTTTTGTATTAGGGATTCCCTTGCCTTTAAGTTTGAATTTTTTCCCGCTGTCTGTTCCGGGAGGAAGGGTCATTGTAACCTGGCCATCAAGCGTTGGAACCTCAATCTTTCCTCCAAGTACTGCTTCGCCAATACTCACAGACATATCAACATAGATATCATCTCCATCGCGCTTAAACACAGCGTGCGGTTTAACAGTCAGTTCTATGTAAAGATTTCCGAGATGCCCCTTTTTTATACCTGCACCTCCCATGCCTTTTAATTTTAGTCTGCTTCCCGTATGTGCGCCTGGGGGGATTTTTACTTTTATGGTTTCAGTAACAAGCACAGTTCCACTCCCTCTGCACGACTTACATGCCTTTGTAATTATCTTTCCTGCGCCCTTACAGGAAGGACATGTCTGACTTACTCTGAAATATCCTTTGCCCTGCTGTATCACCCCTGCGCCTTTGCAATTAGAGCATGTCTGAGAGGTCTCAGCCCCCGTCCCTTTACACGCACTACATGAAATCTCTCGTGTTAATGTAATAGGTTTGCTTACACCCTTATATGCCTCCTCAAGAGAAATTTCAATGGATGTTGCAAGGTCAGCACCACGCAGCGGTATCTCTTCGCCCCTGCGGCTGCCGAAAAGGTTTGCAAAAATATCTTCAGCACCGCCAAAATCAAAACCAAAGTCAAAGGGTCTAAACCCTTCAAACCCTCTTGCTCCAGCCTCAAAAGGAGTCTTTCCAAACTGGTCATAATCTGCCCGTTTCTTTGGGTCGCCAAGAACCTCATAAGCCTCGTTTATCTCTTTAAATTTCTGCTCTGATGACTTATCGCCTAGATTTAAATCAGGATGGTATTTGCGCGCTAATTTCCTGAATGCCCTCTTTATTTCATCCTGAGAGGCATCTCTTTTTACACCGAGCATTTCGTAATAGTCTTTAGTTGCGGTCGTCATTTTGCTTCCTCAATAGGGTTTTAAGGATTCAAGGATGAAAGTGAAAATTAAAAATCAAAGATAAAAAATTAAAATGACAGATTAAAATGTAAAAATATCTTCCTGACATTATCTTTGAATTTTGATTTGTCATTTTGCATTTTGATTTTTAATCTTTTATTTAGTTCCTTGATCCTTACGCCCCTTGAATCCTTTTTATATCATATCAATTGATATGGTTCATGTCAAGTAAGTTTATTAAAGAAAGCAAAAATAGCCATAGTTTTTTTAAGAATTCGCGAGAATCATTATGTCAATCCCGAAGTGCCGGGAACACAAAGAATTATGAAAATCCCCCTCCATCCCCCTTTTTCAAAGGTATGAACCAGAGCGGTTCATACCAAAGGGGGAAATTTTCCCCCCTATTAAGAGGGGATAAAGGGGTGTATTCCCCTCTTTAGCAAAGAGGGGTGAGGGGAGATTTTATAAATAGAGTATTTTCGGGTCAATGGTTAATAAAAGGAATTGATTAGGAAAGGATGTAAAAAGATAAATATAGGAGTGAATTTTGGATAATTAATTCAAAAGCCTTACACGCACCTTTGCGCCTTTTTTTATAAATTCTTCATCTTCAGGTAAAATCATCAGGCTATTGGCAAGCATCATTGATTTTAATATTGCAGAACCCTGAGGACCTGTAGCCTTTGTTATATAACCACTGTTTTCCCATCGGGTCTGTGCCCTGAGGAAAAACCTCAGTCCTTTTTTCTTCTTTATATCCTCATCTAATATAGCCTCTACCTCTTTTATGCTATCATCCTTCTGTCCTAACATCTTAAGGATAGCAGGCATTACAAACATCTCAAAACTCACCATGCTTGAGACAGGATTTCCCGGCAATCCAAACACAGGCTTCCCATCCATTATACCGAATAATACAGGTTTCCCTGGCCGCATTGCGATTTTCCAGAACTTTATCTCTGCCCCTAATCTCACTAAAACATCTTTAATTAAATCATAGTCCCCCATGGAGACCCCGCCGGATGTAACTATTGCATCATGCCCTCTGCACAGATTTATCTTCTTCTCTAAATCCCCTATATCATCTCTTGCAATGCCTATGTTTGCCGGCTCCCCACCGCAACTCAGTATCTGGTTATATAATGTGTAGGTATTAGAGGTTCTGAGCTTCCCGTGTGTTAATTGTTCTTCTACATCTATTAGTTCATCGCCTGTTGCCAGGATAGCAACATGGGGTTTTCTTGTAACCTTTGCCCTTGAGATACCTAAGGCTGCAAGCATACCTATATGGGCCGGCTTCAGTAATGTTCCCTTTTGAATCACAAGCTCGCTGCTTTTTATATCTTCTCCTGCCTTTCTTATGTTATCACCGTATTCTACCTCTTTAAAAATCTTTACTTTTGACTTTTGACTTTTGACTTTTGACTTCTCAGTCTCTTCAACCATTATCACAGAATCAGCACCTTTAGGTATTGGCGCTCCTGTCATAATCTTTATTGCCTGACCGTGTTTTGTCTCCATAGAGGCAGCAATACCTGCTTTAATTTCTCCAATAACATCCAAAATTTTTGGCGTCTCATTTGAAGCGCCGACAGTATCAGATGATTTAATCGCATACCCATCCATTCCAGAGTTATCAAAGGCAGGGATATCGCCACTGCTAAATGCATCTTCATACAGCACTCTTCCTAATGAATCTGAAAGAGAGATAGTTTCTGAATCTAATGGTGCGATAGAGTTAAGTATAATTGTTAATGCATCTTCAACTTTTATCATTTGATTACAGGGTTGCTTTAGACATGGAATTATTTATCCAGCACTCTGAGAATTGGTACTTGGATTTATTTAAGACCATGTTACAAAAGTATAGCCTATATTACTAAGAGCATATGGACATGTCAATAAAATAACAGAAGCAAATAAGCTAATAAGCTATAAGCTAAGAGCTAAAAGCTAATAGCTAATAGCTAAATAGAGAATTTCCTATCTGTTTTTATTATAATTGGGAAGATTAGTTTAGATTAATAACTATGAAGAGAAAAATTACAATAGGCACACGAAGTAGCAAGCTTGCCTTATGGCAGGCTGAATGGGTTAAATCTGAACTCAAAAAGCTTAACTCTGATTTAGAGATTGAACTTAAAAAGATTAAGACTACAGGTGATAAAATTCTTGATGTCCCTCTTGCAAAAATTGGCGGCAAAGGGCTTTTTGTAAAGGAGATAGAAGAAGCACTTTTAAGAAGAGAGGCTGACTTAGCAGTCCACAGCATGAAGGATGTGCCAACTGATTTACCTCAAGGGCTTCATATATCCGCTATATGTAAGAGGGAGAATCCGAGAGATGCCTTAATAGTAAGTCAAAAGTCAAATCCCCCCTTACCCCCCTTTGCTAAAGGGGGGCGTGGGGGGATTTTAAACTCGTCACTCGTTACTCGTCACTCGTTACTATACGAGCTTCCACATGGTGCAACAATTGGCACGAGCAGTCTTAGAAGAATATGCCAGATATTAAGCATACAGCCTAATTTTAAAATTACACAGCTTCGCGGAAATCTTGATACAAGGATAAGAAAACTTGATGAAGGGAAGTTTGACGCCATTATTGTTGCAGTTGCGGGTGTAAAAAGGCTGGGTTTATCTCATAGAATTACTGAAACTCTTGAACCTGATATATGTCTGCCCGCTATAGGTCAAGGGGCTGTTGGTATAGAATGCAGAACCGATGATAAATTTATAAATAGCATCCTTTCACCTTTAAATCACGTTGAAACATCTGTATGTGTGAAGGCAGAAAGGGCATTCCTTAAGAGGTTAGAGGGCGGCTGTCAGGTGCCAATTGCAGCGTATGCGAGAATTGAGAAGATGCAAGATTCAGGATACAGGATTCAGGATACAGGATTCAAGATACAGGATAATCATGCATCGTGCATCATGCATCATGCATCCGACATCGTCACTCGTCAATCATTACTATATATTGATATTGACGGTCTTATCGGCAGCGTCTCCGGAGACAGACTCATAAAAGGTCACATAGAGGGAAATCCTCAGGATGCAGAAAAACTTGGGGTCAACCTCGCGGAGGATTTACTCTCAAGAGGTGGAGAAAAAATACTTGCAGAGATTTATCCAGTTAGATCACTATCATCCGCTAACCATCTGAAACCCATTGATAATACATGATTTCAAATGATAATGTTCAAAACAGAGTGTATTTAACGTACACAGTTGCATGAATTAACTGGGCTAAAAGTTTCTGTTGTTAGATTTTTATATTTACTTTTGAGGAATTAATGCCCTGTGTCTTTTTAGAAAATAGTCCCAGTCATGATGCCGCCGCAGCATGGATGACTCAAACAGGATTCGTGCCTCGGTGTCTTTGTCAGCAATGACCATCCCGTCGTTGATTATCTCAAAGGCAAATACAGGCTCCTCAACAGTATTAAGCACTGTAACCTGCACTTCTTCTTTTATTTCCCTTTCTATCTCTGCTTCAAGATAGAACCGTGACCAGTCCTTAAGGCATTTCACATCAAAATAAACAGCAACATCCCAATCACTCTTTATGCCAGCAAAACCTTTTACCCTTGACCCAAAAAGATAACCAAATACAACACACTTGTTTTTCACCAATATATGCCTTATCTTCTCTAAAGTATCCTTCATAGTCTCTCTATATATTTTATAAACTGTTCTATATCTTTAATACCAGATTTAAGAAATTTCTCGAGCTCTGGCACTGTGTTTTTCTGATAATCGTGAGCAAGGAAATTCCTGAGTCCCGCAATATAGACAAATTTATGAGCAAAACCCTTAGGAATAATAGCGTAATCTCCAAGTTTATAAATAGAATCACTATATGTGGAGGCCTTGGGATAACCTTTTTTTATTATAATTAAGTCTGAAATGTCAAGGACTATTTCTGAACAAAGATAGATGGAACGTTCCGCAATTTTTTTTGCCTCAATAGATGTCTTAAGTTTTTTTAGTAATTCAGGCTTGCTTTTTTTAAGATAGAATAATTCCTCTTTCAGACGTTCAAGTTTTTGAAAAAGAACTCTATCCATGACCAAAGTATAGCATAATCAAGAGAAGGTCGGTAAGTAGAAAATATTTAAGCCCCGAAGGGTTGTTGAAGGTAGTTCAGAACCCTGAACAATACTGCACCGCATGTTTTGATAATACCCAAGTTGAGCGTTTTTCTTGTTATGATATGAGGCATGTTCATTCAAAAACCCGTGTAACGCAACAGGATTCATTGAGAGGCAATTATTTTTTGGTTTCACCACATAAGTTATTCAAAAGATTTTCTATAAAAATAATTGCCTGTTATAAGGTCCCTAAAGATCCCTGATAATCTTTACTTTTTAACCTATTTTTAATAACATACTGACATGGAACAAACGATTATTGAAAAGATCAAGAGTTATCTATATTCAAGGGATGAAGTAGTTACTGCCTATATCTTCGGATCTTATACTACTGAAAAGGTCAGTAGTATGAGCGATATTGACATTTGAAAAGGTTAGAAAAGGCGCTCCAGATACTTCAGCAGTCAAGTAAAGTTTCCTAAATTTTTTTTATCTCTCTGGAAAATTTTTTCCACGTTTTCTCAAATATCTTCTCAACAAATGTCATAATAAACGATAATAGCCCTGCCTCTTTCTTATCTTCCTGCTATTATCAAAGCCTTTAAATACAGAAATGCTACCTGCCTAAGAGAAATACAGCATTTTTATAGCATATCCCATGGGATGGCAAATATGTTATGGGCAAGCTGCTTTACCTCTCTGCCGGTATATATTAAGAGTCCAGCAGTAAATTTATTGTTCACACCTTTAAAAAACAGCAAGTTCTTTATATCACCCGCAGAAACAGTTTCTGAAAGTTTTATCTCAACTGCTACTACTCCGTTTTCCTTTTCAATTACAAGGTCAACTTCCTTCTCCTTACCACCCTGCGTCCTGAAATAAAACACCTCTCCACCCAAAATGGATGTCATCACAATAAAGGTCAAAAGCACATAGGACTCAAGCAATGCTCCCATAAATGTTATCGGTATATCGCTTGACGAGAGATAGCCTGCAAGAGAGACTGTCAGCCCTGTGTCAATACAAAAAATCTTAGGAGATTTAATAAGCCTTACACTCATGTTCTTTGAGTACGGCTTTAACTTCATAAACAAATTTGTAGTCTCAAGTATATTAATATATCTGCCAAGCGTTGCCTGAGATAAGCCAGCGTCCCTCGCAACCTCGCTCTGTTTTAAAATTGAAGCATTTCTAATAGCAAGCAACTCCATTACCTTTTTAAAGTCAGATAGATATGAGACCTCTGAAATCTCTCTTAGATCCCTTTCAAGATAAGTCTTCTCATAAGCCTTCAGCCACATAGCAATGTGGTCTTCTTTTTTTAGAGATACAACGGGCGGAAGAAAACCCCTGAATAGGGTAAACTTCAAATCTATATCCGATGGTGTATAGCTGTCTTGAGTCTCTGAAGCCTTTCCCTTAGTTAAAAGCTTTTCAATCCATCTGTTTGGGACTCTTTCCATGAACTCCCCAAAGGAAAAAGGCAGGAGATTAAAATATATTGCCCTTCCTGCCAGACTCTCGGATACTCTCTTCATCAAGAGCATATTGGCCGAACCTGAAAGGACGATCCTCCTTGATTTGTCTTTATCTACTGCACTTTTTACAGCGTGCATAAAGGCAGGGGAGCGTTGGGCTTCATCAATGATTATATTTTTTGATATGTTAAGTATATCATTGGGCCTTTTTTCTGCGATTGAAAGAATATCAAGATCGTCAAATGTAATGTAATGCCAGTCTCTGAATGGCTCTTCATTCTGAAGGAGAGTGCTTTTCCCTGTCTGCCTCGCCCCTGAAAGAACAATAACAGGAGAAAATTCAACAGCATCCCTCATTTTCTCAGCAATCCACCTCTGTTTGTATATCATGATATAAATTATATCATATCATGATAGAAAATATATCAAGTAACCAAGTTTTTTGGAAGGAATCAAAGAATATTTAACCCAGAAAATGCATTTCAAAATGATATGGATGACTGAAAAAGCTCTATTCGCAACACCTTAGCATGTCGTTACATAATCAGTAAGTGCATAAATTTATGCAAAAACATTTATAAAGATTATGTAATGACACATATCAAATCTTGTTGCTTCATAGAGGTTTTGAAGGCATCCATATCTTCTTATTCCTTTTCTTAACTGCATTTTCTGGGTTAAAGGAATGCGAGTTTGAGATACTTAAATATAAGACAAAATACGGGTATTCTTTTAAAGTGGTTCAGAACCCTGAACAATACTGCACAGCTTGCTTTAACAATAACTACCCTATCTTTACTCCAGAGGAAAAAGTAGAGCAGATAGCGCTCTTTTAAGGTGTTCCTGAATTACTGCCAAGAAGTTCATAAGTATGACCACATGGACGTCATTCCTCCCGATGCTTCGGGATCGGGAATCTTTCTTTTCTGGAAGGATTGCGGACAAGCCGCAATGACAGTAATAGAGGGAGATGTGGCTTTACTTTTGACCGCATTAGTATTTACCTTCTTCTGTCTATATATTGAATTAATTCTTTCTGGAAGTTCGGTATTACATCAATAAGTTTCTTGAAGTTTTTATATACTTCTTTATAATCTAACTCTAAATATTCATGGATGAGAATATTTCTATATCCGCCTAATCCCTAATCCCTGATTTATTTTAGTCAAGTATTTTATGGCATAATTACAAAAATCGGTGTCCAGAAATTGCAAATTATTTTTTAAAATCAGGCATATTTATCTCTATATCTCCACTGCCAATCTTTATTGTCCGAGGCTTCGAGCCGCTTCTGCTTCCCTCTTGATCAGTACGCCTCTCATAATAGTCCCTTCTCCCGAAGAAGTCGGGACTGTAAGCTCATCCTCCACAGCCACCTCAAGCATCATCCTCGGTACGAACCGTCTGGTTCATACCTCGCCCCTATCCTTGTTAGCTCTGCCAGTGAACTCCTTTGCTTCAATTCTCCTAACCCTTTCTCAATGACTTTTTTTGACTTCTTTGATAAACTCTTTCTCATGGGTATAGTTCTCCTTTCTCCCTTTTAGGGATTGTTTTAATCCATTGAGAATTATACCCTTTTTTTGAATTTGCATAATTCATGTTACACTGTCACCAATCATCAGTACAATCTTCCCGCATTTCACAAAAGCATCTGCTACAAGGGCAACAGGAAAGGCGTCGCTGAACGTTTCGGCGATGAATGTGTCCGCAAGAGCATTGACGTGAATCTTTCCCTTATTGACCATTATGATCAGCTTTTAAGGAAGCTTGAATATTACATCTGTAAAAAAGCAAAGGCACACGACCCTGAGGCGCTGTTCCGTCTGTTGTCAGTGCCAGGAATAGGACAGACCCTTTCGTTGATTATCCTATATGAGATACATGACATCAGCAGATTTCCAAGCGTACATATAAAGCGATAAAGGGGACAGCCTGCCGTCCCCTTTATTCTCCCTTTTTTCTTTTTTCCTTTAGAACTGTCCCCCTTTTTTCATTTTTTGTGTCTTGTGGATTCCCTCTGCCCTGACTGCAAGATCAACCTTGCTGATCCAGTGCGTCCCAGGGAGAGGAGGATTGTCAATCCAGTTTGTTCCACCGCCGTGGCACTGTCCGCATGCGTAGTCAACGTCGACCCAGGCTGCGTTTGCATAGGTAGTAGTGGTATAGGTAGTGCCGCCAACTTCAATACTATGCGCATCATCAGACACCATATTGGCGATCTTCTTGGTAGCAGTACCACCGATACCGAACTCCAAAGCAGTCGGGAAGGTGCTGTAGCTGTCATCAGTATTGATCCTCCACAGGTGCATCGGGAAGCCGCCTGATGTTGCTTTAGGCATATGGCAAATCTTACAAGACTCAGCTTTTGCTTCAGCAGACATGTCTTCCTGAGGCGTTCCTGTTCCCATCTTGTGGGATATAGGTGTGGTTGCCTCAGTAGTGTGGCAAGTTACGCACTCCCTTCTTAAAGGCTCTGTTGCAGCAGGGTCGAAGAGACTCTGGTGAACATCGTGGCATGTTGTGCAGTTTCCCTGTGACTGATTAGCCCACCATGTGCCACCGGCATCAGCACATTGTGTGCTGGTCGTAATTTTTGTACCGTTTGCGTTGGTGGAAAGTATCGAACCCGTAGCTCCCGTGCCTGACCTGCAGAAAGAGTCTTTAAAGTTGCTGGCATACGTACCGCCGGAAACAATATCATACTTTCCGAGTGAGTTAGGCACAATTGTTCCTGTAAACTGTCCATGCGGGCTGTTCAGGAACGAGCCGCCCAGTACATGGCCGCTGAACTCCGGAATGTATGCCGGTGCGGTGGCGGTATTCTTGACAGGAAGATACTCGGGATGAGTAAGGTCGTTATTTACGCCAGTACCATTAGTCTCCTTGGCAACGCTCTGGTGGCAACTGTAGCAAAGATTGTTTATATCGGATCCCGATGGTGTAAGATTATGAGTCGAAGTAACCGCAGTCGTTCCGCTATATACAGCCGGGACTGTTGAGGCATGGCACCTTGAGCATATAATACCGTCCTGGTCCCATTGTCCGGTTATACCGGCAATAGAGTTTTTGTCGGGATTAGACCCACCCTTTGCATACGAAGGGAAAGATGTCCCGGGTTCCAGTCCGCCTATGCCGTATCCCTGCACGCCTGTGGATGGATACCAGGTGCCTAATGCTGCTTCACACGTTGCCTGTGTGGTCTTTGAGGATATACTGCAAAGACCTACCGTGGTGGTTTCGTTCCTCCAGCCTGTTGCATGGCATGATGCGCAACTGTAGCCAGAGCCGACGCCGTTATACCTGGCGTACGTACCCATCCAGACTACGGTGTAAAGACCGTCCGGCGCAGGCGCCATCCAGTCTCCGAAGAGGTACATCAGAGGCTTGGTGCCCCAAAGAGTGGTTGTAGCTGTTCCGGCGCCAAAGTCAAGTGTCTGGTAGTCGCCGGCCGTTGCTCCACTTGGTACCGCAGCCTGTGTATAGACAACGCTGTCAGGACCTGCCCAGTTCATGCCGGGGGTTACCTTCCTGAGCATGTTCTTGTGGCCTGTCATTGTGTAGTCCTGCTTCCATCTTTCAGCATACGAGTTATATTGTGATGTGTTGTTATGACATCTGAGGCACATAGTGGTGCTGGCGCTACCAGATGTTAGAGTAGCTACTGTTGCAGAACCGATTGTTGTTGTGCCGCTCTGGATGATTGTATTGTTCCATGAAAAGCCGTCGGTTATGCACGTGCCCATATTGGTATATGTTGTCAAGTCGGCCGGAAGTGCTGCATGGGCCGCAACAGTCGTTCCGCCGGCGAGGTTCTTAATTGGGTCCCAGTTACCGGTAGACCTCGATTTAGCACCATTTAAGCCTCCCCCAATACCATAAGCATAGATACATGAATTGGCCGAAGTACCCGAAGTACTCCATGAAAAGCCGATGCCTGCTGCGATACAGGAAGCCTGATCACCGTATGTAGAAGTTACATCTACCGAAGCATAGCAGAAGCCTTCTGTACCTGCTCCACTCGGTCCCATTAAATACCAGGCAGAGGTACATTTTGATGCCCAGATTCCGCCATTTGCAGTGCACATGGCCGAAGTTCTATCCAGGCCGCTCAGGGATATACCGGTTGTCCCGCTGGAACAGGTGCTTGCCCAGAAATGGGCGCCGTCAGGATTTGTTGTAACTCCGCAGAGTGCCTGAGTTGTATAAGTAGAGGGCGACTGTAAATTCGCTATACAGTCAGCACGTGATGTTTTGGTTGCATCAATCGTCATGGTGCCGTCTGCTGCAATACCTGTAACGCATTTACCTCTGTCAGCAGGTAAATCCCATAAGCCGGTCGTTCCGTTCTGTTCAGCGCCGTCAGGAAGGTAAATTGCCTGGGTGCTGCCGGCAAAGACAAACGGAATTGCCAGAACAAAAAACGCTGCCATAAAAAGCAGTTTAGGTTTAAATTTCATTTCACTCTCCTTTCATTACATTATTCTCCCGAAGCGAAGCGAGAACCCGCGGATCATGAGGGGTATCTGACACACCTGTTTCACCCACACCTACCCAAAAGAGCATCAGGCCGAGTCCAAGTCCTATCGCCAGAACTAAATAATGTCTTCTTCATCATTTTCACCTCCTTTCTAAATAAAGGAAGCACTTTTAAAAAGTGCTTTCCTAAATTATAGTTTGTTTAAAAATCTACTCACCCATAGATAGTCAAAGCTATCTATGGTCTTTTATCCGGCACTTTCGAAAGTGCCGGATTTATAAGACAATTAATTTAATAATGATGACAAGCAAAATATATGCCAGTAGTAAATATTGCGGAAAACCCTTTTTAAAAATGAAAAAATGAACATCAGGATATTGGTAATTTCTGCTATATTGGTGAAATCAGCATACCCACTTGCTGATTTCACCAATATAGCCTTCATTTAACCACCTAAAAATATCTTTGTGCCTTCTGAAAATGTCATTCCCCGACCCCCTTTTCGTCATTCCCCGACTTGCAGACTGTGTCGCAATTAATTATTTATAAATGAGGCAAAAGAAATTCTTGTTAAGAATGAAATAGTGTAATATTATAGTGTTGCAAGGATATATTTAAAAGGGAAAATGGAGGGAAGGGGAATGGCATACAGATATGGGGATAGGAATCAAGTAAACATGTTTCCACCGACGATATTGGGCGCTCTTGATGCTCAGAGCCTTCATTACTTCCAGGAATTCAGGAAAAACAAGAAAAACCAGATCATAAAGTTGATTCAAAAGTATACTGCGCCTTTGTATGCTACGTTCTCTGGCTTGAGTCAGTCTGCGAAGCTCTGCTACAGTGCCTTCAGGAATAATTACAGTAAGGGCATGCCCAAGCTCTATGATATCAGCGATAACTTTAGGGTCCTTCTGATCAGTTTTAGCAGGAGAATTCCCTTGAAGCTCTTTCAGTATATTTAGTTAGTGTCAAAGATTCATAGTGTCACAGTGTCAAAGCTTTGCTCCTTTGATACTCTGATACTTTGATACTCCTCATAAGACCCTGTGGATTCAAAGCCTACAACTACTTCTTCAAGATTATGCGTTTTCTTCATCTGACAGACCTTTACCCAAAACTCCTGAAATCCTCTACTAGTGTTGAAAAACTCAAATGGCTTTATGTCAGTTCCGTCAGGACATCTGCAATATCCGGTATGTTTCATTTTGCTCGCGTCCACTGTTGCAAGAAGTGTTTTCCCATTGACTCTCTTAAGCTTCTTTGTGTTAACATCTTTTCCCGACCCTTCGGGACTCCTTTCTTTGGTTTGAATTTAAACCAACTCGCTGATTGGTTCATTCCAAGAAAGAGTATAGCCTTTTCTATATGTTTCAGGGAATAGATTATACTCAGATGTGAGTATATGTGAGAGTATGTCAATAATTATTTCTGCGGCTAATGCCGACGCCCGTTCGATGGCCAAACTAACAGTAATATCCTCCATAAGTCTTTCATATGTTAGTTCTTTATGAATCTCAAAAAAACGGAAAAGTTCGCTAAGTTTTTTTAGTCGTTCCTCAACGCTTTCTCTCTTAAAAACCATCTTTGGACCTTTCTTAGATGTTCAGTATCCATGTGTTCTTTAATAACCTTTAATTCAAAACTATTAAGTGTCTCCGCATCCCTCATATAGAGAAGTTTGCCACTGGTTATAATATCGAATTTAAAGACCGGGCCTGACCTGTTTAAATCAACAATATCTATTCTCTGGGTACCGGTTAATTTATATAATTTTTCTAACAGCTCAGTGATTCTTTCGTATGGAGGGTTTGCACTGAAGAAGACTGCAAGGTCAATATCATTGGCATTTCTTCTTTCTGCCAAAGAACCAAAAAGATAAACCAGCAAAATGTCTCTATTCTCTTCCCAGAACACCTTTAGCCTATCAAGACCATCAATTATATCCCTGGGTAATTCTTTATAACCCTTCCATCTTTCTGCCACTGCCATATCTTTATCCTCAGCAAAAGTATAACATAATCAGGAGATAAGAAGTGAGCAATTATTTTCTCTTCAGCGGAAAATCTCAGAAGTTTTTGTTGTTATTGCGCTGGATTATTTATCAGCCTGTTTTAGCGGCTTTACTTTTATTGTCCTTTCACTATATATTGATACATGTCAATATTAACACTATCACCCTCGGCAAAAGAAATCCTCAAGAGACTTAGCCATTCACCAGAAGAGGAGGCTACAAAATTTCTTATTGCAGGAATCAAAGAATATTTAAAGGAATGCGAGTTTGAGATACTTAAATATGAGACAAAATACGGGTATTCTTTTGATGAATTTAAGGCAAGAATTGCCTCTGGAGAAATAGCTGATGAGTTTTCCTACGAGATAGAGAAAGATATAATCAGATGGGAAGACCTTATGGCTGAAAAGAGAAACTGGCTTGATATAATCATAAAAATAGAAACCCTCATTAAATGAGTCTTGATATTTTCAAAAGTGACTTCGTTTCAAGTGTACAAAAAATTCTTCCCTGAAGCCCATATCAAATCTACTGAGAAAAGAGGAATAATCTTTGAAGCAAGAGTTGATATTTCAGAAAATGTTTTCTTGGAAATATATTACAACTCTTTAACCGGGAAGAAAAGCTATTCCCTTATTTCTGATAATAATAGGATTTTCGGTTATGATAATTACAAATACTGGCATCTTCACCCTGCTGATAACCCATCAAACCATATTCCCTGTAAAGAGCCACTTATGGAAGAAGTATTTCTTAATATGAAGAATCTTATTTCCAGCAAGTGAACAACTATCTCAGAAATTCCGGTTGTTGCAGTCTATTGTAAATACATCGCCAGATACCATTGGTCAGTAATGCTCGTGGCTGGATTATCCAAAAATCTCTTTTACGGCTATACTCAACCCATTAAGAAGGTCTGACTTTACCACACCTTCACCCTTAGCAGCGCTAAGAGATTCAAACTTACTCTTTTTATTGCCGAATATCTCTATAGTCTTTTGTATCGGATCAACTATCCAGTATTCCTTTACGCCGCTCTGTTCATAGGTATCTTTTTTTATTCTGAGGTCATAGTAAGCAGTTGCGGGAGAGAGGATTTCAATTACAATATCAGGGGGACCTTCAATCTTTTTTTCACCAATAATATTAAGTCTATCCTTTGAGATAAATATGATATCAGGCTGGTATATATCAGTTTCTGAAAAATAGACATCTATTGGAGCAAGATAGACTTTCCCACGAGTATTTTCTTCAACAAATCTTTTTAATTCATAGAAAATTTTTCCTAAAATTTCTTGATGATACGGTATTGGTGACGGTGTCATAACAAGTTCTCCTCCTATAAGCTGATACGGCGCACCCTCAGGAAGCTTTTCATAGTCCTCATATGTATAGAATTTTTTCTTTTCTATCTGAATGGTAGTTGGCATATTCTATCTCCTTAAACATATTATATGAGATATAACACACTTTGACAATCTTAATCTTAACCTATTAGATCACGACTTTTCGAAATTGCCTCTCAGTCTATCGTAATTCTTTATAACCCTTCCATCTTTCTGCCACTGCCATATCTTTATCCTTCACAAAAAGTATAGCATAATCAAGAGAAGGTCGATAAGTAGAAAATATTTAAGCCCCGAAGGGCGCTGCTAATCTTTACTTTTTAGCCTATTTTTTAATAACATACTTTATGGAGCAAACAATTTTTGAAAAAATCAAGAGTTATCTATATTCAAGAGATGAAGTAGTTACTGCCTATATCTTCGGATCTTATACTACTGAAAAGGTCAGTAGTATGAGCGATATTGACATTGCAGTTCTACTGAGAGATAGTGTTGACAATAAAGAATACGGGCAAATAAAACTAACTATCACCAATGACCTTATAGAGCAGATTTCATTTGATAGGATTGATATCGTCTTATTGGACATTGCATCTCCTTTGCTCTCTCACGAGGTCATTAAAAAAGGGATGCTGTTATTTTCAAAGGATGAGACGAGGCGCATAGAATATACAGTAAATGCCATAATGCAATATCTTGATACTATCTTTATTAGGAAGGTGCATGATGAAATCCTCCATGAAAAAATAAGGAGCGGAAAATTTGGTTATTTCAAGGGAAGTCATAAATACTCGATTGAAAAGGTTAGAAAAGGCGCTCCAGATACTTCAGCAGTCAAGTAAGATTAGCTTTGAAGAATTGACGGGGAATGAAGTGCTGTTGAGTGCAGTTGAGAGGAATCTCCATGTTGCTATAGAATGCATTTTAGATATAGGGAATCATATAATTGCAGAAAAAGGGTTTGAGATTCCTGAAAATAGTGGAGATATTATCAGGATACTCGGAGAGGAAAAGGTAATTCCTTCGAATTTCGCTAAAAAGATTAAAGACATAGCAGGTTTTAGAAATATTCTTATCCATGAATACACGCGTATTGATTATGAACTGCTTTATAACTACCTACTAAATCGCCTCGATGATTTAAGGGAATTTGCACTCTATATAAGCTCATATCTTGAGAAGAAAAAAACATAGGCTCTCTCAGTAACTATTAACTATCTCAGAAGTTTCGGGCGTTATTGCAGTCTATAGTAAACACGTCACCAGCTACTCTTGTCCCAGCAACGCCCGTGGCAGTGGCAGTAAAACATGAAGCCGTGCCACCACCTGTTCCTGTTGAATTCGTAGTTATAGAATAAGTGAAATTTAAACCATAAGGGGACGCACAGGCTGTGCATCCACCCGGCCGAAAACCCGGGAGAAAATCTTCGATTCCACCATCTGCTACGCCCGGCGTAGCGTTATAGCTAATCGTCGCGTTTGTACACGTACCACCTGTCATATAGTAGCAAGCATTCTCCGCATAAAACTGCTCCTCAAGAAGCCTCAGATTTTGGAGATTTGTATATGCCTCAGTCCTTGCAGCCCTTTTCTGCTGGCCTATGTAAGCCGGGAGAGCTATCGCAGCGAGGATACCAATAATCGCAATTATTATGATTAGTTCGGTTAAGGTAAAGCCTTTGTTGTGTTTCATAGTTGCCTCCTCATTATCTTTTTCATACTATAATTATAGCATTTTTTATCCATCTCGCAATAAACACCACTTCCAAAAAGGAACTGCCTTTATGTTTATTCCGTCCTTAGATAATTCTTTTTCGTCGTCATTAGTAAGTATAAGTCCTTTAGTTGCATCAACTGCTCTGCATGCTTTAATAAGTCCTTCTGTTTCCCTTGATATGTTTTCTTCATTTAATTCAAAACATACCTGTATTGGCAGTAAATCGCCGTCTGATATCTTCGCAATGAAATCACATTCTATTTTTTCTTCAAAGTAGAACATCTCATATTCTTTTCTTCTTAATTCCAGAAAGACAAGATTTTCAAGCAATCTTCCGGCATCTGCAGAAGTTACCCTTCTGCCAAGTCCATTATCAATAAGATATACTTTTGCTGGATTTCGCATCCTTTTATATGTTGATTCGGCAAACTTTCTTACTTCAAAGATAAGCATACAGTCGGAGAAATACCTATAGTATTTGAAAAGCAGGTCTTTTGAAAAAGGGAACTTATCCCTATACTGTTTGTAACATGCTGTTAAAGAAAGTTTTGTTGAGAAAGATGAAAATAGTTTATCCGTTAATGCATCCAGAAGCTGTATATTCGTAATGTTATATCTCTCAACCATATCTCTGAAAAACATAGCGATGATATATTCCTTTAGTATTTTTCTCTTTTCAATTTCCGACTTTGCCAATAGGACTTCAGGGAAGCCTCCCCAAATCATGTAATCATTAAAATGTTTTTTAATTAGTGGCTTCTTCACGCCATAAATAATGTCTTCCCCTTCTGTCTCTATATGTATTGCAAGAAGGCATTCTTTAAACGAAAATGGCAGTATCTCAATGCTCCATGAACGGCCTCTTAATTCAGTATGTATTTCAAAAGGCATCATTTTTGATGATGATCCGCTTACAAACACCGCAATATTTTCTCTTTCAACTGCCCGTCTGCAAAATTTTTCCCAGCCATCCACATTCTGCACTTCATCAAACAGAAAATATATTTCCCTGCTGATAAGGTGCGGTTTTAATTCAAGAAATGCCTCTTTTAGTCTTTCAAAATCTTTTACTTGAAAGCCTGACAGCCTCTCGTCTTCAAAATCAATGTATAAAGAGCGTTCCTTATGCCTTTTAAAAATATCAAAGAGTATAAATGTCTTGCCGCTCCTTCTGACACCATACAAGACAACCACCTTTTTCAGACTGGCAGGAAAATGAAGACCTTCTCTTTTAACAGGATTTTTCACCTGTTTCACTATAAAATCCTCATTTGCGAGGATTATCTCTTTTAAAACATCCTTACTTAGCATTAGATTATCCTTTTGATAAGGATAATCTAATGCTTTTTCGGTCTTTTGTCAAGGACAATTATGCAGGATTCTATTGTTATTGCAGCCTATTAGAAAATATATTAAGGGTTGAAAATGCTTTAGCCAATGTAGAAAGGTATGGCAATAACAGCGAGGATACCAATAACCGAGCAATGACTATTAAAAGCTCTGTTAAGGTAAAACCTTTTTTGTTCATAACCCTTCCTTTCGTCACTATTTTCCCTCTAAAAAATTACAAAACTTTTTTATTTCTCTGAAAAACTTTTTACATGTCTTCCCAAATATTTTTTCCAGTTCCTCAATCTTTTTCTTATCCAGTTGGAAACCGTAAGCCTGTCTTACAACATGTCTGAAACCAAGAAACTTTGATAAATCTAAATACAATTCTTTTGAAATAACAGCAGGCCTTATCCCTTTTGCTTCAAGCATCATTGTATGGAGAAGTCTTTTATGCCATCCTTCGCCTCTCGGTGTACCTCCATTTAATTCTTCAGTTATGGTTCTAAAAATCTTTTCAACCCCAGTATAGAAATCAGCAATAAACGAAGCCTTCACCCTTAAAATGTAAGGATCTGCAAGGTTTGAATATTTTCTGAGAAAACCTCTATATTCATCCATTAATCTTGAAACCTGACTAGGTTCCGAAAGTAATTCCGCCTTTATTCTTTTCAGAAAAAGTTCATCTTTTTTCATAGAGCACCTTCCCGTTTTTAATTAGCTCTCTCATTTTTGGTGTTGCATCCTCAATTGGAATAATATCAATGTCGAATTCATCAGCCTCTAAAAGAAGTTCTCCCACTGCTTTAAAATAAAACTCAGATGGAAGTCCTTCCACGCATAGATCAATATCTGAATGAAATCCAAAGCGGTGTTTATCAGCAAGTGAACCTATCAGGATAATTTTGTTTGCATGGTATTCATTGATGAGAATATCTATTGCTTTTTTTAATACCGCCTGAGCCCTGAGAAACCTTTGTTTACGAAATGTTGAAATACTATCTTTTGTATCTTTTAATGTAACCATTCACTAACCCCATAATATCCAACTTTGTTATTCCTATATGTAAATTATTATCGGTATTTTTGCTCGTTATTCATCTTTGTAAATTATAACAAAAATTAAAAGTTTGAGTTCGGTTTTTTATTTTGAGAATGAATTAAGTATCTATATGAGCTTTTTGTGCAGTAGAAGAAAAATCTTAAAAAAATGTCTAATTAGACAAATATTATATGTAGATTTATTTGTAAATGCCTCAGCCCTTGCAGCCCTTTTCTGCTGGCCAATGTAAGCCGGCAGAACTATCGCAGCAAGGATACCAATAATCGCTATAAGCATCTCTATTAAAGTAATCCCCTTGTTATTTTTAATCATAATTTCCCCCTTTCATTATTATCTTTTTGTCTTCTTCAAATCCAATCATTTTGTCAATAATAAAAACAGGCCTGTTTCTTGATTCATCAAAGTTCCGCCATAAATATTCACCCAATACCCCGAGCATTAAAAGTTGAACCCCCGAAACCAGGAGTAAAACAATCATTAAAGACGCCCATCCTTCTATGGGGATATTAAAAAGCAACTTTTTGATAATTATTACTATAGCATATATAAACCCAACAAATGCCAATGATATACCAATGAAGGAAATCAATCTTATCGGGAAGTAAGAAAATGATACGAAGGTATCTATAAATAGTTTAACCTTTTTGGCCAATGTCCACTTCGAAGTCCCCTTATATCTTAATCCCTTTTTGTATCTAATCAATGCTTGTTTAAACCCACTCCAGAGTATAAGGCCGAATATTGAGGTATTTTTTTCTTTCATGTCCTTGACAGTATTTACTACACTCCTATCTATTAAGAAAACATCTGTACCGCCTTCTGGCATATTCTTTAATGCAAATCGCCTCACCATCTTATAATATATTTTTGGAAGAAACCTCGTAGACTCTTCTTCCCATTCCCTGATACCAATTACGACCTCGCAGCCTTTCTTCCATTCTTCTATCATCTGCTGGAGTAATTCAGGAGGGTCCTGTAAATCAGCAGATATAAAGGCACAGGCATCTCCTTTTGAATATACAAGCCCTGCCATACAGCCTGCATGGCTGCCAAAATTTCTTGAAAATTTTATTATTTTAATGCGGGGGTCTCTAAAGGACAGTTCCTGCAACACGTTGAATGAACTGTCTGAAGACCCATCATCAATAAAGACAAACTCAAAATCATTTTTAGAGTTTTCTGTAATATTCTGTAACCTCTGGTAGAGGATCGGAAGATTTTGCTCCTCGTTATAAGTAGGAATTATTATAGAAATTAGTGGCATGCCCTTTATTCCTGCTTTCCCTCTTTTGTCCAGTTTTGAATCTCGTCTTTTATGTTTCTTACTATTCTTCCGGGAACTCCTGCCACAAGAGAATAAGGAGGAATTATTGTGCTCTCCTTAATTACTGCACCCGCGGCAATAACGCTATGGTGTCCTATGCGCACTCCTTTCAGGATAGTTGCATTCTCGCCTATAAAAACATAGTCTTCAATAATAATTTCTGCCTTTTCTACCTCGTTATATTTTCTTTCAGTCACGCAGCGCTTAACGGTAGAGTGAGTTATGATATGAACACCGCAGCTTATATCACAGCCTTTCCCTATTTTTAAACCGCCGATGCCATCTATGACAGTGAATGCACCAATCCATGTGCCTTCCCCGATTTCAGGGTTATTTATAATCCACGCATGGGGGTTGTATTTATTAGGAGGAATTCTATGCTCATCAGATATCATTGTAAAACCTCTTTAATGCGCTGGACCACATACCTTTGCTCTTCATCACTCATAGATGGATACAGAGGCAGAATGACAGTGCTTTTTGTTATTCTTTCGGTCTCAGGCAGAAAAACTCTATATTTGGAATAGCACCTCTCCATATGAATCGCCATTATCCCTCTTCTTGTTGCTATTCCTTTGTCAAGAAGTCTTTCCATAATGGCATCCCTTGATACAGGAGATGAAACAAGTATTTCAATCCAGTAAGACTGGTAGTTGTGATATATATGGTCAGGGATTTTAGGAACCCTGATATGCCTTATCTCTGACAGGGCTTTATTATAAAACCCGGCAATCTGCCTTCTTCTTTCAAGGATAAACGGGAGTTTTTTAAGTTGCGCAATACCCATTGCTCCCTGTATATCTGTCATTCTGTAATTATATCCTATTTCAGGATAGGACTCTATAATTACTTTGTCAGCCTTGTGCCTTTCAATGTCAGAGATTGACATGCCGTGATGGCGGAATCTTCTAAGTCTTTCCGCAATATTGCAGTCATCAGTTGTAATCATTCCGCCCTCTCCTGTGGTTATCATCTTTCTTGGATGGAAACTAAAGCATGCAATATTTCCATGTCCGCCTATTCTTTTACCTTTATATTCAGAAGCGATTGCACAGGCAGCGTCTTCAATTACCTTCAATCCATGTCTATTAGCTATTTCTCGAATACTATCTATTTCTGCAGGAAGTCCCATCTGATGAACAGGCATTATTGCCTTGGTTTTTTTAGTTATTGCGCTTTCTATTTTATCAGGATTGATATTACAGGTCTCAGGGTCTATCTCAACAAATACAGGGGTTGCTCCACAATGAACTACGGAGTTGGCAGTTGCTATAAAAGAGAGTGAAGGCACTATAATTTCATCTCCATGACCCATACCAGATACTGATAGTGCTGAATGTAGGGCAGTTGTGCATGATGTGGTTGCAATAGCATATTTGGCGCCAACATATTCTGCAAACATTTTCTCAAACTCAGCGACCTTAGGACCTTGAGAAACCCACCCGCTATCAATAACCTTTGATATAAGTTGCTTTTCCTCTTCTCCAAGATAAGGCTTGGTTATTGGTATATTAATTCCCATAACTACCAGTTAAAAACAACATCCTGTTTTAAAAGTTCTGAGATATCATAATCCTGAGAATTGAACCAATCTATATAGAACCCGATCCCTTCTTTTATGTCTACCTCTGGATTGAAGTCAAATAACCTTTCTGCTCTTGTTATATCAGCGTAGTGCCTCATAACATCGCCGGGACGTTTTTTCTCATAAAGAGGTTTGGGGCTTTTCTTGCCAAGCCCTTCTATTATTATCTCTGCAAGGGTGTTTATGCTGACTTCTCTACCCCTTGCAATATTAACAACCTGACCTATCATCTCATCACATTCGGATGCCATAATTATTCCCCTCACAGCATCAGAGACATAAGTAAAATCTCTGGTCTGTGTACCGTCGCCGAAGATTATAGGCGGCATATTATTTAAAACCCTCAGGACAAACTTCGGTATAACTTCTCCGTAAGCACCTTCAAAATGTTCTCTTGGCCCGTATGTATTGAATGGCCTTACAACCATAGAGTCAAGACCATAGATTCTATGATATGAGAGCACATATAACTCCCCGGCAAGCTTGCTTGCACCGTATACAGTTATAGGTTCAAGTGGATGGTTTTCAGACATCGGGACTTTTTTTGCGGTTCCATAAACTTCCGAAGATGAGATATAAACAAAAAGTTTTACATTATTCTCTAAACTCGCCATACATAGGTTAAGAGTCCCAGTTGCGTTAACTTCATGATTTATTTCAGGGTCTTTTATAGAAACCCTGAGACATTGAACAGCTAAATTATAAACAACATCAATATTCTTGGTTATCTTTTTTAAAAGGTCTTTATCCCTTATATCACTCTCTATAATCTCTATCCCCGGGTTATTAAAATGCTGAGTTAAGTTTTCTCTCTTTCCTGATGTGAAATTATCAAGCACCACTATATGATTCTCTTTGGATAAGGCATCAACAAGATGGCTACCAATAAAACCTGCGCCCCCTGTAACCAAAATCCTTTTGCCTTTAATTTTCATTTTTTGCTGTAGAATTCTTTTATTGCATCTACTATGTAACGAATATCATTATCCTTAAGTTCAGGATATATGGGTAGGGATAGAATCTCTTTACAGGCTTTCTCGGTCTCAGGAAAATCTCCATATTTATAACCATAGACTCTGCATGCCTCCTGGAGATGTATGGGAACTTTATAGTGGATGCCTGTACTTATGCCTCTCTCATTCAGATATTCCTGAAGTTCATCTCTTTGAGGAGTCCGTACTACATACAAATGATAAACATGTTTCCTGTCAGCAGTCTCTTTCGGGAGTATTAGAGGCGTGCTTCCAAAAAGGGCGTTATATTTCTTTGCTATGCTCCTGCGGTTTTCATTGTAATTATCAAGATGTTTTAATTTTATCCTCAGTATCGCAGCCTGAAGTTCATCAAGCCTGTTGTTATATCCCATAACAGAATGCTCATATTTGCTTTTATGTCCGTGATTTCTGAAAAGTCTTACCTTTTCAGCTATATCATGATTATTGGTAACAACCATGCCTCCTTCTCCATACCCTCCAAGGTTCTTAGTAAAATAAAAACTGAAGCACCCCGCATCTCCTATACTTCCACATTTTTTATTGTGATATTCAGCTCCGTGTGCCTGGCAGGCATCTTCAATAATCTTTATTCCATATTTTTCTGATAATTCCATAATCGGCTTTATATTCGCAGATTGCCCGTACATATGAACCGGGACAACAGCCTTTGTCTTTGAGTTTATTTTCTTTTCTATGAGGAATGTATCAATTGTATATGTAACAGGGTCTATGTCAACAAAAACAGGCATAGCTCCAATATAAGCAATTGCCTCAACAGTTGCAAAAAATGTATTTGGAGAAACAATAACTTCGTCGCCCCTCCTGATTCTGGCGGACAGCAACGCTAAATGTATGGCATCTGTTCCAGAACCTACGGCTATTGCATATTTTGTTTTGCAGTATGAGGCAAACTCTTCTTCCAGCGCCTGTACATTCGGCCCGATATAAAGATTCATTGTAGAAAAAACAGATTCTATTGCCTTCATTACCTCGTCTTTGATTGGTTCAAAGCCTGCTTTTAAATCTATTAGAGGAATTTTTTTCATTTTAAATCTTTATACGGCGGCCAGGAATAAGGTTTTTCAAAAAAACCTGCTTCACAGGTAAGCTGGTCAATGGTTTTAATAACCCTTGCAGGATTTCCAACAACAACGCTGTTTTCAGGCACATCTTTTGTTACAACGGAGCCTGCGCCAACAAGACTATTTCTGCCAATCCTGATACCTGGAAGGATAGTTGAATTTGCGCCTATTTTTGCAAAATCTTCAACTACAGCCCCTTTTTTGCATTCTTTATATTTTGGACAATCCATAGGATGAGGGTCGTCAGTAAATACAACATCAGGGCCCACAAACACATTACTGCCGATTGTGACCATTTCCAGAAAACAGTTGCTGTGAATGCGGCTGTTATCGCCTATTCTATTGCCGAATTCAAGCACAGAGTTAGTTCCTATACTTACACCATTGCCTATTTTATTGTCTTCTCTGATGGATACTCCCTGCCCTGTCTGGAAGTTATCACCTATTTCACTGCCAGCGTATATTGTAGTGAAGGGCCTTATAATTGCGTTCCTGCCTATTTTAAGGGGAAGCTCTCCCGGGTTAGCCCCTCTTGGTGGTTTTCCAATAATACACGGCGGCTCTATATTTGCATTTTCCTTAATTTCAACATTTGGATACAAAATATTATTCACAGGCTTATTTTAATACCGCCTTTTTTCATTGATTTCTCAGCAGCCTCAAGTATCCTTACAACCCTTAAACCTGACTCCCCATCTGTTATAGGAGTTTTTTTGTTTAATAAACAATCAGCTAAATGGTCAACCATAATTTTTAATGCCTCTGTATTGTCTATATTAGGAGCATACATATCGCCTATTCTATATTGAATTCTATTTTGATAAACTGTCTTTTTATTTGTCTTTGCCAGTGTTATCCCTTTATCATAGATTTTTACTTTATCAGCAGGGTCAAGGTCATCAAAGACAATCATTTTTTTATTGCCGCCTAAAATTATTCTTCTAATTTTCACCGGGGACATCCAGTTCAGATGGAAATGAGCAATAAGGTTATTCTTGAAATTTATGCTCACATAAGCTATGTCTTCTATCTTGCTGTGCGTATGGCTGGCGCCAGTGGCTACAACACTTTTTGGTTTTTCAGTGAGCAAATAGTCCATAATTGCAACATCATGCGGTGCAAGATCCCATATTACATTTATATCGCTTTGAAATAAGCCAAGGTTAACTCTGACAGAGTCAAAATAATAAATATCTCCGACTCCGCCGGAAGATATAACTTCTTTTATTTTTTTTACAGCTCCTGTGTATATGAAAGTATGGTCTACAAACAGCATAAGGTTTTTCTTATTGGCAAGTTCAACAAGTTCTTCTGCCTCTTTAACTTTTGAAGTGAAAGGCTTTTCAATAAGCAGATGCTTACCAGCCTCAAGGGCATCTTTTGCAAGATTGTAATGCGAATGCACAGGTGTTGCGATGGCTACTACCTGAATATCATTGTCTTTGAGTATGTTCTTGTAGTTTGTCGTTGCAGTTATATGAGGGTATCTGAGCCTTATTCTCTCCAGCCTGTTTTCATTAATATCACAGACATATTTTATATCCGTATGATAATTTTCACTGAAATTTCTGATGAGGTTAGGTCCCCAGTAGCCGCAGCCTATAACACCTAATTTAATCTCTTTCAATTTCTGTGTTCCTGTTCAAGTTCAGACTCTATTTTAGTCTTTTTGTTCTTTTTAATTATAACCTTAGCTTATACATAATATACATATAAATTATCACTAATTATTGTTTCCGTACAAAAAAACCTTATAGCTAATATTCATTATTTTTACTGAAATGGGCATTAGCTTATTGCTTATTTCAGGTGTAATTTTGGAGGTTTTATATACCATAAATATTGGATTTTCTATATAAACTTTAAAAGCAGCGTCTAAATTATAATGCTCTTTTAGATATTGTGAATACAAAGCCATATATGTTAAATTGCCAATATGATAAAGATTATCTTTTTCTATTAATTCACCAAAGGTTTTAACATTAAAGTCCTTTAAAGTTTCTGAACTAACAGGATCATTAAACCTATGATTTATAGGCAACATTCTAAACTCAGAGAAATCGTCTAAATTGTCAAAAACTGAGATAAGTTCAAATGGCAGACTCTTTGCCCAAACGAGGAAAACGTGCTCTTTTGTTGGATGTAACTGAGCAATATAATATTTTAGTAAAAAATTTCCTTTTTTTTGAAAACTACTAACCTTATAATGCAAAAATATAAAGTAACCGATAAATAAGAAAATAAATATAAACTTAAACTTGCTTTTCAATTGTTTTGTTGATTTTTCCCCAATATCATTATCAACAAAAAAAAGCGTAAGAAATGACAAAAAGGAAAAAATAGACATATACACTCTATTAGGTAGCTTCACAAAATGACCCAAATAAATAATAATAAATAGTGAAACTAAAATGGATATAGCAACTCCAATGGCTGTTTTTTTATCTTTCTCTCTATTAATCTGTAGAATAAAAAATATTATAAGTAACACTGCTCCATAAAAATATTTGTCTTTCAACATATATCTAAAGTTTATCAACGGTCCTTTAGTTGGAATATTTTTAACCTCTAAAAGAACAATTTCCATTTTATCTTTATCGAAGACCTTATCATCTGCAGAAAACCACTTGCCCATTAAAAGAAGGTCATTAACGCCCCATCCTACTTTATTGAATATATGCCTCGTTCTGGAAGAATATTCGGGCATCTTCATATAATCAATCAATTCACCTCTTAGGTTGGCTTTCTCAAACATATATGCCCATCTATTGTCTTTTGAATAGTGGGCTTTATCGTATATATGGCATGCAAATACAACAACGGATAATGATATATTTAGAATAATTATTTTCTTAATAATTTGTTTATTAAATTCTTTTTTAGCTATTCCTAAAATAATTAGAGGTAAAGATAATATCATGACTAAAAAGAAACTGTCCATTCTTATTAATGAAGATAAACTTAATAAAAGTATACAAACTATAATAGTTTTATAGGATAAATTTTTCTTCTCATCGTATAAACTTGCAAGAAGCAAAAACGCACCACTTATGCCTATCATAGAAGCATTAGTGGTAAACTCAGGACCTCTTATAAAAAAGAGTCCAAACAAAACAAAATAAACTAAGAAATAAACAATGCGAGTAATTGAATATTTATAAGATAAGAGGGAATATAATAAAACAACAAATGAGGTAAACAGGATGAAGAAGGTATAAATGCCATACCAGGGATGAGATGGTAAAGTTTGATATATTTTTTTTAGGGCGCTCCCTATTATTATGTTTGAATAAACTATATATTCAGATGGGTTATTACTAAAACCCTTTCCGTAGATACTCATAGCCATAATTACATCATCATTTATTCCCCATGTGCTTTCAAATATTAATATGGAAAGAAAGAAAAGTATAAATATGAGGGAAAACGCTATGAGAAGGTTATTCTTCTTTAAATTTTCAAGCATTTTTACTCTACGTTTTGTTTTTGTTCCCCTGATTTAATTCATCTTCTATCTTTATAATCATATCTTTTATAGTTGTGTCCTTTGGAAATCTTTTCTGCGCATACTGATATGCAGTAAGTGCGTCTTTGAGTCTGCCCATCTCATAAAAGGTTTTACCAAGTGTTACAAGATACCTTGGATTCTGCCTGTTAGACATTGCCATCTGCGATGCGATAAATATCAAGGTATTGTATACATCATCCTTTGGAAGTCTGAATTTTGTTATTATGTCACGATTCTCCGTTACATTCTTAACAAATATAACGGCAATAGGCTCAGAAAATACAGGCACCCATTCATCATCCTCAGGCAACCTTAAGAGAAGCTTAGGAACATTGCCATAAACATCAAGGGTATCAAACAGGAGAAAGTTTATATTGTAGTGGTCTAACAATCTCTTCCATAGAGGCTTTTTGCCCTGTGAAAGTTTTTTATTGGATAATGTTTCCACAGCATTCATCATCCAGCTATATTCTAATTGTAGTGTATAGTTAAGCCATCTTGTGTCTATAAATGTTTTTTTCCATGGATAAAGCCTCCATGTGATGTATCCGCCATAAGGGTGGCTGTTGAGTATATTCCCTGAGATTTTATTTTTTTCTATAAAATCCACAGCAGCAACAGGGACATAGGAGCCTCTTGCTATGTCTAATTTGAGCCACTGAAATTTAAATATACTGATAGAAAAGACTATTGATGACAATAATGCCAATACACTGAAAACAGATACCAGTTTCTCAAACTTCTTTTGGGGAATCCTTTTAAATAGGTCTTTAAGTAGCAGGTCTGTTTCCTTACCTAGAACCATTGCTGCGAGAGAAACATAATAAATGGTATATCGCCCTGTTTTAGCAGCCATTACGAAAAATCCCAAAAGGAGAACCACATGCGTTAAATCCATTTTTTTATTTCTAAATATTAAAATCAATGGAAATAAAATGGCTAAGGGAGTATAGCCGTAGTCCAAAGGAGCAAGTTTATTAAGATAAATAAAGAATGGAGACTGGTATTCCTGAATACCTGTTTCCAAAAATTTATACTTTTGAGAAAGGGCAATAGAGAATGCATCCCAGCCTGTTGGATTGATATACGAGGTTATCAGTGCAAGGGTTGTAACAACATAAAAAGTGACAATTTCATTTCTTGTATAGCCTGCTTTTTTAAATATAATCTTGAGCCCTTCACAGAGCATGTAAACTGCAATGATAATATTTCCGATAATGAATCCTCCGTGGAGATTGGACCATAAGAGCATAAGGAGAGGCAGGAGGAATAATGAAAATCCCCCCTTCCCCCCTTTACTAAAGGGGGGTGAGGGGGGGTTATTTTTGAATTCTTCAAGGATTATGAATGCCAAAGGAGTGAAGAGGACTACAAACAATACAGGTCTTTCACCTGTGTACCGGAGGGCGTCAAAATATACAAGTAAGATAAAGATAAATGAAATATAAAATCCGACATTCCACCTTTTAAGTCTCCACAAGACCAGTAAAATCATCATCGTGAGGAGCAACACTCTGAGAATAATTATCCCTGCAGGTCCTGTATAATTATAAATAAGATAAAATATAACCTGACCAAGCCAGTACTGCTTTAATATGAAATTTTCCCTCTCAGGAAGGAGATTTTTATTTTCCTCAAGGCTTGCTGTATAAGAGAAGGGGTCTTTATCAGGGATTGTGCCTGTTTCAACTATATATCTTCCAGTTGATATATGCCACCAAAAGTCAGAATCAAAGAGCTTTGCAGATATAAATACATAAGAAAAACTTCCAACGAGGACTATAAAGGCGAGGACTATAAATATATTTGTTTTTTTTTAATTTTCATAGAACAATTTCCGGACGGGAGGCTTTAGATATTGCCTCCCGAACTCGGAATTGAGTACTTTTTTAGTCAGAATACAGTGTTTTGTTATGCATTACGGCCAACCTGTCTGTGGCTATTACCTGAAGAAAGGGGACCAGACCTGAAGTATTCTGGGCTATATTAATCTGACATGCTATAGATGTATTGACCCCGCCTTCATTAAAGAGATTTACTGTAGTGGACCATGGAGACAGCTCACCGAATTGGAGACGTCTTGCAGATACATAAGCAGAATCAAGGGTACCGGCATTAAGATACATTCCCAACTGAGAATTATTTTGATCTGCAGCGGTTATCTCTCCATTACCATTAGAATCTACTTCTCTCAGTGCAATTCCTGTGTTTGATACACCCTTTAAGGCAGAATTTAGCCATCCCTGAAGTTCTGGCTCCACTGCTGATGCAGCCCTCGTTACCGCTCCTTTTCTTCCCCTTTCCTGCATACCGAGGTAGCCTGGAATTGCTATAGCCGCAAGAATACCGATGATTGCCACGACTATCAAAAGCTCAATCAAGGTAAAGCCCTTTGGCTGGCTCAGGACAAAGCCTTTTTGATTCCTTAAATTGTCTACTGCTTTAAACATTGTCTTTCCTCCTTTTATTAAAATAAAGCTATCATCTGACTACTGTATACTTCCTACTATATGCTGTCTTCCCATCACCTCCCTATTAAGTTATTGAGTTAACGAGTCATTTATCCTTTCCTAATATCTCTCCAACGGAGAGCGTTAGGTCAGGAAAACCCCTCGGTGAAACAGTCTGTTTAAAGAGCAGTCTTACCATTACCCCATATCTATCCCCTGATGGAGAATGATATATCTCTATTGTATCTTCTTGTAGATTCACAAGCCATACCTCCTGAATCAATGCCTTTGCATAAAGGGGAATCTTTAATGAACGGTCATATTCAACTGATGCATCCGCAATCTCAATAACAAGCAGGACATCTTGCGGTTTTGGATGTTTTTCAGAATAAAAATCAGGGCGGGGTTTTAAAATGGTTATATCTAATTGTGGCTCGGAGTATTCATTAAGGTCAATGGGATTTTGGACACTAACAATTGCCCTTCCTTTTAGCTTTTCGCTCAATAAGTTATTCAAACGATTTACTACTGAAGCATGTTTAATTCCTATAGGCGTCATGTCAACAATCCTCCCATCTAAAAGCTCAACCCTCTCATCCTCATGCAGAATTCCCTTTTCCCCAAGAAGTTGATATTCATCAACTGCAAAGCGGTGCAGCATTGCCCCTATATTTAAATCTGCCTTTAAAGTGTCTTCTGCCGCTTTAATCATCTTTAACCCCTCGCATTAATTTTAAAGTCCTTAGTCATGCAATTATTACTACCTAAGTTGAGCGTTTTATTTGTGAATGCCTTATTTAATCAAAGCATTTCGAAAAAATGTAATCACCCAACAAGTGTCATTCCCGCAGTTCTTTGAGCGGGAATCTAGCCCATCTGTTTTCTGGATTCCTGCTTTCGCAGGAATGACGACATGACTAAAAAATCGCTCAATTTAGGTACTATTATTATCGGCATAATGAACCTTTCCCTTTAAGTATAGTCATTTTAAAGGCTATGTCAAGCATTTTTTAGCCTTTCTATATAGTAACCATTCAGTAATGAGTGGGTAAATCCCCAAAATCTCCCCTCGCCCCTCTTTTTCAAAGAGGGGAAAAATATACGTTTCCACTCCTCACTGAAGGGATACACTTTCTATTTCTATAAGTTAGTTTACTAAAAAGAAAAAATAGTTTATGTGATGTAAATCACACAAGTAGCGTTTTTTTAAAAAACAGTGGTTTAAGGAGTATATATTTTCTCTCAAGTATCTCAATCTCTCCTTCCTTCAAGAGCCTGCCAAAAACACGGGTTACTGTCTCTCTTGAGACAGATGCATAATTAGCAATATCCTCATGCGTAAGTTTCAATGTAATAATAGTCCCTCTCGTGTCCTTTACCCCGTTTTGCTCACTGATAAGCTTAAGCAGTGCCCTGACCTTATGCTCGGCGTCAGCAAATCGTAATATCTTAAGCCTTAGCCATGCCTCTCTTAATTCCCTGCAAAGCATTAATGCCATCTCTCTAAACACTTTATTATTACCTAAGAAGTATTGCTCAAAATCCTTTTTTGAGATTAACCCGATGTGAGTATCTTCTACTGCTATTACAGTAGCAGGTGAGGTTTTTCCATCAAGCAAAGAGAGTTCACCAAAGGACTCTCCACTTTTGTGTATTGCAAGTATGTGCTCTCTTCCGTTGTCACTAATCTGCACTGCCTTAACCTTCCCTGAATAAATAAAGTACATATAATTCAGGGTATCTTCCTCTAATAAGATTATCTCGTTTTTGAGAACATGTTTGCGTATAATAAATTTCTCAAGGTCAAGTAACTCTTCAGGAGAAAGGTGTGTAAAAAGGGGAATGGTTTTTATAAGGTTACTGGATTTGGGTTTCACTTTAAGTATATCATGCTTTCTCTAATGTCTTTTTGGAAATTTGTTTAATAAACTTCTGAAAATCATTAAGATGTCTCTTCAGTATCCCGTATATTATCTCTAAGTCTATCTTTTCATAGCGGTGCACTATAATGTTCCTTGCCCCAACCATGCGTTCAAAGTCATGCAGCATACGTTTATCAATAAACCCATTCTCAAAGAGAACCACGCAGACATCTTTCATGCTTTCCGGGGGACGGAGTTTTTTCTCAGAAATTATAACCTTGCCAATGTCTATACATGCCTCTATGGCTACCTGCAAATCTCTTTCAATAGCAGATTTATACTTATGGTCTGCTTTCTTAAGAGAGGAAATGTTAGGTAATTCATTTGCCATTTCCTTTAGGTAGTTAACCCGCTCTGATATTACAGCAAAGAGGTTTTTTAGTATTATCTCAAATTCTGCCATATGCGGTTAGATACCTTTCAAAGAAAGGTCGGAAATCAAAAAACATTCCAAGGATTTTATTCTGATACTGATAAAGCGCTGCTTTTGAGGATATATAAACAGGTATTCCGGTTGTCACAACAATATAACTAAAACTCAAAGAAGCCCTGTTAAGAATATGTATGTCAACCTCTCTTTTTATCTGCCTTTCAATCTTTCCAGCAAGAGACTGCGCCTTTCTAAAAACATTGAGCGGCTTATCTAAATAGTCCTCTTCTTTTAAAAGGACTGCAATGTCTATGTCGCTGCCTTTCCCTTCCCTGCCCTTTGCAAATGAACCGTAAAGGTATGCAAGCACAACGGGCAACTTTGCTCTACGGATTTCTCTTTTTATTATATGTTTGAGTTCTTCAATATTTATATTCATATTTACAATTCTACTACACAGTCCATAAGGTTGACAATAAATATCTTATCTATATAATTTAACTCCATGCTCTATTTCCTTTTACGACGGCTTATATTTATGATTCCGCTTATTCTGGGCATCACTCTTATAACCTTTATAATCATACATCTTGCCCCCGGCGGTCCCGCAGAGATTCAGGCTGAGATGAGCCTGAAGGCATCTGCACAGGCTATTGAGAATTTAAAGAGGCTTTACGGGCTTGATAAACCTTTGCATGTGCAGTACATAGACTGGCTTAAGAGATTCATATTTCTTGATTTTGGGACCTCTTTTGTTGATGGGAGATTAGTTATGCATAAAATTATTGAACGAATCCCGATAACATTAACTATAAACATCATCTCTTTATTTTTTATATTTTTGTTTGCCCTGCCCCTTGGGATTTTTTCAGCAGTAAAACAGAACTCCCTGTTTGACAAAATCACCACAGTTTCTGTATTTATAGGTTTTTCAACACCTCACTTCTGGCTTGCCCTCCTTTTGATGATTCTCTTTGGGGTGAAATTAGGCTGGCTGCCAATATCAGGCATACAGAGCCTTGATGTAAGTGATATGACGAAAGTAGAGTTATTCATAGACAGGGCACACCACCTTATATTGCCTATCTTTGCAGCCTCTTTTGGAGGCATTGCAGGGCTAAGTCGTTACAGCAGGTCAAATATGCTTGAGGTAATAAGACAGGATTACATAAGGACTGCGAGGGCAAAGGGGCTTAAAGAGGGCGAGGTTGTCTTTAAACATGCTCTAAGGAATGCCCTTATGCCAATTGTTACAATACTTGGACTTTCGGTCCCGGGGCTTATTGGCGGCTCTGTAATCATTGAGACCTTATTTTCTATACCCGGTATGGGGCAATTATTTTACTCCTCAGCAATGTCAAGGGATTATCCTACAATAATGGGGATACTCGTTATCGGGGCGTTTTTGACACTTATTGGCAACCTACTTGCGGATATTGGTTATGCAGTAGTTGACCCGAGGGTAAAAATTAGTGAACAGTGATAAACAAAAGGGTTCAAGGGTTCAAGACATTGAAAATGCAAAATTAACAATTAGCATTTTAAATTTATTTTTTACCTAAATTGAGCGATTCTTTAATGAAGACATAGAGCATTTTAAGAAAATGTAATCACCCAACAAGTGTCATTCCTCCCGATGCTTCGGGATCGGGAATCCTTCTTTGAAACCAAGAAAGATTCCGAACAAGTCGGAATGACAGAACGGAGAATCGCTCAATTTAGGTAATACAAACGTAAAAAGAATTGTTACATTTTATAAAATCTCCCCTCGCCCCTCTTTTCCAAAGAGGGGAAATCTCTCCCTTTAGCAAAGGGAGGTTAGGAGGGATTTTATAAATTCATTTATTACGTTTGTGTTAGTTTTGAGTTCTTAGTTCTTAGTTATTAGCTATGAAATTATCAAAGATTATCTGGAAGAGATTCAGGAAAAACAAGATTTCCTTAGCAAGTGCATTATTTGTGGTAATACTCTTTGTCATTGCTCTTGGGGCGCCATTTCTTTCCCCCTATGACCCGTCTGAGATAGACGTCTCTAACATACTTTCTCCACCAGATAAGGCTCATCCTCTTGGGACTGATGAGCTTGGCAGGGACGTGCTTTCAAGGATGATATGGGGGAGCCGTATCTCTTTATCAGTTGGTTTTGTTGCAGTTGGCATTGCGATACTCATAGGTATTATTGTCGGCTCTTTATCAGGTTATTATGGTGGATGGCTTGACACAGTACTTATGCGATTTGTTGATATAATGCTTACATTTCCAACATTGTTCTTAATACTTGCAGTTGTTGCAATTGTAGGACCGAGTATTTTTTTAATAATGTTAATCATAGGGCTTACAGGGTGGATGGATGTTGCCAGACTTGTAAGGGCAGAGTTTTTAACTCTAAAAGAACGTGATTTTGTCTGGGCTGCAAAGGCTATTGGCATAAAAGACATTAGGGTTATATTTAGTCATATACTGCCAAATGCCCTTGCCCCTGTGTTTGTTGCCGCAACACTCGGTGTAGCAGGGGCAATACTTATAGAGTCAGGGCTCTCGTTTTTAGGACTTGGAGTTCAACCACCAACTCCAAGTTGGGGCAATATATTAACAGCAGGAAAAGACAACATAGAGATAGCGTGGTGGCTTTCAGTTTTCCCAGGGCTTGCTATCTTATTTACAGTCTTAAGCTATAATCTTGTTGGCGAAGGGCTTAGAGATGCAATGGATCCGAGATTATGGGGAGGCACGGAAGAATAAGTTCTGATATAATAAACCCCTCTTTGCCAAAGAGGGGAACACACCCCATAATCCCCTCTTAATAGAGGGGAAAGCTCTCCCCCTTTGAAAAAGGGGGATGGAGGGGGATTTTTTAATCAATATTTTCATTCCCCCTTGTGAGTAACGGCGCATGAGGGTTTAATTTTATGAAAAGCAGCGAAACAAGACAAATATTTATTGATTTCTTCCAAAAAAAGGGGCATGCACACCTTCCAAGTTTATCTCTCATACCAAAGGATGACCCAACATTACTCTTTACCAATGCAGGGATGGTTCAGTTTAAATCAAATCTTTTAGCCCCTGAAACAGCCCCATATAAACGGGCAGTAACTGTGCAGAAATGCATGAGGGCAGGAGGCAAGCATAATGACCTTGAGAATGTTGGCAGGACTGCGCGGCATCATACCTTTTTTGAGATGTTAGGGAATTTCTCTTTTGGGGATTATTTTAAAAAAGAGGCAATAATCTGGGCATGGGAGTTTATGACAGAGCGGTTGAAATTGTCTAAGGATAAACTTATAGTGTCTGTTTATGAAAAAGATGATGACGCAGCCCTTATCTGGCAGAAAGAGATTGGGATTAAAACTGAGAAAATCTTTAGAGGGGGTGAGAAGGATAATTTCTGGCAGATGGGAGATACAGGTCCATGTGGTCCGTGTTCAGAGATATTAATAGACCAAGGGGCGGGGGTAGGCTGTGGAAAGCCTGACTGCGCCCCAGGATGTGATTGTGACAGATTTCTTGAACTCTGGAACCTTGTATTTATGCAATATGAGAAGGATGTCTCTGGAAAACTAACACCTCTTCCAAAACCCTGTATTGATACAGGTATGGGGCTTGAGAGGCTTTCAGCAGTGCTTCAGGGAAAGCACAGTAATTTTCACAGCGACCTTTTTATGCTGATAATTAAGGAAGTTGAGGGGATTTCAAAAAAAACCTACGGCAAAAATCATAATGCAGATGTCTCAATAAATGTAATAGCAGACCATATAAGGGCAATTGCATTTATTCTTTCAGAAGGGCTAATGCCTTCAAATGAAGGCAGGGGCTATGTCCTCAGAAGGGTTATAAGAAGGGCTGCAAGACATGGCTTAATGCTTGGAATTACCGAACCATTCCTCTATAAGGTTATAGATTCGGTATTTAACATAATGTCTGAGTCTTATCCTGAACTTTTAGAAAATACTAAAAGGACAAAGCAAATACTTAAATTTGAAGAAGAAAGATTTAGCCATACACTTTCTGCTGGTACGTTGATACTTGATGAGATTATCAGGGGTCTTAAATCCTCAGGAGAAAACACTATCCCCGGCTCTGAACTTTTTAAACTTTATGATACCTATGGATTCCCCATTGACCTTGCGCGGGACACTGCCCGTGACCACGAGATTGCAGTTGATGAAAAAGGTTTTGAGAAAGAGATGCAGATTCAAAAGACAAGGGCAAGGGCCTCGTGGGTTGGTGCAGAGGCGGCAATTGCAGAGATTTATAAGAAGTTATTAAAAGAAACATGTCCTACAAAATTCTCGGGCTATGAAACCATGAGTGCAGAAGGAACTGTTAAGGCGGTAATAAAAAATGGTATATCAGTGGATGAGGCGAAAGAGGGTGATGAGGTTGAAATAGTTCTGAACGAGACGCCTTTTTATGGTGAATCAGGAGGACAGGTCGGAGACAAGGGAGTTATTAAGGCGGAAGCACTGAGGATTGAAGTCAAGGATACGAAAAAAATAAATGAAATAATTTCACATGTCTGCCTGATAAAAAAAGGTGTTGTCAAAACAGGCATGAAGGTATATGCATTGGTGGATAATGAAGAAAGAAAAGCCACGATGCGCAATCACACAGCAACACATCTCCTGCAATCTGCATTAAGGCATGTCCTGGGAGAGCATGTAAAACAGGCAGGCTCTCTTGTTGAGCCAGAGAGATTAAGGTTTGACTTTACACATTTCTCTCCAATGGAAGATAGAGAAATACAGGAGGTTGAGGATATTGTCAATGAAAAGATTATGGAAAATCTACCTGTCAAAACCTCTCTGATGAGTATTGATGATGCAATAGGCAGCGGGGCAATAGCGCTTTTTGGAGAAAAATATGGAGAAGAAGTAAGGGTGGTAAAGGCAGGAGATTTTACATCTGAACTGTGTGGAGGGACACACTGCAGTGCCACAGGCGAGATTGGTTTATTTAAAATAATCTCAGAAGGCAGCGTTGCTGCAGGGATAAGGAGGATAGAGGCAACTACAGGCACACAGGCGCTTGGACTTGTGAGGGCAGAAGAAAATGAGTTAAAGAGTGTAGCTCAGTTACTTAAGGTTAAAGAACTCAATGCCTCAGAGAGGCTCAAAAAGTTTATAGCAGATATAAAGTCTCTGGAGAAAGAACTTGAAAGGCTTAAGAGTAAAGCTATAGCAGGCAAAGCAGACACTGTTTTATCCAATGTTATCACTGTAGGCAATATCAATGTATTAAGCCAGAGGATTGACGGTTATGATATGAAGGCATTAAGACAGTTCGGAGATACATTAAAAGATAAAATTGGGTCAGGTATTCTCGTTCTTGGCTCTGTACTTGATAGTCAGGTCTCTTATGTTACTATGGTTACAAAGGATTTAACAGCGCATTTTAATGCAGGGGAAATACTCAGGGCAGTAACAGGAGGGAAAGGCGGCGGAAGACCTGATATGGCACAGGGTGGAACAAAGGATGTAGAGGGGATTGATAAGGCGCTTAAGTCAGTGTATGATGTAGTTAAAAGACAAGTTAAAACTTAAAAGTGAAAAGTTATAAGTGATGGAATATTTAGTTTCTTAACTCATAACTTTTAACTCATAACTCATAACTTTTTTAAGGAGGTGTTTTATGACAGTTTTTGATGCAGTAAGAAAGGCGCTTTTGGCAGGAGTTGCTGTGCAGGAGAAGGTTAAGGAATTTGTAGATGACCTTATAAAAAAGGGGGAGCTGAGTGAGACAGAAGGCGCAAAACTTATCAAAGAGTGGTCTCAAAAAGCAGACAAGACAGGAAAGGACTTAAGCAAAACCATTTCTGACTTAGTGGAAAAAACCCTTGACAAAATAAATATCCCCTCAAGGGAAGATGTGGAGAAATTACAGCGAAAAGTACAGGCTCTTTCTGCGAGGGTTAGAAAGTTAGAAGAGGCAAAGGGGACAGAATCTGCCCCGGAAGAATAAAGATGCCAATCCTTGACCTTTTACGGTCTTGGCAGACATATAAAAATGTAGGGCGTATAAGAGAGATAGTTAATGTCTTTCTAAGACACGGGTTCGGGCAACTCATTGAACAGTTGAACCTGCAACGTTTTATCCCCCTGCGAAAAAAGCTCAAAGTCTTTGGCTGTTGGCACCCGATTGAAAAGCATACCATCCCTGAAAGGCTTAGAATGGCTTTCAGCGAACTTGGACCCTCATTCATAAAACTTGCCCAACTTCTCTCATCAAGACCTGACCTTATAACCAAAGCATTTGCTGATGAATTTAAAAAACTACAGGATGAGGTCCCTCCTTTTCCTGTAGAAGAGGCTAAAGAGATTATAGAGGCAGAGCTTCATATCTCCATAAAAGACATGTTTTCCTATTTTGAGGACCCACCTATTGCTGCTGCATCCATTGCACAGGTTCATAAGGCGGCCTTGAAAACAGGAGAGAAGGTAGTGGTTAAGGTTCAAAGACCGGATATCAGGGAGATTATCGAGACTGATATTGCCATCCTGAATATTATTGCACGGCTAATGGTGAAATACATCCCTGAAAGTAAGGTATTTAACCCTTTAGGTATAGTAGATGAGTTTTCAAAGACAGTAAGGAAAGAACTAAATTTTGTTGAAGAGGCAAAAAATGCCCAACGTTTCAAAAAGAACTTTGCTGAAAGTCCACACATACACATTCCCATAATTTATCCTGACCTCACATCTGAGAGGGTTATTGTTATGGAGAGGCTTGAAGGTGTAAGGATAGACGACATAGAAGGGGTAGAGTTACTCGGTGTTGACAGTCATGAGATAGCAAAAATGGGTGTGGAGGCTTATTTTAAGATGATGTTTGAGGACGGTTTTTTCCATGCAGACCCCCATCCGGGGAATATCTTTGTTATGCCTGACGGCAGGCTCGGGCTTATGGATTTTGGCATAGTTGGGTGGTTGACACCTGAACTTACGGAGAACATCGCTAATGTATTACTTGCCCTTGTTGACAAAGACTTTGACCGCTTGATTGACCAATACATAGAGTTGGGCATTGTTACTGAGGAAGGAGTAGATATTGAGGTATTCAAAAAAGAGCTTAAGGCTGACCTTATAGAGTTCTATGAGCCTCTTTACGGACTTGCAATAGCTGAAATAAATTTTGCTGAATATCTTGACGCTATTACACATCTCTCAATAAAACACGGATTAAGGCTTCCTTCAGCCCTCCTGCTTATGAATAAGACCCTGTTAATACTTGATAACATAGGCAGACAGCTTGACCCCGCATTTAATTTTATGACAGTTGCCGAGCCTTATGCTGCAAAGCTGGTAAGGAGGCAGATGGGTCCCGGAAGGATATATGAGCGAGCAAAAAAGAATATCTCGGATGTCAGTGATTTCCTTGCAACTACACCTAAGCAGATTGGTAAACTTTTAAGGAAGACACTCAGGGATGAGTTGAGTATTAAAATAAATCCAATTGGCATGGATAGATTAATAAGAGACATAGATCGTTCAAGTAACCGCCTTGCATTTAGTATAATAGTTGCAGCCATTATAATGGGGTCTTCGTTACTGATACAGTCAGGCATTGGGGGGAAGATTTTTGGTCTGCCTGCTGTTGGGGCAATTGGTTTTTTCATAGCATTTATACTGGGATTGTGGCTTCTTGTGTCTATTATTAAGTCGGGAAGGCTATAATAGCGATAAGCTAAAAGCTAAAAGCTAAAAGCTAAATGGTCGCTGTGAGAGGGCACGATGACAAAAGAGGAACTTAAAGAACGTTGCAATAGTGAGTTTGAAAGCATAGACAGGATTGTGAATGAACTTTCTTTTCTTGTTTCCCATCAGAAATCAGAATACACGATTGTAGAAGTTGCAGCAATATCTGCTTTTGTTCTTAATGTATATACAGGTGTTGAGAATATATTAAAACAGATGCTTTTGTTTGACGGGCTTGATGTAAGTGATTCCCCTACATGGCATGAGAATGTCCTTAAAAAGTCAGCAGAAATAGGTATCTTGCCTCCGGACCTTTTACAAGCTCTGTCACGTTATCTCTCCTTCAGGACAATCTTTGTTTACTCATATATCTTTAACATTAAATGGGAAGAGTTGAAAGTTCTGGTGGACGCGATAAGGGATGTTATAGGGAGATTTAAGACAGAGGTGGGGGAGTATATTCAGACGATTTAGTAAAACCTAAGTTAGACGATTCACCACAGAGCACAGAGATATAGGATTCAAGATACATGATGCAAGATGCAAGATAAAAATATCGTGTATCATGTATCGTGTATTTAGTTTCTCTGTGTTCTGTGGTTTAAAAAATCGCTCAATTTAGGTAAAACTTAAAACTTAACAGCTTATAAATAAGTTTTGCTGCCAGAAAATCAGGCGCCTTGTTTTTAGACGGGCAAAGCTCAACAACATCAAACCCAACAATATTTTTGCTCCCTGATACAGCTCTTAATAAATCAACTACATGATACCATGTAAGCCCGCCTGGCTCAGGCGTGCCTGTTGAAGGCATTATAGATGAATCAAATACATCAAGGTCTATTGTGACATAAACATTATTTGAAAGTCTTCTTACAACCTCTTTAATCCATTTTTTTGATTTATAAATCTCCTCTGCATAAAAGATTTTCTGCCCCTTAATATTCTTAAGTTCAGAAGAATCCATACTTCTAATACCAACAGAAACAATATTTTCAGTCTTTAACTTTGAACTTTTAACTTTAAACTTTAAACTCTCCGTCACCCTCGCCATAACACAGGCATGGCTTAGCTTATCACCTTCGTAAGAGTCCCTCATGTCAGAATGGGCATCAAGATGGAGAATGCTTAAATCCTTAAAATATTCTGCATGTGCCTTTACAGTACCAAGGGAGACTGTATGCTCTCCACCTAAGACAACAACGAACTTTTTATCATTTAAAAAACTCTTAACCTTCTTGTAAGCCTTCTCAACCATCTCTTTGGATTTCTTAGCAATAATACCATCTGCCGTATATATACCTTTCTTATAAATCTCAGAATTAGTCTCTATGTCATAGAGCTCCATATTTTTTGAGGCATTAATAATAGCGAGGGGTCCTTTGTCAGAGCCTTTAAGCCATGAACTTGTCTTGTCAAACAGAATTGGAAGGACTACTACTTTTGAATCCTTATAGCCCGAAAACTCCTGGGGCAAGCCGCCAAAATTATGAGGTAATTTGAGGTTCAAGCCCGAGGTACTCTCCAAATTAGTCAAATAAGAGAACCGCAGCAGTTATTGCGGTTGTCCATAATCCGTGTTTATTACCTTCAGCAGACTGGCATATATGACTGGTCTTAAAGATATACCCGCTTGCCTTATAAACCTGTTTTCTTTCGTCCCATGCCAAATTTGGGTCAAAAGAAATACCGAGTGTTGTAGCGAGCATTGTTGCAGCAAGGTCCTCTGCATAGTCACCTGCCTTTTTAGCTGTCTCGCCAAATGAATGATGCTCTGACAGATACCCGTAGGTATCATCGCCTTTAGGTACTGCCAGCCCTATTGCAGAAGATATAAGTCTGTTTGGTTCATTTGTCTGATTCTTTGCCATTACACAATAGGTTATCTGCCCTGCTTTTATAGCCTTTAGTCCTTTTCCCCTGCTTACTATCCTGCAGTTTGCAGGGAATATACTTGAGACATAAACAAGATTGCATTTTTCTATTCCTGCGTCTCTTAACGCAAGCTCAAAAGATGCAAGCTTATCCTTATGGATTCCAACTCCTTTTGTAAAGAATACTTTTCTAGGTATCATACGCTCCATCGTATAGCGATAAGCTAATAAGCGATAAGCTAATAGCTAATAGCTATTAGCTATTAGCTTACAGCTATCTCCTTTGTTAAAATTATTGGCTGAAATATACAAGAATTCATTCTATTTTTTCAAGTAATATTTTCGCCTGCTATTAATTTCTATCTAAATTGAGCGATTTTTTAACCACTCCACGACTCATAGAGTGGTGAATCGCCTTGTTCCAAAAACAAGACTTTTTATTCTAAAAATTTTATGCCTATGTTGAGCGATTTACATTTATACATAGCAGGTATAGATGACAGAAAAGGCTTTGTTGCAACACCTTTAGACATGCCATACTGCAAGCCCTGATTCCACTTATCAAATGTGTTTTAAGGCTAAAAAGATTTGCAGTATGGCATAAGATAATTTTATGTTGCAGTTCAAAACCTTTGATGGCATTTATGTCTGCTATAATGTGCATAAGAATACCCGAATCGCTCAATTTAGATTATAATTTTATTATGAGGCGTAGGCTCTATCTAAAGGTGGGAGACAGAGTAGCACACCTTCGTTACTCCGAATGGGGCGCTGGTGAGGTTATTGAAGAGAAACATTCATTCCTTGTAGGTGGATTTTGCTTTGTTAGGGTACTCTTTGAGGATGGCAATGAAAGGTCATTTATCAATGATATAGATGATGAGAATTGCTGTTATTATTCGGGGATAAGGATACTTTACTAATAAATTCCAAATCTCAAATACCAGAAGTAAAATATCCTTCACTTGATAGAACAAGTGGCAGAATGAATATGTAAGTCTTAACTCCTGAGATGGGAAATACCATTTCTAAAAAATCCATATATTATCCACCTTAATTTATCCGCAGCAGGAAGACCTTTGCATCCCTGTTATCGCAAATCCATTTTCGTCAGAATAATTTATAGTTGCATTTGAAAGCATCTTATTTGCTTCTTTTTCAAGAAAAATCTCCAACCCGTCTTTTTGAATATTTATATCACTATTCTCAGGCTTATTGGCTATGGACATAGCTAAGGATGGACCACAACAGCCGCCATCTGCTGCGAATATCCTGACACCATGCCCCTCGGCATTTGAATCCGAGAGTAATTTCTTGAATTGCTTTACTGCAGAATCAGTTACATCTAACATTTGTAAAAACCCCCTTGATTATTTTTAGCCAAGCTCAACTCTTTGAACAGCTTCTGTTCCGTGCTTTTTGCGAACCAGACGAGGGCAAGCATTACCGGTACTTCAATTAATGGACCGATTACCGTAGCAAGTGCAACAGTCGGATTAAAGGCGGTAATTGCTATGGCAATAGCTATCTCAAAATCCCTTCCTGTGGCATTAAACCCTACTGCTACTGCATCCTTATAGTTCAGTCTTAGTTTCCACCCCGTCAGATATACAACCACAAACATAACCCAGAAAAACAACGTCATGGGCATTGCCATCTGGACTATTAAGAACGGCCTTTCAAGAATTAAGTCCCCTTTCAATGCAAACATTACAACAAGTGTAAAAAGCAGTCCGATAATAGACATGGTATCAAGATAAAATTTGAGTTTATGAAACCATTCCTCGCCAAACCTTTTTACTCCAAGAAACCTTGTAAGTATCCCTGCTACAAGAGGCGCTCCAAGGTAAAGAAGCACACTTTCGCCAACCACCCATACATCAAATTGAATAGTGCCCAAAAGAAGCTTTGCGTAAACAGGTATAAGCATCATCTGTATTATTGAATTGACAGCTACGAGGATTATAGCAAGAGGGCCATTGCCTGCTGAAAGATATGTGAATACTATCACCATTGCTATACATGGAGCCATACCATAAAGCACAAGACCGGTATATAAATCGGGCTCGCTGCTTAAAAAAATCTTTGCAAGAAGAAGCATAAAGAAAGGGGCAATTGCGTAATTAAAGAATATAACGATAAGCAGTTGTTTTGGTGAGCGAGCTGCCTGCCCCATGTCCTCAAATTTTATATTTGCCATTGCAGGATAGATCATCATGAAGAGACCGAGCACAATGCCCAGAACGAGGATGTTTGGAAGACTGAATTCATACGTCCCGCGAAAAATAGACTTGATTGCATCAATTGGCGGAGTCAATTGAAAATTAGAAATCCCATAAAACTTGCCGATTGCAATACCAATAACCATACTAACAATCACAAACACCGGCAGAAGTCTAAAGTTGTGCAGTCTTTCAATCATCCTTTTTAACATTTCCTTCCCTTTCTAATTCCCCCTGATATTGAAACTAATCTGCCTTCCCTTTTAATTGGGATTTGGGAGGCATAAAACTATTGACAAGAAGAACATATTTTATAGTAACATAAACTACATAGCGCAAAGCAGAAGGGTGCGGAAAATACAATGATTAAAAAATCTAAGAAAATATGGATGGATGGAAAGTTTGTTGATTGGGCTCAGGCAAATGTCCATATCCTGACCCATACACTTCACTATGGTCTTGGGGTTTTTGAAGGCATTAGATGTTATAAGACACGGAAAGGCTCAGCCATATTTAGATTAAAAGAGCATGTTGACAGGCTCTTTAGCTCATGCCACATAATGCAGATTAAGCCTGAATACACCCCAAAGGAAATCACTAAGGCAATCATAGATTCCGTGAGGGTAAACGGACTTGAAGAATGTTACATCAGGCCGCTTATTTATATCGGCTACGGCGTGATGGGCATCTACCCAAAGAGCAACCCAATAAGGGTTGCAATAGCTGTATGGCCGTGGGGCGCATACCTTGGAGAAGACGGTATTAAAAAAGGAATAAGATTAAAGACATCTTCTTTTACAAGACATCATGTAAATGTGAGCATGACAAAGAGCAAAACATGTGGCCAGTATGTCAATTCCATACTCGCAAAGAAAGAGGCTATCTCTGTCGGATATGACGAGGCATTGCTCCTTGATACTCAAGGCTATGTGTCAGAAGGAAGCGGCGAGAATATATTTATTGTAAGAAACGGCGCGATTAAAACACCTCCGCTTAACTCAATCCTTGAAGGCATTACAAGAAACAGCATAATAGAGATGGCGCAAAAACTGAAAATTCCTGTAAAGGAGATGAGCTTTACAAGAGACGAGCTTTACGCAGCAGATGAGACCTTCTTAACCGGCACAGCAGCAGAGATAACACCTGTAAGAGAGGTGGATGGAAGGATTATCAGTAAAGGCAAACCCGGCCCTGTAACCAAAAAGCTGCAAGACCTGTTCTTTAAAATAGTGAAGGGTGAGGATAAAACCTATAATTCCTGGCTTACCTATACTTAGATAGGTACTTTTCTTCACTTGTATCGCTATGCTAAAGCCCCTAATATGTTAAAAGAAGTTAAATCAGATAGTTACCATCTTCTTCATCCAAAGATGACTTTTTCCCTGCTATAAAATGTGTCCAAAATGTAAGATAAAATGAGCCATTTGAACAACCTTAAATCCGCATTCAAAATATTAAGTAAAAGGCTGCATGACTATGAAGACCGTCCTCAGCAGTTTAAGATGGCGAAAGAGGTCTTTGCCTGCCTGAAAGACAAACAGAGATTGATAGTGGAGGCAGGGACAGGGGTTGGAAAGTCGTTTGCCTATCTTATTCCAGTAATACTTTCTGGTAAAAAGACCATTGTATCAACAGCCTCTATAGCCCTTCAGGAACAACTCGCAAAAAAAGACCTTGTATTTCTGCAGAATACCCTGCCGCAAAAATTTTCCTTTGCAATTCTTAAAGGGAAAAACAATTATCTTTGTCTGAAACGTGAGCGTGAATTTGTACCGCTGCTTAGCGGAGAATACAGGAGTTTCACAAAGTGGGTGCAGGAAACTAAGACAGGTGATAAGGACGAAATTCCCTTTATCCCTGATTTCTGGAGCAGACTCTGCGGTGATTCGGATGATTGCAACGTAAATCAATGCCCATTTTACAATGATTGTTTCTACTACAGGCATTACAAGAGCCTTTACAAAAAGGATATCCTTGTTATCAACCATCATGTCCTCATGCTCGATGTGCTTTCAGGATTTAATTTCCTGCCCTTTCACAATCAATTGATAATTGATGAGGCGCATCAGATAGAGAATGTCATATCCAGTGTCTTCGGCAACGTGCTGACTCATTCGCGCTTGTTGTGGCTGCTTTACCGTTTGAAAGGTTTGAAGATAGCGGTGGATCATATCTTTGAGCCGGTGGAGAATTTTTTCAAAATCCCCCCTTACCCCCCTTTTTCAAAGGGGGGTAGTGTAAATTCCCAGAAGATAGACATGCTGTCCAAGACCGTTTCCCATGTACCCAATGCTGTTATTGAGGATTTGAAGAATCTGAAATCGCAGCTTGCATTAGATAAAGTAATCCACAGACTGGAAGGTCAAAGAGAATCTGCTGATGACGATCAGATAGAGGACAGAATTACTACGACAATAAATTACATTAATTCACTTGAGGGCGTAATTGACGATTTTATTGAACAGGCGGATAAGGATAAGGTTTATTACATTGCAGGTAATAAGAAAGGCATTGAACTCAAAAGCAATCTTGTAGAAGTGCAGACGCATTTTAATGGATTGTGCGGCGGTTATGAGAGCGTGATTATGACCTCTGCTACTTTGACCGCGGGCGGAAATTTCGGATTCATCAAAGAACGTCTCGGCGCTACGGATTTCAAGGAAATGGATGTTGGTTCTCCGTTTGATTACAAAAGGCAGGCTCAGCTTTATCTCGATAAAGAACTTCCACCGCCTAACAGGGAAAATAATGCATCCTTTCAGCGGAAAAGCCTTGAAGTGATTGAAGGGCTAATCGCTGCATCAAAAGGAAGGGCGCTGGTGCTTTTTACTTCATACAATCATCTTCGTTATGCAGCGGAAAATATCAATATTACTTATCCATCTAAATCGCAAGGCAACATGCCTCCGTCAAGACTCATTCAATGGTTCAAAAAGACCGACAACGCCGTGCTGCTCGCTACTGCCACATTCTGGCAGGGGATTGATATAAAGGGTGAAAAACTGAGCCTTGTGATTATCGTAAAAATGCCGTTCGGTTCGCCGGGAGACCCTGTATATGATGAAAGGTGTAGAAGACTTGGAGAACGTTGGTTCAGCGACCTTGCACTTCCTTCTGCAATACTTATGTTAAAACAGGGCTTTGGCAGGCTTATAAGGAGTACTGACGATTACGGCGTTATTGCTATACTTGATTCAAGGCTTGTCAGCAGCTCATACGGCAGAACAATTGTATCCTCGCTGCCTGAGATGGATATTGTGCATGATGTTGATGATATTAAAATTTTTTTTGATTGCATACCTCAATCAGCATTCACCGAAGATAAGCAGGATGATATTGTTTCTTTTGGACACTGTGATAATACTGGGAAAAGTGATAACATCTCAAAGATAGTTGCCCTCGGCGAATCAGAAGACCCTTCGGTAATACCTCAACTGATAGATTACACAAAAAGCAAAAATGGGAATGATCGGAGATTAGCCGCCTCCGCTCTGGGGAAACTTTCGCGGTTTAAACCTCAGATATGCGAAGCAGTAGAATCTCTGGAATCATTACTTAAAGATGAAAAACCTCAGGTCAGACAATACGCCCTCAAAGCCATTAGCAAAATCGGAACAATAGATCAAAACAAAATCAAGTCAATAATGGAGAATCTCTATGAGAAGGAGTATAATGTATCACTTGTAAGGAGGTTAATCAGAAGGGCTAAGAAATAAGGCAGTTGTGTGGTGATAAAGATAGAAATATGATAGATTTTAGGATAGGTGGCATTATCTGCCTCAAAAGATTTTCCGCTTCGGCGGATTCGCCTGAGGCTGAAGAGGATGGCAATTAGTCAGTAGAATAGAAGGTAATACCAGTCTACGACTCGTAGAGAGGTGATTAAATGACGACAACGATAGTTTTTATTATTCTTGGTTTAGTAATCGTCGGGATTATTGCGTGGCTTATTGCATCAGCTTGGGCAAAAAGTACTGAGGCGGTGAATAACGAGCTCAGACAGCAGATAGCAGATAAAGATGCTGAGTTAATTAAAACCCGCAGTGAACTTATAGATGAAAAACAAACAAGGGCATCTCTTGATGCAAAATATCAGGAGGCAGAGAAAAACCTTAAGACAATGGAAGGATGGGTTTTAGACAAGCTTGGCACTATTTCTTTAGACGCCCTTACAAAAAATTCCAAAGAGTTCTTGAGGCTTGCAGAAGAAAAACTTAAATCGCAAACTAACGAAGGGAAACAAGAACTTGAAAAGAAAAAAGAGCTTATAGACCAGAGCGTTGAGACGATAGAAAAGACCCTTGCAGAGATGCGCAAAAAACTGGATGATGTAGAGAAGGGCAGCATTAAAGTCTTCTCCCTTGTTGAACATCACGCCGACATAACATCAAAACTTAAAGATACAACAGAACATCTTAAAAATGCCCTTGCAAGTTCTAAGAAGAGAGGTGAATGGGGTGAGCGCATGGCAGAGGATATTCTGAGGTTGGTAGGGCTTGTGGAGGGGATAAACTACATCAAGCAGAAAACTTTAGAAAGTTCATCAGGCAGGCCTGACTATACATTTTTCTTGCCCAATAACTTGAAAATAAATATGGATGTTAAGTTTCCTCTTGAGAATTATCAGCACTATCTTGATGCACAGACTGAGTATGATAAGAAAAGATTTAAGGATGAACTGCTTAAAAATACGAGGGTAATGATCAAACAGGTGACAAACCGGGCATATATAGATACAACAGAAAATACGGTTGACTATGTCATTGTGTTTATTCCCAATGAACAGGTTTACAGTTTTGTAAACGAGGCTGCCCCGGCAATAATGGATGAGGCTCTGAAACAAAAGGTTATTTTATGTTCGCCTTTTACGCTTTATGCGGTGCTTGCTGTAATTAGGCAGGCGGTTGAAAACTTTAATCTTGAAAAGACTGCTTCCGAGATACTTAGACTGCTCAGTGATTTCTCCAAACAATGGAATTTGTACAAAGACAAGTTCAGGGTTATGGGCGAAAGACTTGATGATGCAAAAAAAGAGTATGACAATCTTATTACAACAAGAAGCAATATGCTTGAGAGACCGTTAAGGAAGATAGATGATTTAAGAAAGCAGGAAGCCATCGTTTTTGACGAAAATGCAGATATAGATAAACCATCGCTGCTTGGATGACATTTTGATGAAAGTTTTTAACTACAATAAAAACTTTGAAAGGAGAATACCATGTCAGAAAAATTAAGTCATGAAGAGTTCATAAAAAAAGCGATTGTGACTTTAAGGGCTAAGGGGTATAAAGGTATACATACTGTTTATTCAGGGTTTAATACTGCTTTTAAAAAGTATTTTGACAATGAAAACCCTGTTGAGGCAACAAACAAACTTGCTAAGGAAGGGAAGATAGTAATTAGACCTGTTAAAGGTGGAGTAATGCTTTATCTGCCAGAGGATGCAACAGGTGTGAGTGCTGCAGCAGATGAGGCGCTCAAAAAAATGGGACTTTAAAGACAGTTAACAGTTGACTGTGGTCAGTGAACAGTTAAAAAACTAATACTATAAAAGATTAGGATGACGATAGTATGGCTGATATTCTTAAGAAGGCTGAGGAATTAAAGAAAATATGGGGTAGTTTTAGACCTGCAAGGGTGCTGCTTACTGCAAATAATTTTAGAGTCTTTGATTATCTCCAGCAACAAAAGTCAGCAGAAAAACTTTCAAAGAATATAGGAGCGGACAGAAGGACAACTGAGATTTTGCTTGATGCCCTTACAGGATTAGGACTCCTCAAAAAACAGAGAGGTCTTTATAAGAATAACAGTATTGCTTCGAAATTTCTTGTCTCAGATAATCCTTATTACCAGGGCGACATTATAAGACATGCAGATACCTTGTGGAAGAACTGGTCAGGTCTTGATGAGGTAATAAAAACAGGTAACCCCTATCGTAAAGCACAAAACCATGATGCCTTTATACTTGGGATGCATAATCTTGCCTCTTTAAAAGTGAAAAATGTTATAAAAATAATCGGGTTAAAAGGTGTTAAGACAGCGCTTGATCTTGGTGGAGGTCCGGGGACATATTCAATAGAGATGGCAAAAAAGGGTGTCTCGGTTACACTATTTGACAGACCCGAGACCGTGAAGATTGCAAAGAGAGTTATAAATAACGCCCCCCGCCCCCCTCTTAAATTAAGAGGGGGAGAAGGGGGAGTTAATTTCATTCAGGGGGATTTCCTCTATGACGATATAGGCAAAGGGTATGACCTGATATTTGCCAGTCAGATATTACATTCAAATTCAGAGAAAGATAATCTTCATTTACTGAAAAAATGTAACGAGGCATTAAATAAGGGGGGCAGGATAGTTATTCAGGAATTTTATGTTTCAGAGGACAGGACACATCCTGTACACAGCACCCTTTTTTCTGTAAACATGCTTGTTAATACAGAAGAGGGAAAATGCTATTCACCTGACGAGATGAAGAATTGGCTCTCAAAAACAGGACTCACAACCATAAGAGAGAGTTTTATTGATGATTGTGTATTGATTAGTGGGGAGAGCTAAAGGATTTCTCATGGGTCATGAATGTGCGGGGTCAGACACCAAAATTGACATTGTCAACCACTCCATCTCAAAGCGAGTCTCGCATAGAGTCGCATCGACAAACACCGCATATGGCGGGAGAGTGGAAAAAGAACAAACTTTCAAGCAAAAACTCCTATCTCTCAAGCGCAGCTTGATGGAGGACTTACTGACAGGCAAAGTGAGGGTAAATTATATGATTTCAAGGACTACTAATCCTTGAAATTGACAAATTATAAGAATTAGCGTATGCTATTTTTATGAAAATACCCCGAATTTACCAGGACTTAAACAAACATTTAAAACCTAACAAGGCATTGATTATTTATGGTCCCCGTCAGGTAGGTAAAACAACTTTACTGCAGGATTTTCTTGCTGCAACTAACTTCAAGTATAAATTAGATTCAGGCGACAATATCCAGACCCAGCATATACTTGGCTCGCAAGATTTCAACCTTATCTGTGAATATGCGCAGGGTTATGAATTGGTTGCTATTGATGAAGCACAGAGAATTAAAAACATAGGGCTTGGATTGAAGATAATCGTTGACCAGATGCCAGGTATTAAAGTTATAGCCACCGGTTCTTCATCATTTGAACTTTCCGGGCAGGTGGGAGAGCCTTTAACCGGCAGAAAAATAACACTTACTTTGTATCCGATATCACAGATTGAATTGAGCAGTTTATATAATTCTTATGAAATAAAAAATAAATTAGAAGAATGGTTAATCTTTGGCGGCTATCCTGAGGTTGTTACCACAGCGAATAAAACCGAAAAAATTAAACTGCTGGAAGAAATTGTTCAGGCATATCTATTGAAAGACATTTTAAATCTGGAAAAAGTTAAAAGCGCAAAGATTTTATTGGATTTACTTCGTCTGCTTGCTTTTCAAGTGGGCAGTGAAGTGTCTCTGAATGAACTCGCCCGTCAAATCGGGATTGATTACAAAACAGTAGCGCGCTATCTGGACCTTTTTGAGAAATCATTTGTGATTTACAATTTGCGCGGGTTTAGCCGTAATCTGCGCAAAGAAATCACCAAAAAGAGCAAATATTTTTTTTATGATAACGGCGTTCGCAACGCTGTTATTTCCAATTTCAATAATTTAGAGCTGCGCAATGATGCGGGTATATTGTGGGAAAATTTTCTGTTTATTGAACGATTGAAAAAACGGACTTATCAGGGTATTCATGCAAACAATTATTTCTGGCGAACATGGGATCAAAAAGAGATTGATTTGGTAGAAGAAAGAGAGGGTAAATTATTCGCTTATGAATTCAAATGGGGCAAAAAAAGTTTAAAACCGCCGAAGGAATGGGGCGAGACATATCCCGACTCTGAATTTGCAATAATATCACCGGAAAATTATCTGGAGTTTATTACTTAACTTATGGATAGAATTGCTTTGAATGAGCTTGAGTATGTAAAAGAACGTTCCTGCGGCAGTTGGAACGATTAAGCTGGCGCATTGTGGAAGAGATACGCACAGGGCGGGCAGAAGAAGAAACATCAGGATGACAGAAGTTAAAATAGATAAAATTATCAGATCAAAACGAAGGACTATCGCGCTTGAAGTAGCGCGAGACGCTACTTTGACCATTCGTGAACAGACAGAAGAAATAGAGAAGCAAGTCCTTCATCCAAAGGCATGTCTGAGTTCCCAGAGTAAAGGAAGGCTCAAACCTGAGAGGGAAGATGCTGAAATAAAGGATTGTCTCTTAAAAGTAGGATTAAAAGGTATAGAAGATAGGCTTATTGATGATATGGTACTGATTGAGGCTGATAAATAACCAAATTTCCAAAAATTCTTGTTATAATAAAACACCCTTTTTGTAAGGCTAATACTATCTTAGGAGAGGAAATATATGAAATTTTTTATCGACACAGCTAATGTTAAGGAGATAAAAGATGCGTGGTCGCTCGGGGTCATTGATGGGGTTACAACAAACCCGTCTCTTATTTCAAGGGAAAATAAAAACCCCATAGAGCTGCTTAAGGAGATTTGCGAAATAGTTGATGGTCCCATAAGTGCTGAGGCAGTAAGTCTTGAGGCAGCTAAGATGATAGAAGAGGCAAAGGAACTATCTCGGATTCATAAAAATATTGTAGTAAAAATACCCATGACAAGAGATGGATTAAGGGCTGTAAAGGAATTGTCAAAACTTAACATAAAAACCAATATGACCCTTATATTTTCTCCTTCTCAGGCATTGTTAGCAGCAAAGGCAGGGGCAACTTATGTAAGCCCATTTGTTGGAAGGCTTGATGATATAAGTCATTATGGTATGGACACTGTAGCACAGATTCTTGAGATATATGAGAATTATAATCTTAAAACAGAGGTAATTGTTGCAAGTATAAGAAATCCACTACATGTTGTTGAGGCAGCAAGAATGGGGGCACATATTGCAACCATACCTTTTTCGGTCATAGAACAGCTTTTAAAACACCCTCTGACAGATATAGGGGTAGAGAGGTTTTTAAAGGACTGGGAGAAAGTGCCGAAATAAAATTATATTTTGTCATTCCTGCGAAAGCAGGAATCCAGGAGGTTGAATGTTTAAAATCTTCTGGATTCCGCATCAAGTGCGGAATGACGAATTAAATGTATTGCAAGTTGTTTTGTGTAGTTTATTTTAAGAGGTGATAGAATGCCAATATTTGAATATAAATGCCAGACATGCGAAGAAGAATTTGAAAAGCTCGTCTCAGGAACAAACGTAGAGATTTCATGCCCCAAGTGTGGCTCAAGAGATGTTAAAAAGAAATTTTCTGTATTTGGCATGAGCGGGGTGGAAAAACAAATTAGTTCATGTAGTTCATGTAACGCCACCTCCTGCGGAAGCTGTAACTAACTCTATTATATAGTTTTCGTGAGGCTACATCCGCAATCTTGAATTCATTCTCATACATTAACTTTGATAATTTTATGCCTCCATTAAGAACAAATTTGACTTCTTAATTTTTTTTGTCGTAAACTTTAGCATGGAAGTGACAAGAAGAGATTTTATCAAGGTATCAGGCGTATTTTTATGCGGATTATTTGCTACCCAAGGAGAAGCAACAAATCTTAGTTGTCCGTCATGTAAGGCACTCAATCTTTTCCCAAACAAATGTTTAAATTGTGGAAAAGGATTAATAGAGGGAATTGGCTGTAACAACTGCGTAAAGAAATATAATTGTCTCCAGATACCATTTCCTAATCATAAATATTTAATAGAAACAGATAAGCCTTTACTCACAACAGAGGCAATAAAGTTTTAGGGCGTCCTTTTTAGATGGCAATATGCCGGGATGGTGTTACGCTATCCACGCAACTTCCGCTTGCAGGCATAGGCCTTACGGCCTATGCCAAGGAGTTTTATGTAAAAGGGATGCCCTTCCCTTAATTTATGAAATGTTCTGATGAACAATTTATTTCTAATCTAATTGAGCTTAACGAGAAGGCAAAAGTAGCCCCTGATTTAATAGACATTATTACTGCCTATGCCCGTCTATGCCAAAGGTATGGTAAAGAAGTTAAGTTTTATGACAAAAATCCTGCCATTTCAACAAACAAACCCACAATAAAGGACTTTATAGATAAAAATCCTCACCTCGATAAAAGGAGTCTTTCCTTCTTAGTCTCCTACGCAGAGATGATGCGTAAAAGAGGTTTGCCGTTTATATTCAACATCACTCATCTTGCGAATTTTCTCGAAGTAGAAGATGTTCGACTTAAACAACTCATTAAATACAAAGAGAAGTCCTATCATAATTTTTATATCCCTAAAAGCAATGGCGGAAAGAGGCTCATATCTGCGCCGACAGACCATTTAAAGACGATTCAAAGGAAGATACTCAAGGATATCCTTGAAAGGGTTTCACTTCATCCATCTGCAAATGGCTTCAGGATTGGAAGATCGGTAACTACAAATGCTGAAAAACACACGGGGCAAGAGGTTGTTATAAAGATAGACATAAAAGACTTTTTCCCATCCATTACCAATCAGAGGATAAAAGGCATTTATGTGAATCTCGGCTATCCTGATGGTGTGGCAGAGACATTGACAGGGCTTTCCACTTATAAAGGGCGGCTTCCAATGGGTGCTCCTACAAGCCCATATTTAGCAAATATTGTGGCTACGAGGCTCGACAGAAGGTTTGCAAATCTCAGTAAGAAGATAGATTTTGTATATTCAAGATATGCCGATGACCTTGCATTTTCTTCAAAAGATAAGACCTTTGCCAGATCCATACCATTCTTTAAAAAGATTATCCAGGATGAAGGCTTTGAGGTGAATGAAGAAAAAGTAGTTATTGCAAGGAAGGGAGGCCAGCAGAAGGTTACAGGGGTTGTTGTAAACCGAAAGGTAAACATAGAACAAAAGGAATACAAGAGGCTCAGGGCAGTTGTTCATAATTGTGTAAATGGTGACTTAAGAGAGGAGATGAAAAAATGGGGGGCATCAAGCCTGAATGAGTTTAAAAGCACCTTTTTAGGCCACATAAATTTTGTAAAGATGTTAAACAATGAAAAGGGATATAGACTTCTTGATGGCTTCAGGCAAATCTCATGGCCTGTTTAAGAATAGTAGTATTTGTCTTGTTATTGAACGGGCTTGCCCATGCTGATGTGGGTATAATCTGCACACTTAAAGACGAGATGGAACAGATTCTAAAAGATATGAAAGTTGAGGATAAGGTTTACAGGGCAGAGAGGGTATTTTATAAAGGTCTATTAGATGGTGTAAAGATTGTTCTCGTTAGATCTCCTATGGGAAAGGTGAACAATACTATCACGGCGCAGCTTCTGGTAAGCCACTTTAATGTAGATATGATTACATCTATCGGATTTGCTGGTGCAGTTAATGAAACCCTGAAAATAGGTGATGTGTTTATTTCAATAAATGCCATTCAGCATGACTTCGGAACTATTAAGCCATATGGATTTATATGGGGAAGGTCACCGGAGATAGGAGAACCAAAAGAGATAACTCCTGAAAAGTGGGCAACATCAAAAAGTTACTCCTATGGCATTATTGTCAGCGGTGATCAATTTATTGCATCAGAAGAAAAAAGGGAATGGTTAAAAAAGAAATTCAATGCCCTTGCTGTGGATATGGGAGCTGCTGCTATATTTGAAGTTTGCAAACAGAATAGCATCAGATGTCTATTCATAAGGACTATCTCGGATAGCGCTGATATTGAAGGTAGAATCAACTTTAACAGCGCGGTTCAGAATGAGAATTACAGAGGTGTCAATGTGCTAAAAGAGTTTCTCCAGGACTATTATAAGCATGAAGTTAGGGGGCAATAATGATTAAGAGAACAGTGATTTTTCTATTGATTTTTACAATCTATTCAACAGATGCCTTTGCACTTTTGCACTATTTTAAGAATGCTAAGAAGGCAGAAGAGTCAGGCAATTTTGAGAAGGCTCTAAGCCTTTATAACAAAGTATTAGAAAGATACCCTTATGAGACGAAGTCAAAGCTCAGGGCTTATGACCATATTCTCAATATCTACAAGACCAGAAAAGAGTCCCAGAATATAAAAGAACTGCTAACCTTTCTTAAGAACAATTATCCGGACAAGTCCTTTGACTTAAGAGATATTGAAAAACTCTCACAGATTTATTCTAAATATGGAGAAAATGAGGAGGCATTAAAGCTCCAATGGAGGATAATTGATGAGCCCTATTCTCTTGTTTATGCTGATACTATGTTAAGGACATATTCTCGCCTTCTGAAATACTACAAGGAGAAAAAAGATGAGAATCAAATAAAAGGACTTCTTAATAAGTTGAATTCTTTGTCAGCTAAGGTTTTTGATGACGAAGATATTTATAAATATGCAATGCTCTTTTTTAAATACGGAGATAGGGGCGAGGCTATTAAAATCATGGAAGACATTGTTCAAAGGTATCCAGATACAACTTCTTCAAGGAAGTCTCTTTTTATTCTTGCTGAAGAAGCACAGAAGGCAAAGGATTATGAGGATGCCATAGAGTATTATTCAATCTATATTGAAAGATATCCGGAGAACACATTTTATGTTCAAAAGGCATATCAGAGACTTGTAGATTGTTATCTTGCGATGGGTGACAGCAGGGTGTCAGAGGATATAATGAAACAGGTAGCAGATTGGTTAAATGGCGTAACCGATTATCGCAGCCAGCTTAACCTTGCCATAGATTTGAAATCCAAGAATATGGATAAATTGGCAGAGGTTACATTTAACACAGGTTATACTCAGGCAAAAAAGGTTATTGAGGATAACCCTGAGACATATGATGCACTCAAGGCTTATTTGGAGATAATGAGGACTGCCCATCCACTCGGAAGATATGACATTGCTGAGCAGGTAGCTATTGAGGCATTAAAAGACTTTAATAATCTCCAAGGCGATACAGAGCTTAATAAAAATGTCAATTTTATAAAATCTCAGGCATATTTATGGCTATCCAAGATATATAAAGAACACGAAAGATACGATGAGACGATTAAGATGCTCGAGAATTTTCTGAAACTATATCCAGAGCATAAGGATAAAGATTATGCTCTGTATGAACTTGGCAGGGCTTATGAGAAGAAGGGTGACATAGGGCAGGCGAAGGACATTTACGAGGCAGTAAGCTCAGAACCCTTAAAAAGCATGGCAAAGGAAAGATTGGCAACCCTGAAATGAGAAAAGGACTTTTTCTCAGTTTTCTATTTATCTTTTTTTCATTAGCTCCTCAGAAGCTTTATGGCTGGGGACTATGCGATGTGGAGATTATAGGCCCTCATTATCTCTGTCTTGGTGAAACTATAAACCTGTATGCCCACGCTTCTCCATCTGGTGGTTCTTGTAGCTGGTCTGCAACGCCAGGGCTCAGCCCTTCGGGTTGTAATGCAACATTTACAGGAAACTATGAAGGAAGCTTCTGGGTTAATGTAAGGTATTACAGCAGTGGTTCTCACGATTTTAAATGTTCTGATAGTGATATGATTACAGTTGGTGGAAGGGATGCAGATGGAGATGGTCATTATGCCATTGGCTCATGTGCTGAGCCTGCTGATGATTGTGATGATAACGACCCGAAGGTTTATCCCGGCGCTCTTGAGATATGCGACAACAAGGATAACAATTGCGATGGGCAGGTAGACGAAGGATTAAGCACAGATTCAGATGGAGACGGGCATTATACTCTGGACTCATGTAAGAAACCTAAGGATGATTGTAATGACAATGACCCAACAGTTTATCCTGGTGCTCTTGAGATATGTGATTGCAACAAGGATAATAATTGTGATGGGAAAATTGATGAGGGGTGTTGTGAAGTGGCGATGAGTATTTCACCTTCTGAGGTTTGGCCACTTAATACAAGTAGTAATTCTGAAAAAAGTAAGGCTAACAT